>CAZGUX010000312.1:0-6127 GCA_964529305.1 uncultured Solibacteraceae bacterium | reverse complement strand
GGACAACCAGAAGGCCAGCCTGAAGATCGGCGACCGCGTCCCCATCGCCAGCGGCAGCTTTCAGCCCGGCATCGGAGGTGTCGGCATCAACCCGCTGGTGAACACGCAATTTCAATATCAGGACGTCGGCGTCAATGTGGACATCACCCCCAAAATTCACTCCGCCGATGAAGTCTCGATGCATGTGGAAGTGGACATCTCGAACGTGCGCGAGCGGATTTCGATCGGCGGCGTCGAGCAACCGGTCATTGGCCAGCGCAAGGTCACGTTCGATGTCCGGCTCCGTGAAGGGCAATCCAACGTCCTGGGCGGGCTCATGCAGTTGCAGGAGACCCGCACGGTGAACGGCCTGCCGTTTCTGGGCCAGATTCCATGGGTTGGGCGTCTGTTCACCTCGGAAACGGTCGAACGCAGCGAGAACGAGTTGATTTTCGTGCTGGTCCCTCACGTGGTACGGACGCCGGAGATTCGGGCAGAGAACCTGCGCGCGATCGCGGTTGGCGGAGACCAGGTGGTGCGGCTGAGCTATTCGCCGCGCCGGACTCCGGGGGCCGCAACCGGAACACCCGCGCCGGCCGCAACGGCGGCCAAGCCTCCGGTGACGCCGCCGCCCGCGGCCACTCCCGCCCCGGCCACGCCTCCTCCGCCCGCCGCTGCGTCCCCGGCCGGCGGTGCGAAACTGGTGTTTGCGCCGGTGCAGTCGGAGGTCAACGTCGGCGCCGCCGTCCAGGTCACGCTCATGGTGGAGAACGTGGACGATCTCTTTACCGTTCCCTTCCGGCTGCGCTTCGACCCCAAGATCGTGCACCTGATGGACGTGAGGGTGGGCGGACTGCTCTCCTCCGATGGCAAGGGCATGATCCCGATGTCGAAGAACATTCTCAACGATAGCGGCGAGGCCTCGATCGCCCTGAGCCGCGTGCCGGGGGCCGGTGGCATCGGCGGCTCCGGCGCACTGGTGACGTTGGTCTTCCAGGGAGTCGGGAAGGGGTCGACGAGCGTCACATTTACCGACATTGCATTGCGCAATTCGAAACTGGAGCAAGCCGTCGTGACGCCGCCCGCCGCGGCGATCTCGGTGAAATAGTGGCGTATGCGCTCAGGGCTCCCCATCCGCGTTGTGCTTCACGCCTCGAGCCCACGGCGTAAGCCGTGGGGTTCCCTCTGCCGTGGGGCCGGCTTCCGTTGTGGGGCCGGCTTCAGCCGGCGGCGAGCTTTAGCTCGCCTCTCGAGTCCGCCCCTTTCGCCCGGTGGCGCGAGCCTCAGCTCGCAGCGGAACTTCAGTTCCGCAACCACGGCGAAGCCGGGGCGAAGCGGATCGAAGATCCCGGTCTCGGCCGGCCTTCGGCCGGCAGGGGAACTGAAGCTGAAGGTTGCGCCACCCACGAGCGGAAAGGTCGAACTCGAGGGGCGGGCTGAAGCCCGCCGCCGGCCGAAGCCGGCCCCACCGCAATCTCCGCGGCGCCGCAACCAGCGGGGCCTGACCCTGGTCGAACTGATCGTCGCCTTCACCATCATGATGGTGCTGACCGCGATGTCGGTCCCTCTCGCGCGCACCAAGGTGCGGCGCGAAAAAGAAAAGGAACTGCGCCTGGCCTTGCGCGAGATCCGGAACGCGATCGACAAGTACAAAGACATGGCCGACAAAGGGCAACTCGGGCCCGGCAAGTTGGGCGCCGAAAACTATCCGGAGAGCCTCGAGATCCTGGTGGAAGGCGTCAAGGTTTCGGGCGCGGTCGACAAAAAAGTGCGGTTACTGCGTCGCATCCCCAAAGATCCGATGACCAATTCGACCGACTGGGGAAAGCGAAGCATGCAGGACGACCCACGGTCGATGGGCTGGGGCGGGCAGAATCTGTTTGATGTGTATACCAAGAGCATGGAGAAGGCGGCCGATGGAACTCCGTACTCGGAATGGTAGGCGCGGGTTCACGCTGATCGAGATCCTGATCGTGATGTCGATCATCAGCATTCTCGTCTCGATGGCTGTCCCCATTTACACCCGCTCGATTCTGCGCACCAAGGAGAGCGTGCTCAAGAGCAACCTCTTCACCATGCGCACCGTGATCGACGAGTACACCTACGACAAGCAGAAGGCCCCGCAGGCGCTCGAGGACCTGGTGAAGGAGGGATACCTGCGAGAGATCCCGTACGACCCGATCACGGGCAGCAACACGTCGTGGAAGATCGAGATGGAGGAGGCCGGCCAGAGCGTCGACCAGAACCAGCCGGGAATCTGGGACGTCCGCAGCGGGTCGGATAAGACCAGCCTGGAAGGCACGCCCTACTCGGAATGGTGAGAAAAACGCGCGTGCTACAATCGGCTCCATGCGCGGAAACGACCAGGTCATCGGCTATCTGAACGAAGTTCTGAAAGCCGAACTCACAGCCATCAACCAGTACTTCCTTCACGCCAAGATGTGCGAGAACTGGGGCTACATGCGTCTGGCGGCGTACACGCAAGCCGAGTCCATCGACGAGATGAAGCACGCGGACAAGGTGATCCAGCGGCTGCTGTTCCTCGATGGCTCGCCCAACATGACCGACATGTTCCCGATTCGGATCGGCCGCACGGTGAAGGAGCAGCACGAAAACGACCTGGCGCTGGAGATGCAGGCGCTGCCGAGGCTGAACGCGGCCATCCAGGTGGCCACGGAAGCCGGGGACAATGCCTCCCGCACCCTGTTCGAAGAGATCCTGGTGGAGGAAGAGCACCACGTCGACTGGCTCGAGGCGCAGTTGCACCTGATCCAGGAGATCGGCTACGACAACTACCTCGCCCAGCAGATGCACAAGGGCGAGGCTAACGGCGGCCACTAACGAGCTTCTACGAGTGCATCACCTGACCGCCGTCGACGTTGACGGTCTGTCCGGTCACCTGAGCGGCGCGCGCCGACGACAGAAACGCCACCATGTTGGCGATGTCCTCGGGTTCCTGCCAGCGGCCTAACGGCGCAACGGCTCGCACCTTCTCTCCGGCCCAATCCTCGTAGGAGCGGCGGCGCTCCGGGGGTTGTTGTTCGTTCCACGCCTGCCACACCTGCCGGTTAAGGGGAGTCCGAACCATGCCGGGGCTGACCACATTGACCCGCACATTGTGCCGCGCGAGATCTTTCGCCAGGCACTGCGCGAAGTTGATGTTGGCCGCCTTACTTGCGCTATAGGGCGGATCCGTCTGCGAGCCCATCTGCCCGGCAACCGAGGCGACGAAGACCATCGTGCCTTCCTTCCTCGTGATCATGCCGGGAGCGATCGCGTGAGCGGCGTGCACCATTCCCATCACGTTGACGTCCAGGACTCGGGGCCAATCAGACGGTTGAAGGTTGGTGAAGGGAAACCCGAACTTGCCGGACCCGATGGCCGCCGCGTGGACGAGGTGCGCAATCGGTCCCAGGGAGGCTTCCGTGTCGCGGACCGCGGCCTCGGTTGCACCGAAGTCGGTGACGTCGACGACCAGGCCGAGCGAGGTCACTCCGAACTGCCCGGCCAGCGAGGCCGCGGAGGCTTTGACGCCGGGCGAGACGTCCCACAAGGCAACACGGCATCCTTCGCCCGCCAGGACCCGCGCGCATTCCAGGCCGATGCCGCTAGCCCCACCCGTGACGACGGCTCCGTGTCCCTTCAGATCCAAATCCATGCTTTCTCCTCTTGAGTCGGTCCGCGGCATACCATCCCGCAAGCCATATATTACTCTGACGCCGCGAGAGGGATCATTCGGGGACTCCCCTTCGACCAATGCGATACTTCGCACCACGCAGTAGAATAGAGCGAAAATGCGATTCGGGTTCTTCGCCGCTTGGGCCTCCGCGGCGGTGGTGTTGGCGCAAACTGGAGCCTTCATAGTTCCCAGCCCGCGCGTGCCGCGGACTCCGCCGGAGCAGCCGCTGCCCTTTTCTCACAAGCTGCACACCGCGCAGGGACTTCGTTGCGCCCAGTGCCATCCCATCCCGGGCAACGGCGACTTCGCCACCCTCCCGGCCACCTCGGTCTGCATGGGCTGCCATCAGTCGGTGCGCAAAGACAGCCCGCAGATCACAAAGCTCGCCGGATTCCATCGTGAGAACCAACTGATTCCCTGGCGTCCCGTCTACCGCATCCCCGAGTGGATTTCGTTCAACCACAGGAAGCACCTCGCGGCCGGCCAGGTGAGCTGCGAAACGTGCCACGGTCCTGTCGCCCAACGCGATGCGCTGGCGCGGGAGAGGGACATCAGTATGCAGGCCTGCATGGACTGCCATCGCGCCAGGAACGCTTCCAACGAATGCATCGTCTGCCATGACCCCCGCTGACCGCAGCCTCACTCGCCGCCGGGCGTTCCGCCGCCTGGCGGGATTTCTTGCCGCCTCTCCGCTCGCCCGGGCGCAGCAGGAGATTCCCTACTCGCCTGACCGCATTCCTCCGCTCGACGATCTGGTCAACCTGATGGAGTTCGAGCCGGTGTGCCGCGCGCGCATCCTGAAAGCCAACTACGACTTCATCGCCGGCGGAGTGGACAACGAGTGGACCTTGCGCCGGAATCGGGACGCGTTCGACCGGATCACACTCAGGCCGCGAATGCTGGTGGACGCGACCCGGATGGATCTGGCGACCACCCTGTTCGGCGACAAAGTCGGGAGCCCGATCCTGATCGCGCCGATGGCGGCGCACCAGATCGCGCATCCCGAGGGGGAAGCGGCCACCGCGCGGGGCGCGGAGGCGCAAAAGAACATCCTGATCCTGTCGAGCGTGGCCAGCCTACCGATGGAGACCGTGGCCAAGGCCAGCAGCTTTCCGAAATGGTGGCAGCTCTACGCCCGCTTCGATGTGGAGGAAACGCACGAGCGGGTGTTGCGCGCGGCGGACAACGGGTATAAGGCAATCTGCTTCACCGTGGACGCTCCGTACGACTCGCACCGCGAGCGCCTGTTGCGGAACCGCGTGGCGACGCAGGTGCCGCCGGGACTCGCTCCGGGCACGCGGCGCGTCCGGCCTCCTGAAGGTCAACCCCCGTTGCCCTATCCGTACCGGCTGCACGGGCAGTTGGTGGCGCATCTCGACTGGTCGTTCGTGAACAAGCTGAACTCGTGGGTCAAGCTGCCGGTGCTGGTGAAGGGCATCCTCACGGCCGAGGACGCGGAACTGGCCATCCAGCACGGGGCCGCCGGAATTGTTGTCTCGAACCACGGCGGGCGGTATCTGGAGTACGCTCCCTCCACCATCGAGGTGCTTCCGGAGATCGTGCAAGCGGTGAGCGGCCGGGTGCCGGTTCTGGTGGACAGCGGTTTCCGGCGCGGGACGGATGTGCTGAAGGCGCTGGCGATGGGCGCAAAAGCGGTGTGCATCGGGCGCCCGGCGCTATGGGGCCTGGGCGCGTATGGGGAAGCGGGAGTGCGCAAGGTGCTGGAGTTGCTGGAAACCGAGCTGGCGCTGGCGATGGGCTTGTGCGGCAAGGCGAATCTCGCGGCGGTCGACAAGTCGCTGGTACGGATCGACCGGTAGCCGTCTCCTGAGTGCCTGCAAAGGCTACATCAGGGCGTCCTTGTTCTTATGTGTCTTCCGTGGGCTTGAGTCATGTACCGGCCAGACCGGAACCGAGGCACGCGAGAACTCTCTGCCAATCCACGTTCGACAACGCGCCGATCACACGGACTTCATGTTGGGGAAGCGTCACAAGGTACAGTCGGAAGTACGAGGGCGCGTGTAACCCCGCGAGTCGCCAGTCAGAGAGTTCGCAATCAGTGGGCGTTAACGGCCCGGGTCGCACGGAAGTGACCAATCCGAGCACACCGTCTGGGCGGTTTCGATGATAGTCTTCGGTGGAAAGTACAATTGCGGGCCGGGTCTTTGTGATCCTTGCTCCCGGAAATCCGGCAATCACCACGTCGCTGGGCTTCAAGCTCCGTTTCGCTCCTGCTCTTCAAAAAGAGCCAATGACGCTGCCGCGGCATCGGCGACGTCCTGATCCGTCCAGGCATCCGACCACTCGATTTCACGGCCTTGGGAGAGATCCGAAAGCTGATTCGCCCAAGTCAAAATTCTTTGGGCTTCCTTCGGGGGGAGCGCTCGCACAATCTTCACCAGGAACTCTTCTTCAGCGCTGAGGACCATGCCGCCTCATTGTACCGCCAGGGGGTCGTCAACGTTTCCG
>CAZGUX010000311.1:0-17755 GCA_964529305.1 uncultured Solibacteraceae bacterium | reverse complement strand
GGGCGTGTATTGCCGGAGCACGAGGATAAGGTTGAGATCGGAGGTGGCCCTCAATCGGCCCTCGGCGGCGCTGCCGAACAGGACTGCGCTGACGAGGTCCGCGCCGAAGGCTTCCCGCGCCGCATCCAGGAAGCCGCTCAGAACGGATTGTGCTTTTTCCGGAAGGCCCGGCGGCAAGGTCAATGGGGAGGACATAAGGATCCTTCCGATTGTAGGGGAAGGTTCGTCGATCCGGTGCGGCGTCGGTCCGCCGGTGCGGCCTCGGTTCGGTGGGTCATGCCCCCTTGCCGTTCACATCCGGGTTGACGGTACCCGCGCGTTTGATGGTCGTGGCTCCGAAAGAACCCGCGGGTTTAACACCCGCGGTTCGGAGCCATCGTCGGCCGGGCCACGGAAGGGGGCGGACGCGATCAACGGGAGGCGCCGGTGAGGGCCAGGTGGCCGGCGGCGTTGCGGCTCACCCGCAGGGGCCTCCAGACCACCGTGCTGCGGCCGGCCATATCCACCGTTGCCACGCGGAGGCGATACGATCCCGGCCGCGTCAGCTTGAACGTCACCTCGGCCTCGCCTTTCGCTGCATCCGCCTTCGGCTTCAGCGCGGGCGGCATCAGGTAGACCTCATCTTCTTCGTGGGGGCCGTACACTTCCCAAGCCACCAGCGCGTTGTGATGAAGGCCCGCCGTGTCCCCGCCAAAGGTGTAATACACCGGCGCCGTTGTCTCCACGACGCGGGCGCGAGCGGTCACTTCCACGGCATCCGGGCTGCTTTGAGCAGTGTGGGCCACCGAAAGCCGCGGAGGCTCGCCGTCGGGCCGAACCGGGGTGCGCGCCGGGCCCACCAACAGCGGCTTGCCTTTTTGTATGACCTCGACTTTGCCGTCCTCGCGGATGCGCACGGTCTCGCGATATCCGGTCACGGTCTTGCCGGGCAGGTCCCACAGCAGGTCGAACTCGACGCCGAGCCGAAGGCACCGCTCGATCTCGGTGAAGAAACTCGACATGACCACACGGTGCTTGACGCCGCGACGGTTGATCCTCTCCAGGTTCAACTCGCCGACGCCCCACAGATTGCCCTTACCTGTCTGAACGTGGCCCAGGTCATATCCGGGAGGCAGCAGAATGGCCACCTCGGCGGCACGCCGGAGTTTGGTCAGATCGCGAAGCGGCTGATTGGACGCGTGATTCTGCAGGTGGCGGGCGAGCGCAAGAACCTCCGGAAACGGGACGCAGGCCAGGCGATGGTTGTCCCAGAAGAAGAAGCGCGTGCCGCCCAGGTTGTAGGCGTGCGTGAGCCAGACCGGCGCGTCGTCGCGGCTCACGCTGCCGTAGATGCTGACGCCCCAGCTCTTGTTGGTGAGCCGGGCGGCCCCGCGGAGGAAGCCGAAGATCACCCCGGTCAACGATTGCGGGACCAGCGGCAACTGGACCCCGTAGGTCATGTTCATCTCCGGCAGCGTGCGGCGGGTTCCGATGCGGCCGGGCGGCTCAAAGACCATCGCCTCCGGGACGCGAGGGTCCCGCGACAATTGATACGCGCTGGTGCTGACCATTGTCTCCCAGCTGTAGAGATTCTCCTGGGCGAAATCCATGGTCCCCACATCGACGTCCTTCCGTGCGCGCAAGCCGCGAATGAGGGCCACCGGCGCTCCCTCGCGCAATACCTCGTCGTAATGCTTCTGGAACGCCTCCAGCACAATCTGGGGACTGAGCGCTTTGCGGAATGCCTCGTCCTTGGCCAACCGGGGACGGATCGTGTAGTCGCGCGTGACCACAGCGGGTTCGTCCAGGTAGAGAGCGGGGCCGAGATACTGGCTGCGATACAGGAATTCGGGGTACGGGAGGGTTTTGCCGCCCCGCCAATAATAAAGACCGAGTTCGTCGGCCCAGGCGACCTGTTCACCCTCCGCCAGCACACAGGTGGCTCCCGCGTCCCGCAGTTGACGATAGTCGTCCTGAACGAAGCGCACCATCTCGTAGTCGCTTTCGTCGTAGCGGCGGGTCGGGTCCTTCTGGCGATTGTTGGTGGCCGGGCCAATGAGAAGGTCGGGCCGCAAGGCGACGACGCGGGCATCGGAAGGGGGCGCTTCGGGCGCCAGCCGCTCGATCGACTCGCGCACGTAGCGGTGGCCGAGATAACGGACCTGCTCGGCGAAGGGTCCGGCTCCGGCAACCGGACGCGGAATCAGGTGCTCCCATCCTCCCATCGCGGGAAGAACGGCCTCGCCGGTGAGCGGGTTCCGGTATTCGCGTGGCCGGGCGGAACCTTCCTGTACCAGGTAGCGCACCGTCGATGAGCGGGCCGCCTCCAGCGTCATGGCGGGATAGCCGGCGCTCAGAATCCAAATCCGGAACCGCCGGCCGCCGGCCGTCGTCGCGCTCAGCGACCACCATTGGTATTCCCTGGACCCTCGTGATTCGACGCTCCCCTGGACGGCGGTGAACGTGCGGACAACGGAGTCGCGCAAGGCAGCGCCCGATTCGTGACGATAGCGTGCCGTAAGGCCTGGCTCCGCCCGGCAGGGGGCGGCAGCGACTCCGGCAATGGCTGCGAAGAGTAAGAAAAGGAAAAAAGTCCGGATATTCATGAAACCGCATCGTACCATCGCGCGCGGGCGAGCGAAATGGCTCGATGAATCTGTGGTTTGCGAGGTGCGCATTTCCTGCACTCTGAGGATCAGCGGCACGCATCAGAAGTCCACGTCAGGGAGATCTGTGGATTTTACTTGACTCCTATCACTGCATTGATATAGCTTTCAAACAATCGGTCTAGGGGCAAAGTAACGGCAGTTCAATTCAGCTACAGGAGATTCATGACAACCAGACTTGTGTCGTTTGGCGTCGCCGCCGGCATCCTCTTGGGATTGGTCGCGCCGGTTGGCAGAACGCAAACTACGGCAACCGAGATTTTAGGCTTGGTAAAGGACAGCACGGGATCGGTGGTGTCGGGCGCGAAGGTCACCATCACCCGCATTGCGACCGGCCAGACTTCGTCAAAAACAACCAATGCCAGCGGTGAGTACACGTTTCCGCTGATCGAGATCGGCGAATACACGGTAAGGGTCGAGATGCAGGGTTTCCGCACCCAAAGCGTGAGCGGGTTGAAAGTGGAAACGCAGCAGAAAGCGCGCGTCGATGTGGTGCTGGAGGTCGGCGCAGTGAGCGAAACCGTGGACGTGGTGGCATCGGGCGCGGTGCTCGAGACCGAGAACTCCACCGTGGGGCAGGTGATCGAGAACAAGCGGGTTTCGGACCTGCCGTTGAACGGGCGCAACCTGATTCACCTGGCCGCGATGGTTCCGGGTGTGCAATACGGCAGCCGCAGCGGCGGCGCCGACGGGCAGGGCGGATTTCCGATCCCCGGCGGCGGCATGTCGGTGATCGCCAACGGCCAGCGCGAAGTGCATCAGAGCATCACGCTGGACGGCGTGGAATCGATCGCGCCGTTGTACAACATCTCTAGCTTCACCCCGTCGATCGACGCGGTGGAGGAATTCAAAGTGCAGACGGGCTCCTATTCGGCGGAGTTCGGGCAGAGTTCCGGCGCGCGCGTGGAAGTTGCGATGAAGTCGGGAACCAACAGCCTGCACGGCACGTTCTGGGAGTTCATCCGGAACGACGCGCTGGATGCCGAGACGTATTTTCTCAACTTCGAACGGCCGGCTGGCGCGGAGCGACTCAAGAAGGACCGCCTTCGCCGCAATCAGTTCGGTACGTTTGTCAGCGGTCCGCTGATCAAGAACCGCACGTTCTGGTCGTTTAACTACGAAGAGCGGCGGCAAACGCAGGAAAGCGTGGTGACCGCGTGGTGGCCGAGCAACGATTTTCGGCGAGGCGATTTTTCAAGATTGCTGAATCCGCCCAATAATCCGGCGACGGGAAGGCCGGTCCGCGCGCCGATCGTGATCTTCGATCCGCTCACGGGGAATCCCTTCAGCGGCAACCTCATCCCCTCCACACGCCTGCATGCGGGGGCGCAGGGCGTGATCGACAAGTACCTGCCGCAGCCCGACTTCCAGCAGTTGGATCCGCTCGACTTCACGGCGCGCCGCGCGGTCCCGGGAATCATCCACGCCCGCCAGTATTTCGGCCGCATGGACCACAACTTCACGTCCAAGGACAAGGTCTTCGGCCGTTTCGCAGTGGACAAGTCGAACTGGGAAGCGAACCAGATCAATCCCAACTTCCCAGAAGACCGCGTCTCGGACGCCTATAACGTGGCCACCCAGTGGATCCACACGTTCAGCCCGAACGTGCTGCACGAACTCCGGTTCGGCATCAACAACTGGGGCGACAATTACATCAATCCCCGCTCCAATTCAGACTTCGATGTCGACACACTGGGCATCGGCAAGTTCCGAGTCGCAACTGACAACAACCGCAAATTCACCCCGGCCGAGACCGGCATTCCGGGCATCGGCTTCACGATTGGCGACCTCAACGGCCGCACCGACGACACCTACAGCTATCAGATTGCCGACAACCTGTCGATCATCAAAGGCAAGCACGTGATCAAGACGGGGCTCCTGATCGTGCATGCGGCGATGGACCGGCGAGCGGCCAACCTGACCCGCGGCGCGCTCAGCTTCGGGGCGAACGAGAGCGGTCTCGATTTCGCGTCATTCGTGCTCGGATATCCCTCGCGAAGCCAGACCGCCGAGGGCTACCCTTCGGTCAACATGCGGTCCCGGCGGGTGGGCGCTTACATCACCGACGAGTGGAAGGCCACCCCGAATCTCAGCATCTCGGCCGGGCTGCGCTTCGACTATATGGGCAATCCCTACGACCTGCTGGGTCACGTGCGTACCATCGACCTGGAGCGGCCCTACACGGTTCCGGGAAGCGGCGCGCAGATTCCGACGATCTTCCCGGGCGTCGAGAGCGAGGAAGGCCGCCAGAAATTCTGGAAGCAGGTAGCGCCGTTCTGGCAGCCCCGGCTGGGAATCGCCTATCGGCCCTTGCCGAAGTGGGTGGTTCGGGCCGGCGCCGGGCAGTACACCAGCCCGCAGCACTTCGTGCAGATCAGCACGGCAAACCTGATGCCCCCGCTCGCGGGCGTCGAACAATTTGACTCGATCACCGATGCCGTTCCCGGAGGGCCAACGCGACGGTTCCGCCCGGGTCAGCCGATCCTCACTCTTGACGATCCGTTCAGCGGTACGACGATCTCGAGACCTCTCAGCGTTTGGCGCCTGGAACCCGACCGCCAGGAGCGGGACGTCTGGCAGTGGAGCCTGGACATTCAACGCGAGTTGCCAGGATCGCTCTCGCTGACGGTCGGGTATGTGGGCGCCAAGACGTCGCATTCAGCGAACTCCTACGAGAACTTCAACGGGGCCCTGCCGTCGCTCGACACCAGCTTCCAGGTGCGCAGACCCCGCCAGCTGTTCTACGATCCGTCGACGCCGGCAAAGGGAGTGCAAACGCTCGGCCGCATCTTCGCGTTCGACTCGTACTCGAACCAGTTCTATCAAGGTCTCCAGACCAAGATTGAGCGGCGCTATTCGAAAGGCCTCACCTTCGGCTTGGCGTACACCTACAGCAAGGCATGGGGCGATGGCGAAGACGGGGGTAACGAAGGAGCGGGCCGCCAGGTAGCCAACGATCGCTTGGGCTCGCGGGGACGCACCGCGTTCGACATCACCCACAACGCGGTGTTCCACTACGTCTGGGAGATTCCGTTCGGCAAGAGCCTGACGGGGGTCCCGGGCGCAATGCTCAAGGGATGGCAGACCAACGGCATCTTTTCGTTCCGCACAGGGTTTCCATGGACGCCGACGGTGGGCGGCAACGACCTCAACACGGGCGGCGATGGCACTCCGGTGCGTCCGGACCGGTTGGCCGATGGCCGGCTCGAAGACGGCAATCGGGCAAGGTGGTTCGATCCCTTCGCCTTCCAACGCGTGACGTGCAACGTTCCCACCCGCCCCGAGTTGTGCCACTACGGAAACTCCGGGCGGAACATCATGACTTCGCCGGGCCAGCGAAATGTCGATTTTTCGCTGTTCAAAAACTTCTCGGTCACCGAGAGGTTCAAGGTGCAGTTCCGCGCTGAAGCGTTCAACGCCCTCAACACGCCGTACTTCGGGCAACCCAACAACATCGGGTTTGTCTCGCCGCAGTCGGTCACGCCCGATGCTCCCCGCATGGGGGAGATCCGCAGTCTCCGGGCGGCGATGCGAGTGCTGCAGTTTGGGCTGAAGTTGAGCTTCTGATTGTTCGACCGCGCATTCGTGGTCGAGGGAAAAGCGCCGGGCGACGAACCACGTCGCCCGGCGCCACTGTCTGGTGGAACCTGTGGGGATCGAACCCACCTCGTCCTGATTAAAAGTCAGGTGCCTCTCCAATTCGGCATAGGTTCCGAACTCGTGCCGGGGTAGAGGATCGAACTCTACTGATCTTCTTTGTAGGAGAAGCGCCGTCACCAGACGACTACCCCGGCATGACGTCCCGCTCCTGGGACTGACTGGCTCCGAGGGCAGGATTCGAACCTGCGCGTTTCCTGATTAACAGTCAGGCGCCTTGCCAACTTGGCTACCTCGGAACAACCTGGTGGGCCCTCACAGGCAAGAACTGTCCTCTCTCGATGAAGAGTCGAGGGCTTCGCCGCCAAAGCCGATGGTCCGAAAGTCTGGTAGGGGCGGCGGGGAACGATCCCGCATCCGCTGATTGAAAGCCAGCGATCCTTTCCATTTAGACGACACCCCCGCAACCTCTGGCGCGGTGTGCGGGAATCGAACCCGCATCGTCTTGATCGACAATCAAGTGCCTCACCAGTCGGCCTACACCGCGAAATGGCCGGCCCGTGGGGATTCCAACCCCAATCTCAGCGTTCGGAGCGCTGTGTCCTGTGCGATTTGAACGACCGGCCGAAAACCTGGTACGGGTATGAGGAGTCGAACCCCAATCTGAACGTTCGTAGCGTTCTGTCCTATCCCTTGAACGATACCCGCAAGAAAATGGCTGGCCGCCCAGGCCTCGAACCTGGAACCTCCGCGTTCAGATCGCGGCGCGCCGCCCGTTGCGCCAGCGGATGCGTGGAGGGGGGTGAGCGAATCGAACGCCCGAAGCCAGCTTCAAAGGCTGACGGCTTGCCACTAACCGAACCCCCTTCGAAATGGGGTGACCGGAGAGAATTGAACTCTCGTGGATGGAGCCACAATCCATCGCCTGAGCCACTCGGCCACGGTCACATCTGGCGCCTGCGGGAGCGCTCGAATCTCCGTGTCCGGCTTTTCAGACCGGTGCTAGTCCATCTCAGCTACGCAGGCGAACTTGGTGGAGACGGAGAGAATCGAACTCTCATCGGCTGGGTGCAGACCAGCAGTCCTCCCGTTGAACGACGTCCCCGTGGTTGCGGAGGTGGGAATCGAACCCACCTAGTGGCGGCTTATGAGACCGCCGTGCGCTCCAGCTCATCTTCTCCGCATCAAAAATCTGGTCGACCGAGCAGGAATCGAACCCGCGACCTTCCGTGTATCAGACGGATGCACAGCCTACCGTGCTCTCGGGCGCTGGAGCCCCGCGCCCGGAATCGAACGGGCTTCTCCGCTTTACAGGAGCGGCGCATCGCCAGCAATGCTTGCGGGGCTCAAACCCTGGAGCCGAAGGGCGGATTCGAACCGCCATCTGAGCGTTACGAGGGCTCCGTTTTTCCCACTAAACTACTTCGACCTTGGAGCGGGTAACCGGATTCGAACCGGTGTCCGGACCCTGGCAAGGTCCAATCCTGGCCGCTAGACGATACCCGCCTGGAGCGAGTGGAGAGAATCGAACTCTCTTCGCCAGCTTGGAAGGCTGGAACTCAACCAATAAGTCACACTCGCTTTACCTCCAATTACTTCTATTCAATTATCAAAGAATACACTTCGACGGCAGCACGTGGACGGTTAGATCCTTTCAGCCCCGCGGTGCCTTTACCCGATCTTTCGGCCGCCAAACACACTGGTCGGGCACCCCGGATTCGAACCGGGATTCTCATGATCCCAAATCATGCGGGTTCAGCCGTTTCCCAAGTGCCCGTAAAACAGTAGGCGTCAAAAGCAAAAAGGCCCGTCTTTCGACGGGCCCCGTAATGAGAGTCTGGAATCCTATCTCATACGGGGCTACGGACCTTCGCGCGGATTCAGGGTATCGACGCACGAGGGTTTGGTTCCCTGCGGCATTGTCCCGAAATGGCTACCTTGTTTCATCACGCAATTCCATAGTAAAGGAAGATATCAAAAAAAAGCAAGAACTTTGTGATAGGTGGCGGAGGGCGGAGGAGTCGAACCTCCATCCGGGGGTAATCCGGAGCGCTGGTTTTCGGGACCAGAAAGCGTTGCCGTCGCTTCGCGCCCTCCGATGGAGTGAGAGCCGGGACTCGAACCCGGTAAGAACTGTTTTGCAGACAGTCGCCTCGTCCACTTCGGCATCTCCCACATGGCGCACACCCGCGAGGAATTGAACCCCGAATCGCAGTTTTGGAGGCTGCTACCGTCGCCGTCCGGTCGGGTGCATATGACTCCCGGTAGCCTTTCAACGGGCGTTTTGGGCGAGTCTCGCCCCGGGAGTCTTGGCTGGTGGGCCGGGGGAGACTCGAACTCCCATGCGCGAGGCGTCTCGTTCTAAGCGAGGTGTGTCTGCCAGATTCCACCACCGGCCCATGTCCAGGGCGGGCCTCGGCAAAAAGCGCTGCTGAAGGTCCCGGCCATCCGGACAAATTGGTGCGCGCGATAGGACTCGAACCTACGTAGCCATCCAGGCAACCGGGTTACAGCCGGTCAGTTTTGCCACTCACTCACGCGCGCAACTATAGATTGTCAAAGAGCTTGGCGGAGAGCCGGGGAGTCGAACCCCGATGTACCGAAGCGACGGAATCTTAGCGGGATTCTGGGCTACCGATTGCCCATGCTCTCCGCAGCGCTAAGAAGCCGCGATCAATACCAAAGCAAAGATGAGAGGGATAGACAGGACAGGCAGGTACAACTTAGCGAATTACGGAGTCGCTTCGTTGTGGTGTCCATAGTTTAATAATAACAGACGCCCGCGCCTGTGTCCAGCAGAACCAAGACCCTTCGAAATCAGGGAGGACCAATCCCTGATATCGCTGTGTCAGTTCTGCCCGCTTTTCATTCTGGCTTCCGATTCTGCAGTGATGCTTATGAACAAAAACATTGGCAAAGAAACTTGAGAGCCGATGTAAGCCTCAGGAGAAGGTTCATCAGAGGAATCCCACCCGGGTCAGAGCGGAAGCCAAATAACACGGTTCTTCTATTCCTCGTTTGTGGGTGCCTCACAGATCATGGCGAGTTCCTCAATTGCCGAAGCGATCGAAATTCTCCCACGCAGCAAAATGACGCCTGGACTTTCACGACCCCGCAATGAACTTGATGAAGTGTCCGGGCATGGTTCTCCGATCGCGGCTGACGAGGATACGTCCCGCTTCGGCGCACGGACGGAGTACCTCGGGATCAGCGAGACCAGTGAGTCCTGTTTCGATGGCCGAAACAATGTCGATTGCTGGCGCCGCGCGCCTGAGACCCCGAAATCACTCGACCGTCGAGATCGGCGTCAGCTTGGAATCTGGGCTTCATCCCGGGCACGGCGCAGTCTGGCGATCAACTCGGCGTTGGTTTGCCGTGACGCCTGGTGATGAGAATCCACAAGGCGGCGGCCTTCCAGCAAATAGGAATCAATCTTGCCCCGGTTCGCAAGGTAGAAAGCCAGAGCCCCGTGGACCTGCTCCAGAGTCAGCACGGGAAAGCCATCGACCATGCTTTCGACGGAGAGGACTTCACGATACAGGTCAACCAGGGAATCCAGGGACACTCGGGTTTCCCCCACCTGATAAATGCCCTCGACCGCGATCACGTAGTCCTTGGCCATGCCCCCTGCCCAATTCCCATCCTCCATACAGCGGCAACTGAGGGCAATGTTGTGCACTCAACCCGGCCCCGACCCAAGCCACACGGTACCGGGAATAGCAATCCTTTGCGGTCGGGCTTCGGATTAGGTGGAAGGGGATTGCGACTGAGGGATAGGATCTGTCCGGAAACCGGGCGATCCTGCCGGGGTTACCGGCGGACCAGCACGTCGCGCAGGCCGTCGCGGCTCAGGAAGAACTTGATCGTCCCGTAGTTGTGGAAGAGCTTTTCCAGGTTGCGGTTGTTGAACACCTGAATTGGCTTCATCAACCCGCGTCTGGACAGAATCATCGTCCGGGAGTCGTGAATGCGGAAAGAGAAGAACGGCCCCGGAAACGCCTTCTCCTGCGCGCGGAACACCCCAAGGATGCAACTGGCGGGTTTGACGATGCGATGAAGGCGTTCCATCACCGCGCTCAGGAGCCTGGGCTCCAGATACTCGAGCACGTCCCACACCAGAACGCCGTCAAAGTGGTCATCCGGATAATTCAGGTTCTGCTCGAGGAACATCTCGATATCCGCGGGATGCATCGGGTCATCCGGGACCTGGTCACGCCCCTGGCGGAGGCTGCGGATGGGATCTTCGGAGTAGAGTTTGTGGCCGAGCGTGGTGATGTAAGTGATGTTTTCCTGGTTGGCGCCGCCCAGATCGAGCAGCGTTAGACCCGTTTCATCCCGAATATAGGCGAGGAACTGATCGAGCCCCGAGCTATGGCGGACGACAGTGTCGGGGACGTCCTGTCTGCGCGGAAGCGCACCGGGCCGCGACCGGGCGATCTCGGCTTCACCGAACCCTAAGAATGATTTCAATCGTTCCGCGATCACAAGTCGTCAGCGATGTCAGCGTCCGCCTCCACTCGAAACGGGGGCGGGTTGGGGGGAAGCGGCGGCGGATGAGGCCGCCGGTTTCGGAGCGGGGGTCGCCTTCACCGGCTCCGGTTTAATGATGTCGATGCTGCCCTTGAAATAGGCGCCGTCCTCAATCACAATGCGCGCCGTCTTGATGTCGCCGTTCAGTTTGGCGTCCTTGCGGATTTCGATCTTTTCGATCGCTTCAATGTTGCCGACCACGGCGCCGAGAACCAGGATCTCTCTGGCCCGGATCCCCGCTTGGACCCGGCCGTGCGGACCGATGGTGACCTTGTGTTCCAGTGCTTCCACCGAGCCTTCCACTTCGCCGTCGACGAACAGATCTTCGCGGCTCGAGACCTGACCCTTGACCGCCACCGCCTTGCCGATGGTGGCGACGCCGCGCGGGTAGTCGGAATCCAGAGTACGACTCGTCATAGTGGACATCGGAATTCCCTCGCTCGCTGGTTGCGAATAGGACGGACTAGCACCGGGGCCCTCGAGTTTTGTCTCGTCTCTGCGCTTCCACATTGAATTCTCGTACCTCCCTTAGTCTAGCCGTCCGCGGCACGGCAAGGCAATGAAATCCTTTCATCCTCCGGAGAAACGGCGCAGGCGCAGCATTTCGCCGAACGATATATAAATGTTGACAATTCCCAATCCACTCACGGCCCCGCGGAAATAGGCGTTGTGCCAGAACTCCCGCCACACGGGCCAGGTAGGCGCCACTGAAGAAAAGAAGTTGTCGTCCCACCATTCCGACCACGGCAGGACGAGCAGAATGATGCCGACTTCGAGGCAGAAGATGATGAACGCGAGGGCCAGCGCCTTGTGATACCAGCGGTAGACGGGTTGGAGGACGGGTCGGGTTTCGTCCGCCGCGGACTGTGTCGGCTCTACGGGCATTCGTCTGGCTCGAACAGGGTCGGTTGATTCCAGTCTACTGGAAAACGGCTGCAGGCCCTGACGGGAGCATAGCTCAAGCGGTGCAGCGGTGTTGGGCCCAGGCGCTCCAGCGCCTCCTGATGTTCCGGAGTCGCATAGCCTTTGTGTTGCGCCAGACCATATCCCGGGTAGACGAGTTCCCACGCCGCCATGCAGCGATCGCGCTCCACCTTTGCCAGGATAGATGCGGCCGCGATGGCGTGGCAGCGGGCGTCGCCTTTGATGATGCCCTTCTGCGGCGCGGCGATGTCGAGCGTCAGGGCATCGCAGAGGACATAATCGGGTGCGGGCGACAGGCCATCAATCGCGCGTTTCATCGCTAGCCGCGACGCTTGATAGATGTTGATGCGGTCGATGGTCGCCGCGTCCACGGCCGCGATCCGCCAGGCAACAGCCCGCCGCCGGATGCGATCCGCCAGGACCTCCCGGCGAGCCGCCTCGAGTTGTTTGGAATCGTTGAGACCGCGCACCGGGCATTCGGGATCGAGCGCCACCGCGGCGGCGAACACCGGCCCGAACAGGGAGCCGCGCCCAGCCTCGTCCGCTCCGGCCACCACGCAGTAGCCGCGGCGGCGCAACTCACGTTCGGTCAAGCTGGAGCACCGAGGTTGCGTCGCGGCCCGGCTCAACGGGTTACTCGCGCTCCCGCAGCCGCGCTGCCTTGCCTTTGAGCGCGCGCAGGTAGTACAGTTTGGCCCTCCGCACCCGGCCGGTTCGGACCACGTCGATGTGATCGATGACTCGCGCGTGCAGCGGGAAGATGCGCTCGACGCCGTGCCCGAAGCTGATCTTCCGCACCGTGATCGACTCACCCATGCCGGTGTTGTTACGCGCAATCAACGTTCCTTCGAATGCCTGCAGGCGCTCTTTGTCGCCTTCCTTGATCTTGACGTGTACCCTGAGGGTATCGCCGGGGCGAAACTCCGGAATGTCGGTCCGCTTGTTCCTGGTAATGAACTTCGTGAGCAACTGATGGTTCATGGTCCTAGCCTTCTTGTCTCAAATCCCTGTCCCGCCGTTCCAGCAGGTCCGGCCGCATGCGGGCCGTCTTTTCGAGCGCCGCCACGCGGCGCCACTTTCGAATCTCCTCGTGGTTGCCGCCGGCCAGCACGTCCGGCACGCGCCAACCGCGGAACTCCGCCGGCCGCGTATAGTGGGGGCAATCCAGAATCCGGTCCCCCTGGCTGAACGACTCAAACTCGCTCGAAGCCTCGTTGCCGAGCACTCCGGGAATCGTGCGCGCCACCACATCCACGACCAGAGCGGCCGCCAGTTCGCCGCCGCTCAACACAAAATCGCCAATCGACAGTTCCTCATCCGCCAGATGTTCGGCGACGCGCTCATCCACTCCTTCGTACCGGCCGCAAATGAGCAAAATCTCAGCATAGCGGTTCAGCCGCTCTGCCGCAGCCTGGTCGAACCGTCGGCCCTGGGCGGACAGCAGTACAATGCGCCGGTCCTCGCCCTTGTCGGGCCAGATACTCTCGCACGCCTCAAACAGCGGTTCCGGCTTCAGCACCATCCCTTCGCCGCCGCCGAAAGGCCGGTCATCCACCGTCCGGTGCCGGTCCCGGGTCCAGTTCCGAAGGTCGTGGATCCGGATCTCCAACCGTCCGGCCGCCTTGGCGCGCGCCACCACGCCGTACGAAAACGGACCTTCGAAAAACTCCGGGAAGATCGTCAGAACGTGAAAGATCACGACGGGTTCAGGTCCTTCAACCCCGCCGGCAATGCCGCCACGATCCTCCGTCCCTTCGGATCGATCCCGGTCAGGATCGACCTGGCAAAGGGGATGAGCATTCCGCTGTCCAACTCCAGCAGGCCGGGTCCCCCCGCGCCCTCCAGGAAAGCTTTGACCGTCCCCAACGGTTCCTGGGACTCCTGGTCGATCACCACGCACCCGACCAGGTCGCTCTGAAAATACTCTCCTTCGGCCAACGGGCGGCGTTGGCTGGCGGGAATACAAACATCCAGCCCCGACAACTCCTCCGCCGCCGAGATGGAGTCGACGCCCTGGAACTTCAGGACCAGCATCCCGCCGTGCATCCAGGCGTTCTCGACCACGGCCTCCCGCCCCGATGCCTCGCCTTCCCGTTTCAAGACAACGCGGGTGATCGACTGGAACCGATCGGCGTCGCTCGTCAACGAAACCGCGGCCAACTCTCCACGGTTCCCACGGGTGTGGGTCAGCGTGGCGAGGGCTACCCAATCGGAACTCACTGCTACTCGAGGATTTCCAGGGTGAAGCGGCGGTTGAGCTTCATGCTCGCCGCACCCAGAATTGTCCGGATCGAGCGGGCCGTCCGCCCTTGCTTGCCGATGACTTTTCCCAAATCCCCGGGGGCCACCCGTAGCTCCAGGACGGTCACCTGCTCTCCTGACACCTCGTTAACGGAGACTTGTTCGGGACTGTCCACCAGAGCTTTCGCGATGTCCTCAATCAGTTGTTTCATCCCGATCTCCCAAGCTCAATCGTACCAAGCCGGCTTCATCGGGGCCGGATTGGCGCCCTCGGCGTCAGGCGGTTACTGGCTCCGGCGCCGGATTCTTCTCCACCAGGACTTTGACCCGGTCGGACATCTGCGCGCCCGCCTTGGTCCAATACGCGATCCGGTCATGCTTTAAGTTCACGGTCGCCGGGGCAGTGAGCGGGTTGTATTGGCCCACTACCTCGAGATTCCGGCCATTCCGGGCGCGTTCTTTCTCAATCACTACGATTCGGTAAAACGGCTTCTTTTTGGCGCCGAATCGCGCCAGGCGAATCATCAGCATTTCTCTTCCTTCACCTTCCGACAAAACCTGTCCCACCGTTTCTGGGCCAACTCCTCAGAAAAACGGCAACTTCATCTTGCCCAGCTTCTTGCCGAGCATCCCGCCCGAGATCTCCTTCATCATCTTGCGGGCCTGACCGTACTGCTTGAGTAACTGGTTGACTTCCTGGACCGACGTGCCGCTGCCCTTGGCGATTCGCCGGCGGCGGCTGCCGTTAATGATCATGTGGTTGTACCGCTCCTGCGGCGTCATCGAATCGATGATTGCCACCACGCGGGTGATTTCCTTCTCGTCCACTTTGACGTTCTTGAGTTCCTTCATGATACCGACCTGCGGCATCATTCCCAGAATCGACTCAAGAGGACCGAGTTTCTTCAACTGCTTGATCTGATTGCGGAAATCCTCGAGCGAGAACTCGTTGTCGATGAGCTTCCGCTGCATCTCCTCGGCCTGCTTGCGGTCGATGGCCTGCTCGGCCTTCTCGATGAAGCTGAGCACATCGCCCATGCCGAGGATGCGGGAGGCGACGCGGTCCGGGTGGAACGGCTCGAAGGCGTCCGGTTTCTCGCCGATGCCGACGAATTTGAGCGGTTGGCCGGTGACGTGCCGAATGGAGAGCGCCGCGCCGCCGCGGGCATCGCCGTCCATTTTCGTCAGAACCACGCCGGTGATGTTGAGCTTCTGATGGAAAGCTTCGGCCGACTTGACAGCGTCCTGCCCGGTCATGGCGTCGGCGACGAACAGGATTTCGACCGGGGCCAAGGCGTCCTTGAGTTCGGTCAGTTCCACCATCAACTCTTCGTCGATGTGCAAGCGGCCGGCCGTGTCTACCAGAAGGACGTCGCGGCCGGACTGAGCGGCCTCGCGCCGTGCCGACCGTGCAAGGTCGAGCGGCTTCGACTCCTCGGGCGCTCCGGCGTAGATCGGCAGGTTGAGTTCCTTGCCGAGAATCCTGAGCTGCTCCCGGGCGGCCGGGCGGTAGACATCGACCGACACCATGAGGGGGCTGTGCCCGTTCTTTGACAGCCAGCGGGCGAGTTTGGCGGTGGTGGTAGTTTTGCCGGAGCCCTGCAGCCCGACGACGAAGAGAACGCTGGGCGGCTCGTTGGCAAAGCGCAGGCGGGACTGATGGCTGCCGAGGACCTTGATCAGTTCGTCGCGGACGATCTTGATGACCTGCTGTGACGGGGAGAAAGAGGAAAGGACCTCCTCGCCCATGGCCTTCTGCTTGACGCCTTCGATTAACTGTTTGACAACCTTGAAGTTAACGTCCGCCTCGAGGAGGGCGACGCGGATTTCGCGGAGGGCGGACTCCATGTTCTCCGCGGAGAGTTTGCCTTCTCCTCGCAGGTTCTTGAAGACCCGCTGCAATTTGTCAGACAGGTTGTCGAACATGATGCCGGTCAGGGCTACTTCAGACTTCCGGGCGAGCCAGACACACGTACGGCGTCGTAAGCAGTTTTTCCATTATAACGCAGCCGTTCACCGGCTCGTTGCCGGATTGAGGTAGAAGCGGCTACACTTGAGGGAGACCTGCAGTCCCCGGTCGTCTAATGGTAGGACAGCGGCCTTTGGAGCCGTGAATCGTGGTTCGAATCCATGCCGGGGAGCCACTCATATTTGAATCAATAACTTGAGGGCCGCCTTTGACAGCCTGTACCGATCATCGGTACAATTTCCTCCATGAAGGCTCACCGGGGGCTGGTTCTTTACAAGCGCCACAACTCCACGTGCGCGGTAAAACGCACCAAGATTCCCGCTGCAAAACGTCGCTTCTGGATGGATTGCGATTGCCAGATCTGGATCGTCGGAAGAATGCCGACCGGCGAGGTGGTGCCACGGCAGCCAACGGGATGCACGGACATCAAGAAAGCCGAGGCTGTCCGCGCCGCGCACGTCGCGCACTTCGCGAGTGCGGCGAAAGCAGACGCGGTTCACGGACCTACCATAGCAGAATGCGCCGAGAAGTACCTTGCGTCGCGGCGGCATGAGCTCAGCGACAAAACCCTAGGGCAGCACAAACTCGTCCTAGACCGGTTGATGAAATTCTGCGAGTCGAACAATGCGGTCTACATGCGAGATCTCAACGTGGACCTTCTGGAGACATTCAAGACGGCGGGACTTCCGGAAGACATGGCGGACACGTCGAAGGCGACCGCCGTCGCAAAGCTCCGCTGCTTCTTACGTACCGCGTACCGCCGCGACTGGATCAAGGAGTCCCTGAGGGAGAAAGTGACCTCGCACCGGGCGGTGTATGAGCAGAAGGAACCGTACTCGGACGAAGAAATAAAGAAGATCCTGGATGAAGCACTGGAGCTGAATGGCGGAACTCACGGATACGCGAAACAACCGAAGACGCTTCGGCTATTGCTGGAACTGATGCTTGAAACGGGCATGAGGGTTGGAGACGCAATACGGTATGACCCGTTGGTCACTGTTAAGGGCGACCACCTTTGGATTTACACGTTCATCCCGCAGAAGAAAAAGAAAACCGATCAGCCGAAGCCGCTAGAAACCTACCTGACCGATCGCCTCAAGATCGCCATCGACCAGTGCGTCTGGCTCTCACCGAAGGGACCGTTTACTTACGGAGCGTTCAGGAACCAGGCATACCTGGCGAATGAGGTTTACTACCGCATGCAAACGATCGGGGAAAGGTGCGGAGTTGAGGATTGCCGGCCCCACCGTCTACGTGACACATTCGCCGTGCGGATGCTCCTGAAGGGGATTCCTCTTGAGGATGTTTCGCGGCTTCTTGGACACTCCAGCGTGAAGGTCACCGAGACGTATTATGCGAAGTGGGTGGCCTCCCGCAAGCGTCGCCTGGAACGACTGGTTGCCGAGTCTCTCGTGAACCCTTAGGGCCACGCTCTCAGGGATCGACAGCGTGGCGTACCTCCGCTTAGCGGTCCCTTCATTGGCTACCCGGATCACGCCGGGCTCTTCAGCAAACATTCTCGTGACGGTCTTTGCGGACAGCCCCCAGAGTCCGGCCAGTTCCCTCACTCGATAATGCTTTTCAAACGCGACGCTACCCATTTTCGCTTCCCCCGCAACGTGCCCTCTGGCAATAATGCCGCTCGTAGCGCGATTTCAAATCCGGTTGGTGTACGTGGCTTCAATCCGCCGCCAGCGTACGGATATTGTGGAGTGCCGAATCCCAAGCGCTGACGATCGGCGCATAGCATCGAGGAATTGCCTCCATGTTCCATTTGTAAGGCATTTCTGTGTTTGCTCCAAAAGTCTGCCGGGCAGGTTCAAAAGAAAGTGCGCGAAGCTATCCGGGG
>CAZGUX010000310.1:0-65991 GCA_964529305.1 uncultured Solibacteraceae bacterium | reverse complement strand
AGTAGATCTTGTCGCCGAGCACCATGCGCCGGATTTCTTTGTCCGAAAGATCCGCGGGAGGAACATCCTTGACTCCGCGCGCTTCCCAGTAACTGCGGTACTCCTTTTCGAATTGCGCGCGCATCGTGGTCATCTCATCGGCCGTCACACTGTTGCGGAGTTCGCCGGGAGTGCGGCCTTTCAGCACGTCGTCGACGACGTCGTCCACCGACTTGACGGGTGCTTGTGTCGGGGTGGGCGGGGGCGCCGTCACGGGCTTTCCGCCACCGATGGTCGGGTTCAGCTTGCCGAGCCCGTCTTTCACTTTGTCCATCCGCTGGGCGAAGCCGGTTTGCTCGAAGCGCCTTTCCAGCTTGACCGCGGCGTCGCCGACCTTTCCCGCGGTGCGCCCGGCCCACTGGCCGAACTCGCTCTTTCCAATCCACTGCGCAACATCCGTTCGGGCGATCCGCGACCCGACCTTCGACGCCCCTTCGCCCAACGTCTTCCAGGCGGGTCCGCCGCTTTTGATCGCTCCCACGGTCGCGGCCATCACCAGCGTCCCCAGAATCGCTCCGGCGCGCTCTTTGTCGTTGGCTTTGTAGTCGACGATTGTCGCGGGCATGGTGAACACCGACGTCAACATGTCCCCGCCGAACGTCCCAGCCCGGCCGAGTTTGGCGTACCAGGTGTCCTTGCGGACGGGATCGTTGTAGAAATCGGAGGCCGTCTTGATCTTGTCCTTGATGAAACCGTTGGCGTCACTGACGCGGTCGAGAATGAACGCCGATCCGTAGCCAATCATCCGCTTGGCCACCGAATCGCTCTTCTTGAGTTCCTCGTCGTAGGCGCGAGCCCCCCGGACCTTGTCTCCGACCCACTTGCCCATCTTTTCCAGCGACGAATCGAAGTAGGAGGGATCGACGTACAGCCGGTTGTTCTCCCACGAGAAATGCCCGCCGAAGTCGTGCTTGGCGATCAGGTTCACGTCCTGGTTGCCGAGTGCGGTCATGATCTGTTGGGCGGTTTGCGGGCCAACGCGTTTGACCAGGTCCGCGTGACTCATTTTCTTAAGTTCCGCCAGGGTCAGGCCGTCGTTCTTCATCACGCTGGCGGCCATGGAGGCGCCGGTCGCCGTGTTGGTCAGGATGTTGTAGTCCCGTTGGTAGTTCTCCATCGCCGTCAGCGGCTTGGACGGCATTTTGAAGAACTGGCCGACAACGTTGCCAGATCGCTTCTCGTTGTCGAGCTTCACCAGATTGCCGGCTTCCAACATGGCCTTCTGATCCACCACCGCAAGATGGTCGGCCTCGATGGAAATGATGACCTCCTTGGCTCCCTTGCGCAGTTCCGGCACGGTTGACTTCTCGCTGAGGGATTGCAGGATCTCCACCCCTTTGCCGGTCTGGCCCTCGCGAAGAGCGATCCGCGCCTGAAGAAACTGCGCCTGATCCCGAATCACGGGGTCTTTCGTTGAGCCGGCGATCGCGGTAACCTCCGCCTTCGCGCCGGCGAGATCACCCGCCGCCATCCGCGCATTGGCCAGAGACAGCCTTGCGCCCGCGATCGCGCTTTCGTTCTCCGGGTATTTCTGGCGAATGTCCGCCACCAGTTGCTCGGCCAAGGGTACGGCCTTCCGCGCCGAGGTCTTGTCGCCCGACGTAGTCAGCGAATCGATCGTCTTGAGCCGGTTCTGAATGGCCGTCTGATCGGCTTTGAGAGCGTCGAGCTTCTTCGTATTCTCGGCGTGTTCCCGCACGGCCGCGGTCAGGTTCCGGTAGTGTTTCTGCGCTCCCTCGGGAAGGCGCTTCAGATCGTCACCGCTGATCCGGCCGAGGGTCTGGCGGGCGGCGTCCATGTCTCCGTTCATGATCTGGGCTGTGGATTGTTGCAGCCGCGCCGCCGCGAGGTGTTCTTTCCGATCGGGGAAGTACTTGGCGATGTTGTTCACCATCGCGGTGGAGTTGCTGACCGCCTCCTTGTAGCGCTTGTGCTTCATGTCGTAGTCGTAGCCGCCGGCGAGCGCGTCGATTTGCTGGGCATGCAATTCATCCTGGACGGCCTTCAGGTGCACTTTCTGGTCAGGGTCCAGGTTCTTTTCGTCGACGCCTTGCAGGGCCTTCTCGGCCTCGCGGTAGCGGGCGCCGAGCAGGAGGGCATTGGCCTGTTTGAGCCGGGTCTCGGCGATCTCGGCCTGATTACCCGGCTCGGTCGCTTGCAGGAACTCGGCCAGCTTTGCGGCCTGGTCCGCGGCGCCTGCGCCCTTGCCTTTCGGGTCGCCGCCGGCCTTGGTATCGGCCTCGAAGGCGCTCGAGAACGCCTCGCGCCTTGCATCTTTGACCAGATCGCGGAGTTCGCCGTAGCGCTGTTTGTCGTCGGCGCCCAATTTTTTTGGGTCGATGGTCCGGAGGGCGGCCGAGGCGGAGTCGAGGTCTTTGTTCATCAGGGAAGCCGCGGCAAGGGCCATGTGGGCGTGGTTGAGCAGGCCGATCTGCGGGGGCCTGTCGGCTTGCAGAGACGCAATCAATTGCCGGGCGGCAGTCATGGCTTCGGCTCCGCGTCCGCCGTTGAGCGCCTGGGTGACCGCAGCGAAGCGCGGGTCGGCCTGGCCTTGGGTTGCGTTGGGGGCGGGTGCGTTTGCCGGTGCGGCGTAGGCAACCGGGCCGCCCATCGTGCCGGCGTCGAAGCCGCCCGGCTGACGCCTGTCAGGTGAGCCGAGCTTGGCGCGCAGGAGCGTACTATCCAGGCGGGCATCCCCCCAACTCCCGGAAGCCAGGGGAGGAGCGTCCGGCATCGGCGTCCCCTCCGGCTGCCCTGTTCTCGTTGGCGCCCCGGGCACCACAGGCAGGCGCACCTCCATCCCGGCGGGAAGCTGGTTCATCCCAGCGAGTTGCGGATTGGCGCGCCGCAGGTCGTCCATCGAGACTCCGAGACGTTCAGCCAACTGCGCCAACGTCTTTTCGCCCACGCGAACGAGGGTGGATGTCGTGTCATTGGCCGTGCCGCCCCAGGATCCCGGCTTAGTGCCAGTTGCGTTGTGGACGTTGATGTCTCCCATTTCGTGCTCCTCCGGAAAATTGCGGCCGGCACTCTGTGGCGGGCCTGCTTACAGTACGGGTGATTCCCCGTACACCTCCGTTATCGCGATCGCGAGGTGCGACGGCTCACCGCGGGGGTAAAGGTTTTGTCAACGTTTTGTGAATCAACGCCACCTTGGCGGCGGCACTGTGAGCCGGCCGCCGCGAATGGCGATTGTCACAGCGCCGCGCGCGCGGAAGAGGCCCTCTCGAAAATAGCCAAACGGTCAGGGCGGGATGTAACCCGACGTTCGACCAGTGAGACTCGAAGATTCTGAACCAACCGATAAGGCGTGCAAGGCGCGACGCCTAAACCCGTAGACCAACCGCCTTTGAGGCGGTCCAACTCATCAGGCCCCCCGCTTCGCGGGGGGTTCTGACTCCATGACAAGACAAACTGCTTCAGCTGACGATCGGGTCACAAAAGGCGGTGATTTCCCTCCCAGTTGCGAGCGACAGTTCATGACCGGCTGTGAAAAAAGGTCGCGGTAGGGACGGTCATCACTGACCGCCCCCCGGCACCGATCCGTGCGAGCGCTAGCGCGCACTCGGCTCCGGCCTTGGAAGCGAACGTCGAAACGCACGCTCGGATAGCGTCTCGAGGTCAAGGTGGCTCACTACTCCTCTTGTGGGGGTCTTTCATCCCCGACACCATGCCGGCTTATCCCAGCGCACGGGCCGCGGTCGCCGCCGCGGCCTGCGTGTTCCCGGCTCTCCGGGCGATGAAGATCGAACCCGCCGTGGCGCCACCTCGCCCACCTGCAGGGCGACGTCGACAATGCGGCGCTGGTTGGTCTCGAGAATGATGTTCTGCTGCGTGTACTTTTGAAAGCCCGGCGAAGAGACCGCCAGTTCATAGGCGCCGGGGCCAGGAACGGGAAGAAGTAAAGCCCGCGGTCGGTTGTGCCTAACGTGCGGGTGACGCCGGTGGCGACGTGATGCGCGGTGACCGTCGCCTCGGCGATTCCGGTGTTGGACGGGTCAGTGAAAAGAGTGCGAATCGTAAGAATGTTTCAGAACGCATAACGGACTCCAAACTGGATCACCCGCGCCGATTTCTGGCCGGTGACCCGACCAAAGTTCGCGCTCGTCAGATCGGTGATGGGAGCGCTCAACTGGCGGCGGTTGGGCGCGTTGAACCAGTCCGTCCGAACTTCAAAGAATTGCTTCTCGCCGACCGGAACCCGCTTGGCCAGTGAGATGTCTTCGTTGGAGAAGCCGAAACTGCGAACGTAGGGGAGATTCGGTCCGAGATTCCCAAGGCTAAAAGCCGCGGGCGTGGCGAAGGCGGCGCGGTTCAACTGCAGGTCGCCCCGGTCTCCGGAGAGCCCGTTCAACGGACTGAATGAGCCGTGACTGTTGCTGACAAAGGGACCGGCGCCGCCAACCAGGTTTGGCCGCAACTGGCCGTTGAAGATCGGCAGACCGTTGGGAATCGTGATGGCCAGCGGCGTTCCGCTCTCGTACGTCAGGATTGTTGACACCGAAAACCCACCCAGGATCCAGGCGGCGGGGCCGGAAGCGAACAACGGCTTGCCTTTGCCGAAGGGAAGCTCATAGGCCACGCTGCCGACGAACCGGTGCGGCGTGTCCGTGCTGGTGACCGCGCGCTCCGCTCGACGGTCCGCCGCGTCCTGCAGCCGGCCCGGACTGCCCACCACGTCGGAGATGAACTTCGAGAAGGTATACGCGCCCAACACGGCCAGTCCGCTGGTGAAACGCTGTTCGAACTTGAACAGCAAGGCATGGTAGCTGGAGTTGCCGCTCGGCGAGTCGAGGTAGTTGATGAGTTGGAAGTGCGGGTACGGACGTAGCGCCTGCGCGAGCGTTCCCGTGAAGCCGGCGTAGGGCAGGCCAAAACCCGCGGCGGCCACGGCGGGGTCGGTGATGTTTCTCCGCAGCAGATCGCCGAGAGCAAGGTAGCGCGTGTCCACCTGATTCAGATTTTCGAGCGTCGTGTTGGGAATGTGGCGGGCCTGCGTCGAGACCCAGCCCACTTCCAGCAGCGCGTTTTTCAGGCGCTGCTGCACGCTGAGTTGCGCCTGATAGGTCCGCGACAGCCGGCCGGATCCGTGCTCGGCATCGGGATTCTGATAGCTCGCCGCGCGGTTGTTCACCAGCGTGGGGTTGATGAACGGCGGCTTGACGGCAACGCCGTTCGGCCAGCCTTGATCCAGGTAAAACGTGGGCGTAGCCCCGCCATCCAGGCTCGACAGGGAGATGTTGGAGCTGAAGCCTTCGGTGATGACGCTGACGCTCCGGGGTGCGTAGTACATGCCGAAGCCCGCGCGCAGAACCGTATCGGAGAACACCCTCCACGAAACGCCGGCCCGGGGTCCGATGCCGCCGTAGTAGTTGCTGATGAGCGAGCGGGCGCCCAGGCGTCCCGGGCCCTCTCCGGCGAACACGGCAATGCCCGGCCGGTTGCCGGCCGCCGGGTTGGGCTGGCTCAGATCGAGGTTCGACGCGTTGCCTTCGTGGTCGTAGAACGGCTTCTGCCACTCGAACCGCAGTCCCAGATTCAGGGTCAGGCGCGGGTTCAGCTTCCAGTCGTCCTGCGCGAAAAAGCCCCAGGACTGCGACCGGCCCAGCAGGGGCAAGCCGAACTGCATGTTGGCCGTGGTGGGGGCCCCCAGCAAGAGGCTGGCGAACGCATGCCCGGAAGCGGCGACTCCCGGCTGACCCGTCGTGATGGGCGAGAACGTATACGTGCCGTTCCGATTGCCGAGCGTCTGGGTGTTGTCCTCCAGCCAGTCGTACCGCATGCCGAACTTGAAGTTGTGCCGGCCGGTCGTCCAGCTCACCGCGTCCTGAATGTTGACGTTGTTCGAACCCACCGTCCGGTCCACGTTTTCGCCGATCATCGACAGGCCCTGCCCGCTGAACCGGAGGGCGGGGAAGCCGCTTCCGTAGGCGCCCGGCACCTGGTAGGCGATCTCGGGCGTCTGCAGGAACAGGCTGAACCAGTTCACGTAGCCGAAGGTGGCCTTGTTGAGGAGGTTCGGCCGGATGATGTAGTCGTAGTTGGCCGTGATCTGCGGGGCGTACGGCTTGTCGTAGTAACCTTCCAGCCGCTCGGGATACGGAGCGTTGAAGTTGTCGCGCACGTTCCAGGACGGCCGGCCGCTGGCGGTGAGGATGTGCCTGTCGTTGAAGCGGTGGTCGAGCTTCAGCAGCAGCACGGTCATCTTCTCGATGTTGCGTTGCGCGCCAATATAGTTGTTCTCCGCGGTGGGCAGGTTGGGAGAGGGAATCGTCTCCATCACGGCGCGCCCGAACGCGCTGATGCGGTTGGCCGGAATGCGATTGCCGGCGAACTGCGTGCGGGGCTGTCCGGCGCCGCCGGAGATCGGGTCGAACACGGGCTGGGCGAAGCCACTGAAGTCGCCTTGCCGCAGCGCCGCGGTGGGGATGGTGCGAGTCACGCCTTGCGGTTCGTTGATGCGGCGGAACACCGTCAGGTCGGTGAAGAAGAACGTCCGGTTGCGGCCGTTGTAGAGCTTGGGCAGCACCACCGGCCCGCCCAGGTTCACGGCGCCTTCGCCTTGGCGCGTGGTGTCCGCGATGCGGGCGTTGTAGCGCCGCGAGTCGAAGATGTTGTTCCGCAGCAGAAAATCGCCGGTACCGTGCAGTTCGTTGGTGCCGGACTTGGTGGTCATGATCACGACTCCCGACGATGTGCGACCGAACTCCGCCGGTGGAACAGCCGTTTCCACGCGAAACTCGCTGACGCTGGTCATCGACGGCCGGATCGAGAACGGCGACGCAATGCCGCCCCGGTAGTTGTTGGTGACGCCGTCGACGAGGAACTCGGTCGTATGCTGCCGGCTGCCCGTAATGATGACGTTGAAGTTGCCGACGTTTCCGCCTACGCCCGGCACCAGGCGGATGAAGCTGAGGACGTCGCGATTGGTCCCTGAAAGCTGGAACGGAACCTTGTCGAGCAAGGTGCGATTGACGACCGTACCCACCGACGACGTCTCGGACTGCAGCAGGGGCAGTTCCGCATTCACCGAGACGCTTTCGCTTACCTGACCGACCACCAGCGTCACATTGATTCGCGTAGGCGTTGCCGTCTCCACGCGAATCGCTTCGGTCACGGACTTCCGGAACCCGTCTGCTTCCACCTCCAGGTTGTAGATACCGATTCGGACGCTGGGGAAAGAGAACAGGCCCGCGGAGGTGGCGGTGGATCGCATCTCCTCGCCGGTGGCAGCGCTCTTCAGCACGATGCGCGCGCTCGGAACGGCGCTGCCCGATGGGTCGGCCACCAGACCCGTGACGGAGCCGGCCGAGCCCTGGCCGCGCGCTTTGGGCAGATGCAGGGATGAGAAAAAGAGAAAAACAACGACTGGCACGATTGAAATGCGCATGGAGAATTCAGGATAGATAGCGCATGTGTCGACTCGGTTAAGTTCTGGTTCTAATTCGCTAAATTTGAACGTTCCCGACATCTGAATCGCAGCCGCTGAACAAATCGCCGTCTGGATGTGGGTGTAGTCCAACACTGCGCCGGCCAGGCAAAGCCGAGGCGTCTACGCCGCAGGTAGCGCGCAAACTGCCTGCGTGAGTGTGGCCGAGAACTCTGATGGATGCCACCCGTTCTGCTCCAGCGAATCGCCGTTTCGATGGCGTTAACTGGCAATGAAAAGTCCATGAATCGCCCTGGTCTTGTGGGTTGGCCTTGCCGCCGGGCTGCGTGCCAGAGCAATCCGTCCAAAAGCTGGTAAAGACAACACTTCGAGACGACTTCAGGAGTGTAAATTCTCCTCGTTGAATTTTTCAACAGAAGGTTCGGTTCTAGGACTACGGGAACTTTAGTTCCAGTACTCAGGGTTTCCCTGCAATAGGTTAGTCGCCTACCAGGTCTATCATCGTTCCTGCCGTTGAGTGGTGTCGGGCCACCGCGTTCGGATTGGCAGGCTACTTGCCAACAGGCCCGAATACCGTCGTACAAGTTTCGGATTGGAGTGAAATTACCTCCGGTCGGATTTGACGAATGATCTTTCATTTACGACTAGCCGGCTTGCTGCTAGCGCTGGCTTTTGAGTCCTCGATGCCGGATTCCCGCCTGCGGGCGCAGATGTCGCCTGGACCGTTGTCGACTGCGCACCGCAGCATCGATGGACCCCTGGACTGCGCCCAATGCCACGCCTTCGGTGCCGGCCGGGTGGAATTCAAATGCCTCGACTGCCACGACGAACTCCGCCGGCGGGTGGCGGCGAACCGCGGGTATCATGCCCGAATCAAAGGCGGCACCAATTCGAACGAGTGCGCGCGGTGCCATTCCGAACACAATGGGCGCGCGTACCCGCTGATTCGCTGGAGACCGCCCAAGGAGAAGTTCGATCACCGCGAAACGGGCTGGCCGCTGGAAGCCAAGCACGCCGGGCTTCGCTGTGAAGAGTGCCACCAACCAAAGAACATGGTCCCCGAAGAGCGGGCGGCACTGAAGCGGACGGACCTAGCCAAGTCCTTGCTCGGGCTCAGTCCCAGTTGTGCGACCTGCCATAACGACCCGCACAAGGGTGAACTGGGGTCGAGTTGCACGCGGTGCCATACGCTCGAGACGTGGAAGGGCGCACCAGGATTCAATCACCAGAACACCGAGTATCCGCTGACGGGCAAACACTCGAGCCTGGCCTGCGCCAAGTGCCACGTCCGGCAAACCGCCGAAGGTCCGCGGACGCTGTACCGGAACTTCGTGTTCCAGGAATTCTGCAAGAGCTGCCACAAAGACGTCCACGGCGGCGCCTTCCCGGATGACTGCAAGAAGTGCCACACGCCGGAAGGCTGGTTGCCGCCGAAGCAGATCAGCGGCTTCGATCACTCGAAGGCGGAATATCCGCTGGAGGGCAAGCATGCTGTAGTGGCGTGCCGGAAGTGTCACCAGACGGAGAACTTCGGCGCGAAGGTAGCCCACGGCAAGTGCCTGGACTGCCACAAGGACTACCACGAGAACCAATTTCTGACACGGAACGACAAGGGCGATTGCGCATCGTGCCATGCCGTGGCGGGATTCCGCCCGGCCCGTTTCGGGGTCACCGAGCACGCGGCGACCAAATACCCCCTGGCCGGGAAGCACGCCAAGGTGGAGTGCGCGCAGTGCCACAAGCCGGCCAAGGGGGCCACTCCGTATCACCCGGCGTTTGGCGCGTGCCTGGATTGCCACCTGGACCGGCACTCGCGCCAGTTCGCCTCGGCGCCGCGAGACAACCGCTGCGATCAGTGTCATGACGTTCAGGGGTTCCGCCCTGCGCGCTTCACGCTCAGCGATCACTGCAAAACACGGTTTGTGCTGGCAGGAGCGCACGCCGCGGTGGCGTGCGGCGATTGCCACCGGTCGAGCGATGGCCGGCCGGAGTCCACCCGCTACCACTTTGCGGCGATTGACTGCGCGTCGTGCCACCGCGATCCGCACAAGACGGCCGCCGCCGCGGCGCGGGCCCTGCCGTCGTGTGACGGCTGTCACACGCTACGCGCCTGGAAGGAAACCGGTCCGTTCGATCACGCGGCGACGAAGTTTCCGCTGCTCGGCCGTCACCGGACCACGGCTTGCGTCGCCTGTCACAAACCGTCCGGCGAAGCGGCCGCCAAGGTGGTGCCCTTCACCGGGACCAGTGTTCAGTGCGGCTCCTGTCACAAGGACGCCCACGACGGCCAGTTTCTGGTGGACGGGACCGCCGCCTGCGGACGATGTCACACCGCGCTGAACTGGCGGCCGACCGAATTCGATCATGCCCGCCACTCGGCGTTTTCCCTCAAGGGAGCGCACGAGCGCGTGCCGTGCCGGTTGTGCCACGAGAAGCAACCCGATGCCACTGGCCGAATGGTGATCCGGTACAAGGGAATCCCGGCCAAATGCGAGGAGTGTCACACGTGAGGGCTCTTCTCGTGCTGCTGGCGGCCGGCCTGGCGATGGCCCAAAATGCTCCGCGCACGCGCAGCCCTCACGGGCCGCTGAAGATCGCGTGCGACAGTTGCCACACCTCGGGCGACTGGAAGCCGATCCGCGCGAACCCGGAGTTCAGCCACGAGACGCAGACGTCGTACCCGTTGCGCGGCATGCACGAGAACGTCCCCTGTAGTTCGTGCCACGCCTCGCGAGTGTTCCAGAACACCAGCCGCGAGTGCGCGTCCTGCCACGCCGATATCCACCGCCGCCAGATGGGCGCGCGCTGCCAGGATTGCCATACGGTCAAAGGTTGGCGTGTGACCATTCAGCAGACCCGGGAGCACCGTAACCGCTTTCCACTGCTGGGCGCGCACGCCGCGGCACAGTGCGAATCCTGCCATCGCGGCGCGGCGGCCGGCCAGTTCCTCGGGCTCAGCACGGAGTGCGCGACGTGTCATCGAGGGGACTTCGACCGCGCTCAACGGCCGCCTCATCGTGCGGGCGCGTTTCCCCTCGACTGTTCCCAGTGCCACGGCATGGACGGTTGGGCCGGTGCGCGTTTCGACCACACGGTGGTGGCCAAGTATCCGCTGCAAGGGGCCCACGCGCGCCTCGACTGCGCTGCCTGCCATGGCAGCGGCCAGTGGCAGGGCACGTCGCAATTGTGCGGCGACTGCCATGTCTCAGCCTTCAATTCGGCAAAGAATCCCGATCACGTGGCGTCCGGGTTCCCGCGATCGTGCGAGACCTGCCACAACACCTCCACCTGGCAGGGCGCGAAGTTCGACCACGACGTCTTCACGAAGTTCCCGTTGACGGGGTCGCACCAGAGTGTCACGTGCACCAACTGCCACCAGGCGGGAAAGTTCATCGGCACACCGTCCGACTGCTCGGGTTGCCACCTGCCCGCGTTTGAGCGGACGGCCAATCCCGACCACCGTCGCGGCAACTTCCCAGTCACGTGCGAGACCTGCCATACCACAACCGCCTGGAGCGGCGCGAAGTTCGATCACAACCTGGCGCGCTTCAAACTGACCGGCGCGCATGAACGGGTGGAGTGCGGCAACTGTCACGCCGGCGGACGATTCACGGGGACACCTGCCGATTGTTGGGGCTGCCATCAACCCGATTTCAACCGCGCCGCGGAACCGAATCACGCCGCGGCCGGCTTCCCGCAGGACTGCACTCGCTGCCACACCACCAACGCCTGGAAGGGCGCCCGGTTCGATCACAACACGCAGACGAAGTTCGCCCTGACCGGGTCCCATACCAGCGTCACGTGCGGTCAATGCCACACCAGCCAGCATTTTTCGGGGACACCCCAGAATTGCGAAGACTGCCACATGGAGGCCTTCCGGCGCACCACCAATCCGAAGCACGAAGCCGCCCACTTCTCCACCGAGTGCGCCCAATGCCACACCACCGCCCAATGGAAGACCGCCAGCTTCGACCACGGTACGCGCACTCGGTTTGCCCTGACGGGCGCTCACACCAGCGTGGAGTGTTTGCAGTGTCACAAGAACGATGTTTTCACCGGTGTTGGTCAGAGTTGCGATACCTGCCACATGGACGCCTATGACCGGGCGGCCAATCCCAAGCATGCCACCGCCGGTTACCCGCGGAACTGCTCGATGTGCCATACCACGGCACAGTGGAGGGGTGCGAGGTTCGACCACAGCACCCAAACCAGGTTCCCCCTCACCGGCGCGCATCTGACGGCACAGTGCTCGCAGTGCCACGTCAACGAACGGTATGCCGGCCTGTCGCTGACCTGCGACGGCTGCCACATCGACGTGTTCAATACGGCCACCAATCCCAACCACATCGCCGCCGGATTCCCCAAGACCTGCAACTCCTGCCACGCCACCAGTCAATGGAGAGGCGCTCAGTTCAACCACTCGGCCACCCGCTTCCCGCTGACCGGGGCCCACGGTTCGGTCCAGTGCGCCCAATGCCACAAGGACGGCGTGTTCACCGGCACGCCGCAATCATGCGAGAACTGTCATCTCGAGGCGTTCAACAAGACCGTGAATCCCAATCACGTCACGGCCGGCTTCCCGAAGACGTGTGCCGTCTGCCACACGACCGCGCAGTGGAAGGGGGCTGTGTTCAACCACGCGACGACGCATTTCCCGCTCACCGGCGCGCACAACACGGTGCAGTGCGGGCAATGTCACAAGAACAATGTGTTTGCCGGTACGGCGCAGACGTGCGAAGGCTGCCATCTGGACGCGTTCAACCGGGCCACGAACCCGAATCACGTCAGCGCGAACTTCTCAAAGAACTGCGCGCTCTGCCACACGACGAGCCAGTGGAAGGGTGGGCAGTTCAATCACTCGTCCACGCGCTTCGCGCTGACCGGCGCGCATGGTTCCGTGCAGTGCGCCCAATGCCACAAGAACGGGACCTTCGCCGGTACGCCCCTCAGTTGCGAGACCTGTCATCTCGATGCCTTCAATCGCACCACGAACCCCAACCACGTGAGCGCGGGTTTTCCGAAGAACTGCACGACGTGCCACACCACGGCGCAATGGCGAGGCGCGGCGTTCAATCACTCGACCACCCGTTATCCGCTCACCGGCGCGCACACCTCGGTCCAGTGCGGCCAATGTCACAGGAACGGCGTCTTCGCCGGCACCCCGCAGTCCTGTGAGAACTGCCACATCGGCGCGTACAACCAGACCACGAATCCGAACCACGTCGCGGCCGCGTTCCCCAAGAACTGCACGGTCTGCCATACTACCAGCCAATGGAAGGGCGTGGTATTCAACCACTCGGCCACGCGCTTCCCGTTAACCGGCGCGCACAGTTCCGTCCAGTGCGCCCAGTGCCACCAGAACGGAACGTACACGGGCACGCCGCAGTCGTGCGAAGGCTGCCACCTGGATGCCTTCAACCGCACGACCAATCCGAATCACCCCGCGGCCGGATTCCCCAAAGCATGCGGCACGTGCCACACAACCACCCAATGGAGGGGCGCGGCGTTCAACCATTCGGCCACGCACTTCCCGCTTACAGGTGCTCATACTTCCGTCCAATGCGGGCAGTGTCACAAGAACGGCGTGTTCTCCGGCACGCCGCAGTCATGCGAAAGCTGCCACCTGGACGTCTTCAACAAGACCACCAGCCCCAATCACGTCGCGGCCGGATTCCCCAAGACGTGCCAGACCTGCCACACCACGTCGCAATGGAAGGGGGCGGTGTTCAATCACTCGATGACGCGCTTCCCCTTGACCGGAGCGCACGGTTCCGTTCAATGCGTTGAATGCCACAGGAACGGCGTCTACACCGGCACGCCGCAGGCGTGTGAAAGCTGTCATCTCGACGCGTTCAACATGACAGCCAACCCCAATCACGTCGCGGCCGGTTTCCCCAAAACGTGCCAGACCTGCCACACGACCGCGCAGTGGAAAGGCGCGGTGTTCAACCACTCGACGACGCGGTTCCCCCTGACCGGAGCGCACACTTCGACGCAGTGCGCACAATGCCACAAGAACAGCGTCTTTGCCGGTACCTCACAATCCTGCGACTCCTGCCACCTGGACGCCTACAACCGTGTCACCGAGCCGAATCATGCCGCCGGCGGGTTCCCGAAGAACTGCGCGCTCTGCCACTCGACTTCCCAATGGAAGGGAGCGCGTTTCGACCATTCGGCCACGCGGTTTGCCCTGACGGGCGCGCACGGTTCCGCGCAGTGCGTCCAGTGCCATCAGAACGGGAGCTACGCCGGAACGCCCCAATCGTGCGAAAGCTGCCACATCGAGGCGTTCAACAAGACCACCAGTCCGAATCACGCGGCTGCCGGTTTCCCCAAAACCTGCCAGACATGCCACACCACCACGCAGTGGAAGGGCGCCCTGTTCAACCACTCGGCCACGCGTTTCCCGCTGACCGGGGCCCACACGTCGGTCCAGTGCGCGCAATGCCACAGGAACGGGACGTATTCGGGAACCTCGCAGGCTTGTGAAACCTGCCATCTGGACGCGTTCAACCGGACGACGAGCCCGAATCACGTGGCCGCCGGATTCCCCAAGACTTGCCAAACCTGCCATACAACCATCCAGTGGAAAGGCGCGACTTTCAATCACGCCACAACCCGCTTCCCGCTCACGGGCGCGCACACGTCGGTCCAGTGCGCGCAGTGCCATAAGAACGGCGCGTATTCCGGCACGCCGCAGTCGTGCGAAAGCTGCCACATTGACGCTTTCAACCGGACCACGAACCCCAACCATGTTTCGGCGGGATTCCCCAAAGCCTGTCAGACCTGCCACACGACCACACAATGGAAGGGCGCGGTCTTCAACCACAACAACACCCAGTTCCCGTTGACCGGATCGCACACGTCTGTCCAGTGCGCGCAATGTCACAAGACCGGAACCTACACGGGTACGCCGCAGTCGTGCGAAAGCTGTCACCTCGACGCCTTCAACCGGACCACCAACCCGAATCACGTCTCGGCCGGTTTCCCCAAGACCTGCAACACGTGCCATACCACCACGCAGTGGAAGGGCGCGGTGTTCAACCACTCGACGACACGCTTCGCCCTGACGGGCGCCCACGCGTCGGTCCAGTGCGCCCAGTGCCACAAGAACGGCATTTATTCCGGCACGCCGCAATCCTGCGAGTCCTGCCACCTGGACGCGTACACTCGCACGACAAATCCGAATCACGCCGCCGCCGGATTCCCGAAGACATGCGCGACCTGCCACACGACGGCGCAATGGAAGGGCGCGACGTTCAACCACTCCACCACGCGCTTCCCACTGACCGGGGCCCACACCTCGGTCCAGTGTGCGCAGTGCCACACGAACGGCGTGTTTGCGGGGACGCCGCAGAATTGCGATGGCTGTCACCTGGCGGCCTATAACGCGACCACCAACCCGAATCACGCCGCCGCCGGATTCCCGAAAACCTGCAATACCTGCCATACGACGATTCAGTGGAAAGGCGCGGCCTTCAACCATTCGACTACCCGCTTCCCGTTGACGGGAGCGCACACCTCGGTCCAGTGCGCTCAATGTCACAAGAACGGCACTTATTCCGGCACGCCGCAATCCTGCGAGTCGTGCCATTTGGTAAATTACAACGCGACCATCAATCCCAATCACGTCACCGCGGGGTTCCCCAAGACGTGCAACACCTGTCACACCACGATCCAGTGGAAGGGCGCATCGTTCAACCACTCGACGACCCGCTTTGCGTTGACCGGCGCCCACACGTCCGTTCAGTGCGCGCAATGTCACAAGAACGGAGTGTTTGCGGGGACGCCGCAAACCTGCGATGGCTGTCACCTGGCCACGTATAACGCGACCACCAACCCGAATCACACTGCCGCGGGCTTCCCCAAGACCTGCCAGACCTGCCACACGACCATCCAGTGGAAGGGCGCGACCTTCAACCACTCCGCCACGCGCTTCCCGCTGATGGGCGCTCACACCTCCACGCAATGCGCGCAGTGCCACAAGAATGGGGTCTATGCGGGAACGCCGCAGAACTGCGATTCGTGCCACGTGGCCGACTACAACGCAACGACCAATCCGAACCACGTCGCCTCCGGATTCCCCAAGACCTGCAATACCTGCCATTCCACGACCCAGTGGAAGGGTGCGACGTTCAATCACTCGACCACGCGGTTCCCCCTGACCGGCGCCCATACCTCCGTCCAATGCGCGCAATGCCATAAGAACGGGGTCTACGCGGGAACGCCGCAGACCTGCGACGGCTGCCATCTGGCGAACTACACGGCTACCACGAATCCGAATCACGTGGCCGCCGGATTCCCCAAGACGTGCAATACCTGTCACACGACGGCGCAGTGGAAGGGCGCGACCTTCAACCACTCCACCACGCGCTTCCCGCTGACGGGCGCTCACACCTCCGTGCAATGCGCGCAATGCCACCAGAACGGAGTCTACGCGGGAACCTCACCGAACTGCGACGGTTGCCACCTGGCGAACTATAACGCGGCCACGAATCCGAATCACGTCACTGCCGGATTCCCCAAGACCTGCAATACGTGTCACACGACCATTCAGTGGAAGGGCGCGACGTTCAACCACTCGACGACGCGCTTTGCGCTGACGGGCGCTCACACCTCCGTCCAGTGCGCCCAATGTCACAAAAATGGCGTGTTTGCCGGTACGCCGCAGTCGTGCGACGGCTGCCACCTGGCGAACTACAATGCCACCACCAATCCCAACCACGTCGCGGCCGGATTCCCAAAGACCTGTAACACGTGCCACACCACCACGCAATGGAAGGGCGCGACCTTCAACCACTCGACCACGCGGTTCCCCCTGACCGGCGCCCACACATCCGTTCAGTGCGCGCAATGCCACAAAAACGGAACCTATGCGGGCACACCGCAGACCTGCGACGGCTGTCACCTGGCCAACTACAACGCGACCACCAACCCCAACCACGTCACCGCCGGGTTCCCCAAGACATGTACCACTTGCCACACCACCACGCAATGGAGAGGCGCGACGTTCAACCACTCGACGACGCGGTTCCCCCTGTCCGGCGCACACACCTCGGTTCAGTGCGCACAGTGCCACAAAAATGGCGTCTTCGCGGGCACGCCGCAGACCTGCGACGGCTGTCACCTGGCCAATTACAACGCCACCACCAATCCCAGCCACGTCGCCGCCGGATTCCCCAAGACCTGCAATTCGTGCCACACCACCACGCAATGGAAAGGCGCGACGTTTAACCACTCGACTACTCGCTTCCCGCTGACCGGCGCCCACACTTCCGTTCAGTGCGCGCAATGTCATAAGAACGGAGTGTACGGCGGCACGCCGCAGAGTTGTGACGCCTGCCATCTGGCCAACTACAACGCCGCCACCAACCCGAATCACGTGACGTCCGGCTTCCAAAAGACCTGTAACACGTGCCACACCACCACGCAATGGAAGGGCGCGACCTTCAACCACTCGACCGCCACGACCTTCCCGCTGACCGGAGCGCACACGTCGGCTCAATGTGCTCAGTGTCATGTCAACAACGTCTTCAGGGGCACTTTGCGCACGTGCGACGGTTGCCATCTGGCGAAGTACAACGCCACGACCAATCCCAATCACGTCGCGGCCGCCTTCCCGAAAGACTGCGCCGTGTGCCATACGACCACGCAGTGGAGGGGCGCGACCTTCAATCACTCCACCGCGACCACCTACCCGCTGACGGGCGCCCACACGTCTCTGCAATGCTCTCAGTGCCATGTCAACAACGTGTTCAGAGGGACGCTCCGGACCTGCGACGGCTGTCACCTGGCCAGGTACAACGCGGTCACCAGTCCCAATCACGTCGCCGCCGGATTCCCCCGGGATTGCTCCATCTGCCATTCGACCAGCGTCTGGAAGCCGGCGACCTTCAATCACGCCAACACCCGCTTCCCGCTGACCGGCGCGCACGTCACGGTCACCTGTTCTCTCTGCCACGTCGGGGGACGATTTGCCGGCACGCCCACCGACTGCTACGCGTGCCACAAGACCGCATACGACACCGTCAGCAATCCGAACCACCGCACGGCTGGATTCCCCACGACGTGCACCACGTGCCACACCACCACGCAATGGAAGGGCGCGCGGTTTACTCACAAGTTCCCCATTTACACCGGCGCACATCAGAACGCCTGGACTACCTGCAACGACTGTCACCGCAATCCATCGAGCTACGCCGTATTCAGTTGTATCGACTGCCACAAACACAACAAGACCGACATGGACAACAAGCACCGGGGCATACGGAACTACGTCTATGCCAGCGCGAGTTGTTACCAGTGTCATCCGACAGGGAGCCACTGATGCGGGTTCATCAGATCATCTTTTGGACCGTATTCGTCCCGAGCGTCTGGGGGCAGGCGCCGCCGGAAAGCCCCACCCGCTTTCGCGTCAAACAGGTGGCTCAAGGCGTGGTCTACATCGACGCGGGAACCTCAGCCGGCCTCGCCGAGGGGATGAAGGTGGTGCTCAAACGGCTGGCTCCGGGAGACGCCAAGATGGCCGAGCGCCTGGTGGGAACCGCCGAGATCGTCTCCGTCGCCACGCAGTCGGCGCTCTGCGAGATCCGCTCTTCGGTTCTTTCTCCCGAACCGGGCGACCAGGCGGAACTGGTCACCGGCGACGCGGAGGTAATCCAGCGCCTGCGTCTTGCCAGGAATCGCTCGCGCTACGCACAGGTGATTCGCTTCACCTCCGGTGATCCGCTGGAGGAGGAAGTGCGGGAGTACGTGCCTCGGCCGCCATTGTCCGAAGAAGGCCGCTTGCGAGGCCGCGTCGGCTTTGAGATGAATACGATCGTAGACCGGGGCGATTCCGGCTCGTCCTCTCAACAGCAGGGAGCCATTGTTCGTGCCGATTGGACCCGCATCGAGGGTACCTATTGGAACCTGACGGGTTACTGGCGAGGCCGCATGACCTCTCGCCACGGGGCACGGACCGAGACCCTCACCGACCTGCTGAGCCGTACCTATCACCTCGGCATGTTCTACAACAATCCGCGATCCCGCAACCAGTTCGGCTTTGGCCGCATGCTGCTCCCGTGGGCGTCCAGCCTCAGCACCCTGGACGGCGGGTATGCCGCACGCCGCCTGCGTGAGGGCGTGACCGCGGGCGTCTTTGCCGGAACCACGCCCGATCCGACGCAGTGGAACTACGACCCCAACCGCCAGATGGCCGGGGCGTTCACGAGTTTCGAGAAGGGATCGTACGAAAACGTCCGCTGGACAGGTACCGTAGGTGCGGCCTTCACCCGCGTCCATGGACGCCCTGAGCGCCAGTTCCTCTTTCTCGAGAATGCGCTCTATGCCGGGCCCGTCTTCTCGGTCCTGCATAACCTGGAAACCGATCGCCGCAGCCCGGTGCTGATGAACGGCGCCACCGGCGCGCAGTTAAGCCGCAGCTTTCTCACGGTGCGTCTGCAACCCCACCAGCGCGTGGCCTTTGATGTGAACCACAACTACTTTCGCGGGGTACCCAGCTTCGACCAGCGCCTGATCGGCACCGGACTCGTCGACAAATTGCTGTTTGAGGGATTTAGCGGCGGGGTGCGCCTGGAACCCTGGAGCCACCTGATGCTCTCCACCAATGTCGGCCGCAACACCCGGGAGGGCGAAGCCCGCGCCGCGCTCAACTACATGTATTCCATCGGCTGGAAGCACCTTCCGTGGCTAGACGGCCGCGTCGAATACCGGCGCAACCGGTTCAATAGCTCCTTTGGCAGCGGCTCCTACGAGACCATCGGCTGGATGCGCGAACTCGGCGCAAACCTTCGCCTCGACCTGCAGGTCGGCCAGCAGCAGTACGTCTCGCCGCTCTCGGCTCAAACCCACGCTCGCTTCGTGAACAGCCAGCTCGATTGGATGTTCGGGCGGCACTATTTCATCACCGCCGGATGGCTCAGCTACCGGGGACAGATTCAGCTCTATGATCAGATGTTCATCACTCTTGGCTATCGAATGGAGTAAGCGATTGTTGCCCCTGCTGGTGGCGGTGACGACGCTGGCCGCGGAACCCGGCCTTGACCAGTGGCTCGCTCTCTCGTCGCGCCGTGTCGAGCGCTTTGTCGAGGAATTACCCGCCATGACGTGCACCGAGAATCTCGCCCAAATGCGGCTTGGGGAAGGGAAGAAGGTATTGTCGCGCCGGCAGTCCGCGTACGACTATTTGATTCTGGTGGACGCGGCCGGAAGCGACTTCGGCGTGAACGAGTCGAGGCTGGAAAAGGGCAAACCGCAAAAGGAGCCCGCTCAACCGCTGCTGGCCACCAGCGGTTTCGCCACCCTGTTGCTGGTGCTTCACCCTCATTTTCACCGGAGTTTCCGGTACCGGCTGTTGCAGCCCGATCCCGGAGGAGAAAAACCCCAACAGGTGATCGCGTTCGAGCATCAGCCGGGAACCCCCTCGCCCACGCTTTTGGAAGTGCGCGGGCGCGAGTATCCGATTGCCTGGCGGGGCACCGCCTGGATCGACCCCGATACCGGCATGGTGTCCCGCATCCATGCGGAGTTACAGGAACCGCTCGAGGACATTGGACTGGTGGGGCTGGAGGCTGAGGCGCGCTATGAGCCGGTGACCTTCGGGTTGGACCATCAGTCTCTGTGGCTGCCCCGGACCGCCGCGGTCGAGGTACACACGCGCCGGCAACACTGGCGCAATACTCACGACTTCACTGCCTACCGGCGTTTTGAGGTGAGTACGGCAACTCGCACGGGAGGGATCGTGAAACCATGAGCGCGATCGCTACTGTTCGTCCTGCTTCTGCTTCCTCTTCCGGTTCCCGGCGGCTTCATGCCCTGGGCCTCGCGGTGGTCGCCATCGTGATCGCGGGAGGGGTCGGATGGATTGGCTGGTCAGGAGCAACCTACTATCTGACTCCGCTGGCAGAGCGGCCCTTTCACGACCTTCACCGCGAATTCAGACCGTCGGGACGCGTCGGCATTCGCCTCGGCTTCCTGGCCGCCGCCTGCTTTTTCTGCCTCTATTTGTACCCCCTGCGCAAACGGTGGAAGTACCTTCAGCGGTTCGGCAAAACGCGGAACTGGCTCGACGTGCACGTGATGTTCGGACTATCCGTTCCCTGGCTGGTGACGTTGCACTCGTCCTTCAAACTGAATGGTCTTGCCGGCCTGGCCTACTGGATTATGATCGCCATCGTGCTGAGCGGCATTGTCGGCCGCTATCTGTACGCGCAGATTCCCCGCAGCGCCTCGGCCACGGAGTTGTCGGTGAAGGAACTGGAGGATCAGGCCGCGGCGATTGAATCGGAGTTGCTTGCGCGCGATACGTTTCGGGCCGAAGTCCTGGCGCGGGTGTTCCGGGTACCTTCGCGCGAGGAGGTCGGCCGGATGTCGGTGCTGCGTGCCCTCGTCACCGTATTCATCCTGGACGTGGCGCGGCCATTCCGCGTCGCCGAACTCCGGCGGAGCGTCCTCAGTTCGAGAGAGCGCTGGACTTCCCTCGGCGGTTTGCTGCGAAGCGGCCACTCCGAACTCGAAGACGCGTTGACCCTGATTCAGCGCCGCGCCTGGCTGACGGCCAAGATGCAGTTCCTCCAGCGGGTGGCCCGGCTGTTTCACTTGTGGCACGTCGTGCATCGGCCCTTTAGCTGGTCCTTTCTTCTACTGGTCGGAGGACATATCCTTGTGGTCTTCCTGATGGGATTCTTCTAGATGTGCCGAGCGGTCTTCAGAGTGGGGCAGGCTCTTGAGTGGGGCAGGCTTTAGCGTGGCTTCAGCCCGCCCCTTGTGCTCCCTTAGTCCCCGGAGGGCGATTGTCAAATGAAACGGATCTTCTCGAAACCTGCCATCGCCGCGGTCGCGGTTCTACTGGTTTTCGGCTCTACAGCCTGGTGGCTGCGATCTCGCACGGCCCACCCGGCCGGCTCGGGGCCGAGCGGTTCCATGCCGGCGGCCGCGCCTCCCAATCCCGCCCATGAGCGCGCCGCGCTGATCGACCAGCTTGCCAAAGCGCCCGGCCATCCGCCGGTTCTGCTCCGTCTGGCGCAGATCGATCACGAAGGAGGTAAGACCGCCGAAGCACGACAGTGGCTGGAGCAATTGCTCGCCGCCGACCCCGGGAATCTCGATGGGCTCCTCGAATTGGGGCGGGTGTGCTACGACTCTGGCGACATCGCCTGCGCCGAAGCGCGGACCCGCGCGATTCTGGACAAGAACCCGGCTCACGTGGATGCGCTCTACAACCTCGGCGCGATGTCGGCGAATCAGGGCCGGACTGAAGACGCTCGCAACTACTGGACCCGCGCCATTCAATCGGCGCCCCAGTCCGAAAGTGGCCGGAAGGCGGATCAGGGCCTGAAGACGTTGCTGGGCCAGGCCGCGCGATGATGACTCCGCGCCTCAAACGTGATCGGCGCCGCGGCAGTAAGGGAGCGGTGGCTCTGAGCCGCGGCCATGCCTCGCCACCGCTCCCTTACGGTCGCGGCTCCGAATGCATAGGGACGCCCGCGGCATGAGCGACACCCTGGTCACCTACGGCTTCGGAGCCCTGCTCACCGCGGGCTTCGTCCTCTTTTATCTCTGGAGCGAGAAACGGAAGGACGAACGCGCCCGCCAGGCCGCGGAGAAGGGGCAACTCTACTCCGAAGGCCCCAAGGCGCAACACCCACAGATCGATACCGAGAGGTGCATTGGGTGTCAGGGCTGCACCTCGGTCTGTCCGGAAGGCGACGTCCTGGCGATGCTCGGCGGCAAGGCGGTCATCGTGAACGGACACAAGTGCATCGGCCACAGCCTGTGTGCCGAAGCCTGCCCGGTGGGCGCCATCACGATGGTGATGGCCAGTCCGGCCATGAGCGCGGATACGCCGTTCCTGACGCCCGAATACGAAACCACCGTCGACAACCTCTTTATCATCGGTGAACTCGGTGGACTGGCGCTGATCAAGAACGCGGTCAATCAGGGGCGGGACTGTGTGGACACCATCGCGGCCCGCGTGCGCGCCGCTGGTCCGCGGCCGCCGGACGTGCACGATCTGATCATCGTCGGAGCTGGCCCGGCCGGAATCAGCGCCTCGCTGCGGGCCATCCAGAACAAGCTCGACTACCTGACCCTGGAGCGGGACGAGATCGGCGGGACCGTGGCGAAGTATCCTCGCCAAAAGATGGTCATGACCAGCCCGGTGGAGTTCCCGCTCTATGGCAAATTCAACAAGCTGGAGCTTTCAAAGGAGAAGCTGCTGGGCTTTTGGAATGCGGTTCTCAAGAGGGCAGATTTCAAGGTCCGGACGGGCGAACGTGTGGAGGATGTCCGGAAAGGGAACGATGGAGTGTTCACCGTCCGGACCAAGCATGGCGACACGGACGGCCTGTACCGGGCCCGTGCCGTGCTGCTGGCGTTGGGACGTACCGGCACTCCACGCAAGCTCGGCGTTCCGGGCGAGGAATTGCCCAAAGTCATGTACCGCCTGATCGAGGCCGATCACTACGTGCACAAGACCATTCTCGTCGTGGGAGGCGGCGACAGTGCGGTGGAAGCCGCGATGGGCCTGGCCCTTCAGGCCGGGAATCAGGTGACCCTCTCGTACCGCAAGGACTCGTTCAGCCGGCTGAAGGAACGAAACGAGAAGCGCATCGGGGAGAGCATCCGGACCGGGAAGATCACCGTGTTCTTCAACTCCAACCCGGTGGAGATCAAGCCGGACTCCGTGGTCCTCGACGTGAACGGCGAGTTGCGGGAGATCCCGAACCAGTTCGTTTGGATATTTGCGGGGGGGATACCCCCTAACGATCTCCTGAAGAAGATCGGGGTTGGCTTCGGACCGCGGGACATCACTCTCGAAGCCAGTCGCGAGGCACGGGATATGGCCCTGGCTGCCAGGTCGTCCGCCGGCGGCTAGAAGAATCTCCAGCCGCCGGCAACTGTGATCCGCTGCGAGCGGAGGCTCGGTCTCAGGAGTGAGCCGGCACCGCCAGAAAGAGGCTGGACCCGCCGCGGCTGACTTCCAACAGCACGGTCTTACCGGTGGCTTGGGCCAGTTCCTTCTGCAACGAGGCGACATCGCCGACCTGGCGGCGGTTGATTTTCTGAATCACGTCACCCTCGCGCAACCCGGCTTCCGCCGCGCCGCTCTGTGGGTCGAGATCGGTCACCACCACCCCTTGTGTCTGCGGCGGCAGATCCAAGTCCCGTCGCAAGCTCGGCGTCAGGTTGGAGAGCTCCGCTCCGTCCAGGGCGGCGCTCTCCTCGCCCCGGTTCTCGTTGTGCGCGGTCCGGGTCTCGCTCAATTCGGCCAGGGTCACGGTAATGGTTCGCTCCGAGCCGTTACGGAGAACTTTCAACCGCGCCGCCGAACCCGGTTGCGCGCTGCCGACCAACAGCTTCAGTTGACTCGAATCCCTCACCGCCTGGCCGTTCAACTCGACCACGACGTCGCCCTTCTGCAGGCCGGCCTTGGCGGCGGGACCATCGGGCGACACGTCCGCGACCAGGGCCCCGCGGTTCAGGGGAATGTCGAGGGCTTTCGCCAATTGCGGAGTCAGAGGCTGTAACATCACGCCGAGATACGCGCGCGTCACTTTGCCGTTCGACACGAGTTGGTCCATGATGTGCCGCGCGAGGTTCGCCGGAATGGCAAAGCCTACGCCGTTGTTGCCGCCAGCGGGCGAGAGGATGGCCGTGTTGATGCCGATCAGATCGCCGTTCGAATTCACCAGCGCGCCGCCGGAGTTGCCGGGATTGATCGCGGCGTCAGTCTGGATGAAGTCTTCGTAGTCCTCAATGCCGAGGTTGGCGCGGCCCGTCGCGCTGACGATGCCGAAGGTAACGGTCTGGCCAATGCCAAACGGATTGCCGATGGCGATGGCGTAGTCGCCGACCCGCACCTTGGAGCTATCGGCGAACGCCACGCTCTTCAGACCGGTCGCGTCGATCTTCAGCACCGCAATGTCCGTGCGGTTATCCGAGCCGACCAGCCTGGCTGGGAACTCCCGGCCGTCAGCGAACTTCACCGTCATCTGGGTCGACTTGTCCACGACGTGGTTGTTCGTCAGGACGTAGCCGTCCTGCGACACGACCACGCCGGAGCCCTCGCCGCTCTGGCGATGAGGCCGGGACGGCCCTCCGAACTGCCGGAAAAACGGTTCAAACTCCGGCGGGACCGCACCGCGCGCCGAAGTGTGGAGTACTCGCGAAGTCGAGATGCTCACCACGGCCGGCACGTCGCGCTCCACCACGTCGGCAAAGCCGCCTGAAGGAAGAGCCGTCGCGATCCGGACCGTCGGAGCCGCCTGATGGTTGGTCGCTCGCGCGGCGCCAAATCCGATAAGTGCCGCCACTGGGACAGCAAGCAATGCGAGTCGCATTCGTTGATTCATATTTCCTAGCTGTGAGCCTCATTGCGATAGACGCGCGCAAACGGAGAAGGTTTGTCCCCTCTCAACGGGACAAACGATCCCCTCGTGAGGGGATTGCCGCGAGGCCTTTGCCCTCTCAGACAGCGGCGGATGTTGCGACTACGGGATCCGCCCGACGACCAACCCCGCCTGGCCGCCTCTGGCGTTGTGGCCAATGGCCGCGACCGTATTGGCTTTGGTGTTGGAGGCCAGCAGCCGCGTGGGCGCCGGGGTTTGCCCCGCTCCCGGCGCCTGTCCGGGCACCGGCCCCAAAGGCTCGACTCCCTCGGGAGTCGGGACGATGGAGAGATCGCCCGTGCTGAAGTCGTAGATCAGCAGGTTCGCCCCGGCGTTGTTCTGACGGATTCCGCGCAGGACGAGCTTGCGCGATGCCAGGAACAGCGTGGAGTCCGCCATGGTGGCGTAGCCTTCAGGCACCGGGACGTGGCGGGCTTCGGCTCGGTCCAGGTCGAACAACACCAGTCCGTTGTCCCCGGGTTGGCGGTTGGTCCCCTGGGCAATCAACAGGTTGAGTTGGGGGACCTGCTTCCTGCACCGCGATCCCCGGCGCCACCGCATTGCGATTCGCGGCGGCCAGGCAATCCACGCTCGGGGAGGTCTTTGTGTTCACATCGACGAGCGCCGCGCGAAAACAGCCGCTGGCGCCTCGAGCCGAGATCAACAGAGCGTAGCTGCCGTCGAGATCGGGGACGTGATGGCCTGGACTTGCCGGAGCGAATCCCAGCGGTGCGTCCCACGGGACCTGCGCCACGCACGTCGCCCAGATGCACCGCTCAACTCACCTCTACCAGCGCTGGCGTCCGGACTCTCAACAACTCGCCCGTCTCGCGGAAGTGCTCCAGCCACTGCGTAGCCGCTGCCTCTCCATCGCGCGCCTTCGCTTCCATCGCAGGGTAGGTCGTCTGGAGTACGTCATAGTACAGATCCTGAACGCGCCGGACGTTCGTCTCGAAGGGCACCCGGCGTGTCAGGCGGATCGCCGATTCAAAAGCGCGCAGCGCCGAGAACCGGTCCGGTTGGCTGCGAAAGGTCTCTCCCAGCCGCTCCACCGTCTTCCGGAGAGAGAATTCCAACTGCGTCAGGTCCAACTGAATCCCCGCCTTTCGGCTCTCCTCCAGCAACGAGTCCACCCAGTAGATGTCGAGTCCTTCGGGCGCGCTCAGAGCCCGCCGTAAATCGATATTCAACACGATGTCGGCCGCCGTTTTGATCCGGTCGGGCAGGGCGCTGCCCATGCTCGTCATGAATCGCATCAGTGGCGCGTGGTCGCGATAGAACCGCCGGTACAGCGCCTCCGCCTCGACCAGCGTGGAATCCAGAATGTATTGCAAAATCTCGTCGCGCTCTTCACGGAAGAGCAGCTTGAGCGTGTACGTTCCCGAGTCGAAATGCCGATCCACCACGCGGACCAGTTCCGGGTATTCGCCGCGCTCGAAGATCTCGTTGAGCTCGCCGACAATACGCCGGTACGCCTCCTCGCCCTGGTACGGGCGGACGCCTCCGGTGACGTTATGGTCGCCCATGTGAAGAACGCCGAACGCCAGATCGGCCGATTCCTGGGTCACTTCCGATCGGATCACGGCGCGTCCCACAGCCATCCGCGCCCGCCCCTGCGTCAGGATGCGATAGTCCTTCTGCGTCACCGAATAGCAATAGATCGGGCGGTTCGGCTCCCGCCGGTTGAACAGGCCCGTCACGGCGTAGTGGGCTCCCACCTTGGTCAGGTCGGTCCGCGCCGGCGCGACGAATCGTTCGAACACGCGCCTCCCGTCGCCGTACTCGGCGTGATTGCTCTTCGCGGCTTCCAGCCGGGTCAGGAACCTGCTGGTGAGCGGGCAGCCGAACAAGTCCTCGCCCAACTGCAGTACGCGGCCCGCGTATTGGATCACCTGCACGGCTTCGATTCCCGAGATGTCGTCGAAGAACCAGCCGCAGCTTGTGTACATCAGCAGTGCGTGCCGCTGCAATTCCATCAGCTTGAGCGCGGCAATCGTCTCGTCGCGTGACAGTTCGTGCTTGCCGTGCGCCGCCAGGAACTGGCGCGTGCGCTCGGGACCACGGTCGAGCATGACGTCGATATAGGCGTCGCGGGCAGCCCATGGATCGTTGAAGATCCGGCCGCCCAGCCACTCGAACGGCGCTACGAGTTCGTCGCGCAGCCAGTCGAGCGATTCTCGCAAGGGAGTGCGCCAGGCCTGCGATCCCGCGTCCCGCGCGCCGCTGTTGCACCCGCAATTCGACCTCCAGCGCTCGACGCCGTGCACGCAACTCCACGAAGTGTTCTCGTAAATCTGTGCTTCTTGCGTTGGCGGGAAGCGCTCGAGGTACTCCCCATAGTTGGTCAGGCACGCCAGATTCTGGCTTTCGATGTGTTGGAGGGCGTACGCCAATCCCATGTCGCCCTGGGCATGGTGGTGGCCGTACGTTTCGCCGTCGGTGGCGATATGAACCAACTGGGGCCATTCGCGGCCCGGGGAAAACGCTCCCAACAACCGGTGGGCGAATCCCTCACCGCGGTCCAACAGACGCTCGAATGCCACCGAGCGCGAAATCGGCCCGTCATAGAAGAACGCCGCGATCGACTGATCGTTGCCGAGCGGGATCGCGTAGGGGGTCGACGGGTCCACCAACTCGCCGGAGACGTCCTTCCAATGGTGGCGTCCTTTCATGGCGCGGGTCCGGTGCGCCTGGCGCGGCGCCATGATCGTGAAGCGGATTCCCTGCCCCGCCAGAATGCGCAGCGATTCCAGATCCACCGCCGTCTCGGGTAGCCACAATCCTTCCGGTTTGCGGCCGAACCGAACCTCGAAATCGCGGATGCCCCACATCACCTGCGTCCTCTTGTCGCGGGAGTGCGCCAGCGGCATGATCACGTGGTTGTACGCCTGCGCCAGTGCGGATCCGTGGCCGGAGCGCTGGCTCCGGCTCTGCCGGTCCGCGTCGAGGATCGCCTGATACACATCCGGGCTCTTTTGTTGCAGCCAAGCCAGCAGCGTCGGACCAAAATTGAAGCTGATCCGGGAGTAGTTGTTGACAATGCGATCGATCAGGCCCTCGCGATCGAGAATCCGCGAGCGCGCATTGGGCGCGTAGCACTCCGCGGTCACCCGTTCGTTCCAGTCGTGATACGGGTAGGCGGAGTCCTGCCGTTCAATCGCTTCCAGCCAGGGATTTTCTCGGGGTGGTTGGTAAAAATGGCCGTGAATGCAGATGAAACGATCCATCGTTACGAGAGAACCGGCACGGAGGCGGGCCCTGGGGTGCTGCTGATCTCAGTCTAGCAGGTCGATCCGGCCGCAGCCGTTGACCCACCGCCCGGCGGTCGTCCTTGCCGGGACTTCTTCCATTCGCGGATGGCCTTACCCAGGCACCACAGCCAGACCGCGGCGGAAACCCCGGCCATCCTGCGTTGCTCGGGAGTTCCGCCATACCGGAGATGAATCCGCGATCCGGCAGCCGGCCGTGCGTGAACCAGCAGGAAGCGAAAATTGTCCGACAGAACGGGTACGGGCTCTCCGTCCTGCGTGGCCTCCCATCCCTCGTCAAAGCTGATCAAGGTCGAAACCAGCATTGGATAGGTAACCGGTCCTTCGATCACCACCTCGCTGGGGCCGGCCCACGTGGTCTTCAGTTTCGGCCGGGCCGGGTCCTCCATGGCATTGACCCATCGCGTGAGGACGGGCAAGGCTGAGTTTCCAGGCCACTCGATCAGTTCGTCGTACCGGGCAAGAATCGCCCACGCAAACGGCACGCGAAAAATGACGTCGTCTTCTTCCCGGTAGACTTCTTCCAGCAGCCCGTCGAACTTGTGAGGGTCCTTGATGTCTCTGTGATGCTCGCGCGACTGGCGGCCGTGAACCACGGCGTACTCCACCCCAAGGCTCTTGAGCCCGTTGATCGCGTCTCTCGATGCTTCCCCAGGCTTGCTGTTGACCCCCGTGCGGATCTGGTAGTCGATGTCGATCGGCAAACGGTTGCGTAGGCCCGATTCAAACCCACCGCCGGGCTGCGGCAGCAGAAACCAGGAGTTGAGACGGAATCGCGTCCCGCCGGTGACGTAGACCCGCCCACCCGGCTGCAGTTCATTCAACTTCCGCGCGATCTTGTATTCGATCGTCGTCTCCTTGGGCATCGGATCCCGGCCTCGCCGGCCGGTAGTCATGAGGCTCCATGCCTGCGGAATGGCGAAATACAGAATCGCGCCCGCCAGGGCCGCCCCTGCCACCCTCCCCGGCATTCCTCGTTGGGTGAAGAGGCGCCGCAGAATCTCGGCAGCCAACAGGAACAGGAAGATCTCGAACTCCAGAGCATACCTTCGCGCCTCGGGGATGATCACGACACCGGCCTGATACCGCCACAACACGATCCAGCCGAAATGAAAGAAGCACAGGACGAGCCAGCACAAATACCGTTCGTTCCGTGCCAGCAGGAAGAAAGCCCCTCGAACCAGCACTACCCCCGCCAGCAGACCCGCCAGCAGCCACATTTGCGGGTCGGCCATCTTGTACTTCCACGCGTCCTGCGGCCAGTTGAACGCGATGGTCCGCACAAACGTCGGTGTGAGCCAGAAACACGCCAGGCCGTAGCCGATGAGCGCCGCCTGAACCACCCTTCTCACCGAAAAGCCGGGCTCATCCCAGAACGCGGCCAACAGAAGCGCCCCGCAGCTTGCCAGCGCGAGCGCTCCGACCCAATTGGTCAACGTCACCAATGCCATCAGCGCGGCGGCCGCAAAGAGCGGCGCGAATCCACTGGCCCTCGCGGCCCATCGCGTGGCGATCACCACCATCGGAATCACGACGAGAGCGGCATTGTGAGGACCTTCGCCGTACTTGACCAGAACCTGTAACCGCCACGGGAGGTAGGCGTACCCGCGGTCCCGGTCGATGATCGAAATGAACTCGTAAAGCGGTGACCAGAGAGAACACCCGAGGCCCGCGAGAATCGCCCATAACAGGCTTCGCGTGAAATAGAACACCATCAGCAGGATCGACACCGGCACCAGACAGGCCATCGTGGACGCGATCAGGCGATAGGCGTGATACGGCTCGAGGAAGGGCGCCACCCGAACCACCGCGGCGGTTGCGTATGGCAAGGCAGGCAGGTAGGTGAACTGCGTCGGCAGGCCGCAGTACCACGTCGGGTTCCAGCCCCAGGGGTTCGGGTGGCGCGCGATGAAATGCGCCATGGAGGCATAGCCGCCCTCGATGGAGTCGCGGTAAAGAGTCTCCCCGCGCCGGAAGAGCGGAAGGTTGATCGCGACGTTGAACACGAACAACGCCAGCGCCACCAGCGCGACCCGCCTCCAGTTCATGCAGGAACCTCCTTTGCCGGCCTTCGAGTCGTCAGCCACACCACCACAAGCAGGGACAGCACCGAAACTCCCAGTCCGATCCGATCCTCCAAAGGGGTCTCGAACACCAGCAGGACTTGCCGCGCGCCCTGCGGTGCATCCACCACCACGTGGCCAACCACGTTCTTGCGCACCGGCGCGGCCTTCCCGTCCACCCACGCCCTCCACTGCGGATCGTAGGAAACTTGAACCACCAGCGATTGCCCATCTCCGACCGGCGCGTCGATCAGAAGGCGGCCGTCTCCCTGCCACCGCGTAGCCGTGCGCGCCTCCGGACCGCGCTCCATCAGGTCGACGTAGGCGCGGACGGTGTCGATGTCACCTTCGAGCGTCATGGGCTTCAGCGCGTCCAGACCCTTGCGATCGACCACGCGCGCCAGGGAACGATAACGGCGAGGAATGTGGTACACCACGCTCCCCTTGCCGTCATCCCACAGGACGGGCAGGCGCCCGGCGAACTGGCGAGGCTTCACCCAATCGTGATACATCTCGCCGCTCGCCGCCTCATTGACGATGAAGGCGTCCAGGCCGTACGCCTGGGCCCACAAAATCGGCTGCTCGGGTTCGGGTTCCTGCAGAATCCGATACTGCGCGGTGACCACCAGCTGATTGCTCACCCCTTGCTCCGAACCGCCGCCGAGTTGGGGAAGATCGTGCCACGCGTTGTACCAGAAACGCACGGAACCCGCCGCCAGCACCCGCGAGCCTGGCAAATGGCGGTGGACCCAATCCTGCATGCGGTACTCCACGCGCTCCTGATAGGGATCGTAGCGGTTGATCAGCCGCCAGGGATGGAAGATGTACTTCCTGGCGGGCAGGATCGCCGCAACAAACAGAAGGGCCGCGGCCGTTGTCCGCTTCCACCCTGCGGCCGCGGCCACACGCCGGATGGCTTCGGCGCCCGCAAGGCAAACGTACATGTCCCATTCCGGAAACAGCCGAGTCGGTTCCCCCGCGATCCGGTATTGGAAGAAGTAATTGCCCAGCGTGTCGAGGCTGAAGTAACCCAGCACTCCCGCCAGAAAGACAACGTAGACCCGCTCCGGTCTCCGGCTGGCCCACCGCCACGAGGCAACTCCGTATACGCTCACGAACCCAGCCGCAACCGCGGGAGACCACACATTGCCTGGTTGCGCGACCAGCCGCAGGTTGTCAACCGTAATCCGCAAGTACGAAGGACCGAGCCACCACGCCGTGAGTCCGTAGGCCAGCAGGCCGATCGCGCCAGCCCGAAGCCACACACTGTTTTCGCGCTCCGTGAGCCAGACGCTCCAAACCACGAACGGAAAAGACATCGCCAGCGCCAGCCCGCCGTAGAAATTGTGCGACACCACCAGGGCCGATGCGATTGCCGCTCCGCCTATCGCCGCCAGGCTGCGGTTCCGCAGAGCCAGGAAACCGGCCGCCAGCGCGAAGGGTAAGATTGCCAGCGAAGAAATGTGCGGCCCTTCCCCATACAGGACCAGCGCCTTCAGGCGTTGAGTCACGTAGTCGGCGGTGTCGTTTCGAAGCTCGCCCACCAGCACGTGGACCGGCGATAGCCAGGCCGTTCCCAACGCGGCCATCCATCCCGCGGCACGGCTTCCGCTTGCCAGCCGGGCCAGCAGGAACACCCCCAGGATCCCTGCCGCGTACAGAATCGAAATATAGATGTGATAGGCGCGCGACGGCGGCATCGGATAGAAGCGCGTAAGGACCGCGGTTCCATAACGTAGCGCGGGCGGATAAACGAAGTTGAATCGGGTGCCGCAGTACCAGTTCGGTTGCCACAGTGGCCTGGGCCAATTTTCCGCCAGAAAGCGGCCGTCGGCGATGAACGTGCTCTCGATCGAACCCCAGGCATCCAGGTATTTGGTCTGGGAGACAGGCCAAATCAGGGTCGCCGCATACAGAAAGATCAGGAGACCGTCCAGCGCAAGCAGTCCGCGCCGCGATCGCAGCAAATGCAAAGGAATTAGCCCCACGAAGCTGACCGAAGAGCAATCATCATACCGCGAATCAGGGAGTTGCTTGCCTCCCCCTCCGCGGCGCGGCTAGTCGGCCGCGGCGGTCGCGCCGCCGTGCCAGTGCCGCAGTTCTTCTTCGATCCGGTGATTCACTTTCCCGCGCGAGAACTCCACCGCCACGCGGATCGCGTTCTTGATCGCGTTCGCGTTCGAGCGCCCGTGACAGATAATGCACACGCCCTTCACCCCGAGCAACGGCGCACCGCCGTACTCGGAGTAGTCCACACGCTTCTTGAAGTCCGTATAGGCGCTGCGCGAGATCACGTATCCGATCTTCCGCGTCACGGTGGCGGCGAGCGATTCCTGCAGCAGGTGCTTGATCACCTCCACTACGCCCTCGCTCACTTTCAGCGCGACGTTGCCGATGAATCCGTCGCACACGATGACATCCACCTTGCCGCTGTAGATATCCCGCCCCTCGACGTTGCCGATGAAGTTCAGGGGGAGACTCCGCAGCAGAGGCATGGCGCCCTTGGTGAGTTCGTTGCCTTTGTGGTCCTCTTCGCCGATTGACAGCAGGCCCACGCGCGGGCTGTCGATGTGCACGATCACGCGCGAATAGATGTCGCCCATCACGGCGAACTGCGCCAGCATGTGCGGGGTGCAATCGACGTTGGCGCCCACATCGACGACCGTTACCGGGGTCCCGGTCACCGTCGGGAAGAGACCGGCCAGCGCCGGGCGGTCGACCCCTGGGAGGACGCCTTGGACCATCTTGGCGGTTGCCATCGCCGCCCCGGTGTTGCCCGCCGACACGAAGCCCTGTGCCAGGCCGTCGCGCACCAGGCGCGAGGCGACCCTCAAAGAGCTGTCGCGCTTCGTCCGGACCGCCTTGGCGCTGTCCTCCATCGTGATCACGTCGCTGGCGTGCACGATTTCAATCGGCAGTCCGTGCCAATCGTCGTGTTCCCGCAGCTCGCGTTTGACTACGTCTTCTTTGCCAACCAGGAGGATCTTGACACCCAGCGAACTGGCGGCGCGAATCGCGCCCTCTACTTCCGGTTTGGGGGCGTGGTCGCCGCCCATGGCATCGACGGCGATGGTGACCATGCTGGATGGTTACTCTTCGGTAACTTCGACGACTTCCCGCCCTTTATAGTGGCCGCAGTAGGGACAAACGCGGTGCGGCAATTTCTGCTCGTGGCAGTTGGGGCATTCGGAAAGGACGACGCGCTTCAGCGCATCATGCGCCCGGCGCTTGCTGGTGCGCGCCTGGGAATGTCTACGTTTCGGATTCGGCATTGCTTTCTTACCTTGTGATCGAAATCTTCTTCAACGCGCTCCACCGTTCATCGGACGGCTTCTCGCGGCATTGGCACGGCGTCTCATTGCGGTCGGCCCCACAAACCGGGCAAATGCCGAGGCAGTCTTCCCGGCACACTCGTTGCATGGGCAAGGCTAACAGAGCCTGATCCCGCAAAGCGTCTGCAAGCTGAAACCCGTCTCCTTTATAGAACGCGAGTTCCGCCGCGCCTTCGTCAATCTCCACCTCTTCCGCGCTGGTTTCCACCATCGGGTGATAGAAGAGGTCAAAGGGTTCGCTCAACGAAAACCGGGTAACGGCGAGACAACGGTCACACTCCGTCTCGATCCCGACCCGGTACGACCCTACCAGACGAATCTGGCCTCCCGAATTGGGAAGCAGTCGCGCCGTCCCCTTAGCCGCAAGCGGGGTGATCTGACGCAACGCAGAATCGGCAAAGTCGATCTCTCCCGGTTCGAAAGTCTGGTCAAACTCAATCTTTCGAATCTGTAGTTCTTTGAGGCTGATGAACATACGGCCCCTTTGCGCTCTGTCCAAGCGGCGCGCTCGAACACCGGGAGTGCTGGCCCAAAGCTCTTATTCTACCGTGTTTTGCGATGCGGCGGGGGGCAGGAATCGGCCGATGGCGAAGTCGTAAAGCCCCGCGCCGGCCAACGCGCCGGCCAACGGACCCAGAATCGGCACCCAGAACACGCCGGTCCCGTCCGTCAACCCGTTGTGCTTGAAGCCCGCCAGCACCGTAAACAGGCGCGGACCCAGATCGCGCGCGGGATTGACGGCGTAGCCGTGCATCCCACCAAAGCTGATGCCGATCGCCACCACCGCCATGCCGATCATCCATGGAGTCCAGGTGGCGTTGGCGGCGGGATTCCTCGAGTCGGTGATGGCCAGGATCAGCAACATCAGCAGCGCCGTTCCCAGGAATTGGTCCAGAAGCCCGGCCCCGGGCTCTCCCGCGAAGGTGGGAAAGGTGCCGAAGACCCCCGCGGTGCGCTCCAGTTGCGGGTCGAACTTGTGGAAGGCGGGCAGATAGTTCCAGTAGACCAGGGCCGCGGCCAGAAAAGCGCCGGCGGTCTGCGCGGCGGCGAAGGGCAGAACTTTGGCCCACGGGAATCCGCGGAACACGGCGAGTGCGAGGGTGACGGCCGGGTTCAGATGAGCGCCGGAAATCCGTCCCGCGACGTAGATTCCCATCGCCACGCCGAGTCCCCAACCGAGGTTGATGTTGGTCCAACCGCCGTTCACCAGTTCATGCGGGCGATCCAAGCCGAACAGCACGACCATGGCGACCGAGCCGCAGCCAAAAAGGACGAGCACCAGCGTGCCCAGAAATTCGGCCGAGAGTTCAGCGGCGAGGCTGAACGGTTTGTTTTTTGCCATATGTGGTAAGTTCCGGCTTTCGATGATAACAGGCTTTGATCGAGCCGTTTCGGCTTCACGTCCGCGCTGTGCGCCGGGAACGCATCCAGGCACGGAACTCCAGCCACCCTAAAATCGGGCCGCGAACGGCCGAAGAGAGTAGCCAAGATGCTTAGCGCGATCATCGTTGGGAGCGACGGGTCTTCGACGAACTTCCTGCGCGAAGTCTGTGCCGAGTTCAGGGACGTATGCATCTACAAAACCCTGGACTTCGGAGCGCGGGAATACGATCTGACCTCCGCCCTCAATTCCTATAGTCCGGACGTCGTGTTCCTCGACGTGTCGGATCCCGTTCAGCACAAGTTCGGAACCGTTCTTGCGAACCTGGAGAATCTGTTGCTGGTGCATTCGGAAACGGCGGTCGTGGCGTTTTCGAACCGCCGGGACGAGGCCCTGGAAATCAGACTGGAAGGCAAGCTTCTGGGCCCGGTGCTGGTGCCTCCGTTCAATGCCGACGAACTGGAAGTGGCCGTGGTTTCGGCCCTGGAACGAAAACGAGGCCGTGGGGGCCGCTCGCGGGTGATCTCGTTTCTCCCCGCGAAAGGGGGATCGGGTTCAACCACACTCGCCTTGAATGTCGCCGGCTGCCTGGCCAACCGGCTCGAGCGAAAGACATTGCTGATCGAGGCCGACGTTCACTCCGGAACGCTCTCGCTGCTGCTGAACCTGCAGCCGCAGCAGTTCCTCAGTAATGCGATGGACAGTCCCGCCATGTTGACCGACACGGGCTGGTCGAAACTGGTTTGCCGGAAGCATGGGTTCGATATCCTGCCCGCCTCCGGCGCCCCGCGCCCTGCCCGCAGTTCCCGATGGGACTACTACCGGCTGCTGAAATTCGCCCGGGAGCGCTACGACTTCATATTGGTAGATCTCTCGGACCTGATCGACGAATCCACCGAGGCGGTGGTCTCCGAATCCGATCACTTCTTCATGGTCTCGACTCCCGACATCCCCTGCTTGAAGATGGTGGGGCGCCGGCTGTGGGACCTGGAAGTTCGAAGCGTGCGCCACAACCACATGAGACTGCTCGTAAACCGTCATCGCGAAGACGAGCCTCGCGCGGCGGAAATGGAGAAAATCGCCGGGCAGAGTATCGCCGCGTCGCTACCGGAGGATTTGAAGAGCGTCAGGGATGCCGCGCGGCGGCAGAACCTGGTTGCCCCGAACGGAAAACTGGCGGCCGGATTGTTGGCCTTGGCTGCGGACCTGGCGGAAGTCAAAGCTCCTCGAGAATCAGGCTCGGCCCTCCGAAAGCTGGTGGGTTTTGCCTTCGGCCACTAACGAATCGAAACAAGGGGGGCTCCTGCCGAGTGAGCGCCCCTAGGGAGAATCTGCTAATGAACGTCCTGGTCGTCGAAGACAATTGGATCACCGGTGAAATCGCGCGGACCGCCCTGGAGAGCCGAGGCTTTTCGGTAATGGTCGCGCCCACCGGACGAATCGGCCTGCAACTGATGTCCAACCACACCTGCGATCTGGTTTTGCTGGATCTCATGCTGCCGGACATCGACGGTGCAGAACTGCTCGAGAGGCTCCGCGGGTTGCCCGGTGGCGACGCGACCCCCATTCTTGCCTTTTCCGCGTTCCTGTCGCGCATGGAAGACCTCCGCAAGCGGGGAGCGCGCTTCACTGGCTATGTGGCCAAGCCAATCGAGCCGCAGGAGTTGCTCGAGATCGTGGAAGGACACTTGAAACTTCCTGACCGGCCGGTAATGGGTCCAATGTAGCCCTTCAACGCAGGGAGGCACCGGCGAACTACAAAGAAAACCTGAGAGAAACCTGCCACGCCGCCCACTACCACCGTGGGGCTCGAAGTGAGTAGGAAGTCACGAACGGTTCGGCCGGAACAAAACACGACTGGCGACATTCTCCGCAAAAGCCTGGACAAGTGCCCGACGGGGATCCGAGGGCTCGACGAAATCACCGCCGGGGGCCTGCCCCGCGGCCGGCCCACCCTGCTCTGCGGCGGCGCCGGATGCGGCAAGACTCTCTTTGCGATCGAGTTCCTGGTTCGGGGAGCCCTCCAATTCGACGAGCCCGGCGTCTTCCTCACGTTTGAAGAAACAGAGCAGGAGTTGGCCGAGAACGTAGCTTCCCTGGGGCACGACCTCCGTTCGCTGATGGATCGGAAAAAACTCGCGCTCGACCACATCCACCTCGATCGCAGCGAGTTCAATCAGGCTGGAGATTTTGACCTGGAAGGGCTGTTTGTCCGCCTGCGGCACGCCGTGGATCGCGTCGGGGCCAAACGGGTAGTCCTGGACACCATTGAGACGTTGTTTGAGGGTCTCGGCGATCCCTCGGTAATCCGTTCGGAGCTGTGGCGACTGTTCCGCTGGCTCAAAGACAACCATTTGACGGCCATTGTCACAGGGGAGCGCGGCGATGGGAACCTTACCCGGCAAGGAATCGAAGAGTACGTATCCGATTGCGTCATCCTGCTCGACCATCGCGTGACGGGGCAACTCGCCACCCGGCGCCTGCGCATCGTCAAGTTCCGCGGTTCGGTGCACGGCACCAATGAATACCCCTTCCTCATCGACGAGCGGGGAATCGTGGTGGCGCCGATCACGGCGCTAAAGCTGGATTATCCGGCGTCGGCATCGCATGTTTCCTCGGGAGTTCCCGGCCTGGATGCCCTGCTGGGGGGCAAAGGCTACTTTCGCGGCACGAGCGTTCTCATTTCTGGCGGATCGGGTACGGGTAAGACCAGCCTGTCGGCCTATTTTGTCGACGCCGCCTCCCAGCGTGGCGAGCGGAGCCTCTACCTGGGCTTCGAGGAGTCGATGAGCCAGATCCAGCGCAATATGAAATCGATCGGCATCGACTTGAAGAACTGGGTGGCTCAGGGACTGATGCGTTTCCATTGCGCGCGGCCAACCTCGTTCGGGCTCGAGATGCATCTGGCAATGATTTACAAAGCCGTTACCGAGTTCGAGCCGAGAATCGCGGTCATCGATCCGATTACCAGTCTGGCGGCCATCGGGGCAGAAGGCGAAGTGGTGGCGATGCTCGAACGGCTCGTCGACTTCCTCAAGTCCCGCGGGGTCACGACCCTCATGACGACGCTTACCCATGGCGGCGACTCGGTGGAGGCGTCCAGCGTCGGAATCTCCTCCCTGATCGACACCTGGATCCTGTTGCGGAACCTGGAATCGGCCGGAGAGCGCAACCGCTGCCTGTACGTTCTCAAGTCGCGCGGCATGGCACACTCCAACCAGGTTCGTGAATTCATCATTTCCAACCGCGGAGTCAAGCTGGTGGATGTCTGCGTGGCGCCGCAAGGGGTCCTGACGGGTTCGGCGCGAAAGGGTTACGAGCAGGAAATCCGTTCGGCGGGCGTGGCCCAGCAGAAAAGCGCAACGATGCTCCAGAAGCAGATCGCGCGCCGTCGCGACGCGTTGCAGGCTCGTATCACCGCGTTGCAGGCCGAGTTTGAGGCCGAGGTGTACAAGACGGAAGCCCAGTTCGGATCGGATGCCCAAACCGCGGCCCGGGAACTCGAGGATCGCACGAACCAGGCAGGCGTGCGAAGCAGCAATGGTTCGTCCCGCGGGACGCAGGAGTAAAGACACGGTGCGAGAAGGCCGATCACATAACCGAGGTCCTATGAACCGGAACACTCACTTCAATTCGATCCGGCAATTCCACAGGCGGGAGAGCCGGGCCGGGTGCAAAATGCGTAGGACAGGGCTATTGAATCGGCCCCCGCCCAGGCGTGTCGGCGCCTCCCCTCAGCCGGCCTGGCACGGCCGTTGCGCGGCCGTACCGGCTGCCTTCGCCACCGGCTCCCTTCAGCCGCTCATTCCGCCGGACGCCTGGCCACTTCAGTCTGTCGGTGAGAGGACCATCCAATGAGCCGCAAGAATTCGGAGGCGGGACAGAAACCCAAAGCCGGGCAACTTAGCCCATCCTCTGGCAATAGCTATATTCTGCGCCTGTACGTGGCGGGGGCCACCCCGCGCTCCGCTATGGCGATCGCGAATATCAAAGCCATTTGCGAGGAAAGCCTTCAAGGCCGGTATCGGCTGGATGTGATCGACATCTACCAGCAGCCGTCAATGGCCAAGGCGGAACAGATCCTGGCAACACCCACCCTCATCAAGCACCTGCCGGCGCCGATTCGACGGATCGTCGGCGATTTGTCGGCCAAGGATCGCGTGCTTGTGGGACTGGGCCTGCAGCTGTGCGCGCCGTGACCAGAGACGCGAAAGGCCGAACGGAATTGCTGGCCGAGGTGGCCGGCTTGCGTGCCGAGTTGGAGGCCGCGCGCCAACTGATCTTCACCATCCATCGCGGCGATGTCGACACGTTGCTCATCTCGACGCCCGAGGGCGACCGGGTCTTCACCCACAACAAAGACGAGAAGCCCTACCGGGTGTTGATCGAAGCCATGACGGAGGGCGCGCTGGCTCTGTCGCCCGAAGGGACCATTCTCTACTGCAATTCCCGCTTCGCGGCGATGGCCGGCGTCAGCCTGGAGAAGGTGATCGGCGCGAGTCTGTGGGACCTGATTGCGCCCGCCGATCGTCTCCGCGCCGCCGCGCTACTGGAAGTGAAGGATTCGGAAACCGAGCGGGTGGAATTGGCGTTGCTCCGCTATGACGGCGGCACGATGCCCGTCCATATTTCCACGCGCGCCATGCAAAACGGAGATCGGACCGGCATTTGCGCCGTGATCACCGACCTGACCGAAGTCGAGGCAGCCAGGGAAGCGAGGCTGCACCTGGCGGCCATTGTCGAAGCGTCAACCGACGCGATCGTCAGCGTGGACTCTCAAGGTCTCATCCTGAGTTGGAACCGTGGCGCGGAAAAACTGTTCGGCTATTCGGTTGAGGAGGCGGTGGGGCAGTCGATTCACCTGATCACGCCGCTGGAGCACCATGAGGAACTGGAGGCGAACCTGGAGCGAGTCCAGCGAGGGGAGATTGCCGAAGGTCCTGAAACGGTGCGGATCCGGAAGGATGGCCGGCGGGTCGACGTATCCCTCGCCATGTCACCCATGCGCGATCACTTCGGGCACATCGGCAGAGCCTGCATTATCTATCGTGACATCACCTCGCGCAAGAGGGCGCAGGAGCGGCTCCAGGGCGTTCTCGAGTCGGTCCCGGATGCGATCGTGGTGGCCAACCGGAGTTCACGGATCGTGCTGGTCAATTCCCGGGTGGAAACGATGTTTGGATACCGGCGGCAGCAGTTGATCGGCCAACCCATCGAGATCCTGATCCCGGAACGCTACCGCAAAGAGCATCAGGGGCACTTCCGCGGCTACGTGGAACGGCCCTGCGTCGCGGCGATGAGTCCGCTCCGCGAACTGACTGGGGTTCGCGCGGACGGAACCGAGTTCCCTCTCGAGGTGACGCTCGGCCCGGTGGAAACGGACGACGATCCCCTGATCTGCAGTTCCGTTCGGGACGTTACCGACCGTCATGTCTTCCAGGAGACCCTCCGGGAGAAGAACCTCCAACTGGAGGCTGCCCTCGAGGCAAAGGACCGGTTTCTGGCCGCGATGTCCCATGAGTTGAGAACCCCCTTGAACGCCATCATCGGCTTCACCGGCCTTCTGCTGATGAAGCTCCAGGGACCGCTCAACGAGGCCCAGGAGCGCCAACTCGGACTCGTGCGTTCCAGCGCCAGGCACCTGCTGGCGATCATCAACGACCTGCTCGATCTCTCCAGGATCGAATCCGGACGAATGGAACCCAACGTGAAACCGGTCAACGCGGCCGAAATACTGGAGGAGGTGGCTCAGACGCTGCATCCACTGGCCGCGGAGCGAAATCTCCAACTGGAGGTTGTCGCTCGCCAGCCCGCGGTGACCCTGGAGACCGACCGCAGGCTGTTGAGCCAGATCCTGATCAACCTGGCCAGCAATGCCGTCAAGTTCACGCAGCAGGGAGGCGTCTTCCTTTCGCTCGAAGCATATGGCACGAATGGAAGGACCGCGGTTCGCTTTGTTGTGAAGGACACGGGAATCGGAATCCGGCTCGAGGACCAGGCCAGACTGTTCAAAGAGTTCTCGCGCGTCCCCGGTGACGCGTCCCACCAAAACGAAGGATGTGGGCTGGGGTTGTATCTCAGCCAGCGGATGGCCGCCCTGCTGGGCGGCCGGATCACCGTCGACAGCGAATACGGGAGGGGCAGCACGTTCACGCTTGTGCTGGACCCTCCCCCGCCGGCCAATGGCTCCCACACAGTGGAGCAACGGTAATCGGCCTGCCAGGACATTTGTTGCTTTGTGCGTGTTGGACAGCCAAGGTCACGCCTTCGAACCGCGCGCGTGAGCAGCCGTGAAAAAACAGGGACGTTCACCCCGTTTCGCGGCCACAAATCGTTGCTGCCCTCTCCACGAAGCGTTGACCGGAAACGGGGTGGATGTCCCTTTTTTTCACCGCCCCGTGAGCGCGCGGGTTGCAAGAGTTGCATAGCCAGCCGCCGGGCGTGGCGGACAGCGCAAGGGGTGTTGATTCGTCAAAATTCCAGCCGCGCCGAAATCTGGACCGTACGATTTCCGACGTAGGTCCCCCTGTCCGCATTCGGCGAGTTGATGGTGACGTTGTTGGCGTCGCCATACCCCGTGGGGAACGCACCGCTCAAATAAGGATGGTTGGCGAAGTTCACGAAGTACGCACCCACCCGCAGACGCACTCCCTGCTCCGCGTAGCGATCCGTCAGTTGAAACGTCTTGAAGAAGTTGAGGACCGAATCGCTCCAAACCGAAGTACTGAAAGGCAGCCCGGGAAAGAGGCTGCGCCCGGCGCTTCCGTAGCGGCCCGGGGACGGAATAGCAAAGCAGCCCGGGTTGAAGATGCGCGAGGCGCTGGGGTTGTCGACGGATGGGTCACAGCCTGCCACCAGATCAGGGCGTGCTGCGAACGTGCCGGTATTGCTGAAGTCGGAACCGCTCCAGATCGGAGTCAGCCACACCCGGCTCGAGTAGGACCATTGCCCCACGACGGTCCAGCCGCCGGCAAAGGCGTCCAGCAGGCGGCTCCGGTTCAGCCACTGGTGGCCCCTACCGAACGGGAGCTCCCAAACGTGCATCGCCACCAGACGATGCGGAACCGTCCGGCCGTGGACTCCACGGTCGCGCCGCCGGTTGTCCGGATCTTCGATCAGGCTCCCGTAGTCCGAACCACCCCGATTATCCCCGGTGTCCTGCGCATCGGTCAGGGTCCGGTTCATCGAGTAATCCACGCTGAACTCCAACCCGTGCGACCATCGTTTGCGCAGTTCGATCTGAAATACGTTGGCGATGGAGTTGGCTCCGGCTTCCGCCAGCGTGACACTGCTGAAGTTCTGATAACGCGGTCCGACACACGATCCCGATGGCTGAGAGGCGCAGTCGCTGCGGTAGGGCAGAAGACCCGGAGCCGGCTTGTTGATATTCCGGCGGTAGCCTAGCTGCGTAACCTTCGCGCCCATGTACGACAACCGGAGCCCCATGTTGGGCAAAAGTTCCTGTTCGACTGACAGGTTCCAGTTGTACGAATACGGTACGGGGAAATCCGGCGTGACCCCAAAAGCCGATTGGGCCGGAATCCGGCCTGTTCCCGTGGGAAAGGGATTTGGGAAAGAGAACGCCGGCTGCCCGTTGGTGAACACGTTGTCGAAGGTCTCGTCGAGGACAAACGGAGAGTTCGACACCATCGACTGGCGGAGTGTGGGCGCCGAAGAAAACTGGCCCACACCCCCGCGGACCGCCGTTCTTGCGTGGCTGAACGGACGCCACGCAAATCCGGCGCGCGGATAGAACAACGGCTGCGGGTAGTTTCGCAGCCATTCCGGAAAGCCGGCCTGCGCCGTGGTGAGCACGGTCAACTGGTTCACCGGGAAAGCCGGGCTGATTTGCCTGAGCGATTGTTCGTTGGGGACCACCAGCGACGCGGTCTTGGGGTCGAAGTTCACCATCAGGCCGTTCTTCTCCCGGACTACGGGAAAATACTCGAAGCGCACCCCCAACTCGACCGTCAGATTCGGATGAAGCTTCCAGTCGTCCTGCACGTAGCCCGCGTACCACCCTCCCTGCCTGTACGGGCGCGGAAGGATCCCGCTACGCCCGCTCGTGCCGGGCAGGCCGAGCAGGAAGTCGGCATACGGCAAACCGGTGAAGCGGCCGTCGAAGTAAAAATCGCCGAATGGATTTCCGCCGTAACCCGCGTCCAGCAGACGGACAACATCAATTCCCATCTTGATCGAGTGAGACCGGCGATGGATGCTGAAATTGTCGATCAGGTGGCGGTTGTCGAGCAAGCCCAGATTGACCCTCTGCCGGCCGCGGCTGAATCCGCACAAAGGAGAGTAGACTCCGGCGACGCAAACCACCGGCAGCGCATTCCCCAGGCGGCTGTCTGGATTGAATCCTCCGGGAGTCCAGGTGAACCCGAGATCCCGCAAGGCCTCGAGACCGTTGCCAAATCTCGGCTCGTACCCCAGAGTGGATGCATCGGTGGGTATCGGCCCGAACTCGGATTCGCCCCTGGCAAGACCCACTCGCAGTTCATTCAGCATGGTCGGTGACACCACCCGGGTCCAACTCAGGACGTGGTTACGGGTTGGATTGCGGCTGATCTCCTGCCAGATATTGAAGCCCTCGGTTGCGTCGTTGAGATTGTTGATGACGATCCGGTTGTACGAGTAGAAGAGGCTGTCCTTCGAGGTGAGCTGATGGTCGAAACGGAAGTTTCGGATGTTCAGGCTGCTTCTGCCATACAGTTTCCCGGCGGACTGATTTCGCCAGTTCAAACCGGTGAAGGCGGGATCGGACAGGTTGACCAGATTCGGCGCGGGATTCAGGGCCTGAATGTTCCCGGACACGGCATTCACCCGGCTCGCCGGGACCGTCCCGCCGGGGAATGGTTGGCCGGTGGCGGGATCGAACAGGGTCCGCGAACTGTTGGTGAAGAAATTGGTTGGTACTTGCGAAAAGTCTCCGCCGCGCCAGGCCGGAGCGGCAATGTAATACGAACCCCGCGTCTGTCCCAGGTCGCGGAGCGCGAATCGGGTGAATCCGAACCAGAAGAACGTCCGGTTCTTTCCGTTGTAGATCTTCGGGATGAGCACGGGCCCGGCCAGGCGTCCGTACCAGCGCAGGTTGGTCGTCTGCCCGCCGGCCCGGCGGGCATTGGGATTGGGCCCGAGCGAGTTCATCGCGGGGTTCTGCCCTTGGACTTCGAAGAGCCCGTGGAATTGGTTCGATCCGTTGCGGGTGCTCACGTCCATGAGCAGCGGCGACTGGGACTCGGCCTTCATGCCGGAGTAGCCCACCTTGATCTCGCTGACATAGTCGGGAGGCGTCGGCGGGTGCTGGTTGTCCACCTCCAGTCCTTCCATGCGGGAGCGTAGCTGGTTGCTCGTGGTTCCCGGGCCGCGATAGCTGGTGAGCACCGAAGAGTAGCCGCCGTACGGCACAAACTGCGACGCGAACAGAAAGCCGTAGTAACGGTGGCCTTGCTCCTTGTCCACGAAGCGGCGGGTCATCACCGTCTCCTGCACGGTCGCTGTTTCGCTGCTCACGACCGGAGCCGTCTCGCTGACATCGACGGTCGTGGCGGCGTCACCCACCTCCAGAGCGAGATCGATGCGCATGACCTGGCGGCTAGTGAGCGGGATATTGGCGATGAACGCTTTCTTGAAACCCGCCATTTCACAGGTCAGGCTGTAAGTGCCCTCGGGCAGCAGGTCCAGAGTGAAGTTCCCTTCCGCGTCACTCTGGACGGATCGCGTCAAGCCTCGGCTGTCGAGCCTGCCGGTAACGGTGGCGGAGGCCACGCTGGCTCCGGTCGGGTCGCGAACCGTGCCCACGATGCGGCTCAAGGGGGATTGAGCCTGCAGCACGGACAGGTGTATCCATAACGTGAACGAGAATCCTAGCCGGAAGGCGCGTACGAGGCGAAGCGATCGTTCCATGCGAGTAACCTCTTTGATCATGTGTTGGAAACTGCTTTCACGCTGGATCAGACCCCTACGCGTCCAGCTTGAAAAAACTACTATCACATCCTGAACAAATATCGTATACCCCGATGCCGGCCCTGCTGTCAAGCATTTTTGGCTGATTTTCGACAGTCCCTTCCCCGTACTTGAGGACTCGCCCGGCCTGATTGACGGGAACTCGAGCCTATGTTATAAATTCTGTTTTCACATGATGACAGAAAGAGGCTGGAGTGCGGATCAGTCGGCGTGAACTGGCGTGGCTGTCGGCGGCGGGACTGGCGGCGGACACCACCAGCCTCGGGGCCGCCCCCGTCTCCCCGGCGCCGTCCATTGCCTGGGAAGCCTCGGGACGGCACGTCATCTACGACAGCGAGGAAAGCTGTTCGTACTGCCAGACCCTGGTCACGCGGCGCGGCGACGTGCTCCTTACCTTCCTCGCCGGCGATCCGCCGCGCACCATGCTTATGCGATCGGTTGATCGTGCCCGAACCTGGTCCGTGCCGCAAGTGATCGCGGAAAGAGGCGAGTTGGAGGGCGGCGGTGGATGGGGACTCGCGGAGTTGGCGAGCGGCCGCCTGATCATGGCCCACCTCGAAGCGACGCCGTGGCCCCGGCCTCCTCAGTGGCCTCCGGCGTCCGAGCCCCGCAAGATGGGGGCCTGGCCTGAGAAGAACCTTCACCCTTGGGGCTGGGGGGCTGGTTCCTGCAAGCTTCGTCTGAGAACTCACTACTCGGACGACGGAGGACGCCGTTGGCGGCAGAGCCAGCCGATCTCCTGTCCTCCGTTTGCTGCGGCGATCCCGCTTGGTTGTGGCCCGCTGTTCGAGGCTCTGGGACGATTGCACATGCCGGTCCACGTATGGACCGGGCAGAATCCAAGTGGCGCCTGTGCTTTCCTGGTCTCTGACGATCATGGCTTGACTTGGCAAGCGGGATCGGTAGTCGCTGAAGCTCCGGCGGGAAGTGGGGTCGGCTATCGCGAAGTATCGATACAGAGGCTGCCCGACGGGGCCTGGATCGCCCTTTGCCGCGCGAATCGCCCCGCCCTCTCCGGAGGCTACGATGTTTCGAGTGACATTGCCTTCAGCCGTGATGACGGACGTCATTGGTCGAAGCCCCGGCCGGCCTTCACCGCCCTGTCGTGGCCTCGCCTGACGCTGTTGCCCAACGGCGTTCTGTGCGCCATCGGCGCATCCAGAGGGGGCCTCCGCCGTTGGCTGAGCGAGAACGATGGCCAGACGTGGGCTCGCGAAGATATTCTCTATACCCGCGATTACCGCGAAAATCTGGGACGTTTCGATTTCGGGTCGGCAGCGGCCGTCCCCGTGGCAAGCGACCGCATCCTCGTGACTTACTATGCTCCGCGGGACTCCAACACGGCGTTTGACCGGTTGTCGCCGACCAGCACTCACATCGAAGGCGTTTGGATGAACGTTCCCCGCCGTTAGCGCACGAGACAGCCCTATGCAGCACTTATCGAGCCATTTTCGAACCTACACCTTCAGCGGCGATCACGGACCCGTGATGATGGTCGAGCCCGGCGAAGTGTTTAGCGTCCAGACGGAGGACGCCCGTACCGGGACCATCCGCACGAACGACGACCTGCTCGAACGGCCCCACCCGGACGGCATAAATCCCGTGACCGGCCCTGTTTTCGTGCGTGGCGCGGAACCCGGGGACAGCCTCATCGTGCGCATCCGTCACATCGAGGTCGGCCGTCAGGGGTTCACCGCCGTCAAGAAGAAGACCGGATTGTTGGGACAACGGGCGGAGCGCTTCAGTACCCGTGTCATGAGGGTTGAAAACGGGTGGGTGCATTTTTCCGACCGGCTTCGTTTTGTCATCCGGCCGATGATCGGAACCATTGGCGTGGCGCCGGGGGGCCCGCCGGTTCCTACCGCCTTGCCGGGACCTCATGGCGGGAACATGGACAACAACGAGATCCGCGCCGGGTGTACTCTGCACTTGCCCGTGTTCGTGCCGGGAGCCCTGCTTTCGTTGGGCGATGTGCACGGCTCCATGGGCGACGGCGAGATCTCGATGGTAGGCTTCGATGTCGCCTCCGTGGTTACGCTCCAATGCGATATCCAACGTAGCGAGAGCATCCGCCGGCCGTGGATCGAGGCCGAGGATGGTAGCTGGATCACGACCGGAGACGATCCCGATGTCGCCAGGGCGCTGCGAATTGCCAGCGAAGAGATGGTGGACCTGTTGATGGTCCGCTACTCGCTGACGTTCGAAGAAGCCTATATGCTGGCGACGGTGCGAGCCGATTTGGGAATCTGTCAATGTTGCGAACCGGGCACCGTGCCGGCCACCACGAGGATGACGTTCGCCCCGCTTCACGTTGCTTCACGGCCGGCGGCGGTTCGCCAAAGCGCATGAAAGTCACAATCCTGGACGACGTTGCCGTCTCGCGCCCCGGTCCGGTCGAAGGCGCCGGTTCGGTGTGCGCCTTCCCTTCGGCCTGCCGCCTTCCGGGCGGCCGCATTCTCTGTTCGTACCGCCAAGGCAGGGAGAAGCATTCTCGCGACGGCGTACTGCGCACCCAGTGGTCGGACGACGAGGGCATCACGTGGAGCGCCCCGGTCACGATCTTCGACGCTATGGGCGGCGTCCAACCCCGTTCCGTGCACAGCGGCGTCCTCTCGGCATCCGCCACGGGCACGGCACAGGCGTTCTTCACTTATGTCGAAGCTGAGAAGCCCGGCGCATACATCTTCAGCGAAGCGGGCCGCCAGTTGAAGCAGATCCTGGTGCTTTCGCAATCCCACGATCGCGGCGGATCGTGGGGTCCGTCGTTTCCGTGCGATCTCCAACTCGATCGGCGGACCCGCAACGTGTATACCGGCGCCCGTTCGCTCACCACGACGAGCGGAGAACTTCTCCTGCCGCTCGAGGCCACCGGTGAGAACGGCCTCCAGTTCATCATTCACACCCGCTCCCGCGATGAAGGCCGGACGTTGAAGGCGGCCGAGTCCCTGTTCGATCCGGCCGGCAAGGTCAACTACGGCGACCCCCGGCTGACGAGAACTCCCTCAGGCCGCCTGCTGATGCTGGCATGGGCGTTCACCCAGGAGCCGGAGCGGACTCTCCCGGTCCGGATGTCGCTGTCGATGGATGACGGCTCGACGTGGCAGTCCCCCCTCAGCACTGGAATCATGGCCCAGGTTACCAGCCCCATGGCGCTGGACGATCGCAGGATCGTCGCTGCCGGAAACGTCCGTTCAGGCCGCGCCGGTATCTATCTCTGGGAATCAGAAGACGGGAGCAAAAGCTGGGTCACCGGCAGTCGCGTCCGGTTGTGGGATTGCGATCGCGAGCAGGTTACCGGTGAGCCCGAGAGCGGCGAGCAGATGGCCAATTCCGCCGCTGTGTGGGACGAACTTCCGCGATTCACCTTCGGCACTCCGGAGTTGCTGCTCCTCGACAGCAGCCGATTACTTCTCACCTATTACGCGACCATCCAGGGCCGCACCCATGTGCGGGCTTGCAGGTTTGCCGTTGAGTGACAGGGGGTAGCGAATGCCGATACCGCAGTCACAGTGGCTCCCCGCCGAAACGGTGACCGTCCTTTCGCATGAAGACTACAACCTTCGCGCGGTGGACGGGAAACGATTCACCGGCTACGCCGCGTGGCAGATTAACGGGATCGTCGCGGCCACCGGATCGGGAGAGTTGCTCGCCATGAGCGTCCTGATCGAACCGCCCGACGTGGTGCTGGTGCGAAGCCGTGACGGCGGCCGCACCTGGTCGCGCCCGAAAAGTGTCTGGCCCAACCGGGACGCGGCGCGATTCGGGATCTATGTCGCCACCCTTCGCGTTCTGCGAAGCGGCCGTATTGTGGCCGTCGTAAACGCCGAGTATCCCGCTTATCCGGAAGATCATCCTTATGAAGGGTGGTCGGTCTATTCCGACGATGGCGGCACGGCGTGGAAGCAGGGGCGGAAATTCTCCCGAACCGCGCCGTTCGTCTCCGTCACCACGCCGAGCCAGATGTTCGAGGACGAGGCAGGAACGCTGTGGATGCCGGTCCAGGGGCCGCTTCGCGAACGGGGGCGAAGCGAGATGCGAACCTGGCTCGGAGAATCGTTCGCGGTGGGTTTTCTGCGATCGAAAGACGGAGGCGAAACGTGGGGCGACGCCCTGGTGGCTTTTCAGGCGGACCCCAAGTCGGGAATCTTCCCGGCCGAGCCTGCCGTGGTGCCGTGGACCCGTGACCGTTGGTTGATGCTCGTGCGCCAACGCCTTTCCCGCCCGCACCCCATCCGGACCGAATACTTGTCGAGATCGGTCAGCACCGACCACGGCCGGACCTGGTCGCCTCCGGAACACACGCTTGCCGACGGCGCCAACCACGGCATTCACCGTCTGCCCGATGGCGGACTCCTGTACACGGGAATGGGTCCCACCGGTGTGCGCTATCTGGTCAGCTACGACGAAGGCCGCTCCTGGGCTTATGAGCATTCGCTCGAAGCGTCCGGCGATAGCGCCTACAGTGCCGTGGCTGTGGACGAAGAGACGATGTTCCTGGTTCACAGCTCCGCGACCGGCGGCCCCTACTATTGGCCGAATGGAATGCCAAAGCCCGGATACTACTACTCGGGCATGAGGGGATGGAGGCTTCGGAAGACGCCGGCATGACAGCGGGCCATTGGGGTCTGCCGGGCGAGCCTTCGTGACACTGCTTTTGGCATTGCTACGATTGCCCGCCGGTGAGATTCGCGTTCTCCGGGACAAAACCCATCCGTGTGGAAATCGCCGAGGCGGCGGTCACCAACAGCCGGCCGAACGGCTCGACCTTTTCCCGGGAAAAGCGCATCGAAGGGGCGGCAATGCTGATGGCGGCGATCACTTTGCCAAAGTGTCCAAAGACCGGTGCGCCGACGCACCGCAACCCTTCGTACTGCTCCAGATCGTCGACCGAGTAACCACGCGCGCGCGTCTCCTCGAGTTCGGTCAGAAGCCGGCGAACCGTCACGATGGTATTTGCCGTGAAGGCTTGTAGTCCCCGCTCATTGACGATGGCCCGGACCTCTTTCTCGGTTAGATGAGCCAGCAACGCCTTCCCCAGCGACGTGCAATGAACCGGGGCCCGATAGCCCAACGGTGTCGACATGAACGGCGACCGCGGGCCTTCGAGAGACCGGACATAGACTGCATGGCCTTCATGCAGGATGGCCAGGTGCACCACTTCGCCGGTCTCCTGCATCAGTTCGCGCATCACCGGCGTTGCCTGGTCCACAAGTTCCAGACGGCTCAACACCTGGCCGCGGAGTTGAAGGAGTTTGAGTCCCAGGAAATAGCGCCGGCTCTCCGGATCGTGCTCGACGTAATCCCGCCGGGCCATCAGCGTCACCAGTCGAAACGTGGTCGAGAACGGCAGCTTGACTTCGTTGGCCAGATCGGTTAGCCGGAAGCCTTCGCGCTTGTCCGCCAAAGTCTCCAGAATGTCGAGAACCCGATTGATGACTTGAACGTTGTAAAGGCCGTCCGGATCTTTTGCCTGCTTGGTCTTCTTGACGGCCGCCCGCGGGACACTCATGCTATCGATTTTCACACTTTGAGAACGAGACCGCCACCTGCCCGATTCGATCTTCGTCCCGGGTCTTGACTGGGCACCACCTTGCGTACTATGGTTATCGTTTTCAGAATATGGAGATAAGACGGGTGCCTGAAGTGCTTGCGGCTGCTTCGCTCCTGGAGTTCAGAGCGCCATGAGCGAGGTCAGTCTCCCTGCGCGGCAGGCACACGACGTGCCGGAGAGCGTGGGACGGCGCAACCAGGCGCTGTTTGTCATCGCCAACACGCTCGTCTATTTCTCGGCTCCGGTCACGTATGTCGGAGTCGTCCACGCCGCTTTGCTCGACCGGTTCGGTGCGTCCGCGACGGTCGCAAACCTGCCGGAGTCCGTGTCGCTGCTCGGCTTCTTCGCTCCCCTGATGGTGACGCGACTGGCGGGCGGACGGCCTCCCCAAACCGTGATCGCGTGGGCGTACGGATCGTTGTCTTGCACTCTCGTCCTGGTCGGCGGTTTGCTGCTCCTGCCGGTAGGGTTGACACTACGGGTGGCCGCCCTGACCGCGCAGGCGTTGACGGTCGGCGCGTCGCTTGCCGTGGGACAAGTCTTCATGATGGAGTGCCTGAAGGCCGGAACCCAGGCGGGCGGCATGGTGCGAGCCTTCAAGTTGGCGTTCTCGATAGGCCCCGCGGCGGCCGTCTTGGGCTCGGTCTGCGCGCAATGGATCGTGAGCAATCCGTCTCCGATGCTGGCCTTCCCCGCCAACTACGCGGCGCTATTCTTCCTCTTTGCTCCGTGTCTGATGGTGCTGGCGGTGGTGGGCCGGATGTATGTCGTGCCCGGTCGGGTCGTTCAGGCGGATGAGCCCCTTCGCGCGGAAGCGCTGTCCGCCCGGCTGAAAGCGTTCTTCTCCAACCGCACCATGGCGACGGCGTGGCTTGCGTATTTGCTGTTCTTCCTCGGTTTGCAGGCGATGGCCAACACGTCTCTGTACACGCGGCAGGCGATTCACCGCGATCCCGCCGAAATTTCCGGCTGGATCCTTGCCTTGCGCTTCGGATCGAAGTCGGCGTTCGGGTTTGTATTGGGAACGGTCGCGCAGAGGAAGGGCGTGCTGCCGGCGCTCCGGGGGACTCTGGTCGCGCTCGCCGGATCGATGATCTGGGCATCGACGGTTCCCGGCTATCCGTTCCTGTTGGCATTCGCCTTCTTCGGAGCCGCCGAACTGGGAGGAGTGTATTTCCCGGGCTACGTGTTGGCGGTGTCGAAAGCGGGTTTCGAATCGAAGAACTTGGCGTTTCTAACGTTGGCAAGCGTAGCCGCCGCGGGCTTCCCCGCCCTGCACGGCGCCCTGACGGATTGGCTGGGCTTTCGCGCCAGCTTCTGGTGCGCGGGGTTGGCCGCTCTCGCGGCACTTCTTCTGACCGTCCGCCTGCCGCAACCCCGGCAACCAGCGTAACCAGCGGGCCACCGCGCAAACCTCTCGTGGAAGAGACGGAAACGCGATGGACGTCCCGGGTTTCGAAGGTGACGACAAAGCGGACCATTTTGCCCAGGAGTTCGACGGATTGGCGAAGCCAAGGGGCAAAACGGGGCGTAGACAAAACGATGGACGGCCAGCGCGTCAACCCGTTCTCCTGGAATCTACGAGCGATACCTGCGGGCGCCGTGTGGGCGCGGTCGCCTTCGCAGGAGTCTTCTCCTATGTCCGGGGCGAGAACCTCGACACCGGCGAGTACCTTTACAACATCATGCCGGTCAACGCACGGGCGTGGATCGAGCACCGGTGGCGTGGTCGAGTGCCTTCGAGTTGCAGGCCGTCGACGCGAAGAGAAACATCCAGCCGGTGCGTAACGAGCTTCCGGCGCCGGGCTATGTGCTGCTCGACGTGCGCACCGGATATCGATGGCGGCTCAGGGACGCGGCGAGCATCCGGCTGGATGCGGGCGTCGACAACCTTGCCAACCGCTTCAACGCCCTGCCCCTCGGCGGCCGGTATTGGATCGGAGACAGCGGCGGCCATACCCAGGTACCCGGTATGGGCCGGAACGTTTACGGCGGGCTGACCTTCGAATTCTAGTTTTTCGAGGCGCGAAGGCCACGCGGCGTTTGGGCGCCGCCGGTCGAATCCATTCCTTAGTGCAGATACTAGGCGCCGCCTCGCCGGATGCCGGGGCGGGAGGGTCGCGGCCCAAGAGTGCAACCCCATCGTGGGCGGTGCGGCGCCTTCACCGCCACTGCGCTCATTCCGCCAAGACCCAGCGCAGGCGCGGGAATCGCGGGAGCACGAAGCGGTCGAAAACGAGCACCGCGATCACAGACACCGCCGTGACGGGAAAGAATACCGACATTCCGGCGGACAGGGCAACGATGCCCTTCGGAGGCTGGAAACTCCGCATCATGCGTGGCGCCCCCAGCCGGCCGTCCGGCCGCCGCTTCCACCACATCACGGCCGCGCTGCCGGAGAGGAGGAACGTTCCCAAACAGGCGAACACGCCCAGCACCTGATTCCAGAATCCGAACAGGCGCCCCTCGTGCAGGGCGATCCCGACGCTGACGGTCTTGGCAACCGGGTTCATCCGGCCGAAACGGAAATCGCCCCGAACCTCTCCGGAATACTGGTCGATGTGAAGGAACGCGGTTTCGCGCGGATCCTTGGGAAGGGTTCGCACGCTGTAGACCCCGTGCGGGCCGCGAGGCGCGGCAATCTGGAAGGGATGGCGCAACCCGTTCGCTTCGGCGATCACGGCCACATGATCGAGCGAAAGCTGCCCTGGCTTGGCGGGGGGAATGGACCGGAGCCGCGCGCCAATCGCTTCCGGGAACGACGCGAACCAGTCCTGCACCGACCCGCTGTGCGAGGCGAGCGGCTGGGAGTGGAAGCGATCCGCCCGCGCTTCGGCGGGACCTTCGCGGGACGAACCACTTGCAAGTTTGATCACGCCTCCCGCAACGACCGTCCACGGCAGCCCGGTGGCGAGGATGAAGGCCAGAAACACCAGCGTGTAGAACGCGGGAACCGAGTGCATGTCTTTCCAGAAAGTGCGGGAGCGAGTGTTCCAGCGAGGCAGGAGCACTCCCCAAACCCAGGAGCCGCCTCGAGGCCACCAGAGGTAGATTCCGGACACGAGCAGCATCGCCATCCATCCGGCCGCCATTTCCACAACCAACTCTCCGGTCGTGCCGGCCAGGAGCTTGCCGTGAAGATTCCGGACCACCTGCATCAGGCGATCTTCCGGCGCGAGTGAGCCGAGAATCCGGCCCGAATAGGGGTCAAGGTACACCTCATGCGGCCGCTCGAACGCGGCGGGCGGGGTATTCAAAAATCCCGCGGTCCGGGCCGGCGAAGGCTCGTGGGATTGGTGCTCGCCGCCCTTTCCGGGACGCGACTGCCCGCGCTTGGGGCCGAGCAGCACGCGGACTGAGGACTGGGACGTTGCGGCGGGGGAATAGCCCATGAACGTCTTATCCGGAAACGCCGTTTTGGCGAGGGCCACCAGTTGCTCGCCCGTCAGCCGTTTGGGGCCCGTCTGGACCGTGAGCAGGTCCCGGTACCACCACTGCTCAAACTCGCTCTTGAACAGATAGATCAAACCCGTCACGCTCAGCAGGAGCATGAGTGGGAGCACGACGATGCCGGCATAGAAGTGCCAGCGCCAGACGGCGACATACAGCGGTGATTTGCCCGTACGCGGTTGCTGTTCCATGGACACGGCTCCAGAGTCTTAGAAAACCAATCGCAGCGCCAGTTGCACCCGGCGCGAGTCGAAAGCCGTCGTATAGCGGCCGAAGGTGGGGGACGACATGTTGTTGTCCACGGTGTTGAAGCTGGTGGTGTTGAAAAGATTGAAAAACTCAGCTCGCAACTGGGAAGAGACCTTGTCGGTCCATTGCAGGTCTTTCGAAAGCGAGAGGCTGAAGTTCACGAAACGGTCGCCGGCGTGAGTGTTCCGCGCGAGCGTGCCGAAATCGGTCGCGGCCGGGCGGAGGCTGGCCGCCGAGAAGCCGCTCGCGTAGCGCAACGCCAGCGGCTCGGAAGGTGTCGACAACAGGGCGCCGGCGATTGCCAGGGGGCGCTGATTGTTGCTGCCCAGAGGCGTGTTGGTCCCCGTGTAGAGAGTATAGGGGCGCCCCGACTGGATGGCGTTCATGCTGGAGACCGTCCAGCCGCCCAGAAATCGGTGCGAGCGCAGCAGCGGAAGGCGATAGAGTAGGGTGACCGTGGCAATGTGGCGAATGTCGAAGTTCGAAATACCGCGATCCAGGGAGAGCCGGGCTTCGTCGAGCGGAATGATGCCACGATCCAGATTCACGTTGCTGCCGGCAATGTCGGACACGTCGTCGAGAAACTTCGACCAGGTGTAGGCCGCGCGAAGCTGGAAGGCGCTGCCCAGCCGCTGGCTGAGCGTCACCTGCAGCGACTGGTAGTCGGAGTTCGCCGAGGTTTCGAGCAAATTGAGGACGCCGATGGAGGGGTCTGGCCGCCGCGCCTGCGCCAGTTGTTCGCCGCCGTTGGGGCGCAGCGTGCGGGAGAGCTTGCGTCCGAGGGTCCCAACATACGCTGCCGTGAGGGTGGACCCGGGGTTGAACAACTGGCGGTCGATGGCGAAGTTAAGGTGCTGGGCATAGGGGGTGGCGCTGTTCTGACTCGGCGCCACGAGCCCGCTGGGCAGTCCGGTTTGCGTTTGCGCCAACACGTTGGGCAGGGTGGGATTGACCGCGTCGAACGTGCGGAGCGTGGGCGGGTTGAAGCGGGTCAAGCCGATGAAACTGGTTTCCAGCACGTTGTAGAAAATGCCGTAGCCGGCCCGAATGACGGTGTTCTTCCACGGCATGTAGGCCAGTCCGACACGCGGGGCGAAGTTGTTGTGGTCCGTCCCGAGCAGGTACTGGCCGGGTATCCGGTTGGCCACTTCGACCGGAGACGTGTTGAACTCGTAGCGCAGCCCCAGGTTGAGTGTCAGGTTGGGACGCAGCCGGAAGTCGTCCTGGAAGTACGATTGCCATTCGGTGCGCCGCAGCCCCATGCGCGGATTTCCGACGATGATCGAGTACGCGTTCGGAGTTCCGGCGAGAAAGCCAGCCAGGCTGTTGAAGGTGAGGGTGCCCCGGAAGGTGCTGTTCACGTTGCCGCCGTTCACATGAATGCGGCGAACGCTCGTACCGGTCTTGAACGTGTGGCGTCCGTGGATCAACGTGAGGTCATCCATCAGCTGATAGTTGTTCTGGAAGCTGTACTGGTTCAGGTAGGTGGGGATGCCGAGGGTGCTGATCCCCGTAACCCGCAGAGATCCGGCCTGGCCGTTGACCGCGGGATCGCCCAGAAAGAGGGGATCGGGAGTGTCCGAGTCGTGTTCGACCTGCCGGTTGTAACCTAGGCGCGCCTCGTTGAAAGCTCGCGGGGACAGCGTGTACGAGTGCTGGACGGTAGCGCCGAGGGTGCGGCGTTTGCCGGGCGCCGAACTGCCGAGCAGACCTCCCACACTCTGCGACTCACGATAGGATTCGGTGTTGCTGAGGCGCGCCATCAGGGTCTGTTTCCCGGTCAGGATGAAATCGCCGCGGGTCAGATAGGTGTGCAGGTCGGACACGTTCGGTGTGCCGATGGCGAAAATCCTTTGGGATGCCGACGGCACCGTGGGATAGAGGTTCACCAGAGGCCGTACGGCGGGCACGGCGGAGGCCTTCTCCGCGTCCGTCAGTCCCTGGAAAGTCTGGCGGGACGTGCCGCGAATCACGAAGGCCTCGTACTGCGAGAAGAAGAAGGCCCGGTTGCGGACGATCGCGCCTCCCACGGTGATCCCTGGCAGGTTCGCCCGTTCTTTGGGGATCTCGGCGTCGAAGAAATTGCGAGTCGCCAGCGCCGAGTTGTTGTGGTACCAGTAGAGGCTGCCGTGCAGATCGTTACCGCCGGACTTGGTGATCAGCGAGATCACGCCGCCGGAGTTGCGCCCATACTCGGCCTTGAAGTTGTGCGTCAGCGTCTCGACGCCGGCAAGCGCTTCCTGGCTGATCAACTGTTCGCTGATTCCGCGGCCGGACACCAGGCCTGTATTCGAATCCGTCGAATCCACCGAGTCGACCAGGTAGTTGTTGCTGCGCGAGCGATTGCCGGAGATCGAGAACGGCTGGTGCGCTCCCGTGGTACCCGCGACGCCGGCCACCATGAGCACCTGGCCATAGTAGTTGCGGCCCTGTCCCCCGGAGCGGGTAGGCAGGTCGTTCAACTCCGCCGCGCTAATTGTCCTGGCGACCTTGCTGTCTTCCGATTGCACGGGCGAGGCAACCGCGTCCACCGTGACGTCCACCATCACTCCGGCTACCGCCAGGCTCACGGCCAAGTCCACCTGCTTTCCGGTCTGCACCTCGATGTCGCAGCTTTCGTAGGGCGAGAAGCCTTTTGCGTTGACCGTGACACGATAGATGCCGTTGTCGAGACCCGGAATCTGAAACCGGCCATCGCTTTGCGAGACCGACCGCCGGGTCAGGCCGCGAGCCAGATCGGCGACATCGATAGAGGCGCCGGACAGGCGGGCATGGCTGGCATCAGCCACATAGCCGGCAATCGTCCCCTTGATATTCTGCGCCACGAGATCGGAGGCAAAGGCGAGCAGGGACAGTAGTAGCAGGGTGCGTTTCATGGTTGAGTCTCACAAACGAATCGTGGGAGGTGGGTATTCCTCCAGAGAATTCAAGAATTGAGATTCCCAAATGAAACGCGTTCTGACAATGCGACATAACGTCGCACGCCGAGGTGCAGCATTTTGTCGCACCGCGCGATTTATTGCGCTTTTGCGAATAGGATGGTTAGACCGCCTCCGGTGGGTCAAAGCTCTGTCCCCAGATGCTGATTTCCGGGCGGGACCCCGCGCGATGATGGCGGAGAAGTAGAATGGGGAGTTTCCCGGCCGGGCCGGTGTGACGTGCACCCGCAGAACGCCTCTCTCGTCCGGTTCGCCCACTGTCCTGAGTCGTGAGGAAACATTGACTGCGTTACCAGAAAAGCCAGTCGCGCTGGTAGTTGACGACGACGACGTGTTTAGGTCCCGGCTCTGCCGCGCGCTTTCCGGCCGCGGATGGGAAGTCCGGGGCGCCCCGGACGGAGTCTCCGGCCTCCGCGCGGCCGACGAGTGCGGCCCCGACCTCGCGATTGTCGACTTGCGTCTCCCGGGCATGGGCGGCCTGGACATTGTGAGGCAGTTGGGCGAGCGGGATCGATCGACCTGTATCATCCTGCTGACCGGATACGGCAGCATCGCCACGGCGCTGACGGCGGCGAAACTGGGCGCGGCCCACTACTTGACCAAACCCGCGGATGCCGATCAGATACTCGATGCCTATCGCCAGGCGCGCTCGTCTCATCCGCACGAGGGGGTCGACGCCGATACGGCAACGGTGCCGAGCCTGGCGAGAGTCGAATGGGAACACATTCAGCGGGTGCTGGCGGATTGCGAAGGAAATATCTCCCAAACCGCCAAGCTGTTGGGGTTGCACCGGCGTTCCCTGCAGCGCAAACTCTCCAAGTATCCGCCCAAAGTTTGAGCGGACACTGCCAGGCGCGGTCCAGCATCTGCCCGTGCCGGTCTTTCCGTCTTTGGCGATTCCCTGCCGAACGTACGTCAGCGCGGCTCGTGTGATCGCCGTGTCCCCGCGTCGCCGGCCGGTGACCGAACCCGGATCGTGTCGATCCAGAACTCCGAGTCCGTAGGGCGCTGCAAAACACGAGCTGTGATTGCAGCGCCCGGCCGCAACTTCGCAAACTCCCGAGCATCCTTCACCGGAAACTCCATGGTCATGGCCTCCATCCAGACCCCGCCATTCCGGTCCTTGATGGTCTGGTGGTTGATGACGGCAAGCCGGGTTTCGGCGTCCAGACGGACCACAGTGCCGGCCAGGTCGTATTGGCTGACCGGCACGTTGTCTTCGCGGCGCCCGCCGCACGACACAGCGGCGACAAGACAAAAACAGGTCGCGACAATGACACGCATCTACTTCACGATCTCCTCATAGCGCCGCGAGAGGAAGTCCCAGTCGATGACGTTGAAGATCGCGGCCAGATAATCCGCCCGCCGGTTTTGATACTTCAGGTAGTAAGCGTGCTCCCAGACGTCGATGCCGAACAGCGGCGCGCGGCCGGACATCCAGGGGCTGTCCTGATTGGGTGAAGTCTCGATCTTCAGCGAGTCCCTGCCCTCCGGCGTCACCCACACCCATCCGCTGCCGAATATGCTGAGCCCCGCGGCGCGCAGTTTCTCTTCGAGCGAAGCCCTGCTGTCGAAAGACTTGTTGATTGCCGCCTGCAGTTTGCCTTTTATGGACCCCCGGCCTTTGCCCAGGGTTTGCCAGAACAGCGAGTGGTTCGCATGCCCGCCACCGTTATTGCGAACGGCGTTCCGAATTGGGTCTGGAACCTTCGCGAGGTCCCGCAGAAGCTGGTCGATTGGCTTTGAAGCAAGCTCCGGATGGCCGGCGAGCGCCTTGTTCAGATTGTCGACGTACGCCTGATGGTGCTTGCCGTGGTGGATCTCCATCGTTCGAGCGTCGATGAAAGGTTCGAGCGCATCGGTGGCATAGCCGAGCTTCGGCAATGTCACGGCTTGCGGCTGAGAGAAGGCCGGAAGCGAAAGAAGCGCGCCGGTGGTGATGAGGTCACGTCGAGTCATGGCTTTGTGGTTCTCCTGATTTGTTCCAAAATGTAGTCGCTCCCGCGCTTGCGAACGCCGGCTGTGATCTTCATGCCGGGTTTCAAGGCCACATGAAGTTCTCTATACCGGTCTCCTGCTTTGGCGTTTGTCCGCTACCAGTTCCGTGTCCCAATCCCATTCCGAGTCGGGTACCGCGCGAACATCGCCGGGAGGCGTCACGGACGCCGGGCCCTTCAACCGCCGGATGGTGTAGATCACCACACCGAATCCCGCTGTCAAGGCAACCAACGGCGTCCACCACAGGAACTGTCCCGGCAACCCTTCCGGCATCGACAGAATGCGAATGGAATACCGCTCCACGAGTTCCGTTTTGATCTGGCCGTCCGACATACCCCCGGCAACCAGGCGCTTGATCTCCGCGCGCAGTTCGTTGGCTTTGGGGGAATCGTGAACCAACAGATTCTCCCGCCAGCAACAGGGCGAGATGAACATCGGGAATAGCTTCTCGAGCCTCGGATCGCCATCCGCGGGGTTCGCGCGAATGGGCACAGATGCGATGGCGACGAGTGCGATAAGAAATAGACCTCGTCGGAACATACACGACCTCCTCAGGTTTCTGAGCCAATAGACACAAACACTCCGGGCGCGGAACCGGAAACCGGTCTGCGATTACGAATCAAGCGAAGCGAGGATGCGATTGAGGAGGCGGGCGCTGGAAAAGAGCGTAGGCGATCACGAAACAAGAAAGAGACGCCACGTGCGTCACTGTCAACAGGGTCATGACAGGCGCGGCGAAGAAAACCCTGAATGGTCTCTCGAACCAGGCTTGCAGCGCGGCTGGAACTCCAATCGACTGGCTGCACCCCGGCGGGCAGGTTCGAGCGTACACCACCGGCGCCGACTCGCCGCTGGCGCGTTTCTGACGGCAGCAACAGGATTTTCTGACGCGGCAACACTTCTGCCCACACTCGGTGGAACTGGTCCCGAGCGCCATCAAGACCCAACCGTGCGACGTCACCAGTACCAGGGCAATCAGCCCGGCGCCGGCTTTTCGTCGCAGGTTCCCGATGTGGCGATCGAGTGTCATGAGATCCAGTTCGTCGGCATACGTCTATTTTGTCAGCCCCATCTTTTGCCGTCTATCCCGGCGGGTTCCTTGCGGCCAGCGATCCGCACGGGAGTCATCTCGTGAACGATTCGATCGTGGAGCGACCCGGTTACCCTCAGTCAACATGTCTAAAAGACCAACTTCATCCCGAGCTGCAGTTGCCGCGCGGACGTCAACGTCGATGTGATGCGGCCGGCGCTACCGACCGGTCCCGTGCTGGTGAAGACCGTGCGGGCGCTGGGAATCGCCAGATTCGGATGGTTCAACGAATTGAACATCTCCGTGCGGAACTGCAGAGTCACGCGTTCGGTAATGCGGAATCGCTTGTTCACGCTCATGTCCACCATTGCGAGTCCGGGGCCGATCAGGGTATTGCGCCCAAGGTTGCCGAAGAATCCCGCGGCGGGCAGCGAAAAGGCGCTTGGGTCGTAGTACCGATCCGGACCGCCCAGGATCGGGTTGGTCGACCGCCCCGCAACCAGGTCCGGCCGCTGAGGCGAGGTCCCGGCCTGGAAGCGCGCGCGCGCCCGGTCGAAGCCCACCACAACCGAGAACGGATTGCCGGACGAGACCGTCCCGATGGTGTTCCACTGCCATCCGGCCCCGATCCATCGCGGCAGTCCTGGGATGGCGGGCAGGTCCCAGTTCCACAACGCCACAAAGTAATGGCGGACGTCGTAGTTCGAAAGGCCGCGCTCGGCTTTGCGGCTGTCGGGATCCTGGGGCAGGTCGTTGTCGCCGCCTTGCGTCACGGTGACGGAACCGTCGTCGATGTTCCGGGCAAACGCGTAGTTCAAACGGACCAGGAGGCCGCCGCGCATCCGGTGCTGCAGCGACGCCTGCAGGGCGTTGTACACCGACTGACCGTCGGTGACTTTGTACCGCACGCCCGTCAGATTCGGGTTGCGCGTGGTGGAATTCTCGGGGAAGAATTTCCGTCCGTCGGCGAGAATTTGCGGGATGGCCTGGTTTCCATCCACAAATCGAACCATATGAACCCCGCGTTGGCCCGCGTAACTCACCGTCACGGCGGTGGATTGAGCCAACTGCCGTTGAACGGTGAAGTTGTACTGCAGGGTGTACGGGTTGCTGGGGTTGTAGACCAGAACGTCCTGCCTCCCCAGCACGAAGCCGGGATTCCCTACCAGGGTCTCGGCGCGGGGGAACACGGGATTGCGAATGCTGCCCAGGACGTAGAAGGGCGCGAGCCGGTTGCCGGCATTGGCGTAGAAGTCGGTCCAGACCGGATCGTAGAAAATGCCGAAGCCTGAGCGGACGCTGGTCTTGCCGTCGCCGAACGGGTCCCAGGCCAGTCCGACGCGAGGTGCGAAATTCCGGTTCGACGGGTTGGTGAACATCGGTCCCACGGTAGTGGTCGTATCCCGCAGCGGGTTGCGGAAGTTCGCCGAGAGGCCATCGGCCTCCTCGGGCACGCTCACGCGCTCGTAGCGCAGACCGAGGTTCAGAGTCAGGCGGCGGAGCAGGCGGATGTCGTCCTGTACGTAGGCCGCGGTCATCGACTGACGCCAGTTGCGATCGAGGTTCGAATCCGGCAGGGTCAGTTCGACGGAGGCCGCCCGGGCTTGCAGGAAGTCCGTCAATCCGTTGAATTGATAGAAGCCATAAGGAGACTGAGGCCGGCTGGTTGGCAGCCGGTAGAAGCGATGATCGAATCCGAATTTCAACGAATGGCGTCCGCGGACCCATGACAGGTCGTCGGTGAACTGAAACAGGGACTGGCGGGAGTAGGAAGGTCCGAACCGGCTCGGCCCGATGGAAAAGAAGCCGGTCACCGAGATCTGTCCTAGCGGGCGTCCTGGAAAGAACGAGAGAGACGGATCCAACTGCTTCAAATACGTATTGGCGCTCTCGATATTGGAGCGGTTGTAGCTGAACCGCGCCGTGTTCAGGAGTCGCTGCGACAGGATCCGTGTGAGCTCAACAGTGAGGAATCGGTTGCTCGACTTGCTCTCCGCTTGAATCAGGCGGATGGCGTCGGGGACGGCGACGGTCGCGTCATCGGCCGTGAAGCGGGCGAACACCGAGGTCCTGTCGGAGAACCGGTGATCGATGCGGCCCACAAAGAAGTCCTCATTGGTGGACTGTGAGGCCGCGGATACGTACTCGCCCGTGCCATCGCCGAAACTGCGATCGTTGGGCAAAGGGACGAGGTCCAGGTAGGGGGGCACGGCCGGGTTGACGGTGACGCGCGAACCGTTGGGGAAGATGCCGAGGCGGGCGTTCGCGTCGGGCACCACGCTGCGGCTGGTAACTCCCAGGCGCTGCCGGAGGCCCTCGAAACTCCCAAGGAAAAAGGTCTTGTTGCGGATCACCGGGCCGTCCACGGCCACGCCGAATTGATTTCTCCGGAAGGGCGGAATGGAGGCGCTGGACGAATCGAAGAAGTTCTTGGCGTCGAAGGTGCTGTTCCGGACGAACTCGAAGAGGGACCCGTGAAGTTGATTGGTTCCGGACTTGGTGACCGCGCTGATGACGCCGCCGGCGCTGCGCCCGTAGGCCGCGCTATAGGAATTGGTGTTGACGCGGAACTCCTCCAGGGTGTCGACGCCCAGGAGGACGCCGGCGGCGCTTCCGGGCGTGTTGTTGTTGGCGTCGTTGATGTCGCTGCCGTCAAGGACAAAGCTGACCTGGCTGGGCCGGTTGCCGTTGATGACGAGCTTGGTTCCGGGGCCTCCCGAATCCGAGGAGCGGCGCGAGGGCGCGACGCCCGGCTCGAGCAACGCCAGTTGGGCGAAGTCCCGGCCGTTGAGGGGCAGTTCGCGAATCGCCTTCGGATCCATGGCATCGGACAACGCGGCGTTTTGCAGGTCGACGAGCACCTCGCCGGCGTAGACGACCGTCTCGGTAGCGACCGCACCCACCGCCAACGTCAGGTTTAGGGTGGCCTGTTGACCGACGGTGAGGACGATTCCCTGTCGTCGTTCGGTCCGGAAGCCGTCGACGGAGGCAGTCAGTTCGTAGCCGCCGGGCGTCAGCCGCAGAAATCGGTAGGCGCCATGGCCGTCCGTGACGGCGGCGCGTTTGACGCCGGTGGCGGGGCTGGTCAGAGACACCGTCACTTTGGCAATGGCGCCGCCGGACGGATCGACAACCACACCGGCCAGCTCGGCCGTATTGGTCTGGGCCAGCAGGAGGGCCGGCGCGAAGAGGATTGCGCTAATTCGCCGCACGGCTCACCCCCTGTGTGGTCCTGCGGCCCCTGGAGAGCACGACGGCCTTCGAGTCTTTATGGGGTTCGGTCCAGGCGACGTAGAGGCGCTCCGGTTCCTCGAACGCGAATACAGGATACGACGCGCTGCCGCCGGCTTGTCCCACGGTTTGGAGAGGAGAGAGTCGAGCGTCCCCGTCCACCTCGCGGTAGTAGACGTTGACGGGCGCCCATCCCTGGGCACGCCCGGCCGGCCGGCCCTGGAACACGAGCGCCAGGCGGTCGCCCACAGTGCTGAAGAAGGGATGATTCGGGTCCAACACGCCTTCCGAAACCAGGAAGCGCCGCGAGAAGGTTCTTCCTCCATCGTCGGAATGGGCCAGGGAAAGCACCGCCTGCTTGTCGCGCACCGCGTGCCAGGCGATGAACAGGCGCTTGCCGATGGCGGCCATACTTGCGCCGGAATGCGGACATCCGTTCAACACCCAGTTGTCTTCCGCTACGCGGGCCGGCGTGCTCCAGGTCGCGCCTTCATCGGAGGAGGAGGCGACGAAGATATCGCGGACATTGCCGTCGAGGACCCCGCGCCAGGCAACATAAACAGACCGTTCTCCGGCGAATGCGATGTTCGGCCGGCAGCAGGGACATACATCCAGAGCCACGCGTACCGGCTTTTCAAAGGAGACTCCCCGGTTGGCGGAGCGCGCCAGATAGACCGCGGAGGTTCCGGCACGACCTTTGCCGCGGTCCCGGCCATCCAGCCACGCGGCGTAGATCACGCCTTTGGGCGAGACGCTCATGGTGAAGAAGGACTGCGAGGGCGACGTGGTGTCGACATCGATCGCTTTCGAAAAACTCTCACCCCAGTTCGTTGACCGCGCGAAGCGAAGAATCGATCCTTCGCGTTCTCCGCGGCGGGACTGCCACAGGCAGTAGAACTCGCCGCGCGTGCGCACCTGCATCTGAGGACTGCTCTCCCCGTGCGAACTCACCTCTCCGGGAACGTCGTTGACTCGTACGCCTGGCTCAAAGGTGTCGCCTCCATTGAAGGAGGTCTGGACCCACAAGTCGCCCTTGTCGAATTTCATCAGCGACAGCGCGCCCGATGCCCGGACTGACAGCATCGGATCGCGGCCTTCGGCAACCACGCGAGGGCGGCTTTCAAAGATTCCAGGCGAAGATGCCGCCCATAACCCGAAGGCCATCGCCGCGGCGGCGGGGCACAGGAGTACCTTCTTCATGACTTTGCTCCTCAACCGTCCGGGAGGGCCCCCCAGCGCTGCCGCTGACCGTTATCGAGTCAAGGGGCGCCTCGGATGGGACGGGGTCCGATGAAGTGAACGTGGCGAGGCGTGCGGAAATACACGGCCCCGATCCACGGCTCTTTACGCGCGCGGACGACCGCACGCGCGTTCCAACTGTGGTTGATTACGAAAAGAGAGAAGGCGGCCCGCGTTTTTGCCAAACGCGGCTAAACGAGATGCGATACCGGGCTTCGGTCTGCTCCGTCGCGGCCGGGTGACTCCGTACAGGAGCCTGCAAAAGCCATGCGGGGCGTGGGACGCTGGTTTTGCCCGCCGAGGGCATCGTCGACCCTTTCGGGAACAGCGGGCATTTGGATGGGTTGCTTTCCAGTGCGGCTGCGCCGGACGGTTGGGGTGAATCGGCCTTGCTCTCCATCGAGCAATGATGCTTACCATCCCGGCGGCAGCATGCGGGGAGCGTGGACTCCGAGCGGGCGAACAGCATCGGCGACATCAGCGGGAAGCTGAACACCACCAACAACAGAATGGCAGAGGCGCGCCGCAATCCAACAATGATACACCAAGGACGCTGCAACCCACCGCTCTTGAACAGCCACGATTGCGGTGCGGACCATGAGACTTCCCAATGACCAAGGCGAGCGACCTTCATCGGAAATGGATGAAGAACCCAGGTTACCGTAAGGCCCATGAAGAGTCTCGCGCCTGCGCACTCGGGGTCAAAGACTGTGGTTCGGCGCATAGGGAACCGATCAACTGGTGCTTGGGCACGTGGAGACGGCCGCCCGAATGAGTGGCTCGTTCGCCTCCGGTCAGGATGACCGGCACCAGCGGGATCGCGGATCCTTTTAACAGGTCGACGATGGCATCGCCGACGCCGGTGGCGTCCACCACCAGCGGAGTGTCGACCGAGGACGGCGACCGCGGAGTGGTCGTGTTGTTTGCCGATGTCGAGACCGGCAAAGAAGCGTGGAGCATTCATTGGATTACACCGGGTCGGAGTCGTCGGCGAGGGCGTCGTCGCGGGCGGCGATGCGGGAGCCGTGGATGGACATGAGCGACCGTTTCGCCGTGGCCATCGCCGCGGGGGGTAAAGCCGAGAGTGACGACAAAGCGGACCATTTTGCGGAGGAGTTCGGCGGACTGCGGAGGGAAAGGGCAAAAATGAGGGTAGTGTTGCCGGGCGGGCCGTAGACAGAGCGGTGGACGGCGAGGGCCGCAACGGTGGTGGACTTGCCCCAACCTGGATCAGGCCGGGCGAGAAGTCAAGGCGAAGCCGGGCGAAGCGGACCGGGTCGGCGGCGCAAAGGAGGCCGGTGATCATGATTCCCGATCTCAGGGTGGCACGGAGGGAAGCGAAAAAAAGGCGAAGATGGAGGCAAGTGATTGAGCGTTCACAACAGAAAAAATAAAAATGCTGTGAACGCAACAGGCTTGAGAATCTGTTGCGTATGTGTTGCGGATAAGCGGATAAGTCTTGCGGATACGA
>CAZGUX010000309.1:0-59001 GCA_964529305.1 uncultured Solibacteraceae bacterium | reverse complement strand
CATCTGAACCTTTCCGGCCTTGTGGGCCACGGCTCCGGTAAAAGAGCCTTTTACATGTCCGAAGAGCTCTGATTCGAGCAATTCGCGGGGGATGGCGCCGCAGTTGATCGTAATGAAAGGTTTATCGCGGCGACGGCTGTTGAAGTGGATCGCTCGAGCCAGCAGTTCCTTGCCCGTGCCGGTCTCGGCGTGGATGAGAATCGTGGAGTCGCTCAGGGCCGCTCGTGCGGCCGTGTCGAGCAATGACAGCAGGGCTTCCGAATGCCCGATAATACTCTCAAAGCCGTACTTTCGATCCAGGCTCGCACGCAGAGTACGTACTTCCTCGACCAGCCGGAAATGCTCCAGGACCCGGCTCACTACCAGGCCCAGCTCTTCGCCGTCGATTGGCTTGGTGAGATAGTCGTATGCGCCCGCCCTCATGGCCTGGACTGCGCTTTGAATCGTGCCGAAGGCAGTCATGATCACAACAGGCACTTCGGGATACTCAGAGTGAATCCTGTCCAGCAATTCCATGCCGGACAGCCCAGGCATTTTCAAGTCAGTCAGGACAAGCCCCGGCAGTTCTTTTTCGACCGCCGCTATCGCCTGGTTTCCGTCCGGTGCTGTGGAGACGACATAACCCATGTCCTCAAGCTGGGTCTGTAGTACCCACCGCAGGTTTTCGTCGTCGTCAACTACGAGAATGCGTGCTGGATTCATGTTTGTAGTCGCTTGGCCGGCAGGGCCACGGAGAATGTCATCCCCTCGCCGGAATTCCTCTGTGCCGAAAGCGAGCCGCCCATCTGCCCCATGATCTGGTGGGCTACGGGAAGACCCAGGCCCGTTCCATGCTCTTTCGTTGTGAAGAACGGATCGAACAGGCGATCGATGTGGGAAGGGGCCACGCCATGGCCACGGTCGATGACTTGCACCACGACCCGTTGGTCCTCAGAGACCGCCGACAGTTGGATCGTGTCCCCGTCTGGACTGGCCTCGATGGCGTTGATCATCAGGTTCAACAGCACCTGCTCCAGTTGCTCAGGATCGCATTCAACGGGCGGAAGTCCAGGCTGTACGTGCTTCTCGAAATGGACCGTCTTGCCGCGTACACCGTGCCCGGCAAGGGCGAGAACGTTGTCGAAAAGCGGAATGAGGTCCACCACTTGAAGACGGGGCGGGCGAGGGCGCGCGAAGTTCAGGAAATTCGTCAGCAGCCCATTCAGCCGCTGGCATTCGTTGGTGATGATATCAATGCACTTTGCTTGTTTCGCGTCGAGGTCCTGGTTGCGCCTTAAGATCGCCGCCGAGCCCGAAATGCTCGCCAGTGGATTGCGGATCTCGTGAGCGAGGCCCGCTGACAACTGGCCGAGCGCCGACAGCCGCTCGGCTCTCTTCATGCCTTCGAAATTGGCCTGGACCTTTTCATAGACGCCGCTGAGTTGCTCCGCAAGCTGCTGATAATGCTGTTTTTGGCGGCGCTCCCGTTCGGCCAACAGACCGGCAGCCACACCGACACACGCAAACAAAACTGCTTCGACTCCCTCGGATAGGCCGGGCTCTGGCGAGATGATGACCATCAGAATCGCCGAGAGCACGGCCGCAGCCAGCCCGACCTTCCAGCCGTGGCGAATAGCGGCGAGCACCACCGGCACAGTGTAGAAGGGGGAGAATGCTCCGTGGCTGATTCGGTCGAGCACACCGACACCCAAGACGGCAAGTCCGCTGACTATGCGTCCGCGCCACGGCTCAACTGGTACCGGTATCACACCGCGCAACCTCTCCGCCACCAACTCAGCGTAGCTCTATACGCTGGCAACCGGGCATGGCGTTCTGCAAACCATGTCATAAGACATCGTCCGCAAATCCCCGAGGAGTCGCCGTTGCGGGCTCTTTCCGATGACCAGCAGGTCCGCGCGCAGGCTCTCGGCTACAGATGGGATCGCCACCAGAGGAGGCCCCGGCTCGAGCCAGACGTCTGCATGAGTGCCGGCTGCCTCTTGAAGCGCGGTGATATCGTCCTTGGCCAACTTTTTGACCCACAGTCGCCATTCCCCGTCACAGGGGTAGCCCGGCGTTGACGCCAAGCTCTTGCTGGTGTGAATAACCGTTAGGGTCGCCTTCAGTTGCCGGGCCAGGCCGGCCGCCCAGCGCAAGACGGAACTCGCCCGTGGCCCCAGTGACAGGCCGCAGAGAATGGTTCTTATGGGCCTCCGCGAATGGGAGGAGAGGTCATCCACGCCTGCCCATACCGGGCAGTGGGCTGCGCGCAATACCTGCGCAGTAATGGAGCCATCGAAGAGCCTGTACAGAACCGGCACGCCCCGGGTCGGCATGAGAATCAGATCCACATTCTCGGTTCTTGCCGAGTCGAGAATCACGGCAGCCGGCGAACCCTCACGAATGATGAATCTGGCATTGGCGGTACCCTGCATACCCGTGATCACGTCCCGCACTTCCCTCGCGGCATCGCCGAGCGGCCAGCCATTCTGGAGGGCGTGAACGAAAACAAGTTCAGAATTGAACTCCCTTGATAGCGAGGTAGCGTACCGGGCAGCCCCGATTGAGCGCGACGAGAGGTCAACCGGGACGAGTATCTTTCGAACGTCTATCATGTCCGCTACTCCAGGAAGAGGATCATCAGGTAGAGGGCGCCGAACACGAGAGATCCGACCAGGAGTCCTCCGCCCCAGAGGTAGAGACGATCCTTGGTTGCTGGCAGATTCCCGTGCCGCACATGAAGTTCGTCTATGGTTTGGAACAACTGCTTTCCTCGCAGTTCGGATTCGGGCGGCGGCGGCTTGGTCCGGGTTCTGGTCAGGGCTGTTTCTTCGGCGTGCTCAATCTGCTGCGTCATTGATTGGTTCCTTCCTTTTCCAATTCGTTTTGGTTTAATTCACGTGCTAACAATCAGATGAGCGCCTTCGCGCTCCGCAATTGTCGCAATAGCTTGGACGATGCGTGCGTGGAGGTTCAGCAAAGGCTGTCGCACACTGACCGGAAGCCCTCCCTCCACCAACGCTTCAACACTTCGCACGAGGACCTCGGTGTGCCGATCGTTTCCGGAGACAACGACCGGCAGCGGGTTCAGAAGCGCCGCGCCCCGATGAAAGACTACAGCCTCCAATAACAAGGCTGGATCGTCGACATAAAAAACAATGCAGGGCGCCAGGCCTGCTCCGAGTTCCTGCTTGATGTGCGTTGTGACGTCCAATTCAGCCGGTACACGCAGGCCCTGTTCTGACAGTGCCCGTCGCACCATGCGAAGCGTGGTCTGATGTGGCTCGGCCACACCGAACGTCACCAGTGATGGTTCCTTGGTCATCTCGTGTTCTGCCTCACCCAACCTGAAGCAATCCTGAAACCACACGTGCTCAGGGACATCGGAGCGCTCCAGCACGGCTTAAGGCGGTTGCAGAATAGGACCGCAAGCTCTTTTTGCGCGCGCGGGTGGGCCTATGCAGCCAGCCGTGTGCGTTTTCGGGCAGCGTTAAGTGTCTGCGAAGCCCGATCCCTCAGGTTGGGGCCGCTACTCCGTGGCACGCCAATTGCAGCTACCCGTCCTTCAAGCACACATCAGTGCGATTTCACCAGGAGGCCTGACATGAGGGACCGAATATACATCACCGAGGCTGATTTCGAAAAGCTACGCCGTCTCGTCGAGGGCCGCCGCTCCGGAACGGGTCCAGACGCCGGGTATCTCGACATCCTGGAGCAGGAACTCGACCGCGCCGACGTGGTCGAGGCTGAAGCGATCCCACGGGATGTCGTGACCATGAACTCGGAGGTCCGCCTACAGGATCTCGACTCCGGCGACATCAAGGTGTACAGGCTTGTATTCCCGTCACAGGCGCGGACGGAAAACAGCATCTCCATCCTCGCACCCATCGGGACCGCCATGCTCGGCTATCGCGTAGGCGATGTCATCGAGTGGCGCGTGCCCAAAGGTATCAGACGCCTCAAGGTTCTGGATGTTCTCTACCAGCCGGAAGCAGCGGGGGTCTGTGGCAATTAAGGGCGTGCTGCCGGCCGTCGCTGCCGAAAGACCACCGGTACGTCCCTTTCACCAGAGGTATTCCACTGTGATCGGTTACGTCGGTCGCGTGCGCTTGGCTCTCGACCTGGGTACGGCGAACACTCTCATCTACGTCCATGGGCAGGGCGTCGCGGTCAAAGAGCCAACCCTCGTGACGGTTCGCGCCAGCACTGGCGAGATCGAAGCTGCGGGAACCGAGGCGGAGGCCGGACTCGGTCGCACACCAAGGAAGTTCCGCACCGTAAAGCCGATCCGTTGTGGGATCATCTCCGACCTGCGAATCTGCGAGGGCATGCTTCATCGCTTTCTGACGAAGACGGGCAGAAATCTTCGTTTTCGCGGACTACAAGTAGCCGCGGCGGTTCCAGGCGAGTTGACCGAAGTGGAGCGGCTTGCGGTACTCGAGTCCCTGCGAAATACACGAGCCAAGGAGGTGCTCCTGACCGACCAGGTGCTCGCCGCCGCACAAGGGGCTGGTCTTCCCATTGAGGAGCCGCGAGGCTATATGGTTGTCGATATTGGCGCAGGCATCACCGATATCGCCGTCATTTCGCTCGCGAACAGGGTGCATGGTCGGACGATACCGGTAGCCGGAGATGAAATGGACGCCGCCATCGCAGCTCACGTGCGGGGGCGGCACCAACTCCTGATCGGCGAGCGCACCGCCGAGCGGATTAAGATTCAGTTGGGCTCGGCGATGCGGGGTCCCCAAGCGTGGAGCATGAAGGTCAAAGGCCGTTGCCTGATCGACGGGATCCCGCGCGAGGTTTCTCTTTGCGACTCAGAGATTTTGGATGCCCTGTCCGCGCCCGTTCACCGCATTGTGATTGCGATCCGGGAGGTCCTGGAACAGGCGCCTCCCGAATTGAGCGCGGACTTGATGGAGACCGGCATCCTGATAACGGGCGGATCAGCGCTGCTGCGAGACCTGGACAAACGCATCAGTAAGGAATGCGGCCTTCCCGTCACGATAGCTCCAGATCCGCTTTCGTCCGTCATCAACGGCCTCGCTCGACAGCTCAAGCGCCTTCGGCGCCGCGATTGGCGTCGATTCGCGCACTCGTCCTGATTGATCCGCCACTCTGCTCAACGAGATCACGCCGACCCCCAAGCTGATGAGAAATGCCGCCGTCAGCAGAACCAATAGCCCGTAGTGGAGCATTCGATCCACGCAACTGGGTTTGCGTCTTGTACCGCAGGCCGTTGGGCATCCTGGCCTCATGCATCGGAGCATCGCGCGCCTCGACTATCTGGGTTTTCGAACCGCTTCATCCACTCGTGCCAGGCGCTCGCGACTGTCCAGATTACTTCCGCTTCTCGCAAGGGCCGCGTGAGCACATCGAAGCCCCCCAAAGCTAGTACTTCGTCCAGCAGGGCTTTGTCGCCCCCAATCACCACAAACATCGGTGCGTCAGGGATCGAGTTCACCGCCCAAAGTGCGTCCTGCCAGTCGGCGTCCGGCAGAGCTTCCTCGCAGATGACCACTGCGGCTTGGTGATTCCTGAGATACTCACGCGCTTCCTCGAGGTTCGCCGAGCGGCGAACGGTCCACCGGAACTTCCCGAAGAGCCCAGCCAGATAGACGGCCAGTGTCGGATTCGCGCCGATGCTGAGGACATCCGCAACAGCAGACGGTCGCCCCTGACGCGGGTCGCGGTCTTCCGCGTCAACTCCCATTCGCAATGGCAGCCGCGGGCAGGCTGCCAACACAGACAAAGTCTCTCTCGATAGATTGTGGGCCACGGATATCCTCCTTTTTGGTTGTCACCTGAGAGGAGCAATCCGATAGCCACAATGTAACGGGGCAAGGCGCGTTTCCCGCTTGCCGTCTTTACCACGGGCACCACGGGCCGCCCGAAAACCGCCTACCCTTCCCGTTATGGCACAGCCCGAACGTGGATACCGGGATGCATAGGAGCATTGAGTGTTACGGCGAAACGCACGTCTTGGCTCGACGATAGAATGGCGCCTCTGGCGCTGCATCGCGCGCCTGCCAGCCAACTGCAGAGTCGTATGGCGGCTTAGCGAGCTGCGCGAACTCGGCGCCCGCGAGATCGCGGCGCGCCTACGTCTTTCGCTCCCCGACATTCGCGCGCGGCTTCGGCGTGCAAGACTTATGTTGCGACGCCTCCTGCGCGAGGAATTCGGTCACAGGGTGCGATTGCCGCGCAGATGGGCGCCTCGAGTCTGGCTATGCCCATAGAGCACCTGATGCTTGGAGTAGGGATCCTGCTGCTGGCCAGCGTCGTCGCCAGCAAGGCGTCTGGTCGCTTTGGTGTTCCCGCTCTGCTGGTCTTCCTCGTCCTCGGCATGCTCGCCGGCTCGGATGGGCCAGGGGGCATCGAGTTCGATTATCCCCGAGCCGCCCAGTCATTGGGTATCGTTGCCCTGGCGCTGATCCTGTTCGCCGGCGGGCTGGATACGCGCTGGCTCAGCGTCCGTCCGGTGGTCCGCGAAAGCCTGGTTTTGTCGACGTTCGGCGTCGCTCTCACAGCGGTCCTGGTGGCCTTGTTTGCGCGGCTTGTGCTCGGGTTGACCTTCCTCGAAGGAATGCTGCTCGGATCCATCGTTTCCTCGACCGATGCGGCCGCAGTTTTCGGGATTCTGCGCTCGAAGCATTTGTCGTTGCCCGACCGCCTGAGATCGTTGCTGGAGTTCGAGTCCGGCAGCAACGACCCGATGGCCGTGTTCTTGACGGTCGGGATGATCACGCTGATTTCTGTACCGGGCTTCGGGTTTGGCGGCCTCGTCCTGCCTGGCGGTCGCATCATTTCTGATGTTGCTGGCCCGGCCGGCGGCCGTGCTGCTTCTGCTCTTGCGCAGTTCTCTCAGTTGGCGTAAGCGCGTGCTTGTTTCATGGGTAGGATTGCGCGGCGCGGCTCCCATCGTTTTGGCGACGTTTCCGCTGCTGGCCGGCATCTCGAAGGCAGGCTTGATGTTCGATGTTGTCTTTTTCATCGTCTTGACCTCCGCGCTGATGCAGGGCACTTCGATCGGCTGGCTCTCGGCGCGGCTCGGGCTGGCCCAGCGATCGCACGAGATGCCCCTGGATCCGCTTGACCTCGTATCGAATGGAGAACGGGATATTGTGGAGTTCCCAATCGACGCGGCTTCCCCTGCCGCAGGTAAGCGCATTATGGATCTCGATCTGCCCCCGAATACCCTTGTGCTGCTTGTGGAACGCGCAGGGGCCCACGTCATTCCACGCGGCGGGACCACAGTACAACCGGGGGATCATCTCCTGGTACTGGCCGCGAAGGATCAGATGCCCGCAGTCCGAAGGGTGCTGCCTTGATTCCTCTCGCCCCCGAGCTGGCTCAAAAGGGACACCGCTGCGCCGCTGCATCCTCAACGCAGACGCAGGTGGCGCTAAATATGCGCCCTGCAATGCTCCCATTCTGGCGCGCAGATTGCTCTATTCAGGTTGTAGACACTCATATCGAGAGAGCCTGACGCGGCAGGAACGTCACCCGCGCTACGGCTCGAAGCGATTCGCCAGAAGGCAAGACGAGAACCGATGACACTCGAGACCCAGAAACACATCGAGGAAACGGCCCGGCCCAACGTACTCCGGGAATCTCCGGGCGCTTCTCCAGTGAAGCGTGTCTGTCACGCATTCGAGAAGCTCGACGGAATTGGCCGAAAGGGTGAAGGGCCGCAACTCCTGGCATTCGCTATCGCCCTGCTGATCTGGTTTGCCCTCTGTGGCCTGCTTCATCTGGCGATGCATCTTCTTAAGAGGGCCTAATCACAGGATGGAACGGCCGCGGAAAGGAGGATGACAAACCCGGGCGAAAACGCAGCCCGGCTGCGGACGTACGAGATAGAGAGGACTTCAAGCAATGACGACGCATGAGTTGCAACGGCACATTATCGACCTTGCCTTTACCGGACACTCGCAGGCTCCCTTCGTGAGCTGCTACCTGCCTTTCAATTCGGGCGCATCGAAGCGGCTCAAGGCAGGGGTTGCCCCCGCGGATAGCGCGCGGCAAGTCCGCGAAGCGTTTGAAGCGATTGAGAGCTATCTCGCAGTGGGCATCGACCCAGAGGCGCGCGGTGCCGCCATCTTCGCGCGACGAGGGAGTCGGCCCTTCTTTTTGGCCTTGCCGTTGATGGTGGCGGCGCCGTATCCCGTGACCGTCGGCCCGCTTCCGGCGCTCTATCCTCTGGTCGAGTTGCTGAATCGATACGAGCCCTTTCTGCTCGCGTCCTTTGAGGACACGCGGATTCGTCTGCGCTTGCTCGACCTTGGCCGGGTGACCGGTGAAGTGCTCGTCGAGGGCCCGAGGCAGAGACATATGAAGATGATCCAGCATGCCCTATCTGGAACGGTCGTGCCTAGGCTCGTCCTCGCAGGAACGAAGAGTCAAATCATCGAGATGTGCTCTGACTGCCCTCCGGCTGTTCTGTCAGCGTTAGTGGGCACAGTATGCGATAGCGGGAGCAACGAACAAGATGTGATCTCGGCTGCTATCGCCACGATGGAAAACTACCGCGAAAAGGTGTCTCGGAAGGTCGCTCAGGAGCTTGCCCGAAATTGGGAGCCGTCCGGCAACACCGTCGCGGGTCCGGTGACGACGCTTCGGGCGCTGGCCTCAAGAAACGTAGATACGATCTGGTTCTCAACAGGCTGCCGGCCGGAGCCGGCTCTGATCTGCGGACAGTGCGCAAAGACCGAATGGAAACTTGTGCGGCCTGTATTCTGCCCAAGTTGCAGCAGCCGGACATGGTATGAGACCGACAGCCGCGAGCAGATCGTTCACGCCGCGGTGCGCAACGACTGTTCGATCCGGATCCTGTGGAATGAGAAAGCGTTCCATTCCCTTGGCGGTGTCGTGTGCGCGAAGCGGGCACGGCGCTCCGCTGTGCACGTCCTGAGCCATCGAATCCCGGCGCAGGTTCCACGCGCCCAGCCGGGAGTGGCGCCTCGCCACAGGAAAGCCAACTGGTTTGCCAGTTCGGCTGTCGCTGTGGGTTGAGCGCGAGCGCGAACCTTATCGACTTGCCTATAGATGCCCTTCCATCAGGCACTTCTCGCCGTTGCCGAAGCGCTGCTGATCGGCTTCTTGATCGGCGCCCAGCGGGAGGCGTCACGGGAAGAAACCGAACAGCAGCCCGGCGTTCGCGACTTCACCCTCATCGCCCTCATCGGAGCGTTCTGCGGTCTCTTCGATAGTGACTGGGCCATTGTCGCGGCGTTAGTGGCGGTCGCCAGCTTGTTAACTGTATATCATCACCACACAGCAGGGCGTTCCGGCATCACCACAGAGATCGCCGCGATAGTGACGTTTTTTCTTGGATTCCTGACGGCCACCAGGCGAGTTCCGGAAGGGACGCTGCTCGCCGTCACATTGACTGTCGTGGTGATATCGATCCTCAGCGCCAAGGCCGCGTTGCACGTCTTCGTTCGGAAGACAATCACGGAAACGGAGTTCCGCGACACGATCTGGTTCCTGGCTTTAGTGTTCGTGATTTATCCGGTCCTTCCCGAGCGGCCGCTGGGGCCATACGGTTGTTTCGACGCCCGGAAAGTCTGGATGTTTGTGATTCTGGTGTGTTCGGTATCTTATCTTATTTCGGATATTTCCTTAGCAAATTCGCGGGCCGAAGGGCTGGAACAAAGCTAGCCGCCGTTCTTGGCGGAATTGCGTCATCGACTGCCGCCACCGCGGCATTTGCGAGATCAAGCAAGTCCGCAACGGATGAAGCGCCGCATGAAGCTGGCGCCGCCGCCCTCGCAAACGCGCTCCAGTTCCCACGGATACTCCTTCTCCTCTATTTCCTCGACGCTCAGGTGGCAAGAGCCTGCCTATGGATCCTGCTTGCGATGACTGCTGTGGGCGCCGCGCTCGCGCTATTCTACTGGCGCGGGGCGACGGCAACGGCGAGTTCGGAGCCCGCGATGCGCAACCCGTTAAGCCTGGGGCCAGCCCTGAAGTTCGGCGCGTTGCTGACACTCATGCTCTTCATAAGCAAAGCGACGTTAGCGGCGTTTGGGCGAGAATCCGTGCAATGGCTCGCAATAGTAGGGCTTGCGGACGCCGACGCGATTCTCCTGCCCATCGCGGAACTCCACCGGCAGGGCTTGATCGCGACAGCCACGGCAGCCGCCTCCGTTCTGCTGGCGTTGGCAGCGAACGCAATCATGAAGAGCGTCATTGCAGCGACCGGCGGCACACGACAGTTTACAGTGAGAGTCGTTGCGGCGTTCGTGTGCATGTTCGGCGCCGGCGCCGCCGCCTGGCTGGTCCAGTCAGCGCACCTATTCTGGGCGTGAGGGTAACCGCAAGCCGTCCTACGGGGGTCTCAAGATGCCACGGCGGCCTTGCGTCCAAGACCGGCGACCCGACCGGGAGTGCGCGGTCGCCGGGTGGGTGCCGTCTTCGGCCGCTGGATCGTTCGAGCGACCCGATAGCTGAGACGCCTGGCCGCTCGGTTGACGGCTGCCAAAAGGTCATCTCCCTTCTCGAGAATATGGACCGGCATACTCCCCCTCAACTCAGCGGAAATCTGGCACTGCTTGTCGACACCACCGCGCGGGCCATTCACGTCGGCAAGGTAGACCGTTATCTGAGTCACCCGGCTGCTGTAACGATCGACCGCGAACGCAATGCTGCGCTCAACCAGCTTCTGAAGTTCATCGCTCCACTCGATGCCGCGCGGCCGCAGTAAGACCTTCATTCGGTGCTCCTTGTTGAGTTCGTCGCTTCACTCGATGGACGTGCAATCCCGCGGCCAATTGCGATTCCGTTGGAAACCGATGTTACGCAGGGGGGGCAGCATTCACCAGGCGGTGTGAGCCGGGGCTGGTGCCCCAAAGCGCACAACGCTGACCGCTTACGGCCAACGCCAAGTCCCCTGGCCGTCACCACAGTTGAGAACTCATTCATGTGCCTTCGCCCACTTACTGTTGTGATGTTGACGTCGAACCCAGGTTCGAGTTCAGGTCGTTATACCAGTTCTACATGCAAGCGTAGTTCGGCTACTTCTTGTCCCCTGGCAATTTCGCGAGTCGCTCCTTCGCCTTGCGCCTGATTATCCGGTCAGCATTGCGTCCCGATATGTTCGCCTCCTGCATGAACTTGCCGAATTCGGTGCTATATAGCAGGTTCAGGCTGAAAGCCGGCGAATCGTTCTTGTTCCATGTTGACAGCCTCTGCGACAGCCGAAAGAACCTCACTTGGTTGCACCGGACCTTCGACCGGTTCCGGGTCGTAGTCTGCCGCGGCGACGCCCTCCAGCGCTCGGCGAAGGATGGGGTAGCCCTTCTAGGCATCGTTGCCCTTTCGCTTATCCTCTTCGCTGGCGGCCTGGACACGCGTTGGCCCAATGTCCGTCCCGTGCTCCGTGAAAGCCTGGTTCTGTCGACGGTAGGCGTCGCTCTCACCGCAGTTCTCGTCGCCCTGTGCGCGCAGCTCGTGCTCGGCCTGACGTTCCTCGAAGGGATGCTGCTGGGTTCCATCGTTTCCTCGACCGATGCCGCCGCTGTGTTCGGCATCCTGCGCTCGAAGAACCTCTCGCTCCCGAATCGGCTCAGATCTCTGCTGGAGTTCGAGTCCGGGAGCAACGACCCGATGGCCGTGTTCCTGACGGTCGGCATGATCACGTTGATTTCGGTGCCAGCCTTCGGACCGGGAGGCCTCGGCCTGATGTTCTTGAAACAGATGACGCTCGGAGGCGCTGTCGGTTACGGGATGGGAAAGTTCATGGTCGTAGTGGTGAACCGGCTCGAGCTTGAGTACGAGGGGCTGTACCCGGCCGTGACGCTCGCATTGGCGCTTCTCACCTACAGCCTTGCGGCGGTGGGAGGTGGGAATGGATTCCTGGCCGTTTACCTGGCCGCGATGGTCCTTGGAAACTCCGACTTCCTCCACAAGCGAAGCCTGATTCGCTTTCATGACGGGCTGGCATGGCTGATGCAGATCGCAATGTTTTTGACCCTTGGATTGCAGGTGTTCCCGTCGCGGCTGCCCTCGATAACGGCGCCGGGCCTGGCGATCGCATTGATTCTGATGTTCCTGGCGCGGCCTGCGTCGGTTTTGCTTCTGCTGCTCGGCAGCACCCTGGGCTGGCGCGACCGGACGCTTGTTGCGTGGGTGGGGTTACGTGGCGCAGCTCCGATCGTTCTCGCCACTTTCCCATTGCTTGCCGGTATTGCCAAGGCCGGCCTCGTGTTCGACGTCGTCTTCTTCATTGTCCTGACATCGGCGCTGATGCAAGGTACTTCTATCGGCTGGGTTGCTGCACGGCTAGGTCTGGCGCAGCGAAGCGACCACCTGCACGTTGACCCGCTCGAACTCGTGTCAAATGGAGACCGGGACATCTTCGAGTTCTCCATCGATCCGGCGTCGCCAGCAGAAGGCAAGCGCATCGTGGACCTTGACCTTCCTCCCAACACCCTCGTGCTGCTTGTGGATCGCGCCGGGACGCACATTATCCCGCGGGGAGGGACCAGCATCCAGCAAGGCGATCATCTCTTGATACTGGCCGCGAAGGACCTGGTGCCTGCCGTCCGGAAAGCGCTCGGAGAATAGGCTTCGGACGCTTCCGGTGAAGTAGGATCAAGCGGATTTCTTGAGTGCTGGCCAGGAAACCACCACTGCCCTGCGCCCAGTCTCGACGGGACGACCAGAAGTGCGCGGGCTCCGGGTGTGTGTCCGCACCTGCTGGATCCTTCTCCCAATGCGATAGCCGAGACGCCTGGCCGCTCGATTAACCGTTACTAGCAGGTCATCACCTCTCTCAAGGATCAGGACTGGCATGGCCCCCCGCAGATCGGCGGTTATCTGGCACAGCTTGTCGACGCCACCTCTCGGGCCATTCAAGTCAGCAAGGTAAACCGCGATGTGAGTCACCCCGAGTGCTGTGGCGATCGACCGCGAACGCAATGCTGCGCTCAACCTGCTGCTGAAGTTCGTCGCTCCACTCGATGTCGCGCGGCCGCACGGAGATCTTCATTCGTCGCTCCTTGTTGGGGTTCTTCGCTGTCAATCCTTAACAGCGCAATCGCTTGGCCACTTGGGTTTCGAGAACAAGTGCGCTGTTGGAAGAGATTGCGGGTGCCCGGGGCGAGGGTGCTGCCCGAAAACGCACAGCTCAAGTCGCGGTGAGCCGCTCAGTTGTCGAAACAGGGGTGCGGCTGCGCACAGATGGCCCGACGATTGCCAGCATCCCGGTGGCATGGGAAACAGGAGCGTTCGGTCGGAAAGGGCGAGCCGCTTTCGTTCGGCGCTTAAAGCGGAACGGAACCGGCTGGCAGAAGGCACGCGGGTAGACTCAGAGGTGCTGGTTGTCCCTGGGAGCGTCGCCGTCGATGATCAGGCACCGCTGATCCACGATCAGTTCGTGGCACTACGGCAATATCGCATGGAGCGTCGCAAGTTGAAGCTGATAGACGCCGCACTGGAGCGGCTCGAGCGCGGTGAGTTCGGGATCTGTGCAGAGTGCGGCAACGCAATCCCGGTTAAGCGGCTCGAGGCGATTCCGTGGGCTGCCTACTGCGTGCCGTGTCAGGAGCGGCTAGGCGATGACCCATTTGAGGAGAAGGACGAACTGTGCGAGTCGACTGCTTGAGGGTGCCCTGCTCGTGTCCTGACCGCGGACAGGGGTCTCGAATTCCCAAAACGTCAAGGCGGCTCAGCTCCAGTGCAAGCCTGGGCTCACGGCCGTAGCCGAGGTAGTTGACGTCGCCTCACGCACCGGGCCCGGAACTTCGAAGTAGAGCTGACAGGATCGGTTCGAGCCACCTGCGGCGTGTGCCATTGAAACACCCCAAAACGTCGACAGCGCCTCTGCGGTCGGCTTGGACGGTCATGGATTCGAGTAGAGAAGGATGTAGCCGAGGGTCGTGCCGGCGGGTGTCTTCACCTTGAGCACGCCGGCCCAGCCGGAGCGGTTGTTGGCAGACCCGAGGTCGGCGACGCGGTAGCCGTTACCGGAGCCGCCGGCGAGGATGAGTTCGCCGTTGGCGGTGAGCTCGAGGAGGGCGCTGTCGGCGAGGTTGGAGGCTGGGCCGTGGATCTTGAGGGGAGAGGCGGTGGAGTCAGGGGCTGCGATGACGGTTGGGCCTGCAGCGACACCCGAGGAGGTGTGCGGCGTTTGGGACGCCCAGGTGCGGGCGTAGGCGGCTTGCGGATTGTCACCCTGCTGGAGACAGGCACCCCAGAGGTGAATGTCGCCGGTGGTCCAATCGTCGCCGTTGCCGGCGTACTGGCGCACGACCATCCAGAGGCCGGCTTGGCCGCTCGCGAGGGTGCCGGTGATCTTGAAGCGCTGCCAGGAGGTCGTCGGCGTCACCTGCGTGGGCCCCGCGAGGTATGCTGCGTAGGCGCTGTTGACGATCGCGAGCGAAAGCTTACGCGTGCCGGATGGGACGCGGGCCCAGGTGTAGAAAGTGTAGGTGCCGCCGTCGGCGAGGCCGGCGATCTGCTGCTGCATTACGGGTGTCGTCGTGACGGCGGTGATCACGTCCGCGGTCTGGTTACCGTCCGGCGCGATGATGGCGTTCGAGGTGACCGAGCAGGAGCCGCCGTTCTTGTCCCAGGTCGCAGCGGAGCAGTCCTCGGAGTACTTCGCCATGTTCTCCAGCGGGCCGCCGACGGTCTGGTGGGGGCCGCAGTCGATGGCTCCGGTGAAGTGGTCGCCGGCCCGGTCCGCCGGAACGTAGCCGAGGGCGTTGGTGATTTCGCCGACTTCCGGAGGGCTCGCCCCGACTATCACGCTGACGCGGTCATTTGCGGGATCATCGGCGGCATCAAGCGACACCCGCGCGCCCTGGACGAGGTTGAGCGCCCGGCGCGTGCCGATGTCGGCGCCGTCCTTCTGGACCTTGTGCGGGAGGGGATCTCGCCGCTCAACACTAATCCTCCTGTTCTCACTTCTGAACCAGCAGGCGTACCTCGCGCGACGACTCCGTGTCCACCGGGAAGGCGTGACCAGCAACATCGAGGCCAACCCGTAGGGCACGACCTGCTCGGACCAGGGGCGTGCTGGCTCCTCGTTCGAGAACTGCCGGCACACTTGCATCCCGAGCGCGAGCCACTCGCTGGCAAACGACATCAACTCGCGCTCTTCCTGGAGTGACATTCGACGCTGATCCAGCGGGTACCCGCAAAAGGTCCCTGCATGAATATCCTCCACGGGTCCATTCCGCCAAGCGTGGTTCGTGAGCGCGTTGGCGAAGAAACGGCTCGGGGAGCGCTCCGCATTGGCGCGGACGCGCTCGAGGTGGACGCCATCGCAAGCCTCAATCAGCTTTGTGGCGATCTCAGGATTTGCCAGCGCCAGGAATTCAGTGAACCTCAGGTTCGACTTCCTCTTCGTCATCGGCAAATAGCAGACAGCCCGGTCCACCAGCCTGAAATACAATCGCTGGTTCCGGTCCGCCCGGCACAGATCAACCCGCTCCGCGACCGCCGCCGACGTCTCGAGGTTGATCCGGCCATTTCAAAAGAAGAGCGCTCGGCGTGGGTGCTCTTGCGTCTCGGTGCCCGCTTGTCACGAAACCGGCGAAGCCCGCCCGCAGCCCGGCGAGACGGGTGGGAGACAGCCGACTCGGGAGTCGGCTCTCCCACCGGAGCGACGACGGCCACAACGGAGGCGACCGCACCATCAGCGGTTACGCTCAGAATCAGCGGAGCGGTGCCGCCGGAATCTTGGAATCGCTTCGGATCGAAGCTAATACCCAAGGTCCGCTCCGGCCAGGACGTTTAAGTCAAAGTCGAGCTTTCATGCCGTCTCGACGCGGCGGTAGCAACGGCCACCGAAACCGACATTCGTCAGATCCTCGAAGATCTCGGCCTGAGTGCAGTTGTGAAGGTGGAGAAGAAAACAGCGTAACGGCGCCGGGTCTTCCTTGGCGCGAGCTCACTTGTTCGCTGCGGATCAGGGATCAGGCACTCAGCGTCACGAAGGTCTTGATGCCGATCGCATCCAGGACCTCCTGAAGCTTCGCCACGCCGACAGTTTGATAGTCATTCTCTTCGTAGCGGCTGACCACCTGCTTGCTTACACCGAGCCGGCGCGCCAATTCGGTTTGAGAGATCCCCTTTGCGATCCGGATCTTCGCGATGTGCGGAGCAATCTGATCCAGGCGGTCCATCGGCGGAAGAGCCAACTCGCCGGACTTAAGTAGATCGTACTCGTGCAACCCGTCCTCAAGTTGCCGGATCATGCCCTCGTAGCTTCCCCGGATAGCCGCGGAGCGCTTGCCGGGCTTTTCCCGCTCCGCCTTCGCGAGCGCCTGTCGGAAGCCCTCGATCTGAGCCAATGTCCGGTCGCGCTGTGCATCGCTCTTGATCATGATCGTGCCGCCCTCAGTACTCGAATGACGCCGCGCGGTTGGCCGTCCCGGTCCTGCCGAAAGAATTCCGGAAAACCCATTCCGGCACTGGCTCGCATTGCGGATGGATGAAAAACTCAACGCCATGCTCCGACCACATTCGCCACTTCCACTTGCGCACATGCGGAACGAGAACCAACTCGAAATCGATCCAGTACGGATCGATGCGATCATAGACGCCTTCGTCGGGCTCGACCCAGTATCCATCGATGTCTCCGGGATCCGGCTTCTCCGTACAGAAACTGCCGTCGATATAGATGTCCGTGATCCCGGCCGCCCAAAACGCTTCGACGGCGGCACGGAGTCCCTTCAACAGCCACCGGCGCCGGGGCGTGAAACCAAAGCGCTTCGCGATCTGCTCCAACGTTGCCTGATGACCTCCCGGCGGTAATGCACCGGTCGCGGGATCAAACGCCGGTATCAAGCTGCTACCATAATCGCAGAGACAAAAGAGATTGTCAACATATATGCTGTCATAGGTGGCGGTCAGCAACTCCTCTCATCGCACGCATTTGCCATCACGTCACCGATCACCTCGGTCTACCGCCGCGCTCAGGCCTCAGCCCCGGTCGAGGCCGCTCTTGCGAGGTCACTGAACGGGGTCTTTCGGATCGACGGCGCTCAGAATCTCCGCATCATCTGGAAACCGGCTATGCTCCATGGCGTACGAGTGGAACTGCCTGGCTATGGTTTCGGCGCGCTGTTCGAAGTAGGATTTCAGGATCGCGCGCTGCCGCTCATCCGGGACACCGTTCGGTACACCCTGTTTTTCGAGAGTTCGAAACCAATTGGCGCCGATCCCGTACACTTTCATCTCGATCAGGCGATTTCCTGCCCACATCTGAATCACGAGCAGTGCCTTCCAAAATCGCGGCACCGTGAACAATGTGCCAAAGCTCTCGTCCAGCGCACAGGTAAACACCTTGATGGTTGAATAGCCGTCACCAATGCATGCCGGCTCCCTCAGCCGCTCTGCGCCTGGCTCGATAACGGGCAGCGGTTCTTCGGGTTCTACCGGGACGAGCTCGACGACAGCATACTGCCCCACCAACCGCTTCGCGTAGTTAAGCAGCTTCAGCTTTTCGGCCTTCGTGACTCTCCGGCGACGGGTCTTTTCCAGCTTCCACCTTCCTCGAGGAGTAGAACGCGTGAATATGCCAAAGTTCCTGACGTCGATCTTCGGTTGCCCAGTTGTGTCCAAGTAGAACGAGAACTCGACGTTTTCCTTCCGCGTGCTTTCCGAATTCTGCTGCAGCACCGTCTCTACGTGCCATCTCCCATTCGCCGCGCTGCATTGTTCGTATCCAGTCATGCGGGCCGTCTTTCTTTGCGGGCGTCACGACGCCCAGTGCCCACCATTGGACCACAAGTCGCATTGCACGGCGGATACCGAAAGGGCGGCTGGCCCCCGACCGGTTATTCGGGGCACTGAAGGAACTGCGAGCATTCCCGGCTGGGCCAGAGACTGCGCCCGTTCGCCTCCCACTCTCCTGACCTCGGATGCCTCCTTGAGGGTCGCCGTCACACCGCAAGGTCGCCTCCTTTTTGACCCTCGCCGCTCACGCGCGCCAGCGGCGGTTGGCGCGCCGCCGGCCCAGACGCCAACCGCGGTTCCCGCGCTGTTCCTGGTGATCGCCCGATCACGGTCCACACGGCGCGTCATGCCCCCCAGAGTTCCCACATTCCCGTGGCGAAGGCTGCTCCATCCGGTTATAGAGTGACATTCTCAATGACGCCGGCGACTCCGTACAGGGTGAGATTGTAGACTGCGTGCGCAACAGCAGCCGGCGCCGTCGAGGCCGACAGGGTCCTGATCCAACCATACAGACCCCCGGTCATCGTGATGCAGACGAGTTGCAGCCAGCTGACTCCGGGCTGCGCCGAGTGGACCAATGCAAAGATCACCGCCGCCGGAACGATCACCAGCCAATTCAGAACAGCCCCGCTGGCAGCGCGGTGTAGCAGCCAGACGAGCAGTGAGAACAGGTAGCCGCGAAATACAACCTCTTCGAGTACGGGTCCGAGCGTGACCTGCAGGAGCGCCAGTCTCCAATTGCTGCTCAGGATTATGCTTTGTCCGCTCGCCGAACCGATCGCGAATATCACAATGCCGGCAGTGAGCCCGCTTGATGCCCCGAGTGCCCAGCTCGCCCGGCTTGTCGGCCTCCAACTCGCGTATCCCAGTCCCAGACCAGTCAGCCTCCCGAGATTACGGAAGGCGAAGAGTAGGAACAACGCCGCCCCGCCAGCACCGACAACCGCATTCTTGGCACCCGGCGACGCCAGGAACTGCCAGCTGCCAAGCAGTAGTAACCAGAACAGCACCTCGCGGTACTCGCCGATCCGCGTCATGTGTTTTGCCAATCCTGCCACGATGCTGTTCCCACGTGCAAAAGTCCTTTCTGACCCGACGCACATCGTGGGCGACGAAGCGAGACCACCGGAACCTGTAAACGCCACTCGCTGAGAGGCTTACCCGCCATAACCATTGACCGGTTAGGCGGGGGCCAAGCCGACAAGACATTTGGCGTTCTCATCGTATCAGCGGCACAATCTTGCTGTGCTGATCGCTCGTCCTCTCTCGTACGTGTCGACTGGAGCCTTATGCCGGCGACGACTCTTCCCACTGATGAGCAGATTAGGGCGGCTTTCCGCACCCTTGGGCGGGTCATAAAGCAGATCCCCAGTACGGCCGCATCGAAGGCGGCCTCAAGCCCTGGTTCGTCGAGGAACTGCGCGGCAGCCAATGCCCGTTCAAAGATCGCGTCAACGCGCTCCGCCTCCTCCGCGCATAACGCCGCGATTTTCGCTCGCCTTCTCATTCCTGACCAAGATGCGGTAGCCGTCGAAGAGATCCAGGGGTTCTCCGGAGCTTGGCGAGATGCAGCGTATCCGTCGTTGATCATTTCCTCGCTTCTATGCGTGGACTGGAGTTGGTACAGTAAATAGGTTTTGGGGACATCAGGTCTTTCATGGCAAGAAGAGACTTCCAGAAGGTGGCGGTCCATATCCAGCTCGATACCAAGCAAAAGGCCTTGCAGCAGGCCCTTCGGGTGCCCTGGCGTCGGCTCGAAGAGACGGCATCAGCCTACGTGGAATCGCACATCTTTGTTCTGTGGGTCCGAGCCATCGCCGAGGTGAAAGAGGAGATCCCCGAGATCATGGTGTCCGCCCTCGAAAAACGCTGTCCCGGTTTTCTGGAGACGGATTCGCGCGGACGGAAGCAGCGTCCTCGGCAGCAGCGCTTTCTTTGGCACTCTCTGGAAGAATGGATCGCAGCCCGCGAGTTCGTGGACCCAAAGACGCAAGGCTGGTTTGACGCGGTGATGTACTACGCGTACAAAGACCTTCGTACCGAAATGGCATGGGCCCTCTGGGAGCGAACAAAGGATGCCTGGTCGTGCCGGCCTCCGTCGAGATGGCCGACTTTAGAGGAGTGGACCTCCAATGTAATTGCCACTGACAGTCTGACTCAACCTGGAACCGAAAAGGGCCGCGCCGTCGAAGCCTTGCAGAAAGTGGAAGTCGGCCGGCTCCATCGTGCTGTCCATGAGTTGCTTGAGTGGAGGGCGTTCGCCCTTTGGATCGATTCCATTGCCCAGCCGAATCGGCTCCTCGAAGACCCTATCTTGTCTGAGCTTCGCACGCGTTGCCCAAGTTTTCTGGCCCACTTCCAGGGTGCCCCTCTATGGCAAGACTTCATGTTCTTTCGCTTGGTTCGGCTTGGAGAAGCCTTTTGGCGCAACGCGGCACGAGCTGAGACGTGGTATTCCGCGCTGCGCTACCACGTCACTCAGCATCCCCGGTACCATCGGCTTGTTCATTACAACCAGAGATACCACGATGAATGGGGCCTCGTTCATCCGATCCGTGTTCCCTCTTTTCCCGAATGGATAGGCGCCGCCGACGAATACACCCTTCCACAGAACGCCTAGCGTTTACCGGCTGCCATCGCTTCCGGTTCTTCGCCCACTGCCGGGTACCCCATCTCACGTAGCCACGCACGCATTTCTGCCGGCAGCTTTTCGTACGGGATCTTCTCCGCACAGTTGCGGAAGAACGTGGACAGCGAGCTGTCGGTGATGCGACCGCCTTTTGTCAGCAACTCCTTCTTCTGAACCCAGTACTGAACCCTTCTGGGCGGAACGCCAAGCATCTCGGCGACCTCCTTGACTTTATATCCGCCCAAACTGGCTGCCTTATAACCTAGTTCCCACAGCCTGTAGCGAATTGCAGCCACGGTGCGATTCAGCCGTCTGGCGATCAGTTCGAGGGACGCGTTGCTGTCGATCGACATCAAGAGCTTGTTGACGTCCTCGGTCGACCAAGGTCGCGCCTTCGGGCGCGTCAAAGCGAGCGCAGCGGCACGTTTCTTGATCGAAGACCGACTCCAAGTAGGCTGCTGCTGACGGATTGCTCGCCGGGCAGCGCGCAGGCCTCCGCGTGACCAGGCTGCCCTCAGCAGTTCGTCCAACTCCGGAGTCCAGTGGCATGCCTGTCCCCGCGGCTTGCCGACCTTCGGCCGCTTTTGAGGTGGTCGTTGCTGCCGGTGGAGGGGTTTCCCTGCACTGGTGGCGGCATCCTCTTCCATACATCAACTCCGTGGAAAGGTGGGATCTCTGCGTGCTTCCCAGACACTGCCCTCTACTCACAAGACTTCTGGAACCGGGGGTATTTGACGGACGTCGATTCCAGAGCGAAAGATCGCCGACACTCGAAGCGGCAGGGCGGGAAGAAACGACATTAAATCCGTCGGATTTGTCGTTCGGGAATGGTCATATTAATAGAGGCGGTCATTGCCGCTTCTCATGGCTCGCCCCTAAAGGGACCGAAGTTTATGTCGGACCACAACCGGCATCAGGACGAGCGACTGCCGGAGTTTTTTCTTCCTCCGGCGGTCAATGGGTATCCCATCGATCCAGGTGTGCGTGACGTCGCCCAGCGTCTGTGGCCTTGGGCATGGAACTACATTGGGATGCATCTCGCTGACCATGCTGGAGCAGCAGAGGTTGCTGAGCTTGTCGCCTATCGAATATCTCGTCACATCAAGAACCATCCGGGCGAGGTACGGTCGATAGTGGCGCTTTACTACACAGCCACCGCGAATCTGATCAGGTCTATCAAGAGTCGTGACGGCAGGGTTGACTACCGCGGGCTGGGACAAGATCTCGAAATCCTGACCACAGCTCAGGAGCCAGATTGGAGACAAGAAGTAGAACTATGGATTCTCGCTGAGGAAATCGGCCAGCATTTTGAGCCTGACATACGGGAGATGTTCTATCTGCGCCTTCTTGAGTTGGGGTGGGAGGAAATCGGCAAGCTTCAGGGCCTCACCGCTGGTCAAGCACGGTTGCGGTTCCGTCGCGCCCTAGAGAAGTTGCCACAAGAGATCATCGACTGCCTGTTGCCGGACACGGAGGAAAGGGCCAGACGCGCGCCGCAAACACCCAAACGAGGCCTCACATGAGACCATTCAAGCCCGCGTCCAAGAGATCCAATTCGCCGATCGACGAGGAACTCTTTCTCCGCGCTGCCAGAGCGTATGCCCTCAGGAGATTTCCGAATCCAGACCGGAAGGGCTGCCCCACGGCCGCCGAGATCGGAGCCATGGCAAGACGTGAGGTCTCCCTTAACAGTATCGGAACGCACGCCCAGCACATTGCTACCTGCTCAGCGTGCCTGTCCGACTATCTTGCCGCGAGAGGAAAGTGGAAACGGCGGAGGCGGCATACCATCGCCATCCTTGCCACTGCCGCCGGATTGGCTGCCGCCATCGTCGGCGCCATTTCGCTTAGATCGCCGACTCCAGCGCCTCCTGCCACTCCGCCACCAATTGCAGTGGAGCGCAAAGCGCCTGCAGAACTGCAATTAGCGACGCTCGACCTGCGCCCGCTAGATGCCACCCGAGGTGAACCAAATGACCAAATCGAGGCCCCCGTTCTGACCAGAGCGAACCTCCGGCTTACTATTCTGCTTCCGACAGGATCTGACGAGGGGAACTACCAATTCGAAATCCGTGACGAGCGAGGCTCCCCACAGATCCAGGGAGCCGGCGTCGCCGTCATTCGCAACTTCGTGACGACGATCGAAGCAGCCCTTGACCTGCGTAAACTCAGTCCCGGCCGGTTTACGTGGTCAATTCGTCGTGCGGAGGAATCCAGGTGGCGCTCCTACCCCCTAAAGGTCCGTTGACATGATTCATCGGGAGATCGTATGCATTCAAGAGGCCCTATGTTGACGAGTTGGCACTTCTTCGCAGCGGCTGTTCTTCTGCTCTGGCCTGGTCTGTATCTCTTAGCCGCTCAGATCCCCGCGCCGTTCACCGATCCGCGCCAGGCAATGGAAAAGGCGGAACACCTGGCTGACATCTACAACTGGTATGACGCGCACCCGTTTTTTCTCGAAGCCGAGAGGACGTTCCTGGCCCAAGGCGACGAGCGGAATGCTCTTTTCGCAAGGGCAAGTCGTTTGCGCGGCGAGATGCAGATTCTGCCATTCCCCGACCTCATTGATGCCATCGACGGCATCCTTTCCACAGACATCGCGAAGAACGACCCAGCTCTCCGTCTTCGATGCCTTATCATCCGTGGCGATGTCAATCTGGAGATCGACGCCCCGGCGGCCAAGGACGATTGGGAAGTCGCCCTTGCGACGGCCAAACAGATCGGTGACCGGAAGTGGGAGTCGCGCGCTATTGGGGAGCTTGGAATGATCGCCTTTCTCCTTGGCGATGCTTCGACCGCGCGGCTTCAGGTCGGCCAGGCGCTGATGACCGCGATGGCGAGCGGGGATGTCGGGGCTCAAATACGTTACTACGCAGCGATCGCCACCGGGCTTCAGCTATCTGAAGAATACGAACAGGCAATCCGGTACTTCGACCTTGCCTTGAACGCGGCCGAGAAACACCCCGAGGCCGGGTTTCAGTACATCTCAAATTGGGGCAAGGCGAAGTCCCTCCTGGCGTTACGCCGGTTTCAGGAGGCCGAACAATTGATCCGCGAGTCCCTTCAACATGCTGAGGCCGATGACCGTCGCGTGAAAAAAGTTCAGATGCTGCTGGCTGCTTCTGATCTCGCCCGCACGCTCGGCAAGCTTGACGAGGCGCTTGCTTATCTCCGTGAAGCGCTACCTATCGCCGAAGCAGGTGGGTTCCGCCGCCTCCTCGCTGAGGTTTACTTCGACTTGGCGGCCATCGCCCAGCAAACAGGCAAGATCCCAGAAGCGGGGGAGTACGCCTCACGTGCTGTCACGCTCAGCGAAGAGGTTGGCGACACGTTCCTCTTGCCATCACAACTTCTCGTCCTCGCCAATCTCAAACGCGCGGAAGCCCGGCCAGACGAGGCGCTGCAAATTCTGGAGCGCGCAACGGATGTAGCGGAAGGCCTCCTTGTGAACGTTCCCACACCCGAACATGCCACCACTCTAATACGCGCGATGTCCAATATCTACGTAAAGCACTTCGAACTCGCCGCCGGCCAGAAAAGTGTAGATTATGCCTTCGAGGTCCTCGAGCGAACGCGGGGTCGAGTGCTCCGCGATGTCATCGCACAGGTGGCTGCGTCAGAATCGACTCGCCGCCGCTCCGAGGAGTACATACGCCTCCAGCGTGAGTTGAGCCGTCTTCAGCGCTCGCTACTCAGGCTCAAAAAGACTACAGAGCGGGAGGCCGCGCTGCGGCAGATCTGGGAAGTGGAGCAAAAGTTGATCGGAGCCGAGGTCGAGACGCGAACCTGGAAGGGCCCTCGCTCGCAACCTGTTTCCCTGCGTGACTTGCGAGCCAACCTTGGAACAGACCAACTCGTGGTGGAGTACGTTTGGGGCGAGCATCGCGTCTACGGCATGACGATTTCTCGAGACGGTGCACGTGTCACTCCACTTGCTGAACGCGCTCCGGTGGAGCGGCTTATCGCAGAATATTTCGAGGCCCTGCAGCGCGGAGCAGACGGTCCATCGGTCGACAAACTCGCGGCTTCGCTCTACGGCGCGATAGTCGCCCCGCTACGCTGGCCGGCATCCAAGACGAAAATCGTGATCGTGCCCGATGGACCACTCCACGCCCTTCCTTTCGATATGTTGTCAGCGCCGAATCGCTCCAAGCTAGCGCAGACTGTTGCAATCACGTTCGCGCCGTCCGCGAGCGTCTTCCGTGCGCTTCGCAACAGGGAAATGGCCACGAAACCATTGCCACTCCTCGCGGTTGGCGGTGTTCCTTATGGAGACCTTTCAAAGCGCGGGAATCCGTCACGTGCGATTAGCATATTCGACGCACGAATCACGCCCCATCTGGAAGCGCTGCCCGCCTCCAGGACCGAAGTCGAGATGGCCCTAAGCATGGCAGGCCCCGCTGCTGTTGGACTCCTGGGACAGGACGCAACGGAGGGTCGCTTCAAGCAGCAGCCCCTTGAACGGTTCGGGATCATCCACCTCGCCGTGCATGCGTTCGCTGACCCCCGACAGCCACAGCGGGGCGCCTTGCTATTCGCTCAGGAGAAGTCTTCAGAGGAGGATGGTTTCCTTCAGCCTCGTGAGATTGTTCGACTTCCTATCAAGGCCAACCTGGTCGTGCTATCGGCGTGCAACACGACAGTGGGCCGCTCGTTAGGGCAGGAGGGCGTGTCGAATCTTGCTCGAGCCTTCCTGTCTTCGGGTGCGACTGCTGTCCTGGCAACTTCCTGGTCGGTGTCGGATACTGCGTCCGGTTCGTTGCTGACGGAGTTCTACCGCAACCTGGCCCAGGGAAGGGAGGTGGCGACCGCTCTCCGCAACGCCAAGCTCACGTTGCTACAGCGCTTCGGTCCGAACGTCCTGTCAACGGTCGCTGCCTTCCAGGTGATCGGAAATGGAAATGTCGTTACACCGTTTGGTCAAAATCGCAGAACCGTGAAAGGAGCGCAGCCATGAGTATCACCCAGGAGCAGATGACCGGGATCCTGGACCGCATCCAGCACTATATCGAAACCAGGTTCTTCAACCCCCTCGCCGACATTGCTGGTTGGACAAACGCTTGGCAAGGGCAACGCGACTGGTTGCTTGCGAGCACCTCCGCCGCTGAATTCGTCCAAAGAGTCAACGTTGCGCTGGCAACATTAAACTCGAGCCATGTGGCGTTCTTCCATGGTAGTGGTACGGGGGTTCCTGCTCCTTACGCCCTGAACGCCACCTTTCTGAAAGCTGAAGATCCTGATCCGTTGTGGCTGTTTCTCGACGTGCTGGAAGGCGGCGTTGCGCACAAAGCCGGTATTCAGCCAGGTGAAGCCCTCTTGTCGGTCAATGGCGCCAGAGCCTTGCCACCGGAGGTTCCGCGGTTTGACCTCGGAGCCAGCACGGAGCTCCTTGTCCGTTCCCGCGACGGCGCCGATCGAAGCATTACGATCGCGCTGCCGCCGCCCACGGCGAAGGGCAGGCCCCCGTTGGTGGAAGTGAAGGCGGTCCACTCCCGCAAGCTCACTCCTGACATTGGATACGTTCGGGTTGCCTACTTCCCCGGGAATGCCGGCGATCGCTTCGCGCTCGCCTATGAGCAGGCCCTCAACGCCCTGGGTCCGTGCAAAGGGCTCGTCATCGATCTTCGCGGCAACATCGGCGGTGGCCTTGGATCACTGCGCGCGATGAGCTCACTGTGCGCCGACAGCCGGCCCATTGGGTTCAATGTTAGCCGTAAGGTCGCTGACCAGGGGTACCGAAAGGACCGGTTGATCCGAATTGATCACATTCCTACGACCAAGCTTGGTCTTATCGGGATGTTCCTCCGGTTCAAGCTCCTTCATCGCGACCGTTCGGTTGCGCTATTCACCGAAGGTCTCGGCCCTCGTCCTTTCCACGGCCGCATCGCAATTTTGGTCAACCAGCACACTAAGAGTGCAGCCGAGATGGTCGCAGACTTTGCCATCACCCACCGCCTGGCGACAATCGTTGGAACTCGCACCGCTGGAGAGGTTCTTGGCGCCGTGAATTTCCTCGTCGGCGAAGATTATCGCTTGCGCATACCGATCGGCGGTTGGATGAGCTGGGACGATCGGCTACTCGAGGGGCGTGGCGTTCAACCGGATGTCGAAGTCGTCCCCACCGCAAATGATCTGCGTGCTGGCAAAGATCTGGCCCTAAGCGAAGGTGCTCGACTCCTCGACAGATAGCAACGCGCCGTCAGCGCAGGCGTACATGCTGACCCTTTACAAGCGAGACCCCTTCGATCGTTTCGCCATGAGCCAAGGCGTCAGAGAGGATTCCCCGCTGGAGTTCCTTTTGTACTGACTTGCCTTCAGAACCACGAAGACGATCCTGAACCGCCCCAGGCGGGAGTGACTCCACGATCTCGCGCCATTCCGGCCACGAAAGCTCAACCCGAGCCCGATAGAAGCTGTCTGGGACGTGGGTCGTGTCGTGAATCACCAGTGAGGGCACGCTGTTCGCCTGCAGGCTGATTGTATTCAGCGCCCCGCGGAGTTTTTGCACATCCCGCGTCGTCATGAACCAGACGAGCATTTGTTTCAGTCGCTTCTCGCGGTTCTCCGCCGCTTTATGCCGCGCCTGAAAGCGCTCGGCCTCAAGGTGGGCCATTTCAGCCTCCGCCTTCTGGGCCTTCAGATAGTCGGCGATGCGGTCCACTTTGTAGCCAAACGCCTCGGCGTACGTCGCCAAGGCGGTCCTGAGCTCTTCCGAGATCTCTCCATTGTTCGCCTCGGCTTCCTGCTCCGCTGCTTCTACCAAGGCTTCCAATCCTTCGTCGATCTCGAACATGCTGAGCCCTTTGGCCACCTCCTTGGCCGTGATTGCGATCGGCTCTGCGCTCATGCTGCTATCCCTCCGTCCGGAACTGCTCGCGGGTCGCCCGGTTCGGCGGTACGCTCAAATGCGCGGAACAGTTGCCGTTCGAGCGATGGGATATACGCAGTGAACCGTTCCCCAGCCGGAGCCGAATCGATCAGCCTGAACACCTGTTCCAGCCGCGCGTCCATGAGATCCAGCAGGGAAAGCGCAATAGCTTCGGGCAGCATCGGCAGCCTCAGCGCGCCTTTGTCCAGGTCGCCGTGATGGCTCACGAGGAGGTGCTGAAGGATTGTCTTCAGTTCGACCGGGAAGTGAGGAAGGCGGGCTACATGCTTCTCGAGGATTTCCAGACCGAGCGTGATGTGCTCGATCAACTGGCCTCGCGTCGTGTAAGCGAAACGAACCCCCGTCAATTCGAGGGTTTCGATCTTCCCCAAGTCGTGCAGGATGGCTCCCGCGATGAGCCAGTCCAGATTCAAGCGCGGGTAGTGTGCGACTAGAGCGGCGCTCAAGTTGCAGATCGAGAGTATGTGTTCGAGGAGTCCACTCCGAAAACAGTGGTGTATCCGCATTGCGGCCGGCGCAACCCGCAGGCGCTCGCTGATCGCAGCGTCATTGACGATCGACTCCAACAGTTGCCGGAGCGCCTCCTCTCGCACCATTGCGATGAAGGTCCGCAGCTCGCCGACCATCTCCTCCGGGTCGCGGCTGGACGCAGGATAGAAATCGCCAGCGCTGTACTCGCTGGCATCACAGCGGCGGATCCGGCCCACAATGAGTTGCGGTTTGTCGTTGTAGTGGTCGATCGTGCCGCGCACCTTGACCACGTCGTCGCAGTCGAATAGCTGAGCGACGGCTTCCGGGTTGTCCCAGACTTTACCGTCCAACTCGCCGCTTCGATCCGCAAAACGGACTGCCAGGAAGTTCCCCCCATTGCGCTTCGGCCGAACTTCCTTCTCGATGACCACAGCCAGGAATGTGACCTCACCAGACTGTGGCAGTTCGTTGATGTAGAGACCCTTGTTCTCCATAAGTCGTACCTCCGGAAACCTGGGCACACGAAAGGACCACAGTCCCTTCGTGCGCCTCCAGGCGTGTTGTTCGGGTTAGAACGCCAGCGAGAGCTGGGCGTCGTTGTCGGAATGAGGCCTCCGCGCGGCTCTCGGTCGCGGCAAGACCAATTCAATGAGGGCGTCGGGCGTGGGTTTAGGCTCCGACAAACAGGCCGGATCAGCTTCAGACGGAAGGACCACCACCGGCTCCGGCGCGGGTTGCTCGATCACCACTGCTTTAGCGGTCTCAACCAGGCCCATGTGTTGCCGCTGCACGTCTTTCCACAACGCATCGGCTCGTTCCCCAACACCTTTCTGGGTTACGAGTTCGCGAGCCATGGCCGTCAGCATGTCGTCATCATCATCGAGGGCCTGCAAGCCGTAATTGGCGAACTTGCCTTCCATCGCGAGTGATACCAGCAGCTTCTTCCCCATCAATCGGAGACAGTTCTCCTGCATCGTGCCGGCATAGGCTAAGAACTTCACCTTCACCGGCTGCTTCTGGCCGATGCGCCACGAGCGCCGGCTTGCCTGACGAAGCGTGTAGATCGAGTATCCAGACTCGTAGAAGAAAATGCTCGGAAAAGCGAGAAGATCGAGGCCCGTAGCGACCAATTTTGGATGGGCCAAGCATACCTGCATTCCCGCCTTCAACTGGCGTTCATACCAAGCCTCGCGGGCTTCCGGCGGTACAGCGGTGGTCAACACTTCAACGCGGATTCCTTCACGGCTCAGAATGTTCTTCAGCCGTTGCGTGACGTCGCGCTTCTGCGTATAGACGGCGAACACCTGGCACCGCCGCCCCTGGGCGAGTTCCGCTTTGATCTCTTCGACCAGGCGTCGTTCCTTGGCGTAAATGAAGTCCTTGTCGAGGTCAGGCGGATCCGAAATGACGAACTTCTCGCGTTCCCCGGTTTCCGGATCTGTCGCGTACCCGTAGAGCGTTCCGATGTCGAATGGTCGGTCCGGAAAGAGCATCAACACATTCAGTCCGGTGCTGATCACCGATTGGTTTCCATGATGCTCCTCAAGCGCTGCCTTGACGTCTTCTTCAAGGTCTCTGTACGCTTTGCCGAGAACCGGGTCCATCTCGATGCTCAGCACCTCCTCTTCGTAAGGAGGAAGCGCATCGGAGATGTCTTCGAGCGAGACAAACGCCCCGAGCTCCATGAGGAACCTTCCGAACAGCAACGGCGAAGCGCCCGGCCGGCGCCGCACTCGTGTGCTCACCTTCGGTTTGTCGGAGCAGGCATTGTCGGCGGGGGTAATTGTTGTGACCTTTTCGAGCACGCCATAGGTTTCCGAGAAGGCCCGCACGCCAGGGTCTCCGTACGCGAACCCCTCCTCAACCATCTTCTTAGCGTTCAGTCTGTAAAGGATTGAGAAAAGTTCATCGGCGTAACCGCCGTTCAAGGTCCCTGTCAGAATGATGGTGCGCTTTGCGCAAGAAGCGATCGTTCCCAGCGCCGCCCCTTGAGCGGTGTCAGCGCCTTTCAACTCGTGCACCTCGTCCGCGATGCCGTAATCAAAGAACCCCTTCATGTATCGGCCTATGAAGTCCATCGGTGCGCACCTGCAAACCTTGGATCCATCTGCTTGCCAGAGTGCACTGAACATTGTGCGCCGCGCCTTGCCGCCATTGGATTCTTCGTCGCCGCGCACAAGTTCACTGTGTTTGGCTTTGCGGAAATCCGCCCTGCGCAGCTGGTCATCGTCGGTCAGGACAGGTCGTCCTGTATCAGGGTTGACTACCGCGCCGTTGAAGGGTCCACTGCGCGGCACCCCATAGACGTGCCGCCAAAAGTACCCGAGCTTAGCCCGTTCCCGGCTGACAATGAAAACGGCCGGGCAGTCGCAGATCGAGGCCCACCGAGATCGCGCGGATCGGAACTGTTTCCGCAATCGCAGATCGCTCAGTGTGGTACGCAGGCCCTCGCGGACAATACGGCCGTTGCGGAGCCGCACTTCGTTTACGCCAGTATGTCCGTTCGACGCTACGCCGTTCCGGACGCCGTCGATGAAGAACACACGGACTCGCGGAAGCGTCAAAAGGCATTCGCGCCCCATTTTTTCGACCAGTTGCGGAGGGACCATTGCCAGTGCCGTGAAGGGTTTGCCTTTCGCATGAACGAACATGGCTCCCAACGAGATCAGCGTTTTCCCGGTGCCGCATTCGGCGATGGCGCCGGCCGACCTCTCAACGTCCCAGCGCTTGGCGATCGCCGCAACCGCGAGAGCTTGCGCCGGATAAGGCTTCCGGCGCAGGCGCGCCAGTTCGGGCGGCAGGGGTTCCCCGGGCTGGTGCAATGGGGGAAACTGCTGCAAGATTTTCTCTTCGAGCTGGTCCGCAAATTGGCGCAGATATGTTGCGATGTCGGTTATGTTGGCATGCTTCACAAAGGGCCTCGTTTGATTTGGTTTGATTGCGGCTACCGCCACATAAAAACGGGGCACCAACGATGGCGCCCCGTTCGGTCAACGAGAGATGGAGAAGACGGATCGCTCAGAGCTTGCGCAAGAACTCCATTACGTCGGGATTATCCCGCCACTTCTTCTTGCTTCTCCGCCGCCCGCCCCCGGGGTCGCAGGCGGCTAGAGCTTTTGCCTTAAGCGCCAGATCTGTCTCCGCATAGATATTCGTGGTGTCCAATGAAACATGACCGAGCCACGCCCTGATCGTGTTCAGATCGACGCCAGCGCGGAGCAGATGGGTTGCAGTCGTATGGCGGATGGTATGGGGGCTGACGCGCTTGGCTTTTAGCGATGGGATCTTCCCCGCCGCAACTTTCGCCGAACGAGCCACGAGCGCATGAACTCCAAAGCGTGTCATGGCGTCGCCGTATCGGTTCAGGAACAATGATCTGCCCGGTTCCCCTCCTTGGATGAGATGATGCAGTTCAGCCATCGTCTTTCTCCAGAGCGGACAAAACCGAACCTTCCGGCCCTTGCCATGAATCTTGACAGAGCCGGTGCCTGTTGAGTCCCACGTGAGATCCTCGATCGCCACTCGAACCGCTTCGCTGGCCCGAGCCCCCGAGTTGTAGAGGAACAATAGCAAGGCGTAATCGCGTTGGCCGAGCTTACCGCTTCGATCCGGCACCTGGAGAAGTGCATCGATTTCCTCCTTTTCCAGATACGTGATGGCAGTCGTCCACCCACGTTTGAACGGAACATTGCGGACCTCTGCGCACCATTCCGCATGCTCGGGGCTGGAGTTTCCGGTATACCGGGCAAACGCGTGGAGCGTGGCGAGCCGTTGATTTCTAGTGGCAACGGAGCAGCTTCGAGTTTGCTCCAGGTGCGAGAGAAACTCCAAAACGATCTTGGGCGAAAGATCGTTGATCACGAGCTTGTCAACGTCTGTCTTGCGGTGCGCGGCGACGAACGGCAGGAACAGACAGAACGTGTCGCGATAGCTTTGCTGCGTGTTTCGTGATACGCCACGTTCATGAACCAGATGCTCGGATAGATAGCGGCGAACCCAAAAGCCAACTGAAGCATGATCAGCCATTGTCCACCTCCGCGAAGGCATAGCGCTCAAAGCAGCGGTTAGCTTCCTGGAGCAGTTCCCGCGTCATCTGAAGGTACACGGACGTCTCTTGCACGCCGCAGTGGCCAAGGTATGTGGAAAGCAAGGGGAGCATTCGCTGTACGTCTTTCCCCTCGCGGTACCAGGTCAAGAGGCGGGTTACGGCGAATGCGTGTCGGAAATCATGGATCCTTGGCTGATAGCGGGCACTGTCAAATCGCAGTACCCCAGCTTCTCTTCTCAGCCATTCGAATTCGTGGTCGGCATGCCAGTTTTGGATCATCATCCCTATCTTGGTGGCGAGGAGAGTCGGTGGGCGTTGGTACCCGATACCCGGACGATGGCGCATTCGGTACAGTCTGAGGATGCTGACGAGGTCCTTCCCGATCGGAACCAGTCGCGATTTGCCGAACTTCGTTTCCCGAATCAGAAGCGTTCCGTTCTTGAGGTCCGCGTCGGCATGCGTCAGGCGGCTCACCTCTCCCACGCGCAGTCCGGTCCCGTAAAGGACCAGGATGAGGGTACGCATGGTGTCCGGCGACAATGGAGATGTCCGCGGGTAGTGCGAGTCAGGCACGGCCAGCAAGCGACGGATGTCGTCGGTCGAATAGATGTACGGGACGAAGCGCGGCGGGCGATCTGGCATCGTGGTGGGGAGAACTCGATGCTGCATATATCCGCGCTCGGCTGCGTAGCGAAAGAAAAGGTCGAGTGCCGCGTACTTGTGGAACCAGAAGTTCGTAACTGCACCACTTTTGACCGGCAGGAACGCCTGGCAATGGGCGCGGGTGAGAGCGTCCAGTTCGAGATCTCCTGTCGTTCGAAGAAAAGCTTTCAGGATGTTCGCCGGACCGATGTACAGATTACCGAAGGCCCGCTTGTATTGGATGAAGTCTTCAATGGCGGCAGCGAGTTTCATTGAAGGCCTCCTAATCCGAAGTTGGAAACCTCCTGGAGTGAGCGCAAGCGTTCTTTTGCCCACTGCGCTGTGATGGGCTGCGTTTGCGCGCGTAAGTATTCCGTCAGGCTCGATAGCTGTGCGTCTGCAACCTGCGCCAGTTTCTTGCGCTGGACCTTGGCATAGATCTGCGTTGACCTCGGCGACCGGTGACCCAGGTGATCGCCGATTTCTTTGATCGAGAATCCCTCATCTAGAAGGTGGCTGGCACAGGCGTGGCGCAGACTGTGTGGGCCATAGTGTGCTGCCAGGCCAAGTGCCCGGACGTGGCACGAGATGGAAGAAGACGCACCTGTCGTGACCATCGGCCTATACGGTCTCCGTAGCGTCAGAAAAAGAGAGCGCGAAGAACACCGAGGCCGGACGTTCTGGAGGTATCTCAGAATTGCATTGCCCACCTCGGCGGTCAAGGGAAATTCCTGAGTGCGCTTGTTCTTCAGCCGTCGAACCCGGAGTTTCTCATTGGCCCAGTCCAGGTCGTCCAGAGTTAACTTGCAAACCTCGCCGATTCGCAGTCCGTAGATCGCCAAAAGCAAGACGATTGCACGGTCGCGAATGTGGCTCGGACGTTCTGTGTTGAGAGTCGCAATCAGGCGCTGGATCTGGGCCCAGGTTGGACCCTCCGGCAGCCCGGCCATTGAATAGATGCGTGGGCTATGTATTGTCTCGGCTAATCCGGGCGCGCACCAGCCGCGCCGGGCTGCGTACCGAAGAAAAGCGCGTATCGAGTTACCATACGCTTTGATTGTTGATTTCTTCCAGCCACGCCCCTTGTTTTGAACAAAATACGCCGCAAGGATCTGCGGAGACAATCCCTTCAACGAAATGCCCAATTTTCCAAGCCACCCGAAGAAGAGGTTCAGGGCCGACGTGCGTGTGGAAATGGTCTCGGGCGAATAGCCTCTCTGATCCCGGAGCTCTTCAAGAAAACTGTCGAGCTCTGGTTTGAGCTGAGAAATGCGGTCAGGCTCACCCCACTTGCCCAAGAAATGCAACCACCTCTTGGCCACAAAGATGAACCTTTTCATTGCGGTGTCGCGCGTCGCGTCTGTGCAACGCGCCGAGCATGTCTTTGCGACCCAGTCTTTGGCTGCGCGCAGGATCTGCTGTTCCGTGACCGGCATTCGTTGCCGTACGTTTATTCGCTCCGCAATGGCTAGCAATAATCTGTTAGTCTGTCGGAGCATATACCAACCATTACGGCCGCGTTCGACCAGGTCGGAAAGAAACCGTCGCCGCTCTTCGGCGAAGCGGCCCGTGCTGTAAAGCCATACTGCATTGCTGCGCTTCATTAGCTCGCTAAACATTTGGCTGACTCCTTGGAGTGAATTTGAACTCAGCCAAGTATGCGGACTGTGTGGTAATCACGACAAGCAGCGAAACTGAAAGGAAAGGACCTAGAGAGGCATGCGGATTCGGGCGTATCCCGAAACGAGGCGACGATGGCCGCCCAGCTATCCTCTCCAGGAGGCAATGGCGCGCGAAACCCGCATTCCCTGCCGAGGAATCCCGCCTGAATGCCTCGGCAGCATGGTGCCCGCACCGGGAACGGTCGATTACGGGGCCAAGTGTATTAGCTCCGAGTAGCCGACAATCCACTCTGGAGCGCCACGGTCCGAAAAGCCGGCTTCTTCGCCGGAACCAGATTGAACGCGCATCCTCGGTCGTTCAAGTGTTCACTTGATGAATCCTCCATCCACTCGGAGGGGAAGTCGCCTCGGGCGGCGCACAGCGGGGAGGCACCTGGGAGGAGTGGAACCTTCAAAGCACGAACACAGAGGATTGTGATAACGGGACTCGCCACCCCTGCGATCGTCCAGGTCCCTTATCGGACGCCGAGTGGTTCCACGTGAGCACCATCAATCGACCGGAGCGTGCGCGAATCCCGCATCGGCGTTTGGCCAAAATAGCGCTTGTACTCTCGGGTGAACTGGCTGGCGCTTTCGTAGCCAACCTCCAAGGCAGCGCTTCCGACATCCAGCCCTTCGACCGACATCCGCGCTCGCGCTTCCTGCAGGCGGATCTGCTTCTGGTACTGCAGCGGACTCATCGCCGTCAGAGCCCGGAAGTGATGGTGCAGCGTGGAGACACCCATGCCGGCGATCTCCGCGAGTTCCTCGACTCGAAGCGGTTTTGCGTAATTGTCCTTGATCCAGGCGATTGCCTTCGCCGTCCGGTGGCTCTGGTCGCCTAACGTCGCGATGGCGCGAAGGCGAGCGCCCTCCGGCCCTTGCAGGACCCGAAAGATAATCTCGCGTTCGATCAAGTCGTGGAGGAATGCAATCTCCCGAGGCTGGTCCAACAGGCGCATCAACCGGCAGAAGGAATCGAGCAATTCCACGGTGACCTCACCGATGGCGATAGCCGGGCCCATTCCCGCATGCGGAGCAACCGCAACCTCCTCCCGGTTCAGAAGTTCCTTGACCACAGCCAATTGGAGTTTCAACGACAAGGCAAGGCACGGCACTTGTTCGCTTGCTTCTACGACCCTTGCCACCACCGGAAGGGCGACGGACGCCAACAGGTAGTGTGACGAACCATAGATGAAGGTCTTGCCGCCGAGTTCCACCCGCTTCCGTCCCTGCGCCGTGAGGATCAGGCTCGGCTCGTAGGTCATGGAACAGGGTGGCGTTGGAGCGGTCCGCCGGTGGACCGTGAGACCTGGCACCTCGGTGACCCGCTTCTGCTCCGAGCCGACGCATGCCGCGATTCGATGAGCCAGTTCTTCCTTCAGCTGCTGCAGTCGGTCGGGCACCAGGCTGACGTTTTGGGCGGGGCTGGAGATGGTCACGCAGGCTCCTTTCAACCCCAGAATACATCGCCAACACACCTTTTCGCCAGCCCGCGACAGGAATAGGCTAAAAGTCGGCAGGTTCAGGCTAACGCCGGAAGGCGTTGCGACCCTACTCTTGAAACAGGATGCAGAAACGCAGACTCGGAAAGAGCACCCTGGAAGTCTCGGCCATCGGCCTGGGCTGCATGGGCATGAGCTTCGGTTACGGTCCGGCCGGAGAGAGGAACGCCATGACCGCCGTGATACGGGGGGCCGTGGAACGGGGCGTCACGTTCTTCGACACGGCCGAGGTGTACGGCCCATTCACCAACGAAGATCTCGTCGGGGAGGCTCTTGCACCCTTCCGCAAGGACGTGGTGATCGCGACGAAATTTGGATTCAGGATCGACCCTCAAACCGGACAGTCGGCCGGACTGGACAGCAGGCCCGAGCACATCAAGGAGGTCGCCGAGGCATCGCTCCGGAGGCTGCGGACCGATGTGATCGACCTGTTCTACCAGCACCGCGTCGATCCCGCAGTACCGATTGAGGACGTTGCCGGAACGGTGAAAGACCTGATCCGGGAGGGCAAGGTCAAGCACTTCGGCCTCTCGGAAGCGGGCGTCCAGACCATCCGCCGGGCGCATGCCGTTCAGCCGGTCGCCGCCCTGCAAAGCGAGTACTCTCTGTGGTGGAGAGAGCCGGAAGCGGAGATCCTCCCCGCCCTCAAAGTGCTCGGCATCGGTTTCGTTCCCTTCAGCCCGCTTGGCAAGGGCTTTCTCACCGGCAAGATCGACGAGAACACCACGTTTGACAGCACGGACTTTCGCGGCACCGTGCCCCGGTTCGCGCCGGAGGCTCGCAAGGCGAACCGCGCCCTGGTGGAGCGAATCGAAGACATTGCCCGAAGAAAGAATGTGACACCGGCCCAGATCGCGCTGGCTTGGGTTCTGGCCCAAGAGCCCTGGATCGTGCCGATTCCCGGCACCACCAAACTACACCGCCTCGAGGAGAATGTGGCCGCAGCTTCGATCGAACTGGAAGAAGACGATGTTCGCGAGATCGCCGTCGCCACCTCCGAGATCGAGGTGCAAGGACACCGTTACTCCGAGGGCGCGCAACGACTGATCAATCGCTAGAGAGATGAGACAGACGATGCAGAGAGGCGACGCATTCGAAATCGCAAGCGGGGTTGGCAGAACGCTGATGGTCTTGGTCGTCTCTCTGTCGATCGACACGGCGTGTGGAAGTCCGCCGGCGGGAGCGCCTCCTCAGGCAAGGGGTACGCATGTGAGTGCAAGTCCTGGCGCCCATCTGACAGCTCAGAGCACCGTCGGAGACATTCTGCGTCATCCGGCATTCGACGGGTACAGTCGTCTGATACTGCCGTGGGACGATCGCGCTTACGACGAAGCCCTTCCTGTAACCGAGATCGGTTCACTCCTTCCGTATCACACCCACGTTGATCCGGAGACCGTAACGAACGCGTTGAATCGCATGATCGATGACGTGTCGAGCGACAGGACGGTGTTCTACCGCTTCTACTCCGACGCGCAGATCGAGCAGCAGCCGGCAAGAAAGCACGCGGGACTGTTCTTCTTTCGAGGTAAGCCGGGCGCTCCTTTCGCGGTCATATGCCCCGGTGGCGGATTCTCCTATGTCGGCTCGGTGCACGAAGGCTTTCCCTATGCGGAAGCGATCAGCGGGAAGGGGTACAACGCCTTCGTGTTGAAGTACCGTGCAGGACAGGGCGGCACGGTTGCGACGGAAGACCTGGCCGCCGCGGTGTCCTACATTTTTCGCAACGCGGAGTCACTCGGGGTCAACACCGAAGGCTACTCTCTGTGGGGCAGTTCGGCCGGCGCGCGAATGGCAGCCTCAATCGGTTCGCACGGCGCTGCGGAGTATGGAGGCGGCGAGATCCCACGGCCCTCGACCGTGGTGATGGCATATACAGCGCATTCGGACTATTCATCCGCCGAGCCCCCCACGTTCGTGGTCGTGGGCGAACAGGACGGAATTGCCCCTCCGGCCAGCATGGAAAGGAGGGTTGAAGCGCTACGCGCGTCCGGCACAACGGTGGAATACCACAAGTACAACAATCTGGGCCATGGTTTCGGAGTCGGCAAAGGCACAAGCGCCGAGGGATGGATTTTCGAAGCCATCCGGTTCTGGGAAACGGCTATCGGCCGGTTGGAGACGAGGAAGTAATGAAGAGACGCACCCTCGGAACGCTCGAAGTATCCGCTGTCGGATACGGTTGCATGGGCCTGACCTATGGCTACGGACCGGCAACGGATCGCCAGGAAGGGATCCGGCTGATTCGCGCTGCCGCCGAGCGCGGAGTCACGCTCTTCGACACGGCGGAGTCGTACGGGCCATTCACGAATGAGGAACTCGTGGGTGAGGCCATGGCGCCCATCCGGGACCAGGTCGTCATCGCCACGAAATTCGGCTGGAATATCGACCCGCAGACGGGAGAGCGTCGCGAGGGTCTGAACAGCCGTCCCGAGCACATCAAGGTCGCAACTGAAGGCATGCTCAGGCGGCTGAGGACCGACCGAATCGACCTGCTCTACCAGCACCGCGTCGACCCCGACGTGCCCATCGAGGATGTAGCCGGGACGATGAAGGACCTGATCTCCGAAGGGAAGCTCGGGCATTATGGGCTCTCCGAAGCGGGCGCTCAGACGATCCGCCGCGCACACGCTGTCCATCCGGTCACGGCCATTCAGAGCGAGTACTCGATCTGGACACGAGACCCTGAGGCCGAGGTGCTGCCGGTTTGTGAGGAACTTGGGATCGGGTTTGTCGCCTGGAGTCCACTCGGTCAGGGATTTCTCACGGGAAAGATCGATGCGACCACCACATTCGACAGCTCCGACTTCCGCGCCGTGTTTCCCCGTTTCACGCCCGAGGCGCGCGAAGCCAACGTGGCTCTCGTCGATCTCCTAAAGGAGATAGCGGCGAGAAAACAGGCGACACCTGCCCAGGTGGCAATCGCGTGGCTGCTCGCGCAACGGCCTTGGATCGTGCCGATTCCGGGTACCACGAAGCTACATCGGCTCGAAGAGAACCTGGGCTCCGTTGGAGTAAGTTTTGAGACCGGCGACCTGCGTGAGATAGAGACGTCGTTTTCCAAGATCCCAGTCGAAGGCGCGCGGCTTCCGGAACAGATTTTGAAGCTCTCCAATCGCTGAGGTACGAGATGAATGACCACGAACATCTGAACCGCCGCTCATTCCTGCGAGCAACCGGAGCCATCGCCGCCGCGGCGATCACCGGCAGTCTTTCATCGCCGGCCACTGCTCAAGTCGTAGCCGGCCGGCGGAGACTCGGCACGCTGGAGGTTTCCAGCGTCGGACTCGGTTGCCAGGATATGACCGGCACCTTCTTCGCGACCGCCCCAAGCCGGCCGGACATGATCGCCCTCGCCCGAGCGGCTCACGATCGCGGCGTAACGCTGTTCGATGCGGCTGAAGCGTATGGCCCTCTCGAGGTCGAGCGCATCCTCGGTGAGGCGCTGGCGCCAATCCGCAATCAGGTGGTGATCTCAACGAAGTTTGGCTGGAACATCGACCCGGAAACGGGCCGGATGGTCGGCGGCCTCAACAGCCGGCCCGAGCACATCCGCGTGGCCGTCGAGGGTATGCTGAGGCGGCTCCAGACGGACCGCATCGATCTGCTCTACCAGCATCGCGTTGACCCCACGGTCCCGATCGAGGATGTCGCAGGCACGGTTAAGGATCTGATCGCGGAGGGAAAGGTATTGCATTTCGGGCTCTCCGAACCTGGCCCGCACACCCTCCGCCGCGCGCACGCGGTACAACCGGTGTCGGCTGTTCAGAACGAATACAACATGATGGGGCGTGACCCGGAAGCCCAGATCATGCCGATATGCAGGGAGCTGGGTATCGGATTGGTATGCTGGGCTCCGCTTGCCATGGCTTTCCTCACGGGCGCTATCGAGGCCGGCACGCAGTTCGCCCGGGGAGACTTCCGTGCCAGCGTGCCCTGGTTCGCGACCAACAACCGCCCCGGCAATCTCGCGTTTGTCGCACTCGTCAGGGACTGGGCACAGCGCAAGGGAGCGACGCCTGCTCAGATCGCGCTTGCCTGGCTGTTGGCCCAGGCGCCCTGGGTCGTTCCCATCCCCGGCACAACCAAGCTGCCGCATATGTTGGATAATATTGGCGCCGATGCTGTCCGTTTCACGGCCGATGAAATCCGGGAACTGAACGCCGCACTTGCCGCCACTCCGATCCTCGGCGCGCGGTTGGACGCAGGTACCCTGAGGCTCTCCGGCGTGGAAGCTCCTATCACGCAGCCTCCTGCGATCACTGCTGGTTCCGTGTGCGATCCCTGGACCTATCAGCCAGGGGTCGCTGCTTCCGGTTGGGTCTCGGTTTTCGGCCGGAATTTTTCGAATGCCAGCAGCACCTGGGACGGCGCTGACCTCTCCCGCGGGCTGCCAACGTCGCTGGCCGGCGTCAGCGTGACGATGAACGGCAAGCCCGCCCCAATCGCCTTCGTGAGCCCCGGGCAGGTGAACGTGCTGGCTCCGGTAGATCTGGGCGTCGGCGCTATCCGGTTGACCATCACCACCTCCAACGGCACTTCGAGCGTCGATCTGACCGCGACACCGAACCTACCCGCTTTCTACGCTCCCTTTTCGAGCGGCGGGAACTTCTTCGTCACCGCCACAGCCGCTGACGGTGCGCTGCTCGGCAATCGCAGTGTGGATTCCCGGGTAAGGCGTGGAGCACGGCCGGGAGAAGTGGTCTCTTTATTTGGCACCGGGTTCGGCGACGCGATTGGCGCTCCCGCTACCACGTCGCAATTCTCCGGAGCCTACTCGCTCCGGGTGCAACCAACGATCACGATCGGCGGGGCGCCTGTGACGGCGGTCGCTGGCTATCTCGTCGCGCCCGGCCTGTACCAGTTCAACATCACCGTCCCTGATGTTCCCGACGGGGCGCAGCCAATCGTGGCGAGTTTCGGCTCCACCGGCAGTAGCAGGTCAGCCATGCTCATCATTCAGCGGTGACGTCACGAGTGGGTTTACCGGATATCGAGACCAGATCGACGTTGGCCCTGCTACCGGCCACGTCTTTTCGCTGGACAGGCAAATGCTCTGCCACAGCGAATCGCGTGAAAGGAGAAACAGGCTCATGGTAGAAATCTCACGTCGCGGTGTACTGAAGCAGGGCGCGTTCGGAATGGGCGCCGCTGCTCTATTTAATCTCATTCCTCGCCGCGCGTCGGCCGCGCCGAACGAGACCTCCGCTGCAGGTAGGTCCACCGTTTACTTCACCACGGACATCAGCGTCAACGGACTGCTTCAGATCTACTCCAGGATTAATGCCGGAATGACCGGCCGGATCGGCATAAAACTGCACACCGGCGAACCGCACGGAAACAACATTTTGCCGATCGAGCTCATCAGGGGCTTGCAGGCGACGATTCCGAACAGTTCCCTCGTGGAATGCAATGTCATCTATGGCGGAACCCGGGCAAACACACAGACTCACCTGCAGACCTGCGCGGTCAATGGTTTTGACTTTTGCCCCGTCGATATCATGGACGCCGATGGCGATGCCACGCTACCCGTACCGGGGATGCGTGAGTTCCTCGATTCACCTTCGTCCTCCTACACTCGAGGAGATCATCTCACTGAAGTAGCGGTGGGGAAAAACCTCCTCAACTACGACTCTCTCTTCGTCTACACGCATTTCAAAGGGCACCTGATGGGAGGATTCGGCGGATCGCTCAAGAACATCGGCATCGGTTGTGCGTCGGCAAGGACCGGCAAGCGTCAGGTTCACGGCGCGGGGTTTCCAACCGGTCCCATTTTCCTGGAGCGCATGGCCGAATCCGGCAAAGCGACGATCTCCCATTTTGGCAGCCATATCACGTACATCAATGTTCTGAAGAACCTCTCGATCGACTGTGACTGCGAAGGCCGCGGCGCGCCGCCACGGTGCCCGGATATCGGCATCCTGGGCTCAACCGACATTCTGGCCATTGACCAGGCTTCGATTGACATGGTGTACGCGATGCCGGAAGCCCATCGGCACGATCTGGTGGAGCGAATCGAATCCCGAAGCGGATTGCGCCAACTGGAACATATGGCCTCCCTGGGAATGGGCAACCGGCAGTATGACCTGGTCCAGTTGAACGCTCAGGATGCTCCCGCGATCACTGGGGGATCGGTATGCGATCCCTGGACTTATCAGCCGGGGGTCACCGGGTCCAGTTGGATCTCGGTCTTCGGCCGGAGTTTTTCGACCGCCACCCTCACCTGGGATGGCTCGGATTTCTCCCGTGGGCTGCCGACATCCCTGGCCGGCGTCAGCGTGACGATGAACGGCAAACCCGCCCCGATCTCGTTTGTCAGCCCCGGGCAGGTGAACGTGCTGGCTCCGGCCGATCTGGGCGTCGGCGTTATTCGTTTGACCATCGCCACCCCGAACGGGACTTCAAGCGTCGATCTGACCGCGAGACCGACCCTACCCGCGTTCTACGCCCCGTTTGCGAGCGGTGGGAACTTCTACGTCACCGTCGCCTCGTCTGCCGGAGAGATGCTAGGCACTCGCGGTATCGATCCGCGGGTAAGGCGTGGGGCGAGGCCGGGCGAAGTGGTCTCGTTGTTTGGAACGGGGTTCGGTGAGGCGATCGGCGCTCCCGCTACGAACTCACTATTCTCCGGAGCCTACCCGCTCCGTGCGCAACCCACAATGACGATCGGCGGGGCATCTGTGACGACGGTTGTAGGCTATCTCGTCTCGCCGGGCCTGTACCAATTCAACATCACCGTCCCCGATGTTCCAGACGGGCCTCAGCCAATTGTGGCGAGTTTCGGATCGGCGAGCAGCAGCAAGCCGGTGCTGCTCAACATTCAGCGGTAACGTCAGCAAGTAAGAAAGAAACAAAGATGCGCAATGAACTAAATCGACGCTCATTTCTGCGAGCAACAACGGGAGTCCTCGGGGCCGGGACGATCAGCGGCGGCCTTTCAGCTCAGTCTGGCGGGGCGGCAGCGAAGACGCTCGTGAGCGGGCGGCGCAAATTGGGGCAGCTAGAAGTTTCGGGCGTCGGGCTCGGCTGCCAGGACATGACCGGCACCTTCTATGCGACTGCCCCACGCCGGCCCGGCATGATCGCCCTCGCTCGCGCGGCTTACGATCGCGGCGTCACGTTCTTCGATGCCGCCGAAGCGTATGGTCCGCTCGAAGTCGAACGAATCCTGGGTGAAGCAGTGGCGCCGTTCCGCAACCGGGTGGTGATCTGCTCCAAGTTCGGGTGGGACATCGATCCGGAAACGGGTCAGAGGAGGGGCGGTAGCCGCCCTGACCACATACGGCTGGCCGTCGATGGCATGCTGAAGCGGTTGCAGACGGACCGAATCGATCTGCTCTACCAGCACCGGGTCGATCCGGCGGTCCCAATCGAGGATGTCGCAGGCACGGTCAAGGACTTGATCGCGAAAGGGAAGGTGCTGCATTTCGGGCTTTCCGAACCTGGTCCGCAGACGCTTCGCCGAGCGCATGCGGTGCAGCGCGTCACGGCCGTTCAGAACGAATACTGCATGATGGCGCGCGAGCCTGAGGCCGAAATCATGCCGATCTGCAAAGAGCTTGGAATCGGCCTGGTGTGTTGGAGCCCACTGGCCATGGCGTATCTAACAGGAGACATCGATCAGAACACGACTTTGCAGCGGGGCGACTTCCGCTCGATGGTGCCCTGGTTTGCTCCAGAGAACCGCGCCGGTAATGTCGCCATCGTCGCGCTCGTCAAAGAATGGGCGCGGCGCAAAGCGGCAACCCCTGCGCAGATCGCCTTGGCCTGGCTGCTGGCCCAGGCGCCCTGGGTTGTTCCGATCCCCGGCACCACCAAGATGCCGCACCTGCTGGACAATCTCGGCGCCGGCGCCGTCCGCTTCACGCCCGCGGAAATCCGGGAGTTGAATGCAGCGGTTGCCCGCACTCGGGTTCACGGTGCACGTTTGCCGGCGGGCGTGCTCAGGCTCTCGGGCGTGGAAGCACCCCCCAAGCAGGTATGAGTTGGTCGCGAGTGATTGTATGCCAATGAGAAAAACTTGCCTTGCCAGTTTGGCGCTTTGTATCGTGGCGCAATTTGCCGTCTATGGGGCCCCAGCGGATGCGGTTCGTCCGGAGGTCGCGGTCCCTCAAGACATCCAGAGGATCCCGGACGGCTATTTCGACGCTTCCCTCCAACCCGGAACGCTCGAGGAACTCACGTACCAGACCTACGAGTCTTTTTCCTACCGCCAGAAATCCCGAACGCTCGAAAAGCGAGCCATCGTATACCTTCCCTACGGATACCAGAAAGACCAGCCCTACGACGTGTTTTACCTGATGCACGGAGGTGGGGGCGACGAAAACGCGACGCTGGGAACTCCTCAACGGCCATCCCGGTTCAAGAACGTCATCGACCACGCCGTGGCCGCCGGGGATATCCGGCCCCTTATCATTGTGTGTCCCACTTACAACAACACGAATGAAAACGGCCGGGATTCCAACAGCTTCTCTCTGGCCATGCAATTGACCGAGAATTTTCCCAACGAACTCCTCAACGATCTGATCCCAGTGGTGGAAGGAAGTTATCGGACCTTTGCCGCCACCACGCTCCCAGAGGACGTAGTGGCTTCGCGAGACCACCGCGGGTTCGGGGGATTTTCCATGGGTTCTGTTGCCACCTGGCGGACCTTTCAGTACGCCCTGAACGAGTTTCGCTACTTTCTGCCCATGAGCTGTGGGACGACGCTGAACGACGAGCAGATCTTCGCGGCGGCGTCCGGTCGCCACCCCCAGGACTACTTCGTCTTCGTCATGACGGGAACGAATGACTTCGCGTACACCTACGACCAGGCCCGGACCCAGCGCATGGGAGCCTCGCGTTTCTTTGTCGATGCGGATCGCAGCGCGGACGGCAATTTCGCCTTCCGGGTGAAGCAGGGCTATTCCCACAATGGAACGGCCGCCATGGAATACACCTACAACGGAATGAAGGCTTTTTGGGGTGGGAAAGAAGCGGCGACCGGGGAGCAGGGACGATGAACTGGGGTGGGGTCTGGCGCCGGGTCGCCATTGTCGCGCTCGCCAAAGCATGGGCGCGGCGCAAAGCGGCAACACCTGCACATATCGCCCTGGCCTGGCTGCTGGCCCAGGCGCCCTGGGTTGTTCCGATCCCTGGCACGACCAGGATGCCGCACCTGCTGGACAATCTCGGCGCCGACGCCGTCCGCTTAACGCCCGCGGAAATCCGGGAACTGAATGCGGCAGTTGCCCGCACTCGGGTTCACGGCGCACGTCTACCGGCGGGCGTGCTCAGGCTCTCCGGCGTGGAAGCGCCCCCTAAGCAGGTATGAACGTCAAAGCCGTCTCCACAGCGCTATTGCTCGCCGGTGTGACGGCCTTCCCGCTGATCTCGCAGGACTGGCCGATGTGGGGCGGTTCGCCGCAACGCAACATGGCCTCCTCCTTGAAGAATCTGCCGGAGACATGGGATGTCAAGAGCGGCAAGAACATCAAATGGAAAGCGCAGATCGGTTCGACGTCATATGGAAACCCGGTGGTGGCCGATGGGAAGATCTTCCTGGGCACTAACAACGGGAATCCCAGGAACCCTGATATTCAGGGCGATCGGGGCGTACTCATGTGCTTCCGCGAGTCCGATGGCAAGTTTCTGTGGCAGGCCGTCACTGACAAGCTGGCATCCGGACCGCAAAACGACTTTCCTGAGCAGGGTGTCTGCTCCTCCCCCGCCGTCGAAGGAAAGCGGCTCTACTATGTGAGCAACCGCGGAGAGTTGGTTGGCCTGGACACGGAAGGGTTCATGGACGGCAAAAACGACGGACCCTTCCAGGGTGAGGTCTACAAAGGACCCGGAGATGCCGACATCATCTGGAAGCTCGACATGATGAAGGAACTGGGCGTCTATCCGCGCAACATGGCGAATTCATCTCCGGTCATCTGGGAAGACCTGGTCTTTGTGGTGACGTCCAACGGCCGGAGTGATGAGACGCTTCCCTCTCCGAATGCTCCCAGCTTTCTCGCCGTCAACAAGAACACCGGCAAAGTCGTGTGGCAGGACAATTCTCCCGGCGACGGCATCCTGCAGGGGCAGTGGTCCTCTCCGGCGCTTGGTCTGGTAAGTGGTGTGCAACAGGCGTTCTTCGCGGGCGGAGACGGATGGCTGTACGGATTCAATGCCCGGACGGGAGAGAAACTCTGGAAGTTCGATCTCAACGCCAAGAACACCGCGCCCGAGGCACGCAATTACGGAATCTCCACGCCTGTGTTTGACGAAGGCAGGGTACTCATGAGCGTGGGACAGGATCCCGACAAAGGCAACGCACCCGGACTTGCGTGGAGTGTCGATCCCACCAAGCGGGGCGACATCACCGACTCCGGCAAGGTCTGGCGGTACGAAAAAATCAATCGCTCGATTTCGACAGCGGCAGTTGGCAACGAGCTGGTTTTTCTTTCCGCCTTCGATGGCGTCTTGCACTGCCTCGACGCCAAGAGTGGAAAGCCACACTGGACCTTCGACCTCAAGTCTCCGGTCTGGGGTTCGCCCCTGCTGGCCGACGGCAAAGTCTATCTGGGCGATGCGGACGGAGACCTTGCCGTCTTTAAAGCCAGCCCGCAGGTGGAAAAACCCACCGTGATCGATATGGCCGACTCCGTTTACAGCACGCCGGTCGCGGCGAACGGTGTGCTGTATGTGATGACCAGAACCCAGTTGTACGCCATCGCCGCGAACACGAGTGAGTCCGGCAAGCAGCAAGAGAAAGGCAGTAGCCGATGAAGACCAACACCACACTCACAACGACGATCTTCGCGCCGCTGATCGCGGTTAGCGCATTTTGCGCGGATTGGCCGCAGTTCTATGGGCCGAGTCGTGACAGTACATCCGCCGAGAAGGGGATTCTGCGAAGTTGGCCTGAAGGCGGCCCAAAGGTGCTCTGGACCGCTCCGCTCGGCATCGGATTCGGGGGCGCCGCCGTCAGCGCCGGGAAGGTATATCTGTTGGATCGCGACGACAAGGTCGGGGACACGTTACGCGTCTACGATCTTTCGAATGGCAAAGAGCTCTGGACCTTCGCCTACGAGGCTCCGGGCAGGGTGGAATTTCCGGGATCCCGGTCCACCCCCACAGTGGATCGCGATCGCGTCTATACCGTCGGTTTGAAGGGAGATTTGTACAGCCTCAGCACGACTACCCGAAAGCCCGTCTGGCAAAAGAATATCTGGACGGATTTCGGCGGCGGCACCGCCGTCCCGGCAAGTCCCTTTGCGCCCGCGGCACCGGGCGGTCAACTGCCGATTTGGGGGATTGTCCAGAACCCGCTGATCTACCGCAATCTGCTCATCGTCGCCTCGCAGGCGCCCCAGGCGGGCGTAGTCGCCTACGACAAAGCAACCGGTGATGTGAAATGGAAGACCGCTCCGCTCACCGGCGCGACCGCGCAATCTTCTCCGCTAAACAGCGGGACCTCGTATGTGAGTCCCTCCGTGGTGAAGGTCGGCACGGAAGATCATCTCGTCATGATCACCGCGTCACAGGGATTCGGCCGCGCTTCCAGCGGCGGCAGCGTCAAGGGTATCGACCCGTTGACCGGGAAAATCCTGTGGACCTACACGAACTTCAACTGCTGGATCCCGGTCGCTCACGCTGTGGACGCTGGCGAAGGACGAATGCTGCTGGCCGGTGGTTACAACGCCGGGTCCGCCATGATTCAGGTGGTAAAGAAGGCAGACGGGACCTATGACGTCAAAGAGTTGTTCAAGAACCGCGACTTTGGGTCTCACACGCAGCCGCCGATTCTATACAAGGACCATTTCTATACGCAGTACACGACCAACGAACGGCGGGATGGTCTGGTGAGTATGAGCATGGCCGGCGAGGTGAAGTGGAAGACCGGACAAGAACCGGCGTTTGTGAGAGGCGGAGCAATCCTCGCCGACGGTCTGCTGCTCGCCACCGACGGCAGCAAGAAGCTGTATGTGATTGAACCCGATCCGGCCGGATTCAAACCGCTCGCCAGCGCCGAGCTGATGGAGTCCGGTCAGAACTGGGCGCCGCTGGCATTGTCCGACGGCAAGCTGGTGATCCGCGACCAGAAGAAGTTGATTGTCGTTCAGGTTGCGAAGTAGAGGCGGTACGCATCTTCAGACTCCGGGCCCGTCCTAAAGGGCAACACAGAAAGCAGACACAAATGAGAATCTTCGTGGCAATTGGGATCGCGATCAGTATTGTCCCGTCAGGCGCGCAGAGCCAAACCGCAAGCGGGCAGGAAGCGATACGAATCACGCGAAGCGGCGCCCAGCCTTCCCGACCGGCGCCGGCAGACAACTTCACCGGTTCCGCGCGGGTCGATTCTCCTTTCCAAGGGAGCGCGCCTGCGCGGATCTCTGGCGCCCGCGTACTGTTCTCCCCTGGCGCCCGGACCGCGTGGCACACGCATCCGTTGGGGCAGACTCTGATCGTGACGGCGGGAACAGGCCGCGTGCAGCGCTGGGGAGATGCAGTAGACGAGATCCGTCAAGGAGACGTCGTCTGGATTCCACCGGGGCAGAAGCACTGGCACGGAGGGGCGCCGAACAGCTCGATGACGCACATCGCCATCGCCGAACAGCTCGACGGCAAGACCGTCGATTGGATGGAGAAAGTCAGCGATGCGCAATACGGCGCGCCATTGCGCGGTCAAGCATCGACTGCAGCCGCCCCCAGGCCCCGGCCGTCTCAAGGCGCGATCGGTGATTTCGCTCCTAAGCTGGCCCAGATCACCGACGAAGTTCTGTACGGCGACGTCTGGGAGCGTCCGGAGCTGTCCAAGCGAGATCGAAGCCTGGCAACTGTGTCCGCACTGATTGCCTTGAACCGTCCGGATCAACTTCGTTCTCACCTTCGCATCGCGCGAGAGAACGGAGTGACGCAGGAGGAACTGATCGAGACCATCACCCACCTCGCGTTCTATTCGGGTTGGCCGAATGCAGTGACCGCGATCGGCGTGGCCCGTGAAGTGTTTAAAGGACAGTAAATCGCCTACATACGGATCGAGGAAAAGAGAGATGACGCCGAACAGCAACATTACAGGAAAAGTTGTCGTTATCACCGGCGCGAGCAGCGGCCTCGGTGAAGCAACAGCGCGTCTACTTTCTGCCGAGGGCGCAACCGTAGTGCTCGGAGCGCGGCGCATGGATCGCCTCCAGGAGCTAGCGGACGAGTTAAACGCTCGTGGTGGGAAGGCGCTCGCAATAAATGTCGACGTTACCGTTTTCGATCAGGTCAAAAAGCTGGTGGATGCGGCAGTCCAGACGTACGGGAAGATCGACATCATGCTCAATAACGCAGGGCTGATGCCGCACTCCCCACTAGAGCGGCTGAAGATCGATGACTGGAACCGCACCATTGATGTGAACCTCAAGGGCGTGCTCTACGGCATCGCCGCGGCCCTTCCGCACATGCAGCGGCAGAAGGGCGGGCACATCATCAATGTTTCTTCCGTCGCCGGCCACAAGGTCGGGCCCGGCGGCGCGGTCTACTCGGCGACGAAGACTGCCGTGCGAGTCCTCTCGGAAGGGCTTCGCCAGGAGGTGAAGCCCTGGAATATCCGCACGACGATCATCTCCCCCGGCGCCGTTGCGACCGAGCTGCCCCAGAGCATTACAGAGCCCGACGTCGCCCAAGGCATCGGCCAGTTCTACGCGGCGTATGCCATTTCCGCCGACGCGTTCGCGCGGGCCGTCGCTTTCGCGATCAGTCAGCCCGAGGACGTGGACATCAACGAGATTCTCTTCCGGCCCACGCGGCAGGAGCTGTGAGATAGAACCGTTCAAACAAAGACGAAGCAATGACCAGACCCAATTCCCGCATCACGCTAAATAACGGCGTCGCGCTGCCCGCACTCGGGCTGGGCGTCTTCCAGAGCGCGCCGGCGGACACGGTGGGGGAGGTCGAAGCCGCTATCAAGAACGGTTACCGGCTCATCGACACCGCCGCAGCGTACTTCAATGAACGAGAGGTTGGTGAACGCGTTCGCTGCGCAGGCATCCCCCGCGACGAGGTCTTCATCGAGACGAAGATCTGGATCAGCGACTACGGCTACGACGCCACGCTGCACGCTTTCGAACTCGTTGCCACGACCGGCCCGGCGTCGGAGGACTTCGAGGGGCTATTCGGTTCGCCGGAAGCGGATCAGCCAAATACACTGGATGGCATACGTGACATGGCGAATATGCCAGTCGAGGCTGAACCGCAGCGGGTTCGTGACGATCTGAACGCCCTGATCAAGCGTGATTAAGGAGAAATCACAAATGTCATGCGAACGCAGAAAAGATGTCGGTCGGCGCTTACTCCTGCAGTCGGCTGGAGCTGTGGCGGCCGTGCCGCTCCTCGGTAGCAGTGTCGCGTCGGCGTCCGCACAGGCCCCGGGGCCGACCGGGCCGCGCACAACCGGCACCATCGGCCACCGCAAACTCGGCAAGCTGGAGGTCTCCAGCGTCGGGCTGGGCGTCCAGAACAACAGCCGCAAGTACGACACGACCGTACCCTACCGGCCGGAGCAGATCGCACTCATCCGGGCAGCCTACGATCGCGGGGTCACCTTCTTCGACACGGCGGAAGCCTACGGACCGCACGAGTGCGAGCGCATTCTCGGCGAGGCGATCCAGCCGTTCCGGAACCGTGTCGTCATCACGTCCAAGTTCGGCTGGAACATCGACCAGGAGACCGGTCAGCGCCGGCCTGGGCTCAACAGCAAGCCCGATCATGTCAAGCGCGTCGTGGACGGGATGCTCCGGCGGCTCCGCACCGACAGGATTGATCTGCTCTATCAGCATCGCGTTGACCCCGAAGTTCCAATCGAGGATGTCGCCGGCGCCGTCCAGGAGTTGATGCAGCGGGGAAAAGTCCGGCACTGGGGGCTTTCGGAGATGGGGCTCAATACGCTGCGCCGCGCGCACGCCGCCTTACCAGTGACTGCGGTACAGAGCGAATACTCCATGCTGTGGCGCGGGCCTGAGAAGGAAGTCATCCCGACTTGCGAGGCGCTCGGCATCGGCTTCGTCCCGTGGAGCCCGCTCAGCGTGCAGTTCCTCACCGGCTGGATCGACGCGAATACGCGCTTCGCGCCCGGCGACATCCGCGGCACCGAGTCGCGTTTCTCGCCGGAGAACCGGTCGCACAACCTGCAACTCGTCGCGCTCGTGAAGCAGTGGGCCGAACGGAAGCAGGCGACGCCCGCGCAGATCGCGCTCGCCTGGCTGCTCGCTCAGAAGCCGTGGATCGTGCCGATCCCTGGGACGACGGTGATGGCGCACATGCGGGAGAACAGCGGCGCGGCTGCGGTTCGATTCACACCCACCGAAACGTCTGAACTGAATTCGGCTGTGCGGGCGATCGAGGTCCGCGGGGAGCGGCTACCGGCCGCGGTGCTGGCGTTCTCGGGCGTAGAGGCGCCGCCAAAGAAATGAAGGTTTCGAAAACAGGAATCGAGACGAAGGTCATGAAACAAATAGCGATGAAGGCCACCGTTCTGGCGGCAATCCTCTCGGCTCAGGCAAGCGAGGCCGGGGCGGAGGACTACCGAAAGAATCCGTTCACGTTGACCTACGCCGGCGCCATTACAAGGAACGAGCCAGGCAAGGTCAATATCCACCCGGTCACGTACAAGCTGAACGGCCTGGATATTTCGGCCAACGTATACACGCCGGCGAACTACGATTCGAAGAAGAAATACCCGGCAGTTGTCGTGGCGCACCCAAACGGCGGGGTGAAGGAACAGGTCGCGGGCTTGTACGCTCAACGCCTGGCGGAAAAGGGCTACATCACGATCGCCGCGGATGCAGCGTATCAGGGCGCCAGCGGCGGAAAGCCCCGCAACGTGGACAAGCCCGCATATCGCATCGAGGACATCCACGGCATGGCGGACTTTATCACTGGCTTTCCGGGCGTCGATGTGGCTCGTCTGGGCCTGCTCGGAATCTGCGGCGGCGGCGGGTACTCGTTGGCTGCGGCGCAAACCGACAAGCGATTTAAGTCGATAGCGACGGTGAGCATGTTCAACTCCGGACGGGTTCGTCGCAACGGCTATGGCGATTCCCAACTGGACACCATAGAGCAACGCTTGCGGCAGGCCTCCGCTGCCCGCGCACAAGAAGTTGCCGATGGGGCTATTCGCGCCCGCACCCACGAGATGACCGGCGGGAATGTTCTCTATGCGGGAGATGCCAATTTGACAGACGAGCAGATCGCCAAACTACCGTTTGATCTCTATCGGCAGGGTTACCACTACTACTGGAAGACCCACGCACACCCCGGCTCCACGTTCAAGTACACAATGAGCAGTCTGCTGGACCTGATGCGTTGGGATGCGACCGACCAGATCGAATTGATCGACCAGCCACTGCTGATGATTGCCGGCAGCAAGGCCGACAGCCTTTACCTCACCGAGGATGCGTTCGCCAAGGCTACAGGCACGAAGGACAAGGAGCTGTTCAAGATCGATGGGGCGACGCATATCGAGACCTATTGGGTTCCCAGGTATGTGGACGCCGCAATGGAAAAGCTGACAGCGTTCTACGCCAGGACGCTCTAGCTGGGCACGTGGAGAGGTATCCGATGAGAGATATGAAAACAGGTGTCGTGACCCTGCTGCTCTGTGCCGCGGTTCTGGTTCCCGCGGGTGCAATTGCTCAACAAGCCCGGACGCGGGAGCCTTTGAGGATCGAGGAGCAAGGCAGCTTCGCCGTGGGTGGCAAGGTCATCAAGAATACTGGGGTCTTCAATCCCAAGCAACCGACGCCTGATGGCCAGACATTGCACGGCGACCACGCATACGTGTTCTTTCAGATTCCGGTAAACCGGCGTAAGCTTCCGCTCGTATTTCTGCACGGCGCAGGGCAGTCCTCGAAGACCTGGGAAACGACGCCCGATGGCCGGGAGGGGTTTCAGACGATATTTCTCCGCCGGCGGTTCCCGGTCTATCTCATCGATCAGCCCCGCCGGGGCAACGCGGGTCGCAGTACGGTGTCGGCGACGGTCAACGCTACACCGGACGAGCAGCAGTGGTTCAACACGTTCCGGATCGGCATCTGGCCGGAGTATTTTCCGGGCGTCCAATTCTCGAAAGACCCTGAAGCGCTGAACCAATACTTCCGCCAGATGACACCGAACGTGGGACCGTACGATCCCGAGGTAAATTCCGATGCGTTCGCGGCGCTGTTCCATAAGATCGGTCCGGCCATCTTCGTCACCCACTCGCAAGGTGGCGGGCTCGGATGGCTCACCGTTCTCAAAACCACGAATGTGCGCGCGATCGTCTCGTACGAGCCCGGCAGCGGCTTCCTGTTTCCCGAAGGCGAAGTGCCAGAGGCGCTTCCAAGCTCTGGTGGAACGCTGACGCCAATCGCTGTGCCCATGGCCGAGTTCATGAAGCTGACCAGGATTCCCATCACTATCTTCTACGGCGACTTCATCCCGGAGAAGCCGAGCGATAATCCGGGCCAGGACGGATGGCGAGTCCGGCTGGAGATGGCGAGAAAGTGGCGGGATGTAGCCAACCGTCACGGTGGTGACGTCACCGTGGTGCACCTACCGGAACTTGGGGTTAAAGGAAACACGCACTTTCCGTTCTCGGATTTGAACAACAAACAAATTGCCGACTTGATGTCGAAGTTCCTGTCGGAGAAGAAGCTGGACTGAAGAGATGCGAGCAGAACGTAAAAGGGGTTTCAGGATGGTTTCGAAGTTGATCAGGCTTCTGGTGTGTTCGCTGGCGGGGCTAACGACGAGTACCGCCTCCGCGCAGCAGACGACGGCTGTGGTGCGAGTGGACGGCGGGCAATTGCAAGGGATAGTCGACGACGGCGTCGCGTCTTATAAGGGCATTCCCTTCGCAGCCCCTCCCATCGGCGACCTGCGCTGGCGGCCGCCCCAGCCGGTGGCGCCGTGGGCCGGCGTTCGCCAGGCATCAGAATTCGGAGCCAATTGCATGCAGGGACGCTTCGGCCCTCCACCGGCGGCGGGGGCGAACACGGCTCCGCCGCCCTCGGAGAATTGTCTGTTCCTGAATGTTTGGCGCCCAGCGAGCGCAGCCCCACGGGCGAAACTGCCCGTGATGGTCTGGATCCATGGAGGCGGGTTCGTGGGTGGCTCCGGTTCCTCGTCTAACACGTCAGGGGTCCAATTTGCGAAACAGGGCGTCGTCCTGGTCTCGATCAATTACCGATTGGGACGCTTCGGGTTCTTTGCCTTCCCCGCGTTGAGCCGCGAGCGGCCGGACGAGACCAAGGGCAACTACGCCTACATGGATCAGATCGCAGCCCTGCAATGGATCAAGCGCAACATCGCCGCGTTCGGAGGCGATCCGGACAACGTCACGATCTTTGGATTCTCCGCAGGCGGCGTCTCGGTGCACAGCCTCATGGCTTCACCGATGGCACGAGGTCTGTTCCATAAAGCCATCGCCCAGTCTGGGGGTTCGCGGGACAGCGTGCTCACGGCGCGGCCCATGCGCGGGGACGGCGTCGATCCGAATTATCCGGTGTCGGCAGAGACGATCGGGATCGAATTCGCGCGCTCGATGGGGATCGAGGGCACGGACCAGGCCGCGCTGGCCAAACTGCGGTCCCTGAGCTCCGAAGAGGTACTTCGCGGAGCACCGGCCCAACCGGGCACCAGGGGACCGTCCTACGAGACTACGCCGGTCCTGGATGGTAAGCTCATCACGGAAACGGCCGAGACCGCTTACAAGGCCAGGCACCAGCCGCGTATTCCGCTCATGGTCGGAAGCAACAGTGCCGACACTGCTGGTAACCGGGTGAGAGCGACCACTAAGGAGCAGTTCTTCGCACGGTTCGGGCAGTGGAGCGCGCAGGCGAAGGCGGCCTACGATCCCGACGGAACAACAGATTTGCCCACAATGGTTACGAGAGCAAACGACGACTTCGGCCAAGCCGAGCCGGCCCGCTTTGCCGCGAGCGCCTTCGCGCCCAACGGTTCGCCAGTGTATCGCTACCGGTTTTCCTACGTTCCGACGGCCATGCGGGAACAGATGCGGATGGGCACCCCGCACGGCGGCGAAATCGGCTTCGTATTCGGCACACTAGCGGCCCGCCCAGGCTCAACGGTGTCGCCTGAGGATCAGGCCGTCTCCAGGATGGCGCAAAGCTATTGGGTCAACTTTGCCAAGACAGGCGACCCGAACGGTGCGGGCCTGCCGGCATGGCCGCGTCATGATCCTGGCAAGGACCTGATCTTCGACTTCCATCCCGATGGAACGGCCGGCGCAATCCCAGATGTGCGGAAGGCTCGTCTCGACGTGATGCAGTTGGCCACCGATTCGGGGAGGCGGGCCGACTACTGAGGCGGAATGGCGCGGTCGCCACGAGGCACGGCGGTCGCACCGTTACGGGAGTGCGCCCCGGGCCCCCGCTGCGAGCAGGCTCTGCGGAACGCTAATGGGCGAACCATGACTGCGAATCGAACGAGGGTGAATGCGTCGGGGAATGGCATCGGCACTCTCGTTGCGCCAACCCGGTCCTCAGCGAATTGTCCGGAGTCAGAAGTCGGGCAATCAGGACGTGTCGGCCGCATTTAAGTCGCCGCGGTCGAGTCACGCACAATCCGGACAGAGAACATCCGGGTTGCAGCGTCGCCGCCCGACTGGGATTACCGGCTACCGCTTCACGTAGTTCAGGATGGCGCGGCAGGCGTCCTTGCTGGCGTTGCTCAGCAGTCGGGCGCGGGTCGCGTAGACCAACTCGTCATCCAGGCTGAATACGGCGATCCTGTTCGCCTTCACGAAGGGAGTTGTGGGATTCGGACCGTCGCGCTCGATATGGATCACGACGTCGGCTTTGTCACGTCTTGTGGTCAGGACCACGCCCGGACACTGACGGGAGAATGTCCGCATGGACTCGATGTCGTAGGAAGGCGCAGAGCGGCTCAGTTCGAGCGCCCCACGGGAATCTCCCAGGACCGCCTCACCGGAAATCCTCTCCGGCTCGCTGCCGGCGAGAAAGACGAAGATCTTTGGCGGTGCGTCGGCGCTCAGAGCGGCGGCCAGCAGCATGGGGAAGACCAAACCCAATCTCATCGTGCACCTCCGGACATTGGGATGACGCAGGCCGCGGCCGGTGAGTTTCAGTCCAGCCACACAGCAAAACTGCTTACCGCAGGGGTAGATGCTTCGTGACTCGACTTTGCGCTATTCACTGCTCCGGTCGTGTGACGCGCCACTCGGAACTTGACCGGCCGGGTCAAGTTGACGAGAATGCCCGACCGTGATTGTGACCGCCTATCAGCAAGGCCCGACGTCTTGATCTAAACCCGAGGTCCTTCCTGGCGGCTCGCTGCGACCGCGCGCCGATCTCAGCCATCGTTGGGCACCCCGTTCTTTATGTGGCGGTAGCCGCAATGAAACCAAATCAAACGAGGCCCTTTGTGAAGCATGCCAACATAACCGACATCGCAACATATCTGCGCTTATGTGGTCGACCACATAATTTGAGGTAGTCTCCGATATTCTTTGGGACGGTAATCATATGGTTGGGCTCCTGGACAGACGTCGAGGCCAGACACACCGGCCCGGGCGCAGTGATTGGACTCCAATTGAGGTTTACGGAGAAAGGCGCGGAAGGGAGGATGCTTTAGTGTGGCCGTTGCGCCGCGCGCTCGAGCACAACGGGAAGTTCCCACGTGCCCACAGACGTTGCAGTCCCTTTCGGAACGCCAACAACGGCGACGCTACCCGCGCGAACGATCATCTGCGTGTCCTCCGTTGGCACAATTGCCCACTCAGAAACCGTGAACTGCTGTGGAACTTCCGCCCACCCCCGAGTGTCAGCACCGACTTCTCCGACCAAATCTTCGATCACAATTCCATCAGCTCATCGTTGTTCGCTTTCGGCGCACCGGATAGATGGATCCGCCGCCTTCTGTGCCAGTGCCGGGCTCAGGTCAATCCACGCCACCGGCAGCGCCGGTAGGCCCACTCCCCAAACGTACTGACGGACAACACGAGCCTCATGCGGCTTCCTGTTCTCTCTCTTCCAAATCAACCGAGAAGCCGACTGGTGCGTGCCAGAGCAGAGTCTGACCATCATCCGGGATTTGGATCGCATCCCGCTTGAGCGCATGGCCGATCCAACCGAGGAAGCGTTTCTTGGTCCCCTTCACCAACGCTGGCGCACAGCCGATACCGATCAGAGGCTCGATCGCCTTTCGGTGCTCGAGTTCTCGGCTGAACCACTCACTCCACTCAGCTAGGACAGGCAGCCCGAAACGAACGCCGATACGGTATAGCACGAATGCTCGATCGTTATTACACAGAATCGTACGCCTCGCCGTTGGGTTGCCCCCTGCGCGTGTCCTGGAGAGTTCTTCTGACAGCGCGACCAGGTGCCGCAGCGGCCGCCTTCGGCCCGGAACGCTGATGGAACCCCGAAAGACTTCCGCCTCTTTGCCCAAGCTGATCATGAGCCGGTTCACCTCCGGCCCGGTGGCGTAGAATCGCGCTTCCTCGGAGATTGCAGCTGTGATTGCCGCGATTTCCTGGTCATTGCCAATCACCGACAAGAGATGGCATCTCGCGCTCCGATTCTCCCCATCGTGCTCGGCGATCATGCGGTCCATTCGGACCGTCATGTCGATCGTCGTATCCCGAAGGACCTTGGTGAACTGCAAGTTCCCGAAACGAAGATGAGCGTTCTTCATGAACCCTTGTTCCTTTCGTCGAGAATTGCAGTCGTGCCGTCGGCGTAGGCGAGAGTGAGACATTGCGTGAATCGCTCTCGTTCCCGAATCGTTGTTACCTCGTTCTCGTCGGTCTCCTCCATCCGGTCCGTAACCTTCACTGATTCCCACCGAGCCACATGAAGGTCTGACCCATGGCCGAAGATTCCGTTGAGCAACCCGGACGTCGTCAAGAGGCCCACGTGCCCGCCGTGCAACGGTGTTAACGGCCGCCCCGTCGCGCGGATTTCCGGCGCGAATAGAATGCGGTTCGCTTGCCGGTACGCCGGCGAACCCGCCAAGAGGTTCTCCACGGTGTCCAGTGGAATGCCGCGGAACACGAGTTGAGCCGGGCCGCTTGGCGGCACAGGAAATTGCCTATCGGCGTTGTCTGGCAGGGCGGGCAGTTCCTCGTAGTTCCGTGAAAGTCCCAATAATCTTGCCTTGGCGCGGCTCGCGTCCGCGTCCTTCAACTGTTCTCGCTCGCGGCGTGTGCGGCGCGAACCGAAGACGACAATCTGCTTGTAGCGCAGAGACTCCGGCTCGCTGAGCCGATAAAGCGCCTTCTCGCGAAAGTGGATTGCCAGAATCTCGGCGCATGTTGCGAGGCGGTCGCCAGGGATCACCAGCACTAGAACACCGCCTGGCTTCAACCAGCGGTAGGTGTGTTCCAGGAACAAGTACTCCATTCTGGCGTTGCGATTCTCCCCAATCTCGTGATCATAGGGAGGGTTGCTGTATAGAACGGAGAACGATTCGACCGCGCTTTGCACTTCGAAGGTGTTCCCTTGAACGACATGGTGAAGGTTGTTCCGCGACTCTTCGGCGCGATAAGCATCGAGTTCGATCCCGTGCCGAATGACTTTCTCCCCGTCGGCAATGAGACGAAGGGCCGCACCCGTGCCAGCACAGGGGTCGACGACAGCGGTCTCCTGTTCACTGAAGATCAGGAAGTTCTTCATCCGCTCAGCCTCTCGCTGAGGTAGCGGGTAGTACCCGGCCTTGAGACGCGCGGCATTTCGCAAGGGTTAGTCCTCCCGAAGGCAGAAACTCTTCTTCTTCTTCTTCTGCTGCTGCTGCTTGCTCTTCTTCGCGATCCCTTTGGGCGGCAGGGCATCGTCTGCTGTCAATGGCGCGAACAGCTGATAATGCATCCTCAGCCCGCGGAGGTGTCGGTATCCGGTGCCTCCTTCCACGACAACCACTGCGGGAGGCTACTACATGCCCACATACTGCGCTCCCTGGCCCGAGGCAGCTTCTCCGTCGTCGACAAACCCACCGACGATGAAACTCACTCGCGCCTGCAACTTGATAAGTTCGGCGACGAATCCGTGGAGCTACAACGACGTCGGGCGCCGACAGGTGAGGAGACCGGCCACACCTGTCATCCATCTCTGTGGCCCTCTTTAGCGGCAGCCGATGTGGCCGTTCGTCAAGAGATCGAGGAACCACCATTTTTCGACTTTGCGCAAATCGACTTCGTCCGGATACACGAGGACGAAGTCGCGCACAGCCTTCTGGGTGATCCAGAACGCATCGCCGCCCTGTTGCTCTGTACGATCCGTGCCTCGCTGGGTCGCTCGCAGCATCTTTCGGCGGATCCAGTTTGTAACTCTATGCGAGTCCACTCCGAACGCGGTCGCCAGGGACCACGCGGAGTAGCCGTCCAGGTTCTGTTTGATTCGCAAACGCTTGAGCTTCAGATGTATCCCGTTGACGGACCGCTTGAATCCCACTGCCTTGAGCTTGCGTTGGATCACGGCATCCGTGAGGTGGCCCCATCGCTCGAGCAGAGCCACTTC
>CAZGUX010000308.1:0-16622 GCA_964529305.1 uncultured Solibacteraceae bacterium | reverse complement strand
TTCGGTGACGGTTGCAGCCAGCACGACAACAGCAAACTTCTCCGCCACGGCGGGCACGATTTCGAGTTCGTCGACCGCCACCGTGACCGTAACGGCCAACGGCGGATCACGGAACACCACCATCAGCCTGGCCCCGACGGCCTCTCTATCCGGACTGACGTGTTCTCCGTCAACGATTGCTACCCCGGGTTCCAGCACCTGCACTGTTACCCTCTCACAGCCCGCACCCGCCGGCGGTGCCGTCGTGGCTCTGTCGGAAGCCAGCGCCAACCTCTCTGTACCGGCTTCCGTGACGGTCGCAGCCGGCGCCTCGTCGAACACATTCACTGCCACGGCAACACTGGTCGCCTCCGATACCACCGCGCAGGTGAGCGCGGTCTACAGCGGCGTTACCCAGAACTTCACCCTGACCTTGTCGGCCCCGGCGGTTCCTTCCAGCGTCACCTGCGCCCCGTCCACACTCAGTTCGGCCGGCGTCTCCACCTGTACCGTTACGTTGTCGAAGTCGGCGCCGGCCGGCGGGCTCGCGGTCGGCATCTCTTCCAACTCGGCTCTCCTCACCGTGCCGGCGTCGGTAACGGTAGCTGCCAGTGCGAGCATCGCCAACTTCTCCGCTACGGCTGGCTCGATCACCACTTCCTCAAACGCCACGGTCACGGTGACGGCCAATGGTGGCTCTCAGAACACCACCGTCTCGTTGGTCCCAGCTGCCGCCCTTTCCGGACTGACTTGTTCGCCGGCGACGATCAACACGCCGGGATCCAGCACCTGCACAGTTACTCTGTCCCAGCCGGCACCCGCCGGCGGCGCCGTCGTGGCTCTGTCGGAAGCCAGCGCGAGCCTCTCGGTGCCGGCTTCCGTGACGGTCGCCGCCGGCGCCTCGTCGAACACATTCACTGCCACGGCAACCCTGGTCGCCTCCGACACGACTGCTCAGGTGAGTGCCGTTTACTCTGGCGTGACGCAGAACTTCACCCTCACTCTGTCGGCGCCTGCGGTCCCCAGCAGCGTTACGTGCGCTCCGTCGACTCTCGCTTCGGGAGCGGTCTCCACCTGCACGGTCACCGTTTCGAAAGCCGCTCCGGCGGGTGGGCTAGCCGTCGCCCTTTCATCGAATTCCGCCCTGTTGACCGTGCCGGCATCGATCACCGTGGCTGCCGGTGTGACCACCGCCAACTTCTCCGCAACGGCGGGCTCGATCGGCTCGTCCTCCAACGCCATTGTCACAGCGACCGCCAATGGCGGCTCCCAAAACACGACCGTCGTCCTGGTCCCGAATGCCTCGCTGACAGGCTTGACCTGTTCGCCAGCGACCATCAACACACCCGGTTCCAGCACCTGCACGGTCACGTTGTCTCAGCCGGCGCCGGCGGGCGGCGCCGTGGTGGCTCTGTCGGAAGCCAGCACGAACCTCTCAATACCGGCTTCCGTGGCAGTCGCCGCCGGAGCCACCTCGAATACCTTCACCGCCACCGCAACCCTGGTCGCCGCCGACACGACTGCTCAGGTGAGTGCCGTTTACTCTGGCGTGACGCAGAACTTCACCGTCACCTTGTCCGCACCGGCAGGCCCCACGAGCCTGACGTGTGCCCCCTCGACGCTTGCTTCTGGCGCGGTCTCCACCTGCACGGTGACCCTTTCGGAAGCCGCTCCGGCGGGTGGGCTCGCCGTGGCCCTTTCATCGAATTCGGCACTGCTGACTGTGCCGGCCTCGGTCACCGTTGCCGCCGGCGTGACCACGGCCAACTTCTCCGCGACAGCGGGATCGATCGCCTCGTCCTCCACCGCCACAGTCACCGCCACCGCCAACGGCGCCTTCCGGATCACGACGGTGGCTCTGGCGCCGTCCGCCTCTCTTTCGAGCTTGAGTTGCTCCCCGGCCACGGTGAACACGCCAGGGTCCAGCACCTGTACCGTGATTCTGTCTCAGCCGGCGCCCACCGGTGGCGCCCTCGTGGCGCTCTCTGAAACCAGCGCCAACCTGTCCGTACCGGCTTCGCTAACGGTCGCCGCGGGTTCCACATCGAACACCTTCGTAGCGACGGCGACGCAAGTGGCCTCCGACACGTCAGCCCAGATCAGCGCGGTCTACAGCGGTGTAACTCAGAACTTCACCCTCACCCTGTCGGCGCCTGCAGTCCCGTCCAACGTCACGTGCGCCCCGTCGTCTCTAAGTTCCGGGGCCATCTCGACATGCACAGTGACGTTGTCAAAGGCGGCTCCAACCGGTGGCTTGGCCGTTTCGTTGTCGTCGAACTCGGCGCTCCTGACGGTGCCGGCTTCGGTGTCGGTGGCGGCGGGCACCACGACGGCCAGCTTTTCTGCTACTGCGGGAACGATTCCGGCCTCCGCGAGCGCCACGGTCACCGCGACGGCCAACGGCGGATCACAGAATACGACTGTCAGCCTGGCTCCGGCTGCCTCCTTGTCCGGACTCAGTTGCTCACCAGCCACCATCAATACACCGGGTTCCAGCACCTGTACCGTCACGTTGTCGCAGCCGGCGCCCGCCGGGGGCGCGCTCGTGACCCTGTCCGAGAACAACGCAAATATCTCCATCCCGGCTTCGGTGACGGTTGCCGCCGGAACCACGCTGAATACGTTCACCGTGACGGCAATTCAGGTTGCCGCTAACACAGCGGCCCAGCTCAGCGCGACGTACAGCGGCGTGACACAGAACTTCAGCCTGACGCTTTCGGCCCCTGCCATCCCGTCAAGCGTCACTTGCGCCCCCTCCACTCTGAGTTCCGGAGGCGTCTCCACGTGCACGGTGACCCTCTCGAAAGCGGCGCCGACCGGTGGATTGGCCGTCACGCTTTCGTCGAACGCAGCTCAACTCACGGTCCCGGCTTCGGTCACGGTGGCCGCCAGCGCCACGACCGCCACCTTCTCCGCAACCGCGGGCGCCATTTCCGCGGCTTCCAGCGCAACCGTCACCGCCACGGTCAACGGCGGATCCCAGAGCACCACGGTCGCTCTGGCCACGACGGTCTCCCTGTCGAACCTCACTTGTTCGCCGGCAAGTGTCCAGACGCCAGGACCCACAACCTGCGCCGTCACACTATCACAGCCCGCGCCCACTGGGGGCGCGACCGTTACGCTATCCGATAACAACTCCAGCCTGACAACTCCCGCCAGCGTTTCTGTCACGGCCGGGACAACCACCGCAAACTTCGTGGTAACGGCGGCCCCAGTTGCCGCCGATGGAACGGCTCAGGTTTCCGCCACTTATGGTGGCGTTACGCAGAACTTTACGTTGACACTCCTGGCCCCACCCCGGTTGTCCGATGTTTCGTGCTCGCCAACAGCCCTGGCATCGGGAGGCACTGCGACGTGCACCGTGTCTCTGACGCACGCCGCTCCCGTGGGCGGAGTGAGTGTTGGCCTTACATCAAACTCTGGACTGCTCAGCGTGCCCGCCACGGTGACCGTCAGCGCCGGTTCGTCTGCTGCCACTTTCCCGGCTACGGCCGGCGTCATCACCAGTTCTTCGGTGGCGACCATCACGGCCCAGGCCAGCGGAGTTTCCGAAACCACCACCATCACGCTGGCGACCACTGCCCAACTCAGTGGGCTGTCCTGCTCGCCGGCAACATTCGTCACGCCTGGCGCGGCCACCTGCACCGTGACCTTGTCACAGTCCGCTCCGTCCGGAGGGAGTACGGTGGCGATAGCAGCCAACAATGCCAGCCTGACGCTGCCCTCCAGCATCACCGTACCCGCTGGTAGCGCCTCAACGACGTTTACCGCTTCGGCCAGTCCGGTTACCACCGGCACGCAGGCCCAGGTGAGTGCGACCTACAGCGGCACGACCCTGACCTTCGCGTTGACTCTGTCGCCCTCGGCTGCGTTGTCGAGCCTCTTGTGCACACCGTCAACCCTGGGGACCGCGGCGGTCTCGACTTGCACGATTACCCTGACGACGGAAGCTTCCGCCGGCGGGTTTGCCGTAGCTCTTTCCTCCAATTCGAACCTGCTGACGGTACCCTCCGAAGTGACCGTGCCTGCCGGCGCTTCCTCGTCCACGTTCTCCGCAACGGCCGGAACCGTCACCGCGCCGATCGCTGCCTCGATCACCGCCTCGGCCGGAGGCACCTCCCGCGCTTTCACGATCACGCTGGCGCCGGGCGTTCAACTCAGCGGGCTCACCTGTTCGGCCGCGACCATCTCCACCCCTGGCTCCACGACCTGTACCGTGACCCTGTCGCAGGCGGCGCCTGCCGGAGGCGCTTCGATTGCGATTTCCAAGACCCACGCCAACCTGACCGTACCCTCGTCGGTAACCGTACCCGCCGGTAGCGCCTCGGCTACATTCACGGCATCCGCCAGCCAGGTTTCCGCCGATGCGGCTGCCCAGATCAGCGCCGGCTACAGCGGTGTCACCCTGAACTTCTCGTTGACACTCACGGCCGGGGCCGCTCCAGCCGAGGTCTCGAGCGTGCTGTGCGCGCCCTCGGCTCTGACTTCCGGCGGGGCGACCAGTTGCACGGTGACCCTGAGCAAGCCGGCGTCCGCGGGCGGCTTGGTCGTCACGCTGTCCTCCAACTCCGGACAGCTCACCGTACCGCCATCGGTCACCGTGAGCGCTGGAGCAACCTCCGCCAGCTTCCCGGCCACCGCTGGGACGATTACCTCTTCGTCTACCGCCACGGTCACGGCTTCCGCGAACGGTGTTGCGCAGAGCACGTCCATTACGTTGGGCGGCAATTCACAGGTCAGCAGTCTGGCTTGCACACCCTCCGCAATCGCGACGCCGGGATCGACCACCTGCACCGTGACGCTTTCGTTCGCCGCACCGGCGGGGGGAGCGCTGGTCACTCTGGTTTCGGGCAGCGCCTCCCTTTCGGTCCCGCCTTCGGTCACGATTCCCGCCGGCGGCACGACCACCACGTTCGCGGCGACGGGTTCCCAGGTTTCGGCCGACACGACGGCCCAGATCACGGCTTCGTACAACGGAGCCTCACAGGGGTTCGCGATCACTCTGCAAGGGCCGACCCAGTTGCTCTCGTTCACTTGTTCCGCCGCGGGCCTCGCCTCCGGCGGCTCCACCACTTGTACCGTCCTGGTCTCCAGAGCGGCTCCAGTGGCGGGCCTGATCATCACCCTTTCGTCGAGCCAGCCTTCCGTCATCAACCTGCCCGCCAGCGTCACGGTGCCGTCCGGTGCAACCTCCGCCTCCGTCCAGACCACCGCTGCTTCTTCCGTCCAGGGTTCGCAGACCGTCGTGCTTTCGGCGACGTATTCGGGAGCAACGGTCAGCTCGAATGTCGTCGTCTCGCAAAGCGCTCTTCTGAGTTCTTTCTCCTGTGTGAACCTCACGCTCGAGGCGGACGCCTCCACTGCCTGCACCGTCGGTCTCAGCCTGGCTGCACCGGCTGGAGGTGTGACCGTGAATCTATCCGGAACGGGGTTTGCGCCCGTGCAGGTTCCGGTTTCGGTGCAAGTGCCTGCCGGCGCCACCAGCGCGACGTTCTCGATCAAGGCGGGCCCGACGATTCTGACCGACGTGACGGTCAGTCTCACGGCGTCGATCGCCGGCAGCAGTCTCTCGGTCAACCTGAAGCTTGCGGGCCCTGTCGTGCTCAGTGCTCTTCAATGCCCGTCCGCCGAGGTCGATGCCGGATCTCCTATGACGTGCACGGTCGCCCTGTCCCGTCCGGCCGCGGCCAACCTTTCGGTTGCCCTGTTGAGCGATTCTCCTTTTGCCACCGTTCCCGCTTCGGTGCCGGTATCCAGCGGCTCGGCAAGCGCTTCGTTCATTGTGTCGACGAGCGTTCCGGGTAGCGCGGTGACGGCAACCCTTTCCGCTTCGCTCGATTCCGTCAGCCGGTCGTTTGCTTTTCAGATTCGACCGGTGGTGATCACGTCGCTGTCGCTCTCCTGCGCGCCGGCAGTGATCGTGGCCGAGGGGTCCTCGGAGTGTACCGTGCAGATGTCGCGGACGGCGCCGGCCGGAGGCGTGGTAGTGCAAGTCTCCGGTAATTCAGCGCTGGCCACTCTGCCCTCGGGCGTTCCAATTGCCGGGGGTGAATCCAGCGCCACGTTCAACGCGCAGTTCAGAACGGTCGAGCAGGACGGCTCGGCAACCCTTGCGGTTGCCTACGGTTCCGCCTCCGCGACCGCCCGGGTCAGCCTCGAGTCGTTGAAGCCGACGAGCGTGAATTGCGCGCCCAAGCAACTCGCGGCCGCCGACAACGTTCAGTGCACGGTACTGCTGAACTCGTCCGCGTTCACGCAGACCGTCACGCTGTCGGCTGCCTCCGATAACGGCAACTTCCTGGTGCCGAACGCCTTGGTGACCCGCGCCCACCAGAACACGGTGACGTTCCTCGGCGAGGTTCGTCCGGTCTCGGCGCAGGAAAACGCACAGATTACTGTGTCGTTTGGCGGAGCGTCGGTCCGGGATACCGTGACCGTGGTGCCACCGCGCACTCCGCGCATTACAGCGCCCGGCCTTGTCAACGGCCGAACCGGTACGCGTCTGGAATTTGCCGTAACGGGCGAGGATCCGCGCGGCGTGGCTTTTGCCCTGACCGCTGAGAACGTTCCGCCAGGGGCCGTATTCCTTGCGCATACCGGCGATTTCTACTGGACCCCAGAGCCTAACCAGGCGGGCATCTACAACGTTACCTTCGCGATTACCAACCTCGAACTCCTCTCCGCGCGGGTCTCGGTGCAAATCGAGATCGTGGGCGACCAACCCGTGATCGCCTCGGTGAGCGATGCCGCCGCCTGGACGTCCACGACGCCTTGCAGTCCGGGTGGGCTCGCCACCGTCGTGGGAACCGGATTCACCGGTCAGCCGGCCGAAGTCCTGCCGTCTTTGCCGGCGCCTTCCACCCTGGCTGGCGCGCGGGTGAAGATCAACGGCTCCGCGGTGCCGTTGCTCTATTCTTCGGGCAGGCAGATCAACTTCCAGTGCCCGAATCTTTCGGTCGGCAGCGACTACTCGCTGGTTGTAGAGAACAATGGAGGCGCATCGCGGGCTTACCTGGGGACCATGGCGCAGGCCGTGCCCGGCATTTTCACCGTCAACGGCTCCGGCAAGGGCGCCGGCGCGATCCTGCTGGGCGGCACGGCTACGCTGGCCCAGCCTCGAAACCCGTTCTATCTGGCTCAGCCTGCCCAGCCTGGAGATGTCTTGTCCATCTTCGCCACAGGTCTCGGAGCCCCGGATTACCCGGTTGACCCCGGCGTGGGCGCCCCGGTTGATCCCTTGGCCCGGGTCACCATGCCAATGAACGTCTGGATTGGCGGCGCTCCGGCCGAGGTTGCCTTTGCGGGCCTGGCGCCGGGCTTTGTCGGGCTCTACCAGGTCAACGCGATTGTCCCGGTCTCTTCCGAGATTGGAAACAACGTATCGGTCAGACTCGAGTTGACCGATACCGTCGGCCGAATCCTGAGCAGCAACCAGGTCACGGTCGCGGTCGAAGCGCCCTTGCGCTAACGCGTGCCCAGATTGAACCGGCGCCGCCCGCACCTGCAAAAAGAGTGGCGCGGCGCCGTGCTACATTCGTAACGGCGGGAGGGCCCTTAGCACAGCGGTTAGTGCAGCGGACTCATAATCCGTTGGTCGTTGGTTCGAATCCAACAGGGCCCACCAAACCTCAATTCTCGAGCACCTACTGTTCTTCACAGACTATTCGCTGAGCCCAGCCGTCTCTCGCTCTGTCACCGGCGAAGGCCGGACATCATAACGTCGGATGGACCGTCACCCGCGTTCGGATACCCTTCGCGAACAGGTTCGGACTACTGATGTGAATTTCCAGCTCGTAGACGCCGGGCGCCGAAGGCGCGGCTACCCCCGCTCCGGTCGTCACCTGCAGCGTTCGATACAGGTAGGGGTGCGTGAGCATGAAGTACCCCGCCCGCGAATCCCAATACGCGAATGCCGGATTCTCATAGAGGGGCTTGGTCACAGTGAACTGTGGCTCGGCCAAGGGCGTCTCCGTGCCCGGGACCCTCCAGCGGTAACTCACTTCAAGTAGGGCATTCGGATTCTGGATCGGCTTGAGCCCGGGAAAGATCACGATCGGGAACATCAACTGGGTCACCAGAGCGCGGTCCGGCAGACCGGCCACTTGCTCCCCCACGGACGCATCCACAGAGGCAAGACGCTGGTCCAGGGAAGACACCCGAGTGGATCGGTTCAGCGCGAACACCGCCGAGCCGTCCTCGAACCGGCGAAGCAGATGGACCACATCGGGTTGTCCCGACAAGTGTTCAAAACAGGGCATGCTCCGGATGTCGGTGATGATGTACTTACCCCCATAGCCCGCAAAGGTGCTCAGAAAGCGTCCATCGTCGCACTCGAGGGCAATCCCTTGTTTGCCCCCGGTGTACACGGCCAGGAACAGGCCGCCGGTGGACCCGAAGGAGACACGCGACAGGACCGAGAAATCGGCCGCGCCGAACTGGCCGGCATCCTTTATCTCCCGCTTCAGAAAGCGGTGTGCTCTGGTGATGGGATACAGGAGTGGAACCTGGATCAGCTGGGGCCACCAGGTTTGCCGGAGGTCAGCCACTACCAGCCAGAGCAGAAAGACGGCGGCCGCTCCACACCCCAATCGCCAACGGACCGTTGACTTCGAGCCTCCTCCCGGGTTGACTTGGCCCGGTTGGGCCTCCAGATAGTTCTCCACCAGACAGCAGATCAATAAAACCAGGGCTGGAATGGCCATTCCGATGGTGCGGAGGTACACTCTGGCACTGGGTTCAATGCGATAGAGCAGCGGCCTCAGAACCGTCTGCGAAGACGACGCTGCCACCAGAATTCCGGAGACGACCACCGCCAGAGAGATCAACTTCAGCGCCGATTCGGGAGAGCCGGCCAGACCGTGCGCCGCGCCCAAAGCCAGTCTTTGCCTGTGGATCGACCACAGGTACGCAACCGCCGCGGCCGTCGCGAGCAGCGCGAACGTTGCGTAGCGGGTCGCCCCCAAACTGAACCCCACAGCAATCACGATCGGGACGATGAGGCCGAGAATGGGGCGCCGGACCACCCACGCGCGCTCGGGAGCCTGGGCCGCCGGTCCTTTTAGCGGCCGGACGGCGGCCTTCCGGCCTGTGGACGCCCCGGCAACCGGCGGCGGACTCGGATGACCCACCTCCGGGTTGCCGGCCGGCGACGCGCGAAACCACTCCCGCAGCGCCAGCCCTGCAAGGATCGCCGCCAGGCTCAGGAGCGAAATCCCCAGGTAAACCATGGCCCCGGGGTGGAACGGTTCGATCGCGTCCATGGCATAGAACGTGAGATCACTGGGCGGCCGCGCCCCCATCCGTGACCAGGTGATCAACCCGAAATACCAGTGCGGAAAGTGGATTCGGTGGAGGTCCAGCGCGACAATCGGACCCAGGCCGCAGACGAGGACGATCGAGCCGTTGATCGCCAGACCCCGCCACAAACCCTTCCGGTCATCCGACGCCATCCAGACCGCCGCGAGGAGAAACGGAACCAGGAGCAGGCACTGGAGAACGAAGAAGTAGGTGTACTGCAGGTTTGCGAACAGCAGGCAGAACCCGCTCGCGCCCGCGAACACGCTATCCCGAACCGCGAGTCCTTTGGCGGTGAGAATTCTCGACGCGTAGTGGAGCAAAAGCAGAACCGGCCAGTACGCGACGAATTGCAAGTGACCGAGTCCGATCACCACGTCGTAGAACGGAAAGAGAAGGGGCAGCACCGCGCCCGCCAGGCTGAGCCAGCGCCGTACCCTCAGGCGCCGTAGCAGCAGAAACAGCACCAGCACATCCAGCAGCAGATGCGTGAACAGGGGGACATTGTACGCCGCCGAAAACCGCTCGATGCCGGCTGCGTCCAGCAGACGGAGTACGGGTATCGCGAACAGCAGGCCAAGGTTCAGGTCGAACCCGGTGCAATATCGTCCGAATGGAAAATAAAAGGAATCGAGAAATACTGTCTTCCGAAGGATGTCAAGCCACGAAATCGCGCCATCGCGAAACAGGCGGTACGAATGGGTGATCTCGGAGAGATTCCACATCGCATCGGCAATGTCGGTGTCCACGCGCGCGGGCACGATGTCGCGCGAGGTCAACTCATAGCACGCCGTCGCGAAGGTCAACACAATCAGACAACCCGCAAGGGTGTCCCCCCGGCGTCTCATTGTTCACCTCGTACAAATTAGCGCTTCCGGTGCGCGATACCAGGCAGGCCGGCGCCTCTGGTCCACAACCGGGTTAAGGTTTCGCTTCGAATGATCCGGGCAGCCAGCCGCTAGCCTCGATCACTGCTCCAATTCCCCGCGATGGTTGCGCAGGAACTCGTCGTCGATGGGCTTTCTACCGGCGAAACCCTCGTCGACGCCGTGCCAGAATCGGATCGCCGGTTCGCCTATCTTCCAGCAGAGGTAGACCTCGGCGCCGCGATATAGGGTCGGGAAATCAATCAACCCGATGTCCAGATCCTTGACCACGCATCCAATCTGCTGGATCTCCTGGAGAGCCGTCTTCAACCGTTCCCCTGAACGATCCCGCGAGGCCCGGTTTTCGATCGCGGCGCCACGGTCGACCAGGATGCCGCCGAACTGTGCTGCGCGTTCAGTCAAGTCCGAGAAGGCCTGACTGGCCGCCTCGTACACCTGCTTCTGCCGCACGGCTTCGCGAATCAGACGCTCCACCTCCGGCAACAAGCCTTCCGCTTCGGAGTGAGTGAAGCGACGTGTCATGGAAAGAACTATACTCCCGAGACCTGCACCGACATCGAGCGGCTGCGCGGGCCGTCGAACTCCGCCAGGATGATGCTCTGCCACGTGCCCAGCAGAACCGCGGAGTTGCGAACCTGCAGGCTGAGGGTCTGCCCCATGAACATGCCGCGCATGTGCGAATCGGCGTTCTTCCGCTCGCAGTCGGAGTGCTCCGGATCGTTGTGCCGCCAATAGTTTTCGCGGTTGACCACGGTGTCCAGGAACGTTTTGGCATCGTGAATCAGAGCGTCCTGCCACTCGTTGAGGAACACGGCGGTAGTCGTGTGAAGCGACTGCAGGTGAACGATTCCGTCCCGAACCCCGCTTTTCCGGACGATCTCGTTGACGCGGTCGGTGATATTGATCAATTGCATGCGATCGCTGGTAATCCAGTCGACGACGCGGTTGAAAATCTTGTACCCTCCCGTTCCAGGGCGCGGCGCCTCGCCGTCGATTTCAATGATCTCGGCTTTCTTCGGACTCATCTCATAACCCCCGTTACGAATTGATCCCACCACGCCGGCCCGCGGATGGAAGAGTTTGACTCACTTGCGAGTAAGATTATAGCAAGCAGGGTAGTTCCGCACGAGATGGTCAGCTTTGCAACCATAGGCCATGGCATCACTTTCCGCCCCCTGCCTCGCGACGCCGAACTTCCTCGCCGACATTCAGCATGACCCGCACGTGAGTCTCCGGCTTGGTGGGCCCTTCTTCGGCACTCATCAGCGCCACCGCTCGCTTGCCGTCGGGAGCGAGATCGTAAATGGACTGACCCGTCCCGGCAGCCAGTAGCCTGTCCGACCAGATCCGCGGCTTCTCCGGCACGAACACGGCGCCCTTCACTGAATACGGAACCACCATGATTCCCTGGTTGAAGGCGTAGTAGAAGAGATCATGTCCCGCTCCTGACCAAATCGGCAACCCGCCGCGGCTGTTGGACACCTGCCACTTCCCCCCACCCAGCTGGCCATCCTGTGTCATGACGGCGACGTAGACCTGGTAGCCGGCCGCGTAGGCCAGCCATCTCCCGTCGGGTGAGATGGCGGGGAAGTTCACGTCGCCTTGCGGGCCGGGAAGACGCCTCATCTTGAGGCTCCACGACGCGCCGCTTCGGTCGATGGCGGCTTCCCACGCGTGATAATCTCCTTCAGTGGCCTGGTGGAAGTAAAGCCGCTTACCATCGGCCGAGAACGACCAGGGATACGCCTGGCGAGTGTCTTCCACGAACTCGGTCTTCCCGCCACCGTCCGCGCGGGCCCACGCAAGCTTGCCCCCGGATTGAAAGAAGAGGTACTCTCCGTCCGGCATCCAGAGCGGGCAGAACTGGTATTCCGCTGCCACCGGCATGGGCGTCATCGTCTCGCGGCTCAGGTCGCGCACCCAGACGTTTGCGCCGTCACCCTGTTCAATGGTGACAGCGAGACGCTTTCCATCAGGCGACAGTTTGGGGGTCAGGTAACGAGCCGGATTCGAAAGCAGGGGTTCGACTTTCCCCGTTGAGTCGAGCCACGAAACGACGCGGTTGACCTGGGAACTCCCCCGACGGTAGATCAACGTGCCCGACTTCGAAATCTCGAACTCCGGCTTGAGGGTCGCCACCTGGGCGATACCCGAGACCAACGAGACGCCGGGACCTTCCAACTCGAGCCGGTCGAGGTTGAACGGAGCGGCAATCAGCGAGCCCTGATGGAAGTAGACCAGATGTCCGCTGTCGAGATAGCGCGCGCCGCTCGAGTTCCTGATGAGCATTCGAGGTCGCACGCTCCCCGGCTTGACCACCCAAACGGAGAACTGGTGACCATCGCCAGAAGTAAACACGATGCCTTTTCCGCGAGGCAGAACCTGCGGCCAGCGGTGGGTGATGGATCCCTGGGCCTCATCGGTGAGGGGCAGGGGCTTGCCGCCGGCCGCCGGCACGCGCGAGAGCCCGCTGGTGATATTCAGCGAGACGACCATTGTGTCGTCCTCGTCCCAACTGCCGCCACGTCCGTTGGGAGCGTCACACAGCGTGATCGGCACACCGCCGCCGGAAGCGACTTTGCGGAGTTTCCGCCCGGAAAAGAAACCGATCCATTTGCCATCCGGCGAGAAGAACGGCGCCATCGCACCCTCCGTGCCAGCCAGCGTGGTTGACTTGTCTTCGTCCAGCCGGCGCGCGACCAAGAGGCCGCCACCCAGGAGCGCTCTCGAATAAACCACTCGCATTCCATCAGGCGAGATCGCCAGATCAAAGGCTGGCTCACCGACTTCCAGATCCAAACGCAGGGACGGCCGGTCGTGTACCGGGCGGCGTACCTGCCACAGGGCCCACACAGCCACTGCGGCGATGAGCCCGAAAAGGGCTGCCGCCAGCCACGGCAGCCACGCTCGGGCCAGTCCTGCCCGAGGCTCCACGGGAACCGAGTCTGACTCGGTCCACGCATCACCGAGGTCACGCAGCCGCTTCCTCCTGTCGCGTTCCAGGCACCGGCGCAGGAGGCGCCGGACATGGTGCGGCGTGTCTTTCGGCAACAGAGACCAGTCAGGCTCCCTGGTGAGGACCTCCGCCAGCGTGTCGCTCACCGAGTTGCCGGCAAAGGGGCGATGGCCCGAAAGGATCTCGTACAGCACTACCCCGAAGGCCCAGATGTCCGCCCGCCGATCGACAGGCTGTCCTCGCGCCTGCTCGGGGGCCATGTAGGCGGCGGTCCCCATGATGATTCCGGCTTCCGTCGCTTGCAGGGTCACGGCCGGCGAGTGGTCCGAACCCGTCGACTTGTCAAGCGGCTCGACAATCTTCGCCAACCCGAAATCGAGGATCTTCACCACGCCTTCGGCCGTGATCTTGATGTTGGCCGGCTTCAGGTCGCGATGAACGATTCCCTTCTCGTGGGCGTAGTCGAGGGCCTCGGTAATCTGTCGAGCGTAGTTCAGGGCAACCGGAACGGGGAGGGGGCCGTGAAGCGTTTCGCCTTCTACCAGTTCCATCACCAGCGCCCGGTCTTCGACACCGTAGATGGCGGCGATGTTCGGGTGGTTAAGAGTCGCCAGAGCCTGTGCCTCCCGCCGAAAGCGCGCCATGCGGTCCGGATCGCCGGCAAACGCCGTCGGGAGGACCTTGATCGCCACCGAGCGCCCGAGTTTGGTGTCCACCGCCCGATACACCTCGCCCATTCCCCCCTCGCCGATCTTGGCGGCCAGGCGGTAGTGAGCCACCATCTGGCCGGGCGCCAGAGTGTTTCCGTTCCCCGTCCCACCCGCGACACCGGTCTTCATGAACTCCGATTCGGCCCGCGTGACGAGCAACCTCTCTACCTCGCGGCGAAGTTCGTCGTCTTCCCCGGACGCTTCGTGGACGAAACGAGACCGCTCGCGCTCCGGGCGCTCCAAGGCGGACCCATAGATGTCCTTTATCCGCTCCCAACGCGAGCGCGTCATGTTGCCTCCTTCCGGCTCAGTTCCGAGTGCAGCCGAGCCATGACCATGGCCCAAACGACAGCGGGCCCGCGCCACGCTTGTTGAAGTTCGTGTCTCTTCTCAGCCCTTCAGTGCTGAGATGATCAGCGCTACTTCCCACTCCCAGCCGCTGCGCGGCGTCGAAGTTCCTCGTCCACGTTGAGCATGACGTGCACGTGCGTCTCCGCCTTTCGCGGCTCGCCTTCCGCATCGAGTAGCGCGACCACCCGTTTGCCGTCGGCTGCGACATCATAGACGAATTGACCCGTCCCGGAAGCCAGCCGTTTGTCCGACCACAACCGAGGCTTTTCAGGTACGAACACCTTCCCTTTCGAGGAATACGCTACGGCCATGATGCCCTGGGGACTGAGGTAAAACAGGTCCCGTCCATTCCTTGACCAAACCGGCTGTGTCCCGGAAGTACTGGAGACTCGCCACTTCCCGCCGCCGGGGCGGCCGTCGGGCGTCAAGGCGACCACGTAGACCTGAAGTCTCCTGGTTTCCTGAGTTGACCAAGCTAACCACTTTCCATCTGGCGAAATCGCCGGATGACTCGCCATATCCGCGTGGTCGCCGAGGCGGCGCGGTTGCCCCCACGGCCTGGCGCCGTTTTCTGCCATCGCGACGTCCCAAACGTCATAGTTTCCCGCCGTCGCCTGGTGAAAGAAGAGCCTTCCGCCATCGGATGAGAAGCAGTTTGGAAACGGCTGGCGCGTGCCGGCGAGATGTTCGACGCGGCCGCTGCCGTCCGAACGGGCCCGTGCCAGCTTTCCACCCGATTGGAACACCAGGTACTCTCCATCCGGCGTCCAAACCGGGTGAAACTGATACTCCGCGCCGGCAGGCATGGGGGTCATCGTCTCGCGATTTCTGTCGTATACCCAAACATTCGCCCCGTCGCCCTGTTCGATGGCCAGCGCCAGCCGTTTCCCGTCGGGCGACAACCGGGGCGTCAGGTAGCGCCCGGGACTGGAGAGCAAAGGCTCGATCTTCCCCGAAGAGTCGATCCAGGAAACCACGCGCCTGGCCTCGGTCCTGCCCTTCAGGTAGGCCAATGTGCCCGACACCGACAAGTCGAACAGTGACTGGTAGCCAAAGTACAGAGGCACCCCGGAAACCAGGGAAACGCCGGGGCCTGTCAGTTCGAGCCGGTCGAGATCCATGGGCGCCGCAATGACCGAGCCCTGGTTGTAGTACACCAGGTGTCCACTCTCCACATAACGCGCCTCGCGCGCGTTATGCCGAACCAATCGAGGCCGGGCACCGCCAGGGTTGACAGCCCAAAGTGAAGTCTGCTGCCCGCTGAGCGATGTGAAGATCGTTCCTTTACCACGCGGCAGTACTACGGGCCAACGGTGCGACGTGGCATCTTCGACTTCGCGGTGGAGGCCTGTGATCAACTCGGGCTTACCGCCGCTCGATGGCACTCGGGAGAGTCCGCCCGTCATGTCCAATGCGGCAACGATGTAGCCGTCTTCGCCCCAACTGCCGCCGCGCCCGTTCGGGGCATCACACAGCGTCATGGGTACACCGCTGTCGACGGCGGTCTTGCGAAGCTTACCCCGGGCGAAGAACGCGATCCACCTTCCGTCTGGGGAGAAAAACGGATACATCGCGTCCTCGGTGCCCGGAAGCGAGACGATCGTGTCTTCATCCAATCGACGGATGAGGAGGGTGCCGCCATCTCGACCCCACCTCGCAAAAACCACTCGCATTCCGTCCGGAGATATCGCCAGGTAGGATACCGGCTCTTCGACGTCGATCAGGAAGCGCAGTGACGGCCGGTCAGGTACGGTCCGTGGGCCACGCTGCCAGGGCACCCAAACCGCCACCAGGGCAATCAACCCGAAAACGGCGGCGACGACCCACGGCAGCCTCACGCTGCCGGGCAGGACACGGGGTTCGGCGGGAACAGGGTCGTCCGTCCAGGCATCGCCCATGTCCCGAAGCCGCTTTTTTCGGTCTCGTTCCAGGCAGCGATGAAGCAGCCCCCCGACGTTTGCGGGAGTGTCCTTCGGCAGGAGCGACCAGTCTGGATCCTTCGTCAGGACGGCCCCAATCGTATCGCTCACCGAGTCACCGGCAAACAGGCGACAGCCGGTGAGCATCTCGTACAGCACCACCCCAAAGGCCCAAATGTCCGCCCTCCGGTCGACCGCTTGCCCTCGTGCCTGCTCCGGCGCCATGTAGCCGGCCGTCCCCAGGATCAGGCCAGCTTCGGTCGGGCGCTCGATCAGGTTCGGCGAATTGTTCGGACTCCCTGATGCCGGCGGCGGATCGGCGATTTTTGCCAGGCCGAAATCCAGGATTTTCACTATCCCATCCGGCGTGATTTTGATGTTGGCCGGCTTCAGGTCGCGGTGGATGATCCCCTTTTCGTGCGCATAATCGAGCGCCTCGGTAATCTGTCGAGCGTAGTTCAGGGCAACCGGAACGGGGAGGGGGCCGTGAAGCGTTTCGCCTTCTACCAGTTCCATCACCAGCGCC
>CAZGUX010000307.1:0-55684 GCA_964529305.1 uncultured Solibacteraceae bacterium | reverse complement strand
AGTTCCACCGCGGCCCGCACCGTGACTCCCCGGCCGGCCGTGACTGCGTCGGTGGGCGCCGGACCCGCGTCCACAAACCGCACCCGGTCCCAGTTCTCACGAATCTGAGTGTTCCACAGGGATCTCTGGCGAGCCTTCGCGTATTCGCCATCGCGCATTTCCCGAAACCCACGATGTGCCGGTTCGTACAATTCGCTGTCGTATTCACTGACCATCCGCCGGCAATCGAACCGCGGGCTGATGGACATCAGCGACTGTTTGACCCGTTGCAACCACTCCCGGCTCGCGCCCCGGTCGCGCTGCTCGTAGTACATCGGCACGATCTCGTTCTCGATCAGCGAGTAGATCGAACTGGAATCGAGATCGTCCTGACCTTCGCCGTAGGGTGTGCGGGTTCCGATTGCCCACCCCCCGGAGGTCTCGTATCCCTCATCGAACCAGCCGTCCAGGATCGAGTAGTTCAACACGCCGTTCATCCCGGCTTTCATGCCGCTGGTGCCGCACGCCTCCTCGCCGCGGCGGGGTGTATTCAGCCAGACGTCGACCCCTTGCACCATCTCCCGAGCGACCTTCATGTCGTAGTCCTCGAGGAAGACCAGTTGATGCCACAAGTCGGGATCCCGAGACAACTGGACGATTTCCCGGATAAACTGCTTACCCGGTTGATCCTTGGGGTGAGCCTTGCCGGAAACGATGACCTGTACCGGGAAATCCTTGTTGCCCAGAATCTTCTTCAGCCGGGTGATGTCGCGGAAGAGCAGGGTCGCCCGCTTGTACGTGGCGAAACGGCGGGCGAACCCGATGGTCAGGGCGTTCGGGTCGAGCACCTCGCCAGCGCGCCGCACTTCGGCGGGCGACGCGTTGCGGCGTAGACCGGCCTGCACGTGGCGCTCCCGGACAAAGCTGATCAGTCGCCGCTTGCGGCGCCGATGCACTTCCCATAATTCTTCATCGGGAATCTCGCGAATCAGTTCCCACATCTGGGGATCGCTTCCCCGTTCGCGCCAGTCCGGTTGAAGGTACTGATCGTACAACTCCGCCAGATCGCGGTTGAGCCAACTCGGCAGGTGGACTCCGTTCGTCACCGAAGTGATCGGAATCTCCCAGGTTGGCAGGTCGGGCCACAGGTTCGACCACAGGCTCTGGGAAACGCTGCGATGCAGACGGCTGACGGCGTTGCGATAAGAAGCCGTTTTCAGGGCCAGCACTGCCATCGAGAACGGCTCCGAGGTGTTCCCCGGGTCGTGCCGGCCGAGTGACATCAACTGGTCGAACGAAATCCCCGTCGAGCGGCAGAAATCCTGGAAGTAGAAGTACATCATCCCGGGGTCGAAGATGTCGATTCCGGCGGGAACCGGGGTGTGGGTGGTGAACACGTTGTTCGCCCGGCAAGCTTCGCCGGCTTCCTCAAAGTTGAGTCCGTGCAGTTCCATCAGCAGGCGGATGCGCTCGAGCGCCAGAAACGCCGAGTGTCCCTCGTTCATGTGATACACCGAAGGCTCCAGGCCCATGGCACGCAACGCCCGCAGACCACCGATGCCGAGGACGATCTCCTGCCGGATCCGGGTGTCGGCGTCCCCGCCATACAACTGGTCCGTGATGGCCCGGTCCTGAGGGAGGACGTTGTCGGGAATGTTGGTGTCGAGCATGTAAAGGCTCACTCGACCCACAGCCATCGTCCACACCCGAATCCAGAGCGGACCCGTTGGCAGTGACACCGACACCTTCAGGTCCTGACCATTGGCATCCCGCACGGGCTGGACCGGCAACGTGTAGTAATCGTTGAGCGGGTTTTGTTCCTGTTGCCAGCCGTCGGCGTTCAGCGACTGTCGAAGGTAACCTCGCTGGTAGAGCAGTCCCACACCGACCAGCGGGATATTGCAGTCGCTGGCGGACTTCAAGTGATCGCCGGAAAGAACTCCCAGACCTCCGGAATAAATGGGAAGGCAATCGGCGAGCCCGTATTCGGCCGAGAAGTAGGACACCAATTTCCCCTCGAGGGAAACCTCGATGGTTCGCATGTGGGCGTCGAACCGTTCACAGGCGTGATAGTAGATGGCCAGATAGCGAGGATCCGAGGCGGCCCGGTCCAGAGCCTCCTGAGAGACCCTGCCGAGCAGCAGAACCGGGTTGTATCCGCTTTCCTGCCAAAGATTTGCATCTAAACGCCGGAACACGGAACGGAGAATTGGCTCCCATGTCCAAAGCAGATTGTAGGCCATTTCGGACAACCTGGAAATGGCTGGGGGCAATGCTGGCTGGATGAGGAATTCCCGGATCGGGAGGATTCGATAGGACATTTCAGGCGCTCACAAAGACGACGGAGAACCCACTCCACAGGGGTGGGCGCCATACCTCCACGTGGAGGCGAAGACGTCAACGGCGGACATTCACAGTCCCGTCGTGACAGTATACCAAACCTACTTTTGTTGGCTTTCGAGAGGGATCTCGACGGGTCCCTGAGAGAGGCCGGTAATGCGGATCGTCTTCGGCCCGGCGGGCTCGGAGACGGATGGTCCAGTTGCGGGAATCGCGGTCGACGGCCGGGAGGTCCCGGCGACCGAAGGCCGGCCCCCGGCGGGCATTCTGGAGCGCATGGCAGCCTCCAATTGAGATTTGGACAGGCTGAGTGACAGGTGGACATTGTTGCCGCCCGGCTGAATCCGGAGGTTTTTCATCATCTGCGCGGCCTCCGCAGATTGGCCCCGGGCCCCCGGCTGCGATGCCGCCATGGCCATCATTGTCTGGAGCATTCCGGAAATCGCCTGGGCCGACTCGCTGGTCCGCGTCTGCAGATTGGCCTGAAGCACCATGCCTTCGGACACGGTCATGCCCAGATCGAAAGCCACGACATCTTTGAACATCTGGGTGGAGGGTGAACTCCCCATCCTGGCGGTGGCTTCCGGGGGCACGCTCATGATCATCCAGAGATCGTGCCGTGCGGCCAGTCCCGCGGCGCGCAAGGCCAGATTGCCGGAAACCGAGGGCGCCTCCCTCCGGCGGTCGATGGCTCCGATGATTTGCCTGCGTTCTCCCAGAACCAGCGTGGAGGCGTCCAGGACGGCCAACCGCGCGGCTTGCGAGGTCGCCTTGCCGCTGGACATCCTGAGCAACTCGATGTCTTTGTAGAGTTCCGCAACACCTTTCTTTTCGCCAACCATCTCCCGGATCGATGCCAGGTTGAAGCGGCCTTTGACCACGAGTAGTCCCGGCATGTCCTGGCGTTGTGCGACGCCGGGTTTCCTTGCCACCTGGTTTGTCAGAGCCTCCGCGGGAGCCGCGAAGAAGATGGAATCGATGTCTTTGGTCACGATTTCCTCGAGTTTCGCGAACCCGGGAAACGGCGATCCACTCTGACCCGCCATTTGCGATTTCATCTGGCTCTTCATCTGCTCGGCTACGCTGGAGTCGAGGAGACGGCGCCATTGAATGCCGACGACCAGACCCGAACCGGGCGGCAGCATTTGAAGCACGCGGGGATCGAGTCCGCCGCCTTCGGAACCTGCGATGGGCTCGGCCTGGCACACCGATAGCAACAGGACAAGCAGGAGGATTATGGCGCGAGTCGGCATTTTGTCTCTCCGTGAGCGGAAATGCGACAGCTCCTCGGCAGGAGCCTCGCTCACTTGACCTAATGATCGGCAGGAGCCTGCCGGGGCAATAGTCCTCCCTTTGCCGGGAACCGGGCGGCCCGGCTAACTCATTGAGCCTTTTGGGGAATCACCTGCCGGACACGGTAAGGCGTCGACCCGCTAGCTGCTCGGCGACGGGGACATATCGAGCACTTCCCGCACCTTCGCGCCAAGGGCTTCCCGCGAGAAGGGTTTCTGGAGGAAAGGCGCACCCTGCTCGATCAGTCCGTTGTGGATCACCGCCTCGTCCGGATAGCCCGACATATACAGGGTCCGCAGCCCGGGACGTAGCGCCTTCAGCCGTTCCACGACGTCCTTCCCCCCGGCATTGGTCAGCACCAGGTCGGTCACCAGCAGGTGAATCGGGGTCGACTCGTCGGCGCCGATCACCTCGGCTTCTTCGGCGTTGGAAACCGAAATCACCTGATATCCCAACGATGACAGGAGTTGGCCCACCAGTTCGCGCAAATCGGGGTCATTCTCCACCAGCAGGATGGACTCATCGCCGCGCCTGAAAAGAGCCGGCTCCTCGACGGTGGAAGGCAGGGCCGGGGCCGTCACCGCCGGCAGGTACACCTTGAACGTGCTGCCGAGGCCTGGCTCGCTGTACACCCAAATCTGGCCATGATTCTGCTGGACGATCCCGTAGACGGTGGAGAGGCCTAGTCCGGTCCCCTTACCCAGTTCCTTGGTGGTGAAGAACGGTTCGAAGATGCGCTCGCGGGTTTCCGCGTCCATTCCCACGCCGGTGTCCGTAACCGCCAGAAGAACGTGGGGACCGGGCGATGCCGAAACATGCGCCCGAGAATATCCGCCGGTGAGAACCACGTTGCGGGTTTCGATGGTCAACTGCCCTCCGGCGGGCATCGCATCCCTGGCGTTCACCACCAGGTTGAGCACGATCTGTTCGATCTGGACCGGGTCGGCATTGATGGTCGCGGCATCTTCGGCGAGCTGGTGGATGATCCTGATCGAATCGCCCGCGAGACGGCTGAGCATCGGGAACATGTTCGCGATCAAGGCGTTCAAATCCACCGGCCGCGGTTGGGCATTCTGGCGGCGGCTAAAAGCCAGCAACTGCCGCGTCAGCGACGAAGCGCGCTCGGCCGCCTGCATGATTTCGCGGGCATAGACTCCCGGCCTCTCCTGAGTATCCAGGCAACCCAACAGCAACTGGTCGTAGCCGGTGATCACGGTGAGCAGGTTGTTGAAGTCGTGCGCGATCCCGCCCGCCAGTTGTCCCACGGCCTCCATCTTCTGGGCCTGGCGGAGTTGATCCTCCAGGCGGCGCCGCTCGGTTTCGTCGGTGAAGATGGCTACCGCGCCGGAGAAAGAGCCCGACGGTCCATGGATCGGAGCGGCGGAAATGCTCACCGGAACCAGATTGCCGTTTCGCCGCTGCCGGATGGTGCTGACCGCGAAGGAACGTCCTTGCGCCAGGGTCTTGAACAGTTCGTTGGCCTCCGCGGCGCGCTCTTCGGGAATGAAGGGAGGACGCGTTCCCATCACCTCGTCCTCGGTCCAGCCGAACATCCGCTCCGCCGCGGAGTTCCATTTGCTGATCATGGCGCCGCTGTCGAAAGCAATGATGGCCAGCGGAGACGTCTGGATCAGGGTACGAAGCGTTTCGTTGGCCTGCCGGAGGTCGTCCTGCGCCTTTTTCCGGTCGGTAATGTCGCGCAGGTTGCAGACGTAGCCGCGCACGGCGGCATCGTCGAGCAGGTTCCGGCCAATCGCTTCCATCACCCGCCACGAACCGTCGCGCCGGCGCATCCTGCAATCGAATCGCTGCGGGGCGCTGGAGCCGTGCTCGAGTTGGAAGGAGAACGTCTCCCGCACCCAATTGCAGTCATCCGGATGGATGAACTCGAACGCGGACTTGCCGAAGATCTCCTCCGCCCGCACGTCCAGGATTCGCTCCACCGAAGGACTCGTGTACTGGACGCAACCCCCCTCATCCAGAATCACGATCAGGTCGGAGGCATTCTCGATCAGCGACCGGAAACGCAGTTCACTCTGGCGGATCGCGTCCTCGATGCGTTGCTTCTCGGTGATGTCGCGGATGACCGCGGTAAACTGATGGCGTCCGAACTGGGTGAATTCGCCGATCGTGGCTTCGAGGACCAGCCGCGCGCCATTACGGTGGGTACCCCACAGACGCTCCGTTTCCGTACCCAGGTAGCTTTGACCGGTGCTGAGGTCCACCCAGGCGAAACTCTGCAGAAAGCGGCGCGGACATTCCGGCAGCAGCATGGTAATCGGCCGCCCGATCATCTCCTCCACGGCATAGCCGAAGAGTTTCTCCGAGGCGTGGTTGACGAACACGATGTCGCCGTGGCCGTCGAACGTAATGATGGCATCGGTGGCCGTCTCGGCGACGATGCGGTAGCGCTCCTCGCTCTCGCGCAGGCGCTCTTCGGCCCGCTTCTGCTCGGTCAGGTCGCGGGCGATTCCCTGGAAGCCGACCACCTCGCCGCCGTCCATCACCAGTTGGACGTTCTGGCCCAGCCAGACACAGGTCCCTTCTCCGGTGACCACGGGCATCTCGAAGTAGGTGGTCTTGCCCCCCGACTGAAACTGCCTCCAGTAGAAGCGCCGCACCGTGTGCCGGAAGTCCGGGCGAACGAATTCCAGGTAGTTGCGGCCCAGCAGTTCCTCCGCCGGAAACCGCAGCACCTTGGGCGCCGAGTTGTTGAAGAACGTGATCCGCCCGCGGAGATCCGTCTTGTAGATGATGTCTCGGGCGTGGTCGACGAAGTATTTGTACCGTCGCTTGCTCTCGCGAAGGGCTTCTTCCGCCCGCTTGTGCCGGGTGATGTCGGTTATCACCATTCGGATACGGCCGGTATCTTCGGGGTCCAATCGCGCGGAAGCCTTTAACCAGACCGCCCGGCGGTCGACGTCAACCATCCGGAACTCGAAGCTACACCGCCGGCCCGACGGCACTTCCAGCCGCAACCGACTCATTACGAGACTGCGGTCTTCGGCGTGGAGGTGTGTCTCGAAGAACTCGGGATCACTCGTCCAAACATCGGCCGGATAGCCGAGAATCGACTCGGCCTGGCGGCTGACCGATAGGGCCTTCACGCTGTCGGTTTCCACCTCGCAGACGAACGCCCCGAGGTCTTCCAGTACATCCCTCAGGAATCCATCCCCGGAAAACAGCCCGTGTTCCCGCGGCGAAGCTGGAACCATCGTATCCCCTGACTGTTGAATAATATCTTCATGGGGGCCGGTTGTCATCGGAGTCGATCCCTTACCCGCCAGATCAGTGTACCAAGGAACTGCCTGCACCGGATCTCCCGCTATCCGCAGCCGGCTGTCACTATCTTTCCTATTATGTGCGGATTACTGCCAGGAGCGTGCTCTTCCCGGAAGCCGGCGGAGAGTCAACCGAGCGCCTGTTACGCAATATATTGGGTTACCTGTCCAGGCACCCCTAAGAACAGTGGGTCGCCCGCTTTACTTTTGACGTGATCGCGTTTAGTATAGTGACATCCCCCGAGCGATCGACGTGAGGGTGCCTTTTGCTACAGCTCAAACGGGTAGAAATCCAGGGATTCAAGTCATTCTGTGACCGCACGGAGCTGCGGTTCAACGGGACCGGCATCGCCGCGGTGGTCGGCCCGAACGGTTGCGGGAAGTCCAACCTCAGCGACGCCATCAGTTGGGTCCTGGGCGAGCAGTCCGCCAAGTCGCTGCGCGGAGCCCGCATGGAGGATGTGATCTTCGCCGGAACCCGCGACCGAAAGCCGCTGGGGATGGCCTCGGTCACCATGACCCTGGTGGACCCGGTGGCCAGCGGCCAGATCCCCTCCGACCTGCCGAAGGAGCCCGTGAGCGACGGGAAGCACCCGAGTGAGGTCACGATCACGCGGCGGCTCTACCGCTCGGGCGAAAGCGAATACCTGATCGATGGCCGAAGCGCGCGGCTCCGCGACATCCAGGAACTGTTCATGGGCACCGGGTTGGGTCCGGAGAGCTACGCGATCATCGAGCAGGGCAGGATCGGCCAGATCCTGAGCTCGAAACCGCAGGACCGCCGGTCGATCCTCGAGGAAGCGGCGGGCATCACCAAATACAAGACCAAGCGCCGCCTCGCGGAAGGCAAGCTGGAGAGCGCCAAGCAGAATCTGTCACGGGTCTTCGACATTCTGGAGGAAGTCACCCGCCAGTTGAACTCCCTCAAGCGTCAGGCCGCCAAAGCCAAACGCTATGGCGAGCTCAAGGCGGAAATGGACGGCAAGCTGCGATTGGTTCTGGCAGGCCGCTACCAGGGAATGAACGGGCAGGAATCCGCCGTCGCGGACCAGAAGGAAGCGGCCGCCCAGGAGTTCGAGCAGCGGACCCAGCAGCTTGCGGCGAAAGAAGACGAACACGCCCGCTTGCAGGCGGCCTGCTTCGAGGTCGAGCGGCTGCTGACCGAGCAGCGCGCCCGCCTCTCGGAGTTGAACATCGAGATCGAGCGCGCGCGGGGCCGTCTGGATTCGCAGGCCCGCCAGAGCGCGTCGATCGACCAGCGCATTGGGCAGGGCGAGGCGGAGGCGCAGCAACTCGAAGCCGGCTTGACAACGCTCCAGGCGGAGATCGCCACCCAGCGGGAGACCTTGCAGCAGATCGAGTCGCAGACGGTTGAAGCTCGCGAGCGCAGCCTGGCGGCCAACGAAGAGCGGGAAGTCCTGCAGAACCGCGTCCGCGAGCGCGAGAAGACCCAGGAGACAGGACGCGTGGCGGTGCTTCGATTGCTGGGCGAGGCCTCCACGCTGAAGAATCAACTGGCGCAGATCGACGAGTATCTGGCCGGAATCGAGCGCGAGACGGCCCGGGCGAAGCGTGAGGAAGAAGTCGCCGCGAGCGACCTGGAGCGGCTGGAGACTGCCAAAGACGAGCTCTCGCACTCTCTGTCGCGGCAGCAAATGCAGCTCGAATTGATCCAGGACCAGCGGCGGGTGCTGGAGGAGGACTTAGCGACCCACCGGCAGATGGCGCAGAACGGCCGCCGGCGGGTGGAGCAGTTGCGCGGTGAAACATCGCAGTTGAAGGCGCGCAAGGAATCGCTTGAAGGCATCATTTCGCATCGCTCCTACACCACCGAATCGGTCAAGCGTGTCTTCGAAGCGATTGAACGCAGCGCCGTGGACGACTTCAAACCCCTGGGTGTGCTCGCGGACTTCGTCGAAGTCGACCGCACCTACGAACGGGCGGCGGAAGAGTTCCTGCACGAGGAACTGGAATACATCGTGGTACCGAACTGGAGCCACGCGGAGCGGGGGGTCGACCTGGTCCGGAGCGACCTGGATGGGCGGGCGACATTCCTCGTGCACCCCGACAGCAACGGCTCGCACGATCTTCCCGAACGGGGCCTGCCCGAACCGGCGATCGGTCCCGAGACCGGAATCGTCGCCCGTCTGAGCGACGGCCTGCGGCTGGTGAACGGCCTGAAGGATCGCGCGCAGGACCTGCTGCCCCGTCTGACCACGTGCTTTCTGGCGGAAGATCGCGCCGCGGCCCAGCGCCTGTCGGCGCAGTATCCGCACCTGTACTTCCTGCTGCCCGACGGCGTCTGCTATCACGGCTATGCCCTGAGCGGCGGCACCAAGAAAGGCAGCGGTCCGCTCGGGTTGAAGCGCGAGTTGCGCGAGGTCACCGCGGCCGCCGATTCCAAACAGAAGGAACTCGACGAACAATCCCGGCAACTGGCGGACCTGGATGGGCAGATTGCCCTTCTGAGCGAGGACCTGGAGCGGTTGCGGCAATCCCAGCAGTCCTGTGAAAAGGACGCCGTGGCCCTCTCGAGCGAGATGCGCAAGCTGACCGAGGAGTTGGCGCGCGTCAATTCCCGGCTCTCGGTGGCAAGGGTGGAGTTGGAGCGGCTCCGGCAGGAGAAAGACCGGTCGGCCGCCCAGCGCGAACGCAATCAACTGGTGCTCGAGGAAAAAGAGCAACTGCGGATCCGGCAGGAAGGCGAACTGGAAACCGCGCGGCAGCAGTTGGAGGAATTCGAAGCGGAGTTCACGCGGGCGCAGGAAGAGCACGCCGTGGTGCGGGTCCGGCTGGCCGGCCTGGAAGAACGGCTGCGGGCCGAGCGGACCTCGCAAAGTCGCTTGGACGCGCAGTGGAAGGAAGGAACCCAGCGCCGGCAGTATCTGGTTCAGGAGATTGAGCGGCTGGGTGTCGACCGGGCGCGCCTTCTGGCGGACAACATCGAACTCGACCGCAAGATCGCCCTCCTCGCCGAGGAGGCTCTCGAGATCGAAAGCGAAGTGACCAGGATGGCCGCGGGCGAATCCGAGACCCGGGCCAATCTGGCCTTGGCGGAGGAATCGATCAAGCTGATCCGCGGGCAGGTGGACGAGGTGCGGGAGAGGCGCACTCAACTGGAAGTCGCTCTAGTCCAGTTGCGGGCCGATCTCAAATATCTGGACGAGACCAGCCGGAAAGAATTGGGAGTCGGGGTCGCCGATTTGCTGGCTCAGATCACGCAGCCGGAATCGGCGGAGGGAGAACCGGCGGTTACGCTGGAGTTGACCTCCGAGTTGCTCGAAGAAGCCGAGCGGGCGCACCAGGAACTCAAGGGCCGCATCGAGTCGATGGGGCCGGTGAACCCGCAGGCCCTGGAAGAGTTCCAGGAGACGCAGCAGCGGTTCGATTTCCTGAACGCCCAGCGCCAGGATCTGCTCGATTCGATCCGCGACACGGAGAAGGCCATTCAGGAGATCGACCTGGTGTCGCGCCAACGCTTCAACGAAGCGTTCGAGGCCATCAACGACCATTTCCGGCAGACGTTCCAGATCCTGTTCGGCGGCGGGACCGGCGAAATGCGGCTGACGGACGCGGAGAACGCCTTCGAGTCCGGAATCGACATTGTGGCCCAGCCTCCGGGCAAGAAGCTTCAAAACGTTCTGCTGCTATCGGGCGGCGAGAAAGCGCTGACCGCGATGGCGCTGCTGATGGGAATCTTCCGCTATCAGCCGAGCCCGTTCTGCGTGCTGGACGAAGTGGACGCTCCGCTCGACGAGGCCAACATCGGGCGTTTCACCAAGCTGGTGAAGGAGATGTCGATCGAGACGCAGTTTGTGATCATCACGCACTCGAAGAAGACGATGGAGTCGGCGCAGTCGATGTACGGGGTCACGATGCAGGAGCCGGGCGTGTCGAAGCTGGTCTCGGTGAAGTTTAACGGCATTGCCCCGAACGGGAACGGAAACGGACACGGCGCCAAGGCGTCGCCTGTCCGCTAAGCGGCCATCGATCCCGCGGCCAAGTTCAGCGTCAGTTCGCTTGGCGCGCCGCAGCGCCTAGGGCAGCATCCCTCGCCACGTACCCCGCCGCGGCCGTCAGCAGGAACATCGTCAGCACTTCACTGTCCCCCAGATTGTGCTCGAACACACCGGCCACCAGGATGCTGAACACGACGGCGATGGCGCCGTGAAGCACGAACCGGACGTCGGCCGTCGGACTCTGGCCGGCCGTCGGCAGCCGCCGCAGCGCCGCGGCGAAATCGTACAGCATCAGTCCCAACATGCTCAGCAGCGCCAGCAACGTCGGGATTCCCCGCTCGGCGGCGTACTGGAGGTAAAAGTTGTGCAGGTGGCCGTAGTACCCTTCGGGCAGCGGCCGAGGGATGTCGGCCGGCACCCACTCCTGAAATGACTGGTTGACGATCTCGGGCCCCACGCCCAGCCAGGGATGGGCCTTGATCATCTCCAGTCCCGTCCGGAAGGTCACGACGCGGTGCAGATTGGAGTCGACCTTCGCCGGCCGGGCAATCGATTCCATCCTCGTCCGAACCGCCTGGGGGACCATCAGCCAGAGCAACGCGGCCGCGGCCGGCAGGAGGGCTACCGACCATCGCCGCCACATCCACAGCAGGTAGGCGATTCCGGCGACCGTCCCCAGCCAGATGCTGCGGGTCATTCCCAGCAGAAGACTGATCGCAATGACCAGCGCGCACGCGCCCCACAACCATCGCAGCCGGTCCGTCTGCGCGAACAGCAGCCAGGCGGTCAGCAACAGCAGCACCAGCATCTGCTCACCGCCGAAGGTCATCCAGTGGCTCATGAAGCCCGTGATCCGTTCCACCACGTAATAGTCGTAGAAATGGCGCCCGGCCGATGCCGCGGCTTGCCACTTGGCGGCGAACTGGGCAATCGAGAGCAGGCCGGCGAGGGCGGCCATGCCTCCCCACGCCAGCACGAGTTTTCGCCACAGGCCCACTTCGCTCAGCGTGGTGTAGGCGAGCGGAAGCATCAGATAGACGTACAGTTTCTTCACTTGCGGCAGGCCCCTCATCGGGTCGGGAGACGCGGCCAGCGACAGCAGCGTGCCGAGCAGAAACAGCGCCAGCGGAATCCAGATTCGCGGCGCGCGAACCGGACGCCGCAGCGCCAGCACGGCGGCCAGCGCCAGACCCTGCACGATCTGGCTGAAGGTGATGGAGACCAGCGCGGAAAGGGCGGAGACCAGGGTCAGAATAGCGGGCAGGTGCGCCAAGCCTCCTCAGTATGGCATGGGGGCCTCCGGCGGGTCCGGATGCGGTGCGACAAGTGACTGGCCCCGGCTCTTTTGAAAACAGCGGCGTTCCTGCGTAGCTCAGGATGAGGCGCGGTATTCTGACAATGGTGGAGGTCCCCTCCATCCTCGCGATGACGCTGAACAGAAGAACGTTCAACCCCAAGCGGCGGATTTGTGCGGCCGAAGAAGCCCGGACGAGATGGGCGAGCCTTTCCACGCGTATCGGGAATGTCCGCTACCGGGGGAATCCTGAGCACAAACGCAGCCCCGGCGATTTCGGGCTTGTCCCCCCGCGTGCGCCGAGACGCGGCAAGACGCTCTGTGACCAGGTGCGGATTTTCAGTTCCTCTGAAGCGCTGAGACTACTGCAGGAGGGATTTCAGCGAGGTATGTTCAGCGCCCAGGAGAGAAACGGCTGGCCCCAGAATGTCTGGGCCGTCACCGATAACGGGGAACCGCTCGAGGCACAACTCGAAGGCGACGGCCTCTATCACGGCTACCCGATGCCGCAAACAGATCCCTTTCGCGAGAAAGTCCTGGAGCGGTGGACACTGCCATGACGTCTGGAATGTCCATCGAGCTGAAATGGCTTCCGCCTTTTCAAGGATCGGAGGAAATCGGCAAAACGTCCGCCAGTATTCAGATCTGTTTCGGACCCGAGAACGCAACGCGCTTCGAGGACGTGTGGTCCCAGTCTGTTCAGGAAGGCGCTCGGGTTTCGGCGTATCCGCTTGCCATGTGGTTGGCATCCTCATGGTGGCGGCTTCGCTGGGAGCCACTGCCCTCTCGAATCCGCCTATCGACGGACGAACTTCCCCCGGACACGAACTGGCGGATGAGTCACGAGCTTCCAGCCGCCGGCTACGGCTTCATTTGGCCCAACGTGGCCTTTACCAGCGACGGGGAGTCCATCCGAGTCAGTTGCCGGCGATCCCCGGCCTTGTCGAGCGAACCGATTCGCTATCTTTCTGAGTTCGAGTTGGCTGTCCCGGCGCGAGACTTCGAGCGAGAGATCGACAACTTCATAGACCTCGTGCTGAGCAGACTCGACACCTGGAGAGAAACCGAGTTGCATGTCCTTTGGCGGGAAGTCATCGCCGAAAGGGCCGATCGCGACCAGTCCGCCGCAAGGAAGATCGAAGCGCGCCTGGGATACGATGCGGACGACGCACCTTCCGACCTCCTCGAACGTCTCCTCCGTCTCGCCACTGAGGCCGGCGTGAATGCCACCGACGAGATCGCTCCCGTCTGTGCAGGCAGCGATCCGATATCCGCTTTACAACAGGTGATCCGTCTGGCTGCACGGCCCGGGATTCACGGTAGAGTCTCTGTTCCCAAGCACTCGATCGGACCGGACGGAAGCGTGCCGCCGTGGCACCGGGCCAGGCGCCTGGCGGCTGCTGTTCGGAAATCGCTCGGTGTCGGGGGTCAGCCGTTGGACGACAAAGCCCTTTCTGAACTCCGGCGGATCTCGCCCGATGATCTGGGTGCGAAGCCATCCGTTGACGCGCCGATGGGCCTGGCGGTTCGAGCCGGAACGGACCCGGATTTGAAGTTGCTCTTTCACAAGAGAAACCGGCCGGCCCGCAGGTTCGAGGCTGCCCGCTTCATCGCCGACTACCTCTCGGCGGAAGGCGGTGACCAGTGGTTCCCGATTACCGATGCAGCGACGGCGCGACAGAAAGTGCAGCGCGCCTTTGCCGCGGAGTTTTTGTGCCCGATCGACAGCCTGAGGGCATATTTGGGCGATGAGTTCCTCCCCGAGGCTCTCGAAGACGCCGCGGAGCACTTTGGGATTTCCGAGATGGCGGTCAAGAGTCATTTGGCCAACCACTACCTGATCCCGCGAACCCTGCTGGACCTCGATCCGATGTCCTGAGTTTGCGCTCGAGGGGGGCGGACGTGAACCTCGAGACTCGCTAGAATAAGCCCGGATGCGCTTGTACCTGCTTCGACATGGAATCGCCGAAGACGCCGCGCCGACCGGCCGGGACGCGGACCGCGAATTGACCCCCAAGGGAGTCCGCAAACTCAAACAGGTGTTCAAGCTGGCCAAGGCCTGCAGGATGTCCGCCGGACTGATTGTCTCGAGCCCCCTGATCCGGGCCCGGCAAACCGCGAAGGTCGCGGCCGAGTGCCTCGGCTACCGAGGCGACCTGATCGAGACGAAGGCCCTGAGCCCGGGCGGAACGGCCCGCATGGTTTGGGAAGAAGTGCGCCTGCATCACGACATCGAGGACCTGTTGCTGGTGGGCCACGAACCGCTGTTCAGCGAGCTGTATTCCTTCTTTCTCGATTCTCCAACGCTCGTAGTCAACGTCAAGAAAGGATCGCTCGGCAGGATCGACCTCAACGCAGGTCTGCCCGCGCCTCGAGGCCAGCTTCGCTGGCTTTTGGCGCCGCCGGGAAGTAATCGCACGGAAGAAGCTACGGGTGAGTCGGGTACACCACGTACTTCGGGTTCTCGAAGACCGGCCGCGCGTCCCCGCGCCGTTCCGCCGCGTCCAGCACAATGAAATCGATCTTGCGTTCGGCGTACCACGACAGCGGGCGCGAGGGATCGGGCTTGGCCATCACCTCCTGGTAGCGCCGCCACCATTCCCGTCCCAGGGAGACGAAGTAGTTCACCTGTCCGCCTCCTTTCCAGTCGACATACAGGGCCCGCCGCGACTCGGCCCGGAAGATCCCGGGGGCCAGGTTCTGCCCCGCGGTGGGAAAGACAAACACCGCGTCTTTCGGGGTGGAGTGGTTCGCCCAGTCCGCCAGTTGGGTCAATTCCGGCGTGATCAGCTTCGACCATTGACGTCCCCCGGCAACCCGGGGAATCGCGTAGAACGGCAGCAGCGCCGCAATCACGGCAAGGGGAACCCAGTTCCGCTTCTCCAGCATCGACAGGCCGGCGGCCGTCAGCGCGGCCAGGCCTGCCACCAACGCCACTCGATCCAGCGCTGGCGCCTCCCACAAGCGCACATTGGCCGGAATCCAGTACACGGGGACAAACCAGGCGAAGGACTCCACCATCCGTCCGGTCGATGCCGCCCGCGTCCCCGCAATACAAGCGGCCAGCAGCGGCATCAGTGTGACGAACAGGAGCGCCCGCATGGGCTGAAACTGCGGAATCAGTCCCCACTTCAGGCCTTCGAGCAGGACGTACGACAACGGCATCATGAGAAGGCCCAGCGTGGGAAGGCCCACCAGCAGCCAGCGCCAGAACGGATCAAGACCCCGCCACAACCGCGCCGCGGCCGCCACACCCAAAAGCCACAAGCCGAAGTGCTGGCTCCACCACGTCCGCCACCAGATCGAGATCCAGTTGTAAGACGCGCGCCGCCGCTGCAGTTCCTCGGCGTCGGCAGGCAACAGGGAGAAGAAACCCGGGGACTCCCTGGATTGGATCTTCGCCGCCGCCAAGACAATCACGGCCATGACCGCGACGGGCGCGAGGAGATCCCAGATGGCATCGCGGCGATGGAACCACACCCACAGCAACAGAACCAGAAGCACCGGCGCAACGGTCGGCGGGTGGTACATCAGAGAGTTTGCCAGCGCCAGGCCGGCCGCGCGATGCCGCCGGTGCGCCGCCAACCCCATGCCCAACACCAGCAGGCCCACGGCGAATCCGCGCGGCACGGGTTCGTATTCAATGGTCAGCACCGATGGCCCGAGAATCGTCCCTCCGAGCGACAGCGCGGCCGAGGTGACGATCGCGGCCGCGGGGTTCATGCCCGCCGCCGTGGCCATCAGGTAGAATCCCGCGGCCTGGCCGGTCCGCACCACGGCCTGCTGAAACTTCAGCGCCCAATAAAGATCAACTCCCGTCGCCTTCCGGATCAACCACGTGATTTCGTCGTAGAGCGTAAACGATACATGTGGGTGCTGTGTGATCAGTTCGTTCTGAAAGAGCGTCCCATCCACCTGCCCGTCCATGATCGGAGCGTAGATCTGCGTATCGGAGTGCAGCCACGTGTGTCCGGGATAGTAGAAGGTCAGGACCGCGATCAGGAGGACGGCTGCCGCTGCCGGTGCGCGTAGAGACATCAGTTGGGTGGAGTCTTCTCCAGTTGTGATTGGGTCCACACGCGCGCCGGGTTCAGCTGCAGCGCCTTGCTGAACGCCGCGCGCGCCTCGCGGTTTCGGTTCATCTTCCGCAGCGCCAGGCCCGACCACAGCAAGGCCTCATCGGACTTCGGGTCGAGCGCGGCGGCCTTCTGAAAATGGTCGAGCGCCTTGTCCGACCCCCCTCCGAACGCGGCAGGCAAATAGTAGTAACCGACGCCGCGGCTCAGCAGCACCTTCGAGTTCTGCGGCTCCAGTTCCACGGCGCGATCAAGCTCCTGTTGCGCGCGCTTGCCGTACTTCAGCCCGGCCAGAACATTCGCCGGGATGATCTGCCCGCACAGCGTTCCCAGCAGGCGATGGGACTCGGCTGAATCTCCCTTCAGCGCGATCGCGCGCTCGGCGAACGGGATGCCCGCCTCGGCAAGCGACTTGGCCTTCACCTTGTCCCGCAGCTCCTGGGCCACCTCCGCCGCATAGGAGTACGCGAGCGCCGCTTCCCGCTGGGCCGCGGCGTCGCCGCTTTTGGACGACGCCATCGCCCCCTTCTCCTTCGACATCCGCTCGAGGGATGCGAGATCCTGCCGGTCCCGCGAGGTCTCCAGGGGACCCGCCAGACAGGCCAACGACAACGTCCAGAGAAACCATTTCATAGCGCCGCCACCTTTCGCTGCGCCGCCAGGTAGTACACCCCGAGCAGGAACAACAGCACGCCGTTCACCGCCAGCACCACCGGTGCGCTGAAGATGGGGACGAAATATCCGGTGGTCAGGTTGCCCAGAGGCATTCCTCCTCGAAACGCGACGTTGTAGACGCTCATCACCCGTCCGCGCATTTCGTCGCCGGTAATCAACTGCACCAGGGAACTGATCATGGCGAAGACCGCGATCAGCGCGGCCCCGGTGAAGAAGAGAATCACGAAACTCGCCAACAGGGATTTCGACAAAGCAAAGGCGGTCATCCCCAGGCCGAGGACCGTGAGCATGATCAGCGCGATCATGCCCTTGTTCCGCACGTTGCCGAGCGCCGCCACGATGAGCGCGCCGCAAATCGCCCCCGCTCCCGACGTCGAGAGCAATTGGGTAAAGACCTCCGGCCCCCGGTGGAACACCTCCTTTGCCACCACAGGCAGAAAGGTCAACAGCGGCACCCCGAGAAACGTCATCGTGAACGCCAGCACGATCAACGCCTCCATGGCTCCCTGCTTCCGGATGAACCCGATTCCCTCCTTCATGCTGTCCAGCATCGATCCGACGGGGGGCTTGGGGATGTACTTGTTGGTGAGCAGGAGGAGCGAGACGATGACGGCGATGTAGGAGACTCCATTCAACGAGAAGCACCATACATATCCGAATTTGGTGAACACGAGTCCCCCGATGGCGGGACCGATCACCCGCGCGAGGTTGAACTGAATGGAATTCAGGGCAATGGCGTTGGGCAGATCTTCCGACTTCACCAGGGTCGGAATCAGGGCCTGGTACGCCGGTCCCCCAAACGCCTGGGCCAGGCCAACGACGAACGAGAGCGTCAGCACATGCCAGATCTTGACCATTCCGAAGCTGATGAGCGCTGCGAGGAGAAACGCGCAGCTCAATTGCAGCAACTGCGAGAGAACCAGCAGGCGCCTGCGGTCCATGCGGTCGGCCACGACGCCCCCGACCAGCGAGAACATCAGGATCGGAATCTCGCCCAGGAACGCATCCACGCCCAGGAGGAACGGCGACTGGGACAACTCCAGCACCAGCCAGCTTTGCGCCACCTTCTGCATCCAGGTGCCGATGCTGGAGGTGCAGGCGCCAAACCACATCAGCCGGAAGTCCGGGTATTGAAATGCCTTGAATACGCGGCGAATCACGCCATCCCGTCCCGGCTATGGAAGCGGTGTTTCCCGATGAATCAGGTGCAGGATGTTGCCTTCGCAATCGGTGAAGAACACCAGCCGGTTTCCCTGAATCCCGACGGGCTCGGTCAAAAAGTGCACGCCCCGCTCTTTCAGGTGAGCGTACGCGGCGTCGAAGTTGTCCGGGATGATGGCGATGTGGCGGACACCGGGGTCCTTCATCTTGTTGGAGCCGCGCTCGCCTTCGGCCGGGATGATCTCCAGCATCGTGCCGTTGGCGGCCTTTACGAAGTAGTTGCCTCCGTAGGAGAAGTTGATGTGGAACTCGAGATAGTCGACATACCACTGAGCCAGTTTCTGTGGGTCGCTCGAGGCAATGGCGGTGTGTTCGATGCCTTGGAACATAAACCGTGATTGTATCAGGCGGAGCGCGAGACCCGTGGCCAATGGCGCAAATCCCGTGGGGCGGACTTTCAGTCCGCGGCGCGCTTTAGCGCGCCCACGCCGGGCCAAGCCTGGGGCGAAGCCTGGAGTTCCAACTCGTGATGAAGGGACGCCGCCGCCGGCCCAGGCTCACGGACGCTGGCGATCCTGGATAGAATCAACAGGAGAATTCATCATGCCTAACGACCTGGGAAGAAGACAATTCGCGATGGCCGCCATGGGCGCCGCCGCCGCCGGAATGGCGCAGGCCAGGAAGCTCGACCCGCTTTCACCGGGCATCAAGATCTCGATGCAGGTCCCGGCCGATGTCACCGATGAGGATCTCACCTGGATCAAGCAGATGGGCGTCGAATACCTGAACGTCCAGACGGGCACGGGTCAGGCCACGCTCGACAATTTCCTCGCCATCAAGAAGAGAGTGGAACCCGCCGGTTTGAAAGTCTGGAACATCTCGAACAACGCGAACCGGAACATCGAAGAGGTGACGCTCAACCTCCCTGGACGCGATGAAAAGATCGCCTGGCTCAAACAGTACATCCGGGACACGGGCAAAGCCGGCATCGGATACATCACCTACGCGCACATGGCCAATGGCATCTGGTCGAGCCCGCGCGAGACCACTCGAGGGGGCGCATCGGCCCGCGCGTTCAAGCTCGAGACCGCCAAAGGCACCTGGGACGGCAAGACCTACGAAGGCGCGCTGACGCACGGCCGCAAGTACTCGAAAGAAGAGCTGTGGGAGAACTACACTTACTTCATCCGGCAGATCGCTCCCGTCGCTGAGGAGGCCGGCGTGCGGATCGGAATCCATCCCGACGATCCGCCGGTTCCCGAACTGGGCGGCATTCCCCGCCACATTTTCGGAACCTTCGACGGCTATGTGCGGGCGCTCGAGATCGCTAATTCTCCGAATATCGGCGTTTGCCTGTGTTGCGGCACGTGGATGGAAGGCGGCAAGCACACGGGCAAGAACGTTTACGAAGCCGCGCGCGCCTTCGCCAGGATGGGCAAGCTCTGGAAGATCCATTTCCGCAACGTGACGGCGCCGATTCCGTACTTCGTCGAGACCTATATCGACAACGGCTACACCGACATGTACAAGCTGATGCGGACGTTGGTGGAGGTCGATTTCCGGGGCAACCTGATTGCCGATCACGTGCCGGAAATGGCCGGCGGCCGCCGGCCGGGCTGGTCATACAGTATGGGCTATATCCGGGCTCTCTACCAGGCGGCTCGCGCGGAGTTGAAGCGGGGATAGCCGCGCCAGAAGCTTCCTGAACCGCGACTCCTTGATCCGCGACCTTCTGAGCGGAGAAGCCGTGAAAAATTGGGGACGGTCATCCCGTTTCCCGACCACAAATCGTTGATTCTTCACGAAACGTTGATCGGGAAACGGGGTGGCCGTCCCCTTTTTTTCACAGCCGCCGAGGGAGCGGTAGCTGTCCGTCCTTTTTCACGGCCACAGAGTGAGCGGTCCATCATTCCCCTGGCCAGAACCTGCGCCACACCGAGGGGGTCCCTCGTCGAGAGCAGCGACATCGCCGCGACCATTGCCCGCAAAGACCGGAACCAGCGGCTCCATTCGTCCAACGCGGACACGCTGAACTACGCGATCGACTCGGCGCGCCACGGCCCATCGAGCCTCATCGGGCCAACCGATCTCCCGCTGTGCGGCGAGTCGTGCGAAGGTCTCATAGACTTCGGCGAGGAAACAAGTCCGGTTTCGAGTCTGGATTCTTCAGCAAGGTAGTCAGCGATCTGGTCGATGTCCCGGTCAGCCCGGGGACAAGACGACGTACCCGAATCTCACCGCGTACCCGTTTTCTTCGTGTGACGCTCGATAAGCCGTGTTCGCTTGCGCTCCCAATACTCCGGTGTGATCTCGACAGGCTCTCCGGAGTTCAACGCTTCAAGCAAGAGGCTTTCCAGTCTCTCCTCGGCGCGATGCTTCTGGTCAGCACGAATGAGAGACCGGATGTACTCGCTTGGCGTGCTGAACCCGCATGCCTCCACTTGGCCCTCAACGAAGTCCTTCATGTTCTGGGGGAGGGAGATGTTGAGAGAGGTCATGCTCATGGCTGTACCGTAGCATGGGCCTTCATAAACTGTCAATATATGACGGTTCGCGCTCTGGAGACCGTTGAGAAACAACGACGCGAGTGAAACGAGGTATTCTTCTCGGTGAGTGCCTTGGCTTGGAGCTTTGTTCTCGGTCAATTCTGGGAAGTCCAAGTCTTCCCGAGAGTAGAATATGGTATGTTCTTCGGCGGATCCCGCAAGTCCGCGGTGCCTCAAGCCGATTGGAGGCCTTCTGAATTTGTGGCCATTGAGAAGGACCTTGAGGCGATTGAAGACCTCGTTTACGAAGTTGCAGAGGTGATCAACGAGGCGATTCAGCTTGCCGTCGATATTGCGCGCGGCAAGTGACGTCTGTCTGTCGGGAAACAAGGGACGGGAAACAAGGGATAGCAACCCCTTTAGTCGGTTTGCCCCTGAGATCCAGGAAGCTACGCGGGGAGGCGCCAGTCCGGGTTCCAAACCACCCGCGACCGGGTCCGGTACGCCTGGTTCCCCATAAAGCACGCGATGGCGGAGTAGTAGCCGGTCTCCTCGTTCGAAACCGGCTTCCGGCGCGTGACGAGGCACTCCAGCCAGTTCCTGAGCAACGGCGTCGGGTTGAACGGCGATCCCGGCGCTTTTGCCGGAGCGGCCTGGCTGGTTTTGGGGTTGGGCGTGAACTCGTAGCCGAGGTCCTTGTCATACCACAGAACCTCCAGAATGCCGCCCGTCCCCCGAAACTCCGTACCCGCCGCTCTCTGCTGCGGCATCCCGACGGTCATCGCCTCGGCTTCAAAGGTCACATTGACCTCTTGAGGGTATTCGAGGATCAGGTTGACCACGTCTCCGGTATCGCGCCCGTCCTTGAACCGGTACAGGCCTCCGCCCGCAACCGCGGCACTCGGGTTGGTGAGGTTCAGGAACTGGTGCGCCGAGTCGATTGAGTGGATGCCGATGCCCATGATCATGCCGCCGTCGTAGTGCAGCCATTTGTACGGGCTGAAATAAATATCGGGATTCCACGGCACCTTGGGTCCCGGGCCAAGCCAGCGGTCCCAATCCAGTCCGTCGGGCTTCTGTTCCATGCCGGGAGGCGGGGTCTGCGCGTATCCTGAATTCGAATCGATCCACGTCCGGACCAGGCCGATCTTGCCCAGAACTCCAGACTCGACAAATCTCTCGCGAGCCTCCTGAATGTGGGGGATCGCCCGGGTTTGGGTGCCGACGGCAATCACCCGCCGGTTGGCGCGGGCGGCCCGCACCACGGCCTGCCCGTGCTCGGGATAGTGCACCATCGGTTTCTCCACGTACACATCCTTGCCGGCGTTGCAGGCGTCAATCGTGGCCTGGGCATGCCAGTGATCGGGTGTGGCCACGATAACGGCATCGATTTCCTTGTGGTCGAGCAACCGGCGGTAGTCGTTGTACGCCCTCACCGGCCCTCCGGCGATTCCCGCCGCCTCATCGCGCCGGACCGAGTAGACGTCGGACACGGCAATCCACTCCACGCCGCCGATTTTGATCAGTTCCCGCATCAGAAACTTCCCGCGGCCACCGGTTCCGATGGTTCCCAGCCGGACCCGGCCGTTGGCGCCGACTACGCGTCCATAGGATGCAGCCGTCAGGGCCGCCGCGGAATTTTTGATGACTTGCCGTCGAGAGGTTTCCGTACGCATGGCGATGCTCCTTGATTGAGGACGCGTCCGGGCGCGTCCACATTCAGTGTGGCGGGTTTGCCGGCAAAGTAAAGGCACTCGCCCGGACCTTCGGGCCTCGATCTCACACCGGCAGGTTCGGCAGCGATCCGTCGGCGGCATACACGCCCTCGGTGCGCGAGCACTCCATCACGGCGTGGATGTTTTCCCGCGGAGTGTTCCCCGGCAACGCACAACCCGGGCCCATGAGGAAATCGCCGCGGGGCGCCATCACCCGCAGGATCTCCAGGGTGTGCGCACGAACCTGTTCGACCGTACCCTGGCACAGGACGTGGGCGGGTTCGAGCATCCCCAGGACGCCCACCCGGCCGTGGATCGCGCGCTTGCAGGCGGCGGGATCGGTGCGCGGGTCGAGTTCCAGGCAACTGGCCCCGGTCGCGATCAGGCTCTCCAGCAGGGCTGTTTCGTTGCCGCAGGAATGGACGAACGTGCGCAGTCCGAGCCGGTTCATCTCCCGGCAGAACCTTTGCAGCCGGGGCAGTTCGAGATCGCGAAACAGCCGGGGCGAGATCATGCTGCAGCCATAAGCGCCGAGGCTCGTGCCGTGCGCGCCGGCCCTTTGTTGAGCGGCGGCGAACGCGAGGTTCATGCGTGAACAGAGGTCGCAAAGCTGCAATACCTTGGGACGAAGATCGGGGTCCATGACGGCGAGCAGGAATTTTTCCGGCCCGCAGAGCGCGGCTGCCAACGCCATCGGCCCCTGGTCGGCGCGGCCCATGACGAACGCCCGGCCTCTGGTTTCGCGCACGAGAATTCGCGTGGCCTTCAATAGCTCGTTTAGCGGAAAGGTCCTCTCCGGGTCTGGAACTTCGAGTTTGTCGACGTCGTCGAACGACCGGATCACCGGGTCGGCCACGTGCGGGGGGATCTCCCGGTGATAGGCGATCGTGCAGCCCAGGGCTTCGGCTTCACCGCAGACGCCATTCTCGTGCATGATCACGTCATGGCCAAATTCGCGCCAGGCGGCCAGTTCGGCTTCGGCCAACGCCTCGCCGCTCCGCAGCACTTCGTCGAATCCGGCGCCCGTCATGACGGACGCCATCAGGAAATTGTGGAGCGCCACCGGTACCCGGTCCGGAACCCGGTGGTCCAGCACCGCCGCTACACGCTCGGGTGATGTCATACGCACTCCAATTCTTGGAATCGAACAGACTCCCCACCCCGTGGGGCGGACTTCAGTCCGCGGCGCGCTTCAGCGCGCCTTTGCCGGGCGCAGCCCGGCCTTGCGGGTCGAAGAACGGCGCCGAGCCGCGCGTGTGGGCCTTTCGAAGCCACTTGTTCGGGGCCGCTAGAAAGCAAGCTCAATTCGGGCTCCCGACCGGCTGGCCTTTCTCATCGCGTCAATCACCACCGCCACCCGGTAGCCATCCTCGAAGGTCGCGTTCCGAGGATCCATCTTCCGCCCCCTCGCAACCGCGTCGAGGAAGTGGAACTTCTCGATGATGTGGCCGTGTTCCCATCCGAGATTGTGGCCCTGCGGCCACCAGGGACTCGCGTCCGGATGGACGCTTTCGGTCGCCGAGATTTCGCTGAAGCCGAGTAAGCGGGCATCACCCGACGTGGCCACACACGCAAACAGGCTGTTGGGATGTTCCAGGTCCCACTTCACGGAGCCCTTCGACCCATTGATCTCCCACGCCAGAAAGTTCTTGCGTCCGGTTGCCACCACCGAGGACTCCATCACGCCGATCGCCCCTCGTTCGAAATCCAGCACCGCGGCCACGCCCTCATCGGAAGTGGCCTCCGGATCGCCGGCGCTGGGGACGGCTCTGTCTGGATTGAACGTACGCACCACGGCCGACACGCTCTTGATTTCCCCTAACAAGTACCGGCACTGGTCAATGGCGTGGCTGCCGATTCCCTGGAGCCCGCCGGAATGCGGCCAGGCGGAATACCAGGCCTGATCGGGCGCGAGCGAGGGATCGTGACCGGCCATCTGGAGGTAATGCACCCTCATGTGGTAGACCGTCCCGATCTCTCCCGACGCGATCATCTCTTTTGCCAACTGGACCGCCGGCATGAACCGGTAATTGAACACGCACATCGCCAGGCCCGGCGATGCGGCGGCCGCGTCCCGCATTCTCCGCGCATCGGACGGCGAAACCGCCATCGGCTTCTCGCAAATGACATGCTTGCCGTTTGCGAGCGCCGCAATCGACGGCTCGGGATGCACCGGATCGGGGCCGCAGTTATCGAATACGTCGACGCGAGGATCGCCGGCCACGTCTTTCCAGCCGGTGCAGTATTCCTCGTACCCGTATCGGGCCGCCTGTTGCCTTGCCTTCGCTTCGTCCTGGTCGCACAGCACCAGGAGGCGGGGATGGATCCCGGCGTCCGGATAGATGTACGGGATCTTCTTGTACGCGTTGGTGTGACACTTCCCCATGAAGCCGGATCCCAGCATTCCGATCCGGATTTCCTTCCGGGCGGGGGCGTTTACTTTCTCGGTTGCCATGCTCGCTGTGTCCTTCCCCGATTTATGCGGTCAGAATATGGGACAGATTCTTTCTCGCCCACTCCACCGAGAGCTTCAGATCCCGGCGCTCCCTCTCCCACGCCAGGGGGCCGTCAGGCAGCCCGGAAAACAGGGGTGCGGGTTCCTTCTCCGTGGCCTTCCTGACGTACCAAACCAAACCGTCTCCCGGAGGCGGCGGATGCCGTAGGAAGAACTTCTCGTCGAAAATGGCCAGGGGGAACGGCGCATACTGCGTGTGGATCTCGATGTTGAGGTTGATGCCGGGCCGGTGCTTAGCCAGGGCTTCCGCGATCAACACAACGTTAATGTCGCCGTCTCCGACACAACAGTTCTCCAGGGCCAGTCCCCCGTTGGCCGGGATGACGCGGTAGTTCTTATAGTGCGTCGTCAAGGCGTAGGGAGCCATGATTCCGGCCAGCCGCAGCGGGTCGTCGAGGTCAAACGCCAGGTTGGCGCAATCGACGGTGAAGCCAAACGCCGGACTGTTCACACGCGCCAGAATGGCCGCCAGTTCCCGAACCGTGAAATCGGCATGATTCTCCATCGCAATCCGGATTCCCATGTCCTCGGCGGCGGAGCATGCTTCCTTGAGAATCGCCACTGCATCGTCGGCCAGGGCCGCCATGTCCTGTCCCTCATCCCTCGTGAGCAGGTTCCCTGCGACGCAACGGAGGATCGGGCTGCCCAGCCTCCGGGCAATCTCCAGATGGTGGATGACGATTTGAGAAGAAGATCCGGACACGTCATAGCCCGCCCCGGCCAACAGATCTCTTCCCTTTTCCGCCATCGGATGCCATCGAAAGATGGATCCCATGCCGAACTCGAGATATAGGCCCCGGCCGGCGGCTGACGTCCTGATCGCCTCGAGATCTTCGTCGCGAAACGAACGGAAAGGGGAGAGTTCGAACAGGACTCCATCCAGCCCCAGTTCGGCGGCGAGGCCAAGGACCCCGATGGGGTCCAATCCGGAATTGCGTGTGCTATAGGACTCCAGTCCCAGTTTCATCGGTTTCGACTCCCTGCCGAATTCGCCATCCATACTAATAGCGCCGGAAACTGTCCAACGCACCCGTCGGCGAAAACGGTTGGTTTCCAAAACCATGTTCAGAGCGCCGGCGAGGTGGTAACAAAGGTCGTCGACCCAGGCCCGTCGCCGGCCCACATCTCCGCCAAACAAGAACAACCCAACGTGTAAGGTTTATCGGAACAGGGCCACCGCAAATGCACCTGGCCTCGAACCGCGGGCGTGAGACCGCGGGTTGTACAAGAAGCAGAACCCGGGGGCTACACCCGCGGTTCGAAGCGAGGCACTGCGGCGAAGTACTCGCGGCTGCCACCGGGGCTGGAATTGCGGATCACTGCGTGAGGTGAATCCGGGCCACGCTGTACACCTGAAACTTCGGAAGCGTGAAACGCACGCGCGCGCCCGACATCCCGGCGGCCACCACCACCGGATCCGCCTGCTCCGGCGAAATCACCTCTACCCGCGCGGCGCGAGACCCTGGCGGCAGCGCGAAGTCGACCTTCACGTCCTGCACCGTCGTGGGGTTCTCGTCCGCCGCGGTCCGTGCCGCCTTGCCTTTGTCCTGCCGGGCATAGTTCACGAAGTGGAGATCGATCTCGCTACCCTGCGCCGGCTTCGATGCCGACACGCGAACGGTCTTCGGAGCCTCGAACCGGCTGAGCCCTTCGGGCGCGGTCAGATCCTTCGAGGATGCCGAGACCACACGGGAATAGCGATCGCCCGTCCCGCTGAAATCGTCGGGCACTACATCGAACAGGACATGCTGGTCCAGCAGACGGAATCCCGTGTCGTGGAAGACCGGCATCGCGGTGGTGAACTGCCCCTCGTGAATCAAGCTGCGCGGATACAGCAGGGCGGCCTCCGCGTACGAACGGTTGGCCCGGTAAATCGCGTCGTACCGCTTGAGGAACGCGAAATACCGCACGAACTCGTCGCGCGCCGCGGCGTCGGTAAAGTCCAGATACATCCCCATCGGCGAGCCTCCGTTGGCGGCCAACTCGGCCATCGACGCGCGGATCTTCACGTGCTCGTAGTGGCACACCGTATAGGGCTTTTCGCGGCCGGCGCTCCGGATGTAGCGCAACTGCAGCGTGGGCTCGGTCTTGCCGACGCAATACCAGATGTAATCCTCGCCCTTGCTCCACAGGTCGCCCGGCAGCATCATGCGCTCGTCGTTCGTCGGCACGGGCTGATAGGCGTGCAGCCACTGCGCCAGAATCAGGTCGGGTTTGATGGAGCGGCCATAGCTGACGAATACATCGTCAAAGGCCTTCTTGTTGGACACCGCGGAGAAGCGCCGCATCTCCACGCGGAGCGGCGTTGGGTTCCCATCCCCGTGAGCGCTGACAATCTCGGTGAAACGATGCTTGTCGATGTCGCCGATCCCGAATTTGTCGCTTAGTTCGGCGGTCGAATGATGCTCCTTCAAATACCCGCGGAACTCGCGCTGGCAATGTTCGCACAGACAGTTGAGCCGGTAGAAATAGTTGATGATGAAACCGTCGACGCCGCGGCGAATGCCCTGACGCGCAAAGGCCTTCAGCACGGTCCGCCAGTGAGGGTTGTTCAGGCAGCCATAGTAGACCCCATAGGGGCCGGCATCGTCGTCGTCGGTGACGATGGGGGTTCCGTCGGCGTTTCGCTGAAGCAGTTGAACAGGGTCGGCCACCGGCTTCGGGCCCAGTTCCTTTTCGTCCCAGAGGTCCGTGTAGAACTTGAAGAATCCGTCTCGAGCCGTCCCTCCCTTCTCGCCGATCAGGTACTTGGCCATCGCGAAGTGGCCAATCACTTTGGCTCCACGCTTGTGAACTTCCCGGTTGAGATTTTCGAAATAGGTGAGGTTGGCCTGCAGCCGGTCTTTGGGCTCGACCGCCTGCACAGCGCCTCCGTGAATCGGGAACAGCGGTCCCGACAGCCCTTTGGCGGAGTCGGGCATATGGCCCAACGCATACAGATCCGCGCCGTAGAACCCCACCTGAACCAGTTCCGGTTGAGCGGCGGCGACAAAGTCCAGGTAGCCGGGCTTGAGATATTCCGACCAGTGGACAAACATGCGCGTGAATTCGAATGGCGCCGGCGTCTCCTTTCGGGGGGCCGGTTGGCCGCAACCGGCGAGGAGCGCAAGGACGGCGGTAGCGAAGGAGAGTCTCAACAGGGTGTCCTCCTGATCTGGCCCTTGCGATCGAGTCACGGGCCGCCTGACATCTTATACCGGCCGGACGGCGAATGCGTGCCCGGAAGGTCACCGGAATCGAAACCGGAAACTGTTCTCGGCCAACTGCGCCAGCTCGGCGTCCGTGAAGCCGAACTGCCTGCGCGCCAGTTCATACTCGGCATTGAGCGTGGTCCGAAACATCGCCGGGTCGTCCGAGTTTAGGACGATGGGCACTCCGGCGTCGTAGATGCGCCGCACCGGATGAGACGCGAGATCGGCCACCGCGCCCGTCGCCACGTTGCTCGAGATGCAGATTTCCAGGGGAATGGACCGTTCCCGCAGGTGACGCAGCAGGCTTTCATCCTCGACCGCGCGAATCCCGTGTCCGATCCTCTCCGCGCCGATTCGAAGGGCGGCCCAGACGGATTCCGGCCCACAGGTCTCGCCGGCGTGGGCCGTCAGGCGCAGGCCCTTCGATTTCGCCCATCCGTACGCCTCGCCAAACCAGTGGGCCGGACCCCGGTCCTCGGACCCGCCGATGCCGACGGCCACCACGCCGTCGCCGGAATACTCCGCCGCCAGTTCGAAGACCTCCCGCGCATGCTCCGGTCCGAACTGCCGGACCGCATCGAAAATCCATTGGCATTCCACTTCCGCGATCCGGCTCGAGTCCCGCACCGCTTCATAAATGGCGCGGACATCCTGCTTCTTCCAGAGAATCACGCCGGCGGCCAGGATGATCTCCGCGCAGCAGACTTTTTGGGCGCGCAGGCGCTCCAGCAGGCGGCGCGTGATCAAGGCATAGTCGTCCGGAGTCCGCAGAAACGAGTTCACCCACTTGAAGCTCTCGATGAACCCCGCGAAGTCCTCGTACGAGTAGCGCTGTTCGATTTCTTCGGGACTCAGATCGGGCGAAAGCTCGCGCAACGTCTCGGACTCCACCGAGCCCTCCAGGTGCAAATGCAGTTCCGCCTTGGACAGGTCCGCTACACTAAACATTTGGCAGTGCTCTCATTATGCTTGATTCCGGTTTGGAGGCGATTGTCGGCGGGTATCATGGAGATCCGTTCCGAGTCCTAGGCCCGCATCGGGTTCGCAAAGTCAAAGGGAAACCCTCCTGGGAGGTGCGCGCCTTCCTCCCGCAAGCCAAGTCCGTCGCGGTGCTCATGGGGGATGACTCGTTCCCCATGGCGCGGGTCCACGACCAGGGGTTCTTCGTCTGCGAGCTTGACGGCTCGCCGGTTCCCTATCGTCTTCGGCTCGAACGCTGGCACGGCGCGGTGGAGGAGATTGAGGACACCTACCGCTTTCCGCCCCAACTGTCGGATTTCGATCTCTATCTTCACGGCGAAGGAACGCACTTCGAGACCTACGACAAGATGGGCGCGCACCTGGTGGAATCCGAAGGAATCCCGGGCGTGCGGTTCGCGGTCTGGGCGCCCAATGCGGAGTCGGTTTCGGTGATGGGAAGTTTCAACGACTGGGACACGCGCCGCCTCCCCATGCGACTACGCACCGGCGGCGTGTGGGAACTCTTCGTGCCCCATCTCGGAGAAGGCGCTTTCTACAAGTTCCACGTCCGCTCCAGGCATCAGGGATACCGGCAGGAGAAAGCGGACCCCTATGCCTTTTTTTCCGAAACGCCTCCGCGCACCGCGTCCGTTGTTTGGGATATCGACAAATACGAATGGCAGGACGTGGAGTGGATGGACCGCCGCGCGGAAACCAACTGGCTGAAGAAGCCCATGTCGGTCTACGAGGTGCACCCGGAATCGTGGCTGAGGAAGCCCGATCACACCTCGCTCAGCTATCGCGAGCTGGCAACCTCCCTGGTTCAATACGTGGAATCGATGGGCTATACCCACATCGAGCTGATGCCGATGATGGAGCATCCCTTCTCCGGCTCGTGGGGTTACCAGGTGATTGGCTACTACGCGCCGACTTCGCGCTTTGGGACGCCGGAAGACTTCATGTACCTGGTGGACCGCTGCCACCAGGCCGGCATCGGCGTCATCATGGACTGGGTACCCGCCCACTTTCCCAAGGACGCGCACGGGCTGGGCTGGTTCGACGGAACCGCCCTTTATGAGCACGTCGACCCCCGCAAAGGCGAGCATCGCGACTGGGGGACCCTGATCTTCAATTACGGCCGCAACGAGGTGAGGCAGTTCCTGATCTCGAACGCGCTGTTCTGGCTGAAGAAGTATCACGTGGATGGGCTGCGCGTGGACGCGGTCGCGTCGATGCTGTATCTGGATTACTCACGCAAGGAGGGGGAGTGGGCGCCCAACCAGTACGGCGGGCGGGAGAATCTGGAAGCCATCGATTTTCTGCGGAAGTTCAATGAACTGGCTCACAGCGTGCCTGGCGCCTTCACCATCGCGGAGGAGTCGACCTCGTTTGCTGGCGTGTCGCGGCCGGTTTATCTGAACGGCCTCGGCTTCACGATGAAGTGGAACATGGGCTGGATGCACGACATGCTGAAGTACTTTTCGCACGACTCCGTGTACCGCCGCTTTGAACACAACAGCATCACGTTCAGCATGCTCTACGCGTTTACCGAGAACTTCGTCCTGCCCGTTTCTCATGACGAAGTCGTGCACGGCAAAGGGTCGCTGATCCGGAAGATGCCCGGCGACGAATGGCAGCGGTTCGCCAACGCCCGGGCATTCCTCGGCTTCATGTTCACCCACCCCGGGAAGAAACTCCTGTTCATGGGCTCGGAAATCGGCCAGTACGAGGAGTGGAGCAACGACGCTTCCGTCCGATGGGACCTGCTGCAGTTCGACTATCACCGCAAGCTGCAGGTGTTTGTTCGCGAACTGAACCAGATCTACCGCAAGCATCGCCCCCTGTTCGAAGTGGATCATCATTGGACGGGCTTCGAGTGGGTGGATTTCCACGACGCCGATCATTCGGTGATTGCATTCATTCGCCGCGCGGAAGACCCTTCGGACTTTCTGCTGGTCTGCTGCAATTTCACACCGGTGCCGCGTTTTGGCTATGAGTTTGGCGTCCCGGCGGAAGGATACTACCAGGAACTGTTGAACAGCGATTCGGAGTACTTCGGCGGCAGCAATCTGGGTAATGGCGGCGGAGTGGCCTCGCGGCCGGCGCCCAAACATGGAAGACCCCACAGCATTGCGGTGACTCTGCCACCCCTGGCCGTCGTCGTGTTTCGCAAAGAGTGAACCCATGGCTGCCCCCTACGATGTGGTGATTGTGGGCGCCGGCCATAACGGCCTGGTGACCGCCGCCTATCTGGCCCGCGCCGGGCGGCGTGTACTGGTCCTGGAACGGCGGGAACTGGTCGGAGGTTGCGCGGTCACCGAGGAGATCTGGCCCGGTTACCGCGTCTCGACGGCCTCGTACCTGACCAGCCTGCTCCAGGAGCGCATCGTCACGGAACTCGAACTGGCGCGCTACGGCTACCGTGTCGACGCCAAAGACCCCGCGTTCTTTTCTCCCTTTCCGGATGGCCGATGCCTGTTCATGTGGCAGGACAACCAGCGCACGCTGGAGGAGATTGCCAGGTTCTCGCGGCGGGACGCCGAAGCCTACCCGAAGTTCGAAGAGCACCTGGAACGCCTGGCGCAGTTCGTCGAGACGCTCCTGCTGACCACGCCGCCCGAGTTTCCTCCGCGCGGACTCGGCGACTTCGTCGACTACATCAAGATCGCCACCCGCGCGGCCAAACTGTCGCCCGCCGACATCACCGGCCTGGTCAAGATCTTCACGCAAAGCGCTTCCGACTACCTGGACGAATGGTTTGAATCACCGCAGTTGAAAGTGACGCTGGTGACCGACGGCGTCATTGGCGCCAACGGCGGGCCGCGCTCCCCGGGAACCGCCTACATTCTACTGCACCATTGCATGGGCAGCGTGGGAGGCAAGCGCGGGTTGTGGGGTTTCGTGCGCGGTGGCATGGGCGCCGTCTCGGAAGCGATCGCCTCGGCGGCAAAAGCTAAAGGCGCTGAGATCCGGGTCAATGCCCCGGTCAGCCACATTCTGATTCGGGAGGGTCGCGCCGCCGGCGTGGTTCTCGAAAACGGGGACGAAATCCCGGCCCGGGCTGTGGCTTCGAACCTCGACCCACACGTGACCTTTCAGCGCCTCGTAGGCGAGTCCCACCTCGACCCTGACTTCGCTACGGCGATCCGGCGTTTTCGTTCCGAAGGGACCTCGCTCAAGATCAATCTGGCCGTCGACCGCCTGCCCGATTTCCGGGCCTGTCCCGGTGCGCCGGGCCCGCAGCACCGCGCCACCATGCATATCTGCCCTTCGGTCGACTACGTCGAGCGCGCGTGGGATGACGCGAAGTACGGGCAGCCCTCGCGGTTCCCGCTCCTGGAACTCACGTGCCCCACGCTCTACGATCCGTCGCTTGCGCCCGAGGGCAAGCACATCCTCGGCATCTTCCTGCAATACGCGCCCTACACCCTCAAAGACCAGACCTGGGACGAGTTGCGGGAGCCCTTTGCCGACCGCGTGTTCGACATTATCGACGTCTATGCCCCCGGGTTTCGTTCGGGAGTGCTCGCGCGCCAGGTGCTGACGCCACTCGACCTCGAGCGCCGGTTCGGGCTCACGGGCGGAAACATCTTCCATGGGGAAATGAGCCTGGACCAGATGTTCGTCCTGCGGCCCGTCGCCGGGTGGGCCCGCTACCGGACGCCGATTCGCGCCATGTACCTGTGCGGCTCCGGCGCGCATCCGGGCGGCGGGGTGATGGGAGCACCGGGCTACAACTGCGCCCGGGAGATGTTGCAGGACGGGCTCTAGCCGCAAGGCCATTCAGTTAGTCCTCGCCCTTTTGCAGCCCGTGGGCTTTCGCCCACGGTTCGAAGCCTCGACCACATTGTGTTAGCCGTTCCAGCGCTCTTGATGCCAGTCCGTCCGCTCCCCCCGCGGGCGCGTCCGGAACTCGCGGGCGAACTTCACGAAATTGTTCACCACCGCTTCAAATACGACCTTGCCCTTCTCCGCCGTCGCCACGGTCGGATCCCCCAAGACCCCGCTCTTGCTAAAACGGCTCCAGTGGTCCATCACGAGCGAGCGCGAACCTTCCATCAGGTCCAGCCACACAAACTCCGACTCGGGCAGGTTCATGTCCTTCTTGGCCTTGTCCATCTGCACCCGTTCCGCGTCCAGATGAAGGTAGACCGAGGTTTCGAGTTCGCAGGCATGGGCCATCCCCCCGCGTCCGGATTCCCGGACCTGGCGGATTTCCTCGGGCGCTAGCGACGGCCAGATGAACGTCGTACACAGCGCGTTGGATTCGAGCACCGTGCGCCGGGCCACCAACTCCAGAATGGGCATATTCGAGCCGTGACCGTCGGCGATCATGATGCGTTCAAACCCATGATGCGCCACGCTCTTGGTCACATCCAGCACGAAGTGCAGCAGGTGCTCCATGCGGATGTCGATGGTGCCGGGAAAATCCATGTGGTGCGTTTCGAATCCGAAGGGAATCAAGGGCAGGAGAAGGATGTCCCCGCCGGCACGCCTGGCCGCTTCTTCGCAGATGTTCCAGATCAGGAAGTTGTCGACGTCGAGCGGCAGGTGCGGTCCGTGGTCTTCGACCGATCCGATGGGAACGACAACAATCGGTTGTCGCTTCACTGCCTCGGCCATTTCGGGCCAGGTGTAGTGTTGGTAGAGATAAGGTTTTCGCTCCATATCTCGGTCGATTGTCTGTCGCCGACAGACAGGAGCGCAACCTCGGGCGAAGTCGAGTTCGATTTTTGAGTCAGGCGGAAAGCGCGGGACTTGGAGCGTTACCGGTCGAGTGTCCGGCCGCGAAACTTCATTCTTACGGGAACCAGGAGCGCTTCCAGGGCGCCGGGGTCGGCGAGGATGTCCTCTTCCAGTTCAGCGAGTTCACGCTCGAGAATCGACCATTCGATCGCAACTCCCACACCGGCATCTCCGGTCTCCTCGCGTCTCCGGTCAATGGTGGCGAGCACGTCCGCTGCTGATTTCAGTCTGGTGTTTGCGCTCGTCATGGCTTTTAGCCTCCGCTATTCTTATCGCATTTCTGGTGCCAAAGTTGCGCGCCTTGTTTCCGAATTCGTAAGTTGCTGAAAGAACGCCCAGTCCGTGAACAAAGAAAACTACACGCGCGCGAGTACTATTCCAAAACGGAGCGCGAAGACAACCAAAATTGTACATTCTGCCCGGCAAATGGACACGCATAGGGGGTTTTGAGGCGGTTGGCCTTGTTCGCACGGCGAAAGGGCGGTCACGCGGCAAATCGGATCCCTTGGGCGCATACATTACGCCCCGTCGCGACTTTTCTCAGCCGAGCGCTGAGTGAATTCCGCTCTTCCTTCCACCAGTCGGTGGCGAGCTTCGCGCAGGAAGCGCAAAGTGAGAACAATCGCCGACGACCGGGTCAGTGTCCCCGGGTTCCAGCAGGTGCAACTCGAGGAACTCGGCTGTGACGGCCGCGGCCCTGGTTCAGGCGTTGACGGTCTGGAGGGCATCCGCGACGCTTCGTTCGATCAGGTCGTACATCTCGTCGATGTCGCTCTCGTTGGCGATCAGGGGCGGCGCGACGGCGAACCACGTGGGGTCCACCCGGAGGATGATGCCGTTACGAATGGCCGTCTTCTTCAGCGCTTTTCCGAGTTCGGGGAAGGGCTTCATCGACCGGGTGTCGCGCACGAACTCGACGCCGCGCAGCACGCCCCGGCCGCGCACCTCGCGCACAATGCCGAATTTCTTCAGGCACTCCAGGCGGGAGGCCAGATAGTCGCCCAGCCGCCGGGCCTTGGCGCACAGGTTGTTTTCGACGATCTCGTCGATGACGGCCAACGCGGCCGCACAAGAGAGTGGATTGCCGGCGAAAGTGTGGCCGTGATAGAAGGCCCGATCCGGAGAACCCTCAAACGCTTCAGCCATCCCTTCACGGGCGATCATCGCGCCCATCGGGATGGCGCCGCTCGAAATGCCTTTGCCCGCGCACAGGATGTCCGGGGTGACGCCGAATGTCTGGGCCGCGAACATGTTGCCCGTTTTGGCAAAACCCGTGATCACCTCGTCAAAGATCAACAGGACGTTGTGGCGGTCGCAGATCTCGCGCAGGATCTGAAAATACTCTTCGGTCGGGGTGATGATGCCGCCCGTGTTGCCGATGGGTTCGAGGATGACCGCGGCCACGGTTTCCGGGTCCTCGGCTAGGATGACGTCTTCGAAGGACCGGGCGGCAAAGCGGTTCGCTTCTTCCCAGGTAGCGAACCGGTCGCGATAGTACGTGGGCGGAAACACCTTGAGGAACCCTCCCATATGCGGCTCGAATTGGGTCTTGCGAGGGCCGGTGCCGCTGGCGCTCATTCCGCCGAAAGTCCCGCCATGGTAGCCGAAATACCGGCTGACGATTTTGTACTTACCCGGATGACCGGCCTGCTTGAAATATTGCCGGGCGAACTTGAAGGCGGCTTCATTGGCTTCCGATCCGCCGCTGAAGCCCTTGACGTAGTTCAGGTCGCCGGGAGTGATCTCACCGATCTTTTCGATGAAGTCGAGTGCCACGCCGGAAATGGAGTGCAACGGCGGAGCAAAGGTAAGACGATCCATCTGACGGCGCATGGCCTCCATCACGCGCGGATGACGGTGCCCGAGCACGGCGACAAAGATGCCGCCGATGGCGTCGAAGTAACGCCTGCCTTCGGTGTCCCAAAGGTACAGCCCCTCGGCGCGCTCAACGACGAGGGCATTGTCGACGAACTCCTGGGTCGGATAGTAGTCGATGAAGGTGCGCCGGACGAGACGCTCCTGCCTCTCGGTGAGTTTCATAGGCGAAAACCAGACCAGCGTAACAGGGTGGAACGGCCGATTTCAGGACGAAATTCGCGTGAGTCCGTACTCCCGCAGGCGATATTGGAGCTTGCGCAGGCTGATCCCGAGGGCACGGGCGGCGTGGGTCCGATTGCCGCGGTGTTGCGCGAGCGCTTCCTCGATGGCGCGGCGCTCGATGCTGCGCCAAGGCTTGCCATCGGAAGACTTGCGCTGGCCACAAGGCCGCAGAGCCAGATCTTCACGGCCCACCATGTCGTCACAGGCCACGGCGGCGCGGAACATGGTCATCTCCAGTTCGGCCACGTTTCCGGGCCAGGAGTACTCATGCAGGGCGGCCATCGCATCGGGGCAGATGGGAACGGGCGGCCGTCCCAGCCGGCAACGCGCCCGGCTCAGGAAGTGGTTCGCCAGCCGTTCGATGGCTCTGGGCCGTTGCCGGAGAGAGGGCACGTCGATGAGGATGGGGTATGCGCCGAGCAGATCCTCCCGCAGGTGACCCGCAGCCAGAAGACTGGGGACGTTCTCCGAAGTCGCAGCGATCAACCGGACCTTCGACCAGATGCGCCGCGTCCCGCCAATCCGGGTGAAGAAGCCCTCCTGGAGGAAGCGAAATAGCTTTTCCTGAGTGCCGGGGGTCAGGACGGCCAATTCATTCAGGAAGAGCGCGCCCCCATCCGCATCGGCGAGGAGGCCTTCCGCCGCGGAGCCGTGGCTCGCCCCAAACAGTGCGGCCTGCTGCGACTCGGCGGACATAGCCAGGCAGTCGGCGTGGACGAAGACCCCGGGGCACCGCTGACTCTGAAAGTGAATATAGCGGGCCAGCGTGTCCCTGCCGGAACCCGGTTCGCCCGTCAGCAGAATGGCCTGACCGGTGGTGGCCGCCTGCCGTGCGCGGTCCAGAGTCCGGCTCATCACTTCGTCGCGCCCCTCCCGCAGGTCGCCGCAATAGTCGGGTTTCAGCGCGCGGTGCAGGACAGCGGTTTCCCGGCGCAGCCGGCTTCGTTCCAAGGCGCACCTCACCGAACTGGCCAACTCTTCGGCGGCGCACACGGTCGCCACGCGAGGCAATCCCGAGGACGGATCAGACAGCCGGCGAACGGCGGGCGGAAGACACGATGCCGACAACCCGACCAGAATCACCGGGATGGTGGGCTCATCGCGCGCCAGCCAACCCAACAGAGAATCCAGCTCAGGGTGGCAGGCTTCACACACGGCCACGCGAAACTGACGGTCCTCCGCCAGTTGCCGGGCGTGGGCGTCGGAATCCGTCGAGTCGACACAATACCCCTCAGCTTCCAGAACCTGGCGGATGAGCGATAGCCGGTCGAGATCGGGTCCAACCAGGAGAATTGGTTCCATGAATCGTCTACGCATCCAACACTTCGGCGAAGTGCTCCCTTCCGCCAGAGCGTGAATCAATCCCCGGGATCGTTAACTCGTCAGGCGTGGGTCACATGAGAACGGCCCGCCGACGGCATGGCCTTCTCGTACCCCAGCACCAAGTGGTACACCAGAAAATCAAAAAACCGGTCGATCCGGTGCTCTAACTCCTCCTCGGCATAGATCTCGAGCGAAGTCTGGGCGAACCCTCGCGTCCGGATAAACTCAACGGTTTGCTCCTTCAGGAGGTGTAAGGCTTTCACACACTCGTGGAGCGGGATGTTCTCGAAGAACCGGAGACGTCCAAGTTCTTCATAGCGTTTGCCCAGGCGGAGCCGTTCGTCCTCTCCCAACCAGGAGCCGACGTGCCGGAGGATGCCTCTTCCCCAGATGGCCAAATCGGTTCGCGGGAGCTTGCCGATCTCGTGCAGCGCGGGATCGCCTTTGATCTCTTCGATCACCAGGGTCACGATCTGATCGGTTTGATCCTCAATCGCTTGAATCAGCTTGTTTGTCAGCATGGGCTAGCCCCCCTGCGACCACTTCAGAGGCAACTGGGCTGCCAACTCCACGGAAGGGCGACAATGCAAGAATTGCAGGGAAAACGAGGGCACCGGCAATTCGCGGCAAAGGATGGGTAGCGCGTAGTCGCCCATCGACTGAGTGAAAGTCCGCTGCCTGCCCCATCTGGCCCCTATACTGAAGGGAATGGCCTGTGTAATTTGCGAGACACGGCGCCCGAAGCGGTATTGCCCGGGCGTCCGGGGGGAAATCTGTCCCTTGTGTTGCGGGAGGGAGCGGGAGGAAACGGTCGATTGCCCGGTCGACTGCGAGTATCTGGTGGAAGCCCATCGGCACGAGCGGCCGAAACCACCGGATCAGCCGGAGTCGCCGCACGCCGATATCCCGGTGACGGAAGAGTTCCTGCGGCGGAACGAAGGGCTGATCGTGCTGCTGTCGCAGGCCACGCTGCGTGGGGCGTTGGAGACCCGGGGGGTGGTCGACTCTGACGTGCGAGAGGCGCTGGAAGGGCTGATCCGCACCTATCGCACGCTGCAGAGCGGCTTGGTGTACGAGACGCGTCCGGACAATCCGATCGCGGCGGGGGTGTTCCAGGCGGTGCAAGGCATTCTGGAGGAGATCCGTACGGCGGAGGGGCGGAGTGGTTCGACGCGACGCCTCCGGGACGCGGATGTGTTGGGAACGCTGGTGTTTCTGCGCCGGATGGAGGCCGTCACCAGCAATGGCCGGCGGAAGGGCAAGGCATTTATCGAGGCGCTGGGAAGGATCGCGCCGCCCCCCGAGGCGCAGGCCGAGCCGACGCCGTCGCTGATCCTGCCGTGATCCGCCTCCCGAATGTGGAACAATGAAAGAACCCCACCGTCTGTTCGGGAAACCATGCCCATGATGCGCACCGGACTTGTCGTCTTCGCCCACGGATCGAGCGTGGAGGCGGCCAATGACGCAGTCCGGCGGGTTGCGAACGAGGTGGCGCGGAGAAGCCGGTTCGACCGGGTGGATGCGGCGTTTCTGGAGTTGGCCTCGCCAGACCTGCGGGAGGCCATGGAACGGCTGAGAGCGGAGGGAACCACGCACGTGGTGGTGGTGCCGTATTTCCTGACTCCCGGCATTCACCTCCGGCGCGACCTGCCCCGAATCGTCGAGTCCCTCTCCACCCTCCTTCCAGACTTGGAGATTCAGGTAGCGGATTCGCTGGAAGGCCATCCAGCGCTGGCGGACATTGTGTTGGAGAGGGCGGAGGCGATCGAGAGGTCGTGGCTCAGGGAGGCTGCGCGGTGACGGCCCGGATGGTGGATTCGCGCGAGATCGCGCCGGACGTCCGGCACTTTGTTTTTGAAGTTCCGGGGATGGAAGCGCTCCACTACGAGCCAGGCCAGTTCCTTTCGTTGAACACGCAGATTGGCGGGAACCCGATTACGCGGGCCTATTCGGTGGCTTCGCCCGCCAGCGGCAACCGGTTCGAGTTGTGCCTGAACCGGGTGAGGGAGGGGAAGTTCTCCCCGCACCTGTTCGACATGAAGCCCGGCGATGCGGTGGACGTGGCCGGCCCGTACGGAACGTTTGTCCTGCGGAGGCCGGTGAAGGACACGATTCTGGTGGCGACAGGGACGGGGATCGCGCCGTTCCGCGCCATGCTGCACGGACAACTGGCGGAATTCGAGGCCGCGCAATGTACCCTGATCTTCGGCGTGCGATACGAAGCGGGTCTCCTGTACCGCGAGGAATTCGAGCGGATGGAGAAAGACTGCCCCACGTTCCGCTTCTGGCCGACCTTGAGCCGGCCGGACGAGCGGTGGAAGGGCCGCTCGGGTCACGTCCAGAATCACCTGGACGAAGCGCTGAACGGCCGCCGCGATCTGACGGTGTACGTCTGCGGCCTCAAAGCCATGGTGGACGATGTCCGCCGGATGCTGAAAGAGAAAGGCTTTGACCGCAAGCAGATTGTTTACGAAAAATACGACTGATTTTCCGAGAGGATCCTGAAGATGGCTCGAATGATATTTTGCGTCAAGTTCCAGCGTGAGATGGAAGGTTTGGACGAAGTTCCGTTTGAAGGCCACCCGATTGGCCAGCGCATCTACGAACAGGTGTCCAAGGAAGCCTGGAAGATGTGGGTGGAGCACATGAAGATGATCATGAACGAGTACCGGCTGAACCTCGGCACGCGGGAAGCGCAGGAATTCCTGATCGAGCAGATGGAGAAGTTTTTCTTTGGCGAGGGCGCGGCGCTGCCGCCGGACTATGTCCCGCCTGCCCACTAGGTGAGGAGTTCGCTGAAACCGGCCTCGCGAATCCAGCGTTAAAATAGTGTTACCGGAACAAACGGATGTTGGCGACTCGAACCATTGCCGAGGAAATCATCGACCTGAAGCGCGAGCGGCGTGCCGTGCTCCTGGCCCATCACTACCAGGAGCCTGAGATTCAGGAACTGGCCGACGCGATCGGCGACAGCCTGGAATTGTCGCGCGCCGCCAAGGAACTGGACGGCGATGTGATTGCGTTCTGCGGTGTCCGGTTCATGGCCGAGGCGGCCAAGGTCGTGAACCCGTCGCGCGTGGTCGTGCTGCCCGATCTGGACGCCAGTTGCAGCCTGGTCGAGACCTGTCCGGTGGAACCGGTCCGCGCCTACCGGCGCGCGCACCCGGACCACGTAATCGTCTCGTACATCAACACCTCGGTGGAGGTGAAGGCCGAGTCCGACATTTTGTGCACCTCGCGTAACGCGGTGGATGTCGTGAATTCGATCCCGCCGGAGAAAACGGTGCTCTTCCTGCCGGACCGGAACCTGGGAGCGTACGTTCAGCAGAAGACGGGCCGCGAGAACATGAAGATCTGGCAGGGCTCGTGTGTGGTCCACGCCACGTTTCCGGCGCGCAGGTTGACCGAGGCTAAGGTGCGCCACCCCAGCGCCAAGATCGCCGCGCATCCGGAGTGCCCGCAGCCGGTTCTGGCGATGGCGGACTTCGTCGGTTCCACTTCCGCGATCATCCAGTACTGCGCCAGCGAACGGGCCGATGAGTTCATCGTCATGACCGAGAGCGGCGTCCGGTTTTCCCTCGAAAGGGTCGCGCCGGGAAAGAAGTTTTATTTCGTGGCCAACGAACACTGCAACTGCAGTGAGTGCCCGTACATGAAGATGAACTCCCTCGAGAAGCTGCGTGATTGCCTGGACAGGCTCGAGCCGAGAATCGAGATTCCGGAAGACCTGATGAGGCGGGCCTTGGTTCCGCTGGAACGCATGCTGGCCTTGTAACCATGCCGGTCCCCCTGGTCGACACATACGGGCGTCTGCACGACAACCTCAGGGTCAGTGTCACCGACCGCTGCAACATCCGGTGCTTCTATTGCATGCCGGACTCCGGTGTGGAGTTCATCCCTCGCCGGGAGATCCTCTCGTTCGAGGAGATCGATCGATTCGTGCGGGTGGCCGCCGGCTTGGGGGTGCGCAAGCTACGGGTGACCGGGGGCGAACCGCTGGTCCGCAAGGATCTGCCGGTCCTCATCGCCAAACTGCACCAGGTCCCGGGAATCGAAGACCTCGCGCTGACCACCAATGCGGTTCTGCTGGAGGGTTTGGCCAAACCGCTGTATGAGGCCGGACTGCGGCGGATCAACATCCATCTCGACACGTTGGACCGGAGACGCTTTCATCAGATTACGCGGCGCGACGACTTCGACCGCGTGATGCGCGGGATCGACGCGTGCCTGGACCTGGGCTACTCGCCTATCAAGATCAATGCGGTCGCCGTCCACGGCCTGTCGGAACCGGACATCGTGCCCCTGGCGCGATTCGGGCGTGAGCGCGGCATCGAGGTCCGGTACATCGAGTTCATGCCGCTGGACGCGCAGCACCTGTGGGATCGAAGCCGAGTGCTATCGATGGACCAGATGCTGGCGCAGATCTCCCGGGAGATCTGCCCGCTGACTCCGGAGCCCGATCCCGACCCGCGCGCGCCGGCTACCGAATTCCGCTATGCCGACGGAAAGGGTGTGATCGGATTCATCGCGTCGGTGACCAAGCCGTTTTGCCTCAACTGCAATCGGATCCGGCTGACCGCGGACGGAAAGTTGCGCTACTGCCTGTTCGCCATCGAGGAGATGGACGTGAAGGAGCTGCTGCGCAGCGGGGCAGGGGACGACGAGATCGGGCAACTCATCCGGGACAATGTCCGCGCCAAATGGATCGGACACGACATCAACGGCGCGAAGTTCGTGCCGCCCCCCCGGCCGATGTACTCTATTGGCGGCTGAAGAACCCGGCGTCGAAGTCCAGCGCGATCGTCGATCCGCCGCCGGCTTCCACGATTTCCAGCTTGCCGCCGCGGATGCGCACGTCGGAGACGCCCTTGAATCCCTCCGGCGCCGGACTGAGGAAGGCGATGAAGCGCTTTCGCAAGGTCGACTTCGCGTCGAGCCAATCGAACATCGTCGCGCCGAACAGGGGCTTGGCCGCGAACATCTTCTTCATCGTGCCGTGCGTGGGCGTGTTGGAGAACTCCAGCCCACGGGTCAGCATGTCCGGCGTATTGGCTTCCCAGATGTTGAGCCAGGGGAACTCCGTGCGCCGGAACACGTAACCGAACACCTGGCGCTTGCCGGGGTGGGTGGCCGCGACGAAGCCGAACTCGCGCGCGCGATCGACCAGGAAGTTGTTGACGAATCCCGATTTGTCGACGACGCGGACGGTGCGCAGATCGATGGCCTGCCCGTCGGCGACGCCTTGCGGCCAGCGGTATTCCTTTCCCGATTCGTCGCCGGAGTCGCGCCCGCGGGTCACGGAGGCGTCCATGCGCGTGACGCCTCGCTCGAGAAACGGCGGGCCGATGGTGGCATGTTCGCACCATCCGATGGGCCGGTCCCAGCCGCTGAGGTTGATGCCGCGTGAATCGAAGTATGCGATGCGCCCGGCCAGGCGAATGGACCGGCTGAAGGCGGTCCGCGACTCCGGAAGGTCGGCCCGGATGACCAGCATTCCCGACCCGGCGGGAACCCGCTGCCAGCGCACCACACCGGTTTCACCGTGGAACGTCATGCCCGCGCGGTACTCCTGTTCGGTGGGGTCGCCCCAGAACGGGAAGCAGAGATTGTGTCCGAGCAGGCCGGCCATCAGCCGTGCGCTGGAACCACCGCCGTAGGCCTTTTCATCGCGCGCCGGAAGGTATTGCTCGGTGTCCACGGTGGCCTGCTTCTGAATCCAGAGTGGATTGACGAGGCCGCCCTCGGGCAACGCGATCCGGACGAAGTGGCCGCCGGACTGAGTGAAGCTGACGCGAAGGTCGCGCGTCTCGAGGGTCCAGACGTCCCGGCCATGGAGTTTCTCCGTGCGGATCTGGGCCCAGGCAGGGAGGGTCAGGGCGAGGCAGGCGATGGCGACGTAGTTCATGGGTGGACGGTTTTCGGATCTACGATATCAGTTGGCCGGTGCGCGGCGAAACAAGAGTCGGGAAAAGGGCAGAGCCGGAAATCGGTAGCCCAGTGCTCCGTTGAGGCTGGAAAGAATATTCTAGTTGCATCTAAAAAGGTGCTTTACTGACAGCAGGCCCAATGCTCGACATCACGAAAGACATCCAGTCGATGACGCCGCTTCGACGCCGCTCCGGTGAGTTCATGAAACAGCTCAAGAAAAAAGTAAGCGTCCCGTCGTGTTGACCGTCAAGGGGAAGGCCGCCACAGTGCAGGACGCCGAATCCTATCAGCGATTGTTGGATATTGCCGCGCAAGCCGACGCGAGCGAGGGCATCCGCCAGGGCTTGGGGGATGCGAGAGACGGCAGGGTCCGGCCGGCGAGGGTGTTCTTCGCAGAGTTCGAAATGCGGCGTGGCCAGCCTCGTTAACGTCGCGGCGCGCGCCGAGCGCGAACTTGCGCTCCTTTTTGAGGCGATCAACGCCGAGCATTCCGATACCCCACTCAAATGGTACAAGGGGCTCAACAAGAACTTGGCGACGGATGCACGAGCCGGTTGCAAGACCGGGGCATGGTTGCGAAGTGTTCTCAACGGCTACTACCAGTACCATGCGGTGCCAGGGAATCTGCGAGCGCTGAAGCGGTTCGGCCACCCGCGTGGCGCGGGCGCGGCGGCAGGTGTTGCGACGCCGCATCGACAAGCATAAGCCGACATGGACGCAGTTAGTCCCGACCTTCAGCAATGGCTGCCAACGCCTACGGTTGTACATCCCTATCCGAGCGTTCGACTCGACGCCAGGATCCAAGGTAGGAGCCGTGTGCTCTGACGGGGCGAGCACGGATCTATGTGGGGGTGATCAGTGAAGGTCATCCCTACCGCGAACGGGTTTTTCTAGGCTGCCTTCCAGGGTGCAACAAATTTAGCGCAAAACGCGACTGTGGTGGCTGGCAGGTTGCCAGCTACTGCACGGCGATCAGTACTTCGCGTGTCGAGGTGTCCGCCGCAAACGCCGGATTCGGGACGCCCAGAGTCGAAGGCAGCGGAAACGTACAAAAAAAGTGCTTGATACCTGCGGTTGCGCCGTTCAGGATGGTGACGTTGATCTGGTACAAACCCGGGCTCACAAGCGCTGCGGCTGCCGGTACCGACACGCCGTCCAGGTAGCAGGCCAACGCCCCCGTGAGCGATCCGCTTTGCGACGAAGATCCCTCCACCAGAGGTGTTGTCGGCAAACCGAATCCCACCGACCAAAGCGATATGGTCTCTCCCGGTCGCGCAGGAGTCGATGCACCCGGGAACAAAGACGCCGGACCCACCAGGCTTCCGTCGGCATGCGTCGCCACGGCGTCTCCTCGCGCGGAGAACAACAGGATCGACGGATTCACGGACATCTTGGTGGTGAAGTAGGCGCCGCTCGAAGCCGTCCCATTCTTCACCACTACGGGCACCTGCCCCTGGTAATCGTCCAGGGGGGTCAGCACGTTGATCTGATCGGTGGCGCACGCGGGCGTCGTGGTTCTGCTGCAGAACCACCACACGTAGGCCGGTCTTCCATTGATCGTGACGCTGACACCGCCAAGCTCGGTCGGCATCCGGCCTTGGGCGAACTCCGGAGCGTTGCTCCAGAACGTCCCTCCGGCGGGCGTGCTGGTGGGGACCAGGTTGGTACCTTTGATTTCGATCCAGGTGTTGGGTGCGATTCCCTTCGCCGGGTCGAGGTAAGCGGTATTCACTGACGTAATGACCGGCGTTGTGGGTCCCGCTTGGGTAATCGTCCCGGTGAGCGTCACTGTTAAGTCGGTCTCATTCGGAATCGAAATGCTGGCCTGTGCACTGCCGAAGGCGCCCGCAAACCTGCCGGTCCCACCGCCAATCGACACCGGTCCCGCGGTAACGTTTGGATACCCGGCGATGGGAACGGACATGAAGGCGCGGATACTCTCGTTGGCAGAAAAAGCACAGGTCAGGTCCAATTCAAATCGCTGGACGTTGTCATCCCAGCGGAGTGGGTAGGGGGTTATTCTCCCGGTGCCCGTTCCGTTTCCCAGAGGGGGCGCGGAGCAGGGTGCGCTGGCGGTGTCATAGAGTGTGAGCGTCCGGTTGCTGTGCACCACGAAGACATCCGTGAATGCCAGGTTGACACTCTGCCCGTTGAGAGACATCGACCCAGTCAGGGTTAGGATGTTGCGATCGTAGCCCTGCGGCGAGGGACCACCACGCCGGAGCGACAAGCTCATCGCCCCGGCGGGACTCGCCGCTCCCGCGTACGCGCCGGTTGCCCCGGAAACCTGCCCAGTGATCGTGGTACCTGCGACGGTGACGGTGCCTTGAATGTTTTGAAAGACGAGCGTGATGCGATCCAGACGATTGGGCGCGATCGTGAGCCCCACGCCCGTTGCCTGGACAGGTACGGCCTGCGGCGTTAATGCGAGCGTCACCAGAGAGCCGCCTAATGTGCCCACGGCTCCTACGCCCGTGTATTCCGACTGAGTTCCTTCAACAGGAGTGGTGCCGCCCCGGAAAGGGAATGTCGCTGTGAAGTTGGTTGGCGATTGCGCCATTGCGGGCAGAAACGCACAGGAAACAAAGATCGTTCGGACAAGTCGGCACATGGGAGGGCAGTATACGGTACGGGCTCCGAGCTGTCAAGAGCGATCCGTACAGTATGTCAAGGCAAAGTAGAAATGTCGCCTCCCTGGCAAAGTAGAAATGTCGTCTTTGTTTGTCCTTGGAAGTGCATGTTAGTCTGCGGGTGCCGGTGAAGCGGAGACGGGCTCTGCTGGCGAGCAACCCGATCAAGGAATAGCCGGCCGAAACTCATCTAAGGACGATGAGCGAGAGTGTGATCCTCTCGACTCGTTCCCGGGCCTTGGATCCGAGCTACCGGCGGAGGCAGCGGCTTCTGTTCGAGGTCGGCTTCATCGGAAGCCTCCTCGGACGGATAGATTCCATCATGCCTAAAAAAAGCGCCCGGGAAACCGGGAAACACGGGGAAACACGGGACAGACGGAGTTTTCCCCTGTTCTGGTGTTCTGGAGTAGCCGCAAACCGACCGTAGTCGCAGTTGGGTTTCGGCGGAGACGTCACCAAGAAGACGCGGGAAAAACCCGGGGCAGTAACCCCTCTGCGTGTTTCCCGAGCCGGCTAGAGCGGTGACGCACACAAGATTGCGACGCTTTGCATCCTGAGACCGACAACGGCTCAGGCTCTACCGCTGATCGGGCAACAGGCGCGGGATCGTCGCCAGACGATCGGCCTGAACCGAGGGAACTTTTTGCAGACTCTCTCCCGTCCTCATTATTCTGATCAGCCGATTTGCTGAAAGCCTTCGGCTCCTTTTTCCAAACCCTCGATTCACAACAGGACCCCTCTTCGCCAGAACCCACACCTTCGGCCCTCTTTTTTGAGCCCCGACGGGCGCCAGCGATCAGAACTCGATCTTGAGCGCGAGTTGCAGGCTGCCGTTGTCGCCGACCGTCGTGGTAATGCGTCCCACGGTCCCCGCTCCGATGTTGGCGTTCGGGAATCCAAAGTACGGACTGTTGAACAAGTTGTACGCCTCGAACCGGAACTGCGCGTTCAGGCGTCCGTCCGGACCGAAACGGTTGTTCTTCACAAACGAATTGTCGAAGTTGACGATGCCGGGCGAGTACAAGACGCCGCGGCCTACGTTGCCGTAGGTGTTGGCGGGAGGCGCGGCGAAACAGCTTTCGTTGAACCAGCGGTCCGGGGTCGGGTTGTCCAGCGTCCCTTTGCAACTGCGGTTGGGCCAACTCGGCGCGCCATTGTTGACACCGGCATTCAGTGCGACGTTGAAAGGACGCCCGCCGGTCAGGGTCGTGATGCCGCTGATCTGCCAACCGCCCAGAACCCGGCGGGCGATCGGGTTGGCCAGCTTGCTTCCGGGCGCATCCCACACGTAGCTGAAGACGGCGCGATGCCGGACATCGAAGCCGGAGGGGCCGCGCTGGCAGTCGAGACACGTGGCCGTTTGCGGGCCACCCGTCGATCCGCCGCCGTTGGCGACCGTCCCGGTGTAGTCGAGCGATTTGCCGAACGTGTAGGCGGCCAGGAACTGCAGGCCACGGGTATAGCGCTTGGTGGCCTTGAGCTGCAGGCTGTTGAACGAAGACCGGCCCCGCCATTCGACGAAGAAGATCGTGGGAACGTTGCGGATGGGCTGCAACAGGCGCCGGGGAGCCAGGTCGCCCGGACCGGGCTGGACCTCGTTCGGGTTGTACGATTGAGCCAGGTTCATCCCGGTGCTGCCGGCATAATCGACCTCCATCATCATGGAATTCGTGATCTGGCGCTGGATGTTGACCGACCAGGTCTGACCGTAGGGCGCCCGATTCTCGAAAGCGTGGCCGTTGAGACGGGGCGCGGGATTCAACGAGTTCAACTCCGCAGTGGTCTTCGGCTTTACCGCGAGGGGCGCGGGGAAGGGATTCTCGATGTTCGCCTGGGTGGCGATGTTGAGGGGGAAGTTCTGGAACGCGAGTGACTGCGTCAAGAAGATCGGGACGTTCAGTCCAATCTGCCCGTTGGCCGTGACCGGGTCGGGGAAATACACCAGACCGTAGCCCGCGCGAAGGATGGTCTTGCCGTTGCCGAACAGGTCGTAGGCCAAGCCGGCGCGCGGCCCGAAATTGCGGTAGGGCGTCCGCTTGTTGACCGTGGAACTCGCTCCGTCTTCTCCGGCGTAGATCATCTTGAGGTTGCCGAGGTCGAAATTGGGGAGGCGGTTGCGTTTCTCGGTCTCCGGAGTGAACACCTCCCAACGGACGCCGAGGTTGAGAGTCAAGCGCCGGCTGACCTTGACGTCCTGGAGATAGAGGGCATTCTTTCATGTGTACAAGTAGTAGGGTTCGAAAATGCCCGAGCGGTTGCCGCTGACGAAAAAGCCCGTCAGCGCGGAGGCCGGGCCAAATCCGGTGGTCGACGGATTGGTTGGGTCCTGCGTATAGGCACGGTCAAACGTGATGTTGCCGCGGACAGCCTCGTTGACGAACGGCTTCATGTGGCGGCGAATGCCATGCCAGCCGAACTTCAGCGTGTGTTTGTTGACGGTCAGGTTCCAGGCGCTGTCCAACTGATAGTGCGTCTGCAGAGGGTTGACGGGGAGGAAGGCCGGACCGCCCGACAATCCCGTGATGTCGGTGATGTTGATGGTCGGAATTCCGGAGGACTGCAGGTTCAGGTTGATCCCGCGGATGCCGAGCGAATCGGCCGCGTTGATTCCCAGGTCCTGCTGAACGGTGTAGGGATTGGTACGGGCAAAGCCGGCCCGGCATTCGTGCAGCAGGTTGGGCTTGAAGATATGGGTCCAGTTGAAGGCGGCGCCGTTGGTGGTCAGGGTCGTGTCCTGCAGGCCGGCAACGTAGGGCCCCAGTTTGAAACGCTGCGCCGCGTCGGCAGGGGTCGGCAGGCAGCAGTTGGCCTGGCCCTGCGGGGCGTTGAGGGCATAGTCGTTCCAGGTGTAGCGGAAGAATACGTTTGTCGCGCGAGCCGAGCACCTGGTCGAGCCGACCGGTGTACACGTTGTCGCTGATCAGCCGGTTGGGGACCGATAGATAGTTGTCGAAATTCCCGTTTGCCACGCCCGTCGTGTTGGGGAGGGGATAGATGCTCAGAATGTTCCGGCCGACCGGGTTGATGTCCGAGGCGGGCATGACATTGTTTGGATAGGGATCGCGGATGGTGCGCGTTCCGTCCACACGCGTGCTGCGAGGATCGAATACCTGGATCTGGCGGCCCTGGCGGTCGACCACCTGGCTGAAGTCGCCGGTTCTCGAGGCCGCGGTCGGCACCGTGTTCACCGTCGCCACGCCGCGCGCTTCGCGCTGTCCGGCATAGTCAAAGAAGAAAAACGTCTTGTTTTTCCGTTGTACAGTTTGGGGAGAATTACCGGGCCGCTCACGGCAAGCCCGAACTGGTTGCGCCGGAACACGGGCTTGCGCTGGTTTGGCGGAGCAAATACGTTGCGAGCGTCCAGTTCGTGATTCCGATGGAACTCGAAGACGTTCCCGTGGTATTCGTTCGAACCGGACTGTGTCGAGACGGACACCACCGCGCGGCGCCGCGTCCAAACTCCGCGGAGAACACCCCGGTCAGCGTCTTGAACTCGCGCACCGATTCGATAGTGGGCACGACCATGTTCGTATTGAACGTGAACTCGTTGTTGTCGATTCCGTCGACGAGCCAGGCATTGGTGCTGCCGCGGCTGCCGAGCGCGTTGAAGTTCGACGGGCCGCGGGGGTTGAAGGTGCTCGCCCCCGACAGGTTCTCGCCGGCCTGGCCGGGAGTGACGCCAGGATTCAGATAGACCAACTGTGCGAAGTTGCGGCCATTCAACGGCAGTTCACGGACCGCGCGCGTACCGATCACCTCGCCGAGTTCCGCGGATTCCGACCGGACCAGAGGCGCCGCCGCGGTCACTTCCACGGTTTCGGCGACGTTGCCGAGCGAGAGTGAGAAGTCCGTGCGAGCTTTCTGATCCACCTCCAAAGCGACGTTGTTCTGAACTCCCCTTTTGAAGCCTTCTTTTTCGACCGTTACCGAATACACACCGGGAACCAGGAACGGAACGTTATAGAGTCCCGCCTCATCGCTTTGAGTTCGAGTGGTGGTATTCTTGCTGATTTCAGTGATCGTGACAGTCGCGCCCGCGATGGAGGCGCCTGTGGAATCGACCACGCTGCCGAGAATCGTCCGGTGGTCACCTGTGCCGACAGAGGCAGGAGACCGGAGAACACGAAGAAACACGTTCGGAGTGTAAAGGCTCGAAAGATGGAGTACCCCCTCGTGGGGCGTAAACTACGCATAGATGCAACACTCCGGCTAGTATGCTGGACGAAAGTTACAGGTGGAACCGCCCTCCCACCCTCTTTTCCAATAAGCTAGGGATATCTCATCTATGAAGATCACCGCCATTAAAAGTGTTGTCGTGAATGCCAGGATGCGCAATTGGATTCTGGTGAAAGTGGAAACCGACCAGCCCGGCCTCTACGGCTGGGGCGAGGCCACGCTGGAATGGAAGACGAAGGGAGTGGTCGGGTCGGTCGAGGATCTGGCCGTACTGTTAATCGGCCAGGATCCGCGGCGGGTCGAGCACTGCTGGCAGATCATGCACCGCCAATATTTCTGGCGGGGCGGCATCGTGAAGTATACGGCCATGAGCGGCATCGACCAGGCGCTGTGGGACATCAAGGGCAAGGAAGTCGGCAAGCCGGTGTGCGAGTTGCTGGGCGGACCGGTCCGCGACACGCTGCGGCTGTACGATCACCTGGGAGGCGGTTCGCTGGAAGGGATGTACAAGACCGGCGAGCCGGAGAACTTCGCCGAACTGGCGCAGGCCAGCGTCGCTCGCGGGTTCACGGCGTTCAAGGCCATGCCGATTCCGGTGGCCGAACTCGTCGAGAGCGCGTCCACCCTCAAGAAGGCGGCGCGTTGCGTGGAGGCGATGAGAAAGGCCGTGGGCGACGATATCGACATCATGCTCGACCTGCACGCCCGCACGACCTCGGTCGCCGCGATTCAGTTCGGACGTCTGCTGGTGGACTACAACCTGTATTGGTATGAGGAACCGTGCTGGCCGGAGCATGTGGATGCGCTGGTGGAAGTAAAGAACGCGCTCCCGATGCCCATCGCCACCGGGGAACGCCTGGTGGGCCGATGGGAGTTCCGGGAGTTGTTGGAGAAGCGCGCCGTGTCGATCATCCAGCCCGACGTTTCGCACTGCGGCGGCATCAGCGAAACGAGGCGAATCGCGGCGATGGCCGAAACGTATTCGATTCCGGTGGCCTGCCACAACCCGCAGGGTCCGGTGTCGACGGCGGCTTCGCTGCAGATCGGGTTCGCCTGCCCGAACTATCTGATTCAGGAAGTCGTGCGGGCCGACGTGCCGTGGCGCAACGACATTCTGATCAATCCGCTCGATGTGAGTACGGGGGCGGTTCGTGCACCGGTGCTGCCGGGACTGGGCATCGACATCAACGAGGCAGAGGCCGCGAAGCATCCGTTCCAGCCGGAAGTGACGATGCCGTATTTTCATCGCGACGGCTCGGTGGCCGACTGGTAGGGGCGGAGTCTCACCGAAAAAGAGAGGCGGGAGGAATCCGTCCACTACGGGTGGACGTCTGAGTTGAGTCAGAATATCCAGTAGCGCCGGACCGGGCGCCAACCCGAGTTCCGGCCAGCCGTCTGAAATCACGGTTACGAGGAGCAGCGCTTGTCCTTTGAATCCTTTGTCGACGCGGGCGAGATTGCGGATCTGCTCACTTCGCTAATCCGCATGGACACGTCCAACCCACCCGGACGGGAGCAACCGGTGGCCGACCTGCTCGACTCGTTCTTCCAGACTCGGGGTCTGGAGGTGGAACGCCATCATGTAGCGTCCGAGAGAACCAATCTCCTGGTGCGCTGGCGCGGTGCGGGGCTGGCGCCGGCGCTGGTGTTCAGCGGGCACTTTGACGTGGTACCCGCCCGCGCGGCCGATTGGCGTTTTCCGCCCTTCGCCGGAGTCACCGAAAACGGGCGTCTGTTCGGCCGGGGAACCACGGACATGAAGAGCGGCGTCGCGGCGATCGCGGGAATGCTCTCGGCCGCGGCCCGTTCGGGCGTACGCCTTCCCGGCGACCTCGTCTTTGCGGGGACCGTGGGCGAGGAAGTCGACTGCGCCGGCGCACTTCATTTCACGGCGTGCGTGCCCTCGGACAATTTCAGCGCCCTAGTGATTGCCGAACCGACGAATCTGCGGGTCGCGCGGTGCCATAAGGGCGCGTTGTGGCTGCGGGTGGAGACGACGGGCAAGGCGGCCCACGGCTCGATGATTCGGGAAGGCTACAACGCGATCGTGTCGATGCAGAGGGTTCTTGACCAGGTCCTCGCCATGCCGTTGGGAGGAGGCATTCACCCGTTGCTGGGCGAATCCACGCTGAACATTGGCACGATTCAAGGTGGGATGAAGGTCAACATCGTCGCCGATTCGTGCGAGGCCATGCTCGACATCCGCACGCTTCCGGGCCAAAGCCACCTCGGTCTCGTCACCGCGATCGATGGGATCCTGCGAGCGTTGCGCCGCGACGACCCGCGATTCTCGGGGAAGGTGGAAGTGGTCCAAGACCGCCAGCCGGTCGAAACACCGGAAGATCACGGTTTGGTCAGAGGCGCCCTTCGGGCGGCGGGGTCCGACCATGCGATCGGGATGACCTACTTCACCGATGCTTCCGTGCTGGCGCCGGCCTGGCGCCTCCCTTGCGTGATCCTGGGTCCGGGTGACCCACGCCTGGCGCACCAGGTGGATGAATCCGTCGAGTTGGCACAAGTCGCCGAAGCCGCCCGCATCTATTGCCGGCTGGCCGAATGTCCGGTTGCTTGATACCCTTTGGAGATTGTGATCCGGAGTCTCCTGTTTTCCCTGTTCGCGCTTTCCTGCGCGTTTGCCGAAGTGTGGACCCTCGACTCTCTCTTTGGTCTCCGCGCGATTACGGATTTTCAGCTCTCGCCGGACGGCGCCCACCTGATCTACGTCACGCGGGAAGTGGATTGGATCCGCAACGCATACAACAACTCCCTGTGGTTGGCGCCCGCGCAGGTGGGAACGCCGGTGCGTGTCCGGGGCGGCCACCCTTCCGATTCACGGCCGCGCTGGTCACCGGACGGCCGCCAGATTGCCTTCGTGTCGTCGCGCGAGGGCAAGCCGCAGGTGTACGTGTCCAATCCGGAGGGAGGGACCGCGCGTAAGGTGACGCAGGCCCCCATGGGCGTGTCCTCGTTTCACTGGTCTCCGGATGGGAGGCAGATCGGCTACCTGAGCGCCGACCCGGTTACCGCCGAAGAGCAGGCCCGCCACAAGAAGGGCGACGACGCGATCATCGCTGATAGCGGCTACAAGTTCACGCGAATCTACGTGACGCCGGTTGCTTCCTGGCAACCGCGCCGCGTTCTCAAGGGGGACCGCCATGTGATGTCCTTCGACTGGTCGCCCGACTCCCGGCGCATCGTCTACGCGGCACAGCCGACGCCTCGGGCGCGCGACATGTTTCAATGCGACATCTTCGAAGTCGAGGTCGCGTCCGGGAACGAGCATGCGGTAGTTCAGCAGCCAGGCCGTGACGGCGATCCCGCCTACACGCCCGACGGGCGATCGGTCGTTTTCCACTCGCAGGGCGGCACGATCAACTACTTTGCCGCGCGGCACATCGCGATCGTGCCTGCGGGCGGTGGGAAGATACGGTACCTGACCGCAAAGTTCGAAGGAGACGTCTTTCGGGGAGGCAACCAATATGCCTGGTCGCCCGACGGCAAACGGATGCTCTTCGCGGCTGGGAAGGGCACGCACGACGACCTGTATTCGATGGACGTCGAGACCGGAGCGACAAAGGTGGTGGCCGCTTCGCTGGCGGGCACGAGTTTCAGTGCCAGCCGCGACCTGTCGATGATCGCGATGGTGCGGTCGGCGAACGACACACCGCCCGACATCGTGGTCAACGGCAAGCAGGTGACCCACGTCAATCCCCAGGTGGCGAAGTTGCCTTCGCTCGAGACCCGCACGCTGCGATGGAAGTCGAAAGACGGGTTGGACGTGGAAGGGGTTCTGCGGCTGCCGCTCGGATACCGGAAGGGACAGAAGGTCCCGATGCTGGTGGAGTTGCACGGCGGCCCCACCGGCGTCGCGTTGGAGGGATACCCGATGCCTCGCACCTACCCGACGCAGGTTCTGGCGCAGATGGGCTTTGCCATCTTCGCCCCCAACTTCCGAGGCAGCTCGAACTACGGCGACAAGTTCCGATTGGCAAACATCGACTCGCAGGGGTTCGGTGATGCCGACGATATGCATACGGGGATCGACCTGTTGATCAAAGAAGGCATCGCCGACCCGGACAAACTCGGCGTGATGGGCTGGAGCTACGGAGGCTATCTCACCAGCTTCCTGATCGGGGTGACGCACCGGTTCAAGGCGGCGGCGATCGGGGCGACCGCGGCGGATTGGACCGGGTATTACGGCGTCAACACCGGTCCGCCGGAGACGTTGTGGACCTATTTCGGCGGCAAGCCCTGGGACCACCTGGAAGCCTACGCGCGCCATTCGCCGCGCACGCGTCTGCGGAATGCCCGCACGCCGACGCTACTGGCCCACGGCGCGCTGGACTTCGACAGCACCATGGAGATTTATCGCGCGCTGTCGGATCTGGGAGTGCCGCACGAGTTTGTGACCTATCCCCGGGAAGGTCACGGCATCGCCGAACCGATGCACCAGAGAGACCTGATGGAGCGGCACGCGCGATGGTTCTCGCGATGGGTGCTGGGGAAGAAGTAGCCGGAGGTCTTACGGCCGCCGGATCTTGGAGGCCAGGCGGGTGACTGACGGCTCTTGCGAGTACTCGTCCAATCGTGCAAGGTCCACCCATTGGACCGCGTGCGATTCGGAACTCACCGTGAGCGTCTCGTCTGGATCGGCCTCAAAGAGAAACCGGACGTCGTAGTGAAAATGCGCGGGCTCGTTCCCCTTGGCGGGAATCGGGTGGACATCGAGATCGAAGATCTCGTCTCCCAGGGACCGGAGGCTGGCCAGTCCCGTTTCTTCCGTTGCCTCTCGCCGGGCGGTCTCCAGCAGGCTGGCGTCGTGCTCCCAATGCCCGCCGGGCTGGAGCCAGCGGCCCAGCCGGCGGTGGTGCACCAGCAAGGTGCGGCTGCGGGCAGGATCCACGATCCAGGCGGACCCGGTCAGATGGCCCTCCTGGAGGGAGCGCTGGAAGCAGTCTTCGTGCGCTTGCACGAAAGACCGCAGCCGTTCCGTCATTTCGCGCTCGGTGTCGTCGAAGGGCGCGTGCCGCGCAATCCGGCCGATTAAGTCGCCGCGGTTCATTTCCCGCTCCGGGAACTTCCAGAGGGCGAAACGCGTCTTACGGCAACAGAGGAGTGGGACAGCGGCATCCACCCATCTTAGCTTCGCGCAGCTCGGGCTACCGCAGCCTCCGCGCTGCCACGGCTTTCGCGCTGTGGTACCTTTAGGGGAGATTCTGAAAACGAAGGAGTTGTATCTAACCATGTCGGGCTCTTCTGCGATCCGTGTCTGCCTCCTGTCGGTCTGGGCGTTCGCCGGCCTCGGATTCGCGCAAAGTAAAGTGGCTATCATCAATCTGCAGCGGGCGGTGCTGGAAACCGCGGAAATCAAGAAGGTCTCCGCGGAGCTCGAAGCCAAATACAAGCCGCGCCAACAGCAGATCGAAGGCCTCCAGAAAGAACTGCAAGACATTCAGCGGCAACTGCAGGCCGGCGACAAACTCACGCCGCAGGCCCAATTGGAGTTGAATACCCAGGGAACGCGCAAGCAGAAGCAGGCGCAGCGCCTGGCGGAGGATCTCCAAGCCGACGTGGATCGCGAGCGAAACGAGATCCTGTCGAAGTCGTCCCAGCAAATGCAGGAAGTGGTCAAAAAGCTGGCGGAGGAGAAAGCGCTGGACATCGTCGTGGACGTGAGCAACGTCTTCTTCTTCAAACCTGCCCTCGAGATCACGACGGAAGCGATCGCCGCGTACGACCGAAAATACCCGGCAAAATAGCCATGGCCGAGCTGTTCGAGAACTTCGGCGAAAAGGACGAGCGCAAATCCCGGTTCATCAAACGCCTGATCGGTGTCGTGCTTTTGGCCTTGATTCT
>CAZGUX010000306.1:0-11291 GCA_964529305.1 uncultured Solibacteraceae bacterium | reverse complement strand
GCCCGACTTGGCTTCGACGGTGACGCTCCAGCCAGTCGAGATCCTCGATGTCGACGCTGCCATCATCTTTGCCGACCTCCTCCTTCCCGTCGAGCCAATGGGTCTCCGCCTCCGTTTCGTCACCGGTGAAGGCCCGGTCATTGACAACCCCGTTCGGACCGCCAATGACGTCGACTCGCTATCGACTTCGAACACCGACGACCTTGGCTACGTCGGTGAAGCCATCCAGCAGGTGGTACGTGCCCTTTCCGGCAAACTCCCCGTCATCGGATTTGTGGGCGCGCCCTTCACCATGGCCAGCTACATGATCGAGGGAGGCTCCTCTCGGACGTTCATCAAGACCAAGCAGATGATGTACTCGAACGAGACCCTGTGGCGTCGCCTTCTAGGCAAGATCGTGGATGTGGCCGCTCCGTTTGCCGCCTCGCAGGTAGCCGCCGGAGCCCGCGCCATCCAGGTGTTCGATTCCTGGGTTGGGGCCCTCGCGCCCGATGACTATGTTCGCTACGCGGCGCCCTACTCCCGTGCCTTGATCGAACGCATCCGCTCGACAGGCGTCCCCGTCATCCACTTCGGAACGGGGGCCTCCGGCTTCTTCCGTGAGCTTCATGCCGCGGGTGGAGACGTGCTGGGCGTCGATTGGCGGATTAACATCGATCAGGCTTGGATGGACATCAGCTACCGCTCCGCGATCCAGGGCAATCTCGACCCCACCATTCTGTTCGCGCCGTTGCCCGAGCTCAAGCTTCATGTCACCGACTTGCTGAAGCGCACCGGAACCCGCCCGGGTCATATCTTCAACCTGGGCCACGGAATTCTCCCCGAAACGCCCGTGGAGAATGTCCGGGCCGTCGTCGACATCGTTCGAGAGTTTCGTCCGTGAGTAAACGTCTATGTCCTCCGTACTCATCGTGGGTGGCGGGATCTCGGGACTCTCTACCGCCTATTACCTGAACAAACAGGGTGTTCCCTTCACCCTGATTGAGAAAGGCAACAACCTTGGCGGGGTGATCCGCACCGAGACCATCAGCAATTGCCTCATCGAGGGGGGACCCGACAGTTTTCTCACTCAGAAGCCCTGGGCCCTTGACCTCATTCGAGACCTTGGTCTGGGCTCCCAAATCATGGGATCCAACGACGACGAGCGCGAGACTTTCATTTGGAAGAACCGGCAGCTGGTTCCCGTACCCGATGGTCTTCAGTTCATGATTCCGACCAAGGTCAGCCCCATGTTGAGTTCCTCGCTGGTGGGATGGGGCACCAAGCTGAAGATGGGGATGGAATATTTTCGCAAACCGGCATCCTCGCCCCCTCCGGACCGCTCGGTTTCCGAATTCGTTCGCGACCACTTCGGCCAGGAAACCGTGGACTACATCGCCGAACCCTTGCTTGCCGGCGTCTACGGAGGCGATCCCGATCAACTCAGTATCGATTCGGTCCTTCCTCGTTTCGTCGAGTTGGAGGCCAAGTACGGCAGCCTCACCAAGGCCACTATCGACGCCGCGGAAAGAGCCCCTGCGGACGCTGAGCCGAAGCCGCCCCTCTTCTCCACTCTACGCAACGGACTCGGGCACCTGGTCGATTCCATCCTCGAATCCCTAGCCGATAACCTGGATGGCCTTCGTGCGGAGGCCACCTCCATCGAGAAGACCGCGGTCGGCCTGCGCCTGAAGGCTGGAGAGGAATGGATTGACGCGGAAGACGTGGTTCTGGCTTGTGAAGCTCACGCGGCGGCTTCCATCACTCGGTCCGCGTTTCCTGCACTCTCGTCTCACCTTTCGGCCATTCCTTACAGCTCGTCGATGACCGTGGCCTTGGGCTTTGACATCCGCGACATCGGCAACATCCCCAAAGGTTTCGGTTTTCTGGTTCCGAAAAAGGAGCGCAAGCGGGTAGTGGCCTGCACCTTCGTCGGGAACAAGTTTCGAAACCGGGAAGCGGAGAACACTCTGCTGGTTCGTTGCTTTTTGGGTGGCGCTTCCGACGAGGCCGTGCTTCTCGAAAGCGACGAATCAGCCGTCCGGCTCGTGCTGGAGGAGTTGACCGTCATGACGGGCATCACCACCAAGCCACTGTTCACCAGGGTTCACCGCTGGCCCAAATCCATGGCTCAGTACACCGTTGGGCATCGCGATCGGGTTCGTGGAATTGAGAACTGCCTTTCCGCCATCCCCGGGCTGTATCTCGCCGGCAATGCCTACACCGGCATCGGTGTACCCGACTGTGTTCGAATGGGGAAAGAGGCTGCGGCAGCCATTGTGAAACGGCGCGCCTCCGCTTGAGCGCTTCTCCCGCAAAAGACATAGACCCGCGGCCTCGAAAGGATCAGAGGTTTTATGAGCGATAATCCATCCTCCCGCCGTCTCCGCAGTGAAATCTGGTTCAACGACATGACCGAACCGGGCGAAACCGCCGTATACGTGGAACGCTTCGGTAACTTCGGTCTCACCCGAAAGGAATTGCAGGCCGGCCGTCCCGTGATCGGCATCGCCCAGACCGGTAGCGATCTGTCACCCTGCAATCGGCACCACCTGACTCTGGCCCAGCGTGTCAAGGAAGGCATCCGTGACGCAGGCGGCCTCGCCTTCGAGTTTCCCGTACATCCGATTCAGGAGAGTTGCCGCCGCCCCACTGCGGCGCTCGATCGAAACTTGGCCTACATGGGCCTGGTCGAAGTCCTCTGCGGCTATCCCCTCGACGGCGTCGTTCTGACCACTGGATGCGATAAGACCACGCCCGCCTGTATCATGGCAGCCGCTACCGTCAACCTTCCGGCCATCGTTCTCTCCGGCGGGCCCATGGTCGATAGCTACTTCAAAGGAAAATTGGCTGGCTCGGGCATGGCCTTGTGGGAAGCTCGTCGAATGTACTCCGGCGGCGAGATCGACTACGCCGAACTGATGGACATGGTCTGTGCATCCGCCCCGAGCGTCGGACATTGCAACACGATGGGCACGGCCACTTCCATGAACTCCCTTGCCGAAGCGCTTGGCATGTCCCTCCCGGGTTGCGCTGCCGTTCCAGCGCCCTACGGAGAACGCGGCGCCATGGCCTACGCGACCGGCCGTCGGATTGTCGAGATGGTTCGTGAAGACCTGACGCCGAGCAAGATCCTCACCCGTGAGGCCTTCGAGAACACCATCCGTGTCAACTCTGCCATTGGCGGCTCCACCAACTGTCCGCCGCACATCACGGCAATTGCCCGCCATATTGGCGTCGACCTCACCGTTCAGGACTGGGAGACGGTCGGTCACGAAATTCCGCTGTTGGTGAACCTTCAGCCTGCCGGAGAGTTCCTGTGCGAGTCCTACTTCCGCGCCGGCGGAGTCCCCGCGGTGATCGGAGAGCTGATCCGTGCCGGTAAATTCCATCCCGGCGTCATCACTGTGAACGGAAAGACCATGGGTGAAAACTGCGGCGAGGTTCATAGTTCCGACTCGACCGTGATCCGCTCCTATGACAACCCCCTCATGAGCCACGCCGGCTTCCTTGTGATGACCGGCAACTTGTTCGAATCGGCGCTCATGAAGACGTCCGTCATCAGTCCTGACTTCCGCAAACGCTTCCTCTCGACTCCCGGATCGAAAGATTCCTTCATCGCCCGTGCCATTGTCTTCGACGGTCCGGAAGACTACCGCCGCCGGATCAACGATCCTGCGCTGGAAATCGACGATTCGTGCATTTTGGTGGTGCGCGGTGCCGGCCCGATCGCCTATCCCGGTTCGGCGGAAGTGGTGAACATGACCCCTCCCGATTACCTGGTGAAGGCGGGCATCCGGATGCTGCCTTGTATGGGAGATGGCCGCCAGAGCGGCACCTCTGACAGCCCTTCTATCCTGAATGCATCGCCCGAGTCGGTCGCCGGAGGAAACCTCGCCATTCTCGAAACCGGTGACAGAATCAAGGTGGATCTCAACTCCCGCCGGGTCGATCTCCTGCTGAGCGACGAGGAAATCGCCGCGCGCCGGGCCAATCTCGAGCCTGCCGAGATCTGTCACGACTCCCCGTGGCAGGAAATCTATCGGCAAAACGTCGGACAGTTGTCGACGGGTGCCTGCCTGGAACTGGCCGTCAAATATCGGGATTTGCGCAAAGTCATTCCACGGCACTCCCATTGACGAGCCGTCCGGCAACGAAGCTCGCGCACGAAAGCTGCTGAAACAACAGAGTCGCGACCGTCAGAGAGCTGTGGCTGGCTGTTCCTGATTTCTGAACATGCACTGCACGCCGTTTTAGCGAATGGCCGCGATCAACTTGGCTAGTAGCGCGGTCCGGTCAGCGATGCGATCCACCAGGATGCTCTCGTGAGTCGCGTGGGCGCCTTCTCCGACGCCGCCTAGTCCATCGAGCGTCGGTACCCCCAGCGCGGCCGTGAAATTTCCGTCCGAGCCTCCGCCGGTTGACGACTCCTCGACCCGGACGCCCAGTTCTTTGCCCGCTTGTTGTGCCAGCCGGAACAGGGACACCACGCCCGCCGTCCGCTCCATCGGAGGTCGATTCAAGCCTCCTGAAACCGCGACCTGGCAGCGCTTGTCGAAAGGCTTAAGCAACTGGAATCGCTTGTGGAGCGGCGCTGCGTCTTTCAGGCGGGCGATGCGGAAATCAACCTCTGTCGATGCCTCCGCCGCGATCACGTTCGAGCGCGTGCCGCCGCGGATCACTCCGGGATTCACCGTCGTGCCCCGTTCCAGGTTTGTGAACTGGGCGATTCGCTCGATCTGCCGGGCCAGTTCGACGATGGCGCTGGCGCCCTGCGCAAAGTCCACTCCCGCATGCGACGCCTTTCCCGAGACGTCCACCCGGTAATGGCCAACGCCTTTGCGGGAAGTCTTCAACCGGCCCTCGAGCCCGGTTCCGGGTTCCAGCACCAGCACCGCCTGGCTTCGCGTCGCCTCTCGTTCCGTGATGGCGCGGGAGGTGTCACTGCCAATCTCTTCATCCGCATTCACCAGCAGCGCCACCCGCTTTGCCACCGGGATCTCCAACTCCCGAAGCGCCCGGACCGCGAAGATAAAGAAGGCGAGCCCCGATTTCATGTCCAACACGCCCGGGCCCCACAGCCGGCCCTTCTCCTTCCGGAACGGCATCCCGGCCAGAGTTCCCATGGGCCAGACCGTATCAGAATGTCCGAGGGCCAGGATCCGTCCAGTCTTCTTCTTGCCAGGCAACTCGAATTCGCACAACAGATGCCCGCCTCGGAACAGGCGGAACCTCCCCATCGGCGCAATCACGTCCGACAGGAGATCGATAAACCGCTCGTTCGCGCCTGCATCGCCGCTCGGCGATTCACATTCGACCAGCGACCGGATGAGCCCGACAATCCGGTCCTGCTGTGAGCGCGCAAACGAAAGTAGAGGGTCCACGGCTGTTATAATAGCGAGTTTCCATGGACATACTGGACATCAACGAGATCCGCCGGATTCTGCCTCATCGGTACCCGATGCTGCTGGTCGACCGGATCGTCGAACTCGAACCGCAGCGGATCGTCGGCATCAAGAACGTGACCGCCAATGAGCCGTTCTTCTCCGGACATTTTCCGGACTTTCCGGTCATGCCGGGCGTCCTGATTGTCGAGGCGATGGCCCAGACTGCGGGCGTTTTGGTCCTCAAGAGCATTCCCGACCGGGACCAGAAATTGGTCCTCCTGGTTTCGATTGAAAGCGCCCGCTTTCGCAAACCGGTCGTTCCCGGCGACCAATTGCGCATCGAGATGACACTCCTGAAGCGCAAGGTGAGTGTCGCCAAGATGACCGGCAAGGCTACCGTCGACGGAGTGCTGGTAGCCGAGGCTGAAGTGATGTGTAAGCTCGCCGACAAGGGTGAGGCCGGCTTTCCCGCATAGATGCCCATTCATCCCACCGCCGTGGTCGATTCCGCGGCGCTCATCGCCTCTGATGCCGACATCGGTCCCTTTTGTATCATCGGCCCGGACGTGTCGATCGGGGCCCAGACTCGTCTCATGGCGAATGTGTTCATGGAAGGGCCGTTGGAAGTTGGCGAGCAGAATCTCTTTTATCCCTACTCGACGGCGGGTGTGGCTCCGCAGGATCTCAAGTACAAAGGGGAGCGCTCGTCCACCCGCATCGGCCATCGAAACCGGATCCGCGAGTTTGTCACCATCCACAGGGGAACCGAAGGAGGCGGCATGATCACTTCCATTGGCGACGACAACCTGTTGATGGCCTATACCCACGTCGCGCATGACGTGCATATCGGCAACGGCAATGTCCTGGCCAATGGGGTTACCCTGGGCGGGCACGTGATCGTCGGCGATCAGTCGGTGATCGGCGCGTTCACGGGCGTCCATCAGTTCTGCCGCATCGGCCGCAATGCCATCATCGGTGGGTACAGCGTCATCACTCAGGACGTTCTGCCCTTTTCCAATACAGTGACCCCGCGCGAAGCCAGGGTCTACGGTGCGAATCGCGTGGGTTTGGAGCGGCGCCATTACGCGAGCGATTCGATCGAGGCTCTGCAGACGGCTTTCCGCCTGCTTTCCCGTTCCAACCTCAATACGACTCAAGCCGTCGAGCGGATCCAAGCCGAGGTTCCCCTGACCCCGGAAGTCGAGCACCTGCTCGAGTTCATCGCCTCGAGCGAGCGCGGTTTTGTGAAGTAACCATGCATCGTTATGGCATGATTGCCGGCAATGGCCGGTTCCCGATCCTCGCGCTGGAGGCCGCCCGCTCCCTTGGCCATGAAGTGGTGGTCATTGCCATTAAGGAAGAAGCGGACAAGCAGGTGGAACCGCTTGCCGCAAGTTGCTTCTGGATCTCCCTGGGCGAGTTGAGCCGTCTGATCGACATCTGCCGGCGCGAACGCATCACCCAACTGATGATGTGCGGCCAGGTGAAGCATACCAGCCTCTTCTCGGCGATCCGGCCGGATTGGAGGCTGATCAAGTTGTTGGCGTCTCTCGACCGGAGGAACACGGACGCACTGATTGGAGGAGTCGCCAAGGTCCTCGAAGACGAGGGAATTCGCCTGGCTGACTCCACTCTCCTGCTAAAGCCTCTCCTCGCCGCCCAAGGGGTCCTCACCCGTCGCCAACCGACCAAAGCGGAGCAGCAGGATGTCGACTATGGCCGCCGCATTGCCCACGCCCTCGCGGCGTTCGACATTGGCCAAAGCGCGGCAATCTGCGAGCGAGCCTGTGTCGCCCTCGAGGCGATGGAGGGCACCGACGCTATGCTCGCGCGTGCCGCCGGGCTCGTCAACGGCCGCCCGCTGACGCTCGTCAAGGCTGCTACCCGCCGTCGTCACCTGCTGTTTGACGTCCCCGCGGTGGGTCCCCAAACCATCGTCACCATGAGGGAGACGGGGACCACCATTCTCGCCGTGGATGCGGGCCGCACGCTCCTGCTCGACCGGGACGAAATGCTCCGGCTCGCCAACGAAGCCTCCATCGCCGTCATCGGCTCGTCGCCCCTGGAGACGCACTCTTGACCCCGGTTCGCGTCGCGGTGATCGGCGCCGGGCAGTTCGGCCGCAATCACGTGCGCGTTGTCAGCCAGTCGGACCGAAGCCGCCTGGTGGCGGTAGTCGACCCTGCTCAATCCAGTGCGGAAGAAGCGCTGGCCGCCGCCGGCGTCGGTCATTGTCCGATCTACCGCGACTGGACTGACCTGACAGGCCGCATCGACGCCGCTGTCCTCGCCGTGCCTACCTCTCTTCACCCCGAAATCGCCTGCGCCGTGATGGAGTCAGGCGCCGACGTCCTGGTGGAGAAGCCCATCGCCTCCTCGCTCGCGGAAGCCGATCGCATGACGGAGACGGCGCGGGCCAACCGCCGGATACTCCAGGTGGGTCACCTCGAACGGTTCAACCCCGCAATCTCGGCGCTCCGGCAGGCTGTCACCTTGCCCCTCTTTTTCGAGATTCACCGCCTGAACCTCTTTTCTCCGCGCAGCCTGGATGTCGATGTCATCCTCGACTTGATGATCCACGACCTCGACATTGTCCTCGATCTGGTTGGCAAAGAACCGGAGGAGATCCGTGCGGCTGGCGTGTCCATCCTCTCCGCCAAGGTGGATATCGCCAACGTCCGCCTTCAGTTCCCCGGTGGTTGCATCGCGAACCTCACCGCCAGCCGCGTCTCCACCGAGCGGGTCCGCAAGGTCCGCCTGTTCCAGCCCCACGAGTACATCTCTCTCGACTACACCCGGCAGCACGCCGTTCGCTACCGCGTCAACGAAAACCGGCAAGTCTCGTTTTCCGACCTGCCTGCCGTCAAAGAGGAACCCATGCGCCTGCAGTGGGAGTCGTTTCTGGATGCAGTCACGAAACGTGAGCGGCCGCGGGTCGACGGGATCGCCGCCAGCCGCGCCCTCGCTTTGGCCGAGGCAATCATTGCTAAGATCGAAGTGCATAGAAGTCAGGTGGAAGAATCTCTCCGGTCTTCGGGTTTTTGATTTGCCGTGAACGCAACGGTCCAGGTGCCCAAGGAGTCCCCACGCGATCCCGAAGACCGCCTGAACCTCCTCCTCGATTGGGAGGGCGTTGGCCTCCGGCCGAAACGTGCCCTTTCCCTGGAGCTTTCGCTGGCCGTTCACGCCGTGGGTGTGGCCTTTCTCCTCCTGATGCCGCAGAGCTGGTATGCGCCTCCACCGCCGCGGCGGAACAACATCAGGATCGTGGCTCCCCTCTACATGCCGAAGATACACACGGAACTGACGCAAACCGCTCCGAACCAGCGCACGCCGTCGAAAAGCTTCGAACTCGAGAATCTGATACCGAGGCCGAAACTGCAGTTGCCGAAATTGGCGCCGGCCTCTCCGGGAGGTCCATCCTCCCCTCGTCCAGGCATCCCCGAGCCGCCGAAAATCGAGGTTGCCGAAGCCCGGCCGTCCCCGATGGTTCCCCTTCCGGCCCCCGGAATGCCTGTGCCTCCGCCCAAGGAGCCAGATCCGGCGGCTACGCAATCTCACAGCTCTCAGGTCGCTGCTCCGCAGCCGCCGGCTGAGCAGAAGCCAAAGCTTGCCTTTGAGAATCCGTATAACCAGCCAGCCGGAATGCCGGGTGGGGTCGGACGAGTGGCGATTCCGAACACCTCTGTCCAGGAGGCGGTGCGCCGTGCCGCTTCGGCTGCTCGCAGACCATCCGGCGGGTTGGTTGTGGGCGACGCCCTGGACTCGGCCGGCGGGATTGGCGAAGCGCTCCACCTGCCGCCCTCGCCCGGGAAGAGCAGCCTTGAACTCCTCAGCGATCCCCAGGGCGTCGACTTTCAACCCTACCTGATCAAGATTCTCGCCAGTGTGCGCCGCAATTGGTTTTCGGTGATGCCCGAAAGCGCCAAGATGGGCCGTCGAGGCAAGGTGGCCATCCAGTTTGCCATCGATCGGAGCGGTCGTGTTCCTAAGTTGGTGATTGCCACGCCATCGGGGGCCGACGCGCTGGATCGGGCAGCCGTTGCCGGGATTAGCGCGTCCAACCCATTCCCGCCGCTGCCGTCCGCGTTTCGAGGCGACCAGATCCGCCTCCAATTCACGTTCTCCTACAATGTCTCGACGCGATGAGTACCTTCGCGGTCGTGGGCCTTTGCTCCCCCGAATGAAAATGAAAAGCGGGCTTGCAGCCCCGAGCGTCAGCGAGGGGGTTGCACGATCCGTGCCGCGACCATCAGGGAGCGGTCGCTGGCTGTCCCCACCCGTTCTCCGCGAGCCCTCGCGTTGGATTGTCCGGCCGGAAGGGAGCGGGCATCGACTGCCACGATTCGTGACGAGGCAGCGATGATCCGCCTGCGCACCGCGATCTGGTTGTTCCTCATCCTCGCGATTCTTGCCGCCGTTCTTCTCTCCGGCCGTCTGCGCACCTTCGTCTGGATCCTTTTGGCGGGTTTAGCCATCAAGACGGCGGTCGCCTCGAAGAAGAAATCGCTGGATGAGTGAGGGGGTTCAGTCGAGACTCAGGGCGGGACTCATTCTCTTGAGCTTTTCAATGAGGGTGGTCCGCTTGACACCCAGCAGTTCCGCCGCGCGCTTCTTGTTGCCCTGGGCCCTGCCGAGCGCCTGCTCAATCAATCGGCGCTCATACCGAGCGACCAGGGTGACCAGGTCCCCTCCGCGGGCAGGCTCGGCCAACGGTTCTGTGAAGTTCGCTGTCTCCAACGTCCGTACGGGCGTCTCAGGAAGGTCGTCGAGCGTGATCTCGCGGCGCTCCCCGGACCGGATCGCCGCGTACTCGGCGACGTTCTGTAACTCGCGCAGATTGCCGGGCCAGGGACGCTCGAGCAGTTTCGCCTCCACCTCCGGCGCCGCCTTCTTGGCCGGAAGCTTTTCTCTGTGGCAATAGCGGTCAAGAAAATGATGCATCAGCTCCGGGACATCGGACCGCCGGTCTCGCAGAGCCGGAAGGTGAATGGGAAACGTGTTCAACCGGTACAGCAAATCCGCCCGGAACCACCCTTGTTCCACCTGGCGTTCCAGGTCCAACCGGCTCGTCGCCAGCACACGTACAACCCCCTTCGCGGTCCGTCTCATGGCTTGGCGTTCTCCGAGAGCCCTGGCCAGCTTGGCCTGCAACTCGCGCGGCAACTCGCCGACCTCGTCCAGCAGGATCGTCGTACCGGCAGCCCACGGTAACCGGCCCTGCCCGTCCTTGCCAAAGATCTCGCTGTCCAACGCAGCCGCCGAAGCGCCGCCGCACGTCACCGTGAGGAGGTCGCGCCATCGCCCCGGGCTGAGCCGATGAATTGCCATGGCGACGTGGTCCTTTCCCGTTCCGGTTTCCCCGCTGATCAGAACGCTGATGTCCCGATCGGCAACCAGTCTGACCAGCGCGCAAACCCGCCGCATCGCCGTCGATTGACCTCGCAGAAATTCGTCCAACTGGAACGTGTCGCTGGGGCCCGGCAGCACCTCGGCGATCCGGGCGATGTCCGTGGACCCGGTGACGACCAGGGTTGCGGCGGTCTGCACCTCTTCCGGAACACGGCTACCGGTCTCGGCCAGGACGATGATCGCTGCGTTCGCCCGGCGTCGCCTTGCCAGACGAAGGCAGCGGTTCCACGCGTCACGCCAGTCGCGCCCGAGGAACTCGACCTCAACGGTTCGCCACTGCACCACCAGAGCGTCGTAAGCCAGTGCCGTCAGCCGTTCCAAAGCGCTCGCCATGGAGCGTGCAATCTCCACCGAAAAGCCCAGCCCTGCCAGCCGCGATCGTTGCTCGTCCGCGAACGTGCGGCCCGCGGCGATTACCAGGATCTTCCGTCCCAAGTCCGCAGCGGCAGCCGGCACGGCGCCCAGCAGGGAATCATCGGGTTCGAATGGAGGGCGTGGCATCGGAACACCTAG
>CAZGUX010000305.1:0-19971 GCA_964529305.1 uncultured Solibacteraceae bacterium | reverse complement strand
TTCTGGTTCCGCCAGGAGTTCCTCTGCGAGTTCTCCACCAACGGCGACACCTTCTTCCCGCAGGCCGACCTCGCCCACCTGTTCGAGGAGGTCCCTGCCTTATGACCTTCATTGCGGGCCTCGACCTCGGCCGCCAGCGCGACCACTCCGCCCTCGCCATCGTCGAACCCCGCCAGCATCCCGCCGGTTGGGACCCGGTCCGCTTCTGCCGCCTCACCCGCTGGGACCTCTGCCTGCGCTACCTCCTCCGCTTCCCGCTCGGCACGCCCTATCAGGCCGTCGTCGCCTCCGTCGACGACACGCTGCGAACCAAAGCCTCCGGCGCACCCTTGGTGGTCGATGCCACCGGCGTCGGCGCGGCCGTGCTCGAGATGTTCCGCCACTCGTCCATCTATCTCCATCCGGTGGTCATCACGGGAGGCGATCATGTCAACTACGCCGCTGGCCGGTTGCACGCGCCCAAGACCGAAATCGTCACCACGCTGGCGCTGTTGCTGGAACAGGACAAGTTCCGGATGGCTCGCGATCTGCCGTTCGCGGGGGATTTTCACCGCGAGATGACGAACTTCCGGGTCGATGCCCGGCCCGCCGGCCGGTTCCGCCTTGGGGCCTCGGGGGCGGGCGTGCACGACGATCTGGTGATGGCGGTCGCCCTGGCGGCGTGGTTCACCGTGCGGCAGCATCCGCACGTCCTGCACGAAGCCCATGCCCCGCCGCCGTTAACGCTGTTTTGATTCCCCCACCACCGGCGGTTGCTACAATACCGGGTTCATGTCACTCGTTGTGGTTGGGTCCGTCGCGTACGACGGCGTGGAAACCCCGCATGGCAAGGCGGATCGCATTCTGGGCGGGGCTTGCACGTACATTTCACTATCCGCCAGCTATTTTACCCACGTCAAGATTGTCGGCGTCGTGGGCGAGGATTTCGACGAGGCCGACGTCGCGCTGCTCGCCTCGCGCGACATCGACGTTACGGGTCTCGAACGCGTGCCCGGCAAAACGTTCTTCTGGCAGGGCGTGTACTCGGCCGATATGAACGACCGGACCACCCTGCGCACCGACCTCAACGTCTTCGCCGATTTTCAGCCCAAGCTTCCCGACAGCTTCCGGTTGCAGCCGTACCTGATGCTGGGCAACATTCAGCCCGATCTGCAGCGCGATGTGCGGGGGCAGATGAGCGGCGTCGCGCTGGCGGGCGGCGACACGATGAATTTCTGGATCCAGGATTTCCGCGAACCGCTGCTCCAGACCATCCGCGAGTGGGATTTCCTGCTCATCAACGACGCGGAAGCGCGCATGCTCTCCGGCGAATACAACCTCCGAAAGGCGGCCGCCGCGATCTTCGAGATGGGCCCGCGCTGCGTGGTGATCAAGCGCGGCGAGCACGGGGCGATTCTGTTCACGCCCGCCGGACACTTCGCCGCGCCGGGCTACCTGCTGGACCAGGTGTTCGACCCGACCGGCGCCGGCGACTGCTTTGCCGGAGGCTTCATCGGCTACCTGGCCGGACTCGGCGCGACCCGCGAGTCCGTCCGGGAGAGCGATTTGCGGCGGGCCGTCATCTACGGCTCCGTCATGGGCGGCTTCTGCTGCGAACAGTTCGGCGTGGAACGGTTTCGCACGCTGACCCGCGCCGAGATCGATGCCCGTTTCCAGGAATTCCAGAAGTTCACGGCCTTCTAAGCGCCTGTTCTGGTGTTGGGACACCGCGGCCCTGGCGGCGACGGCGGCCGCGTTGGCCGGCGGCGCGATCGGGTTCGTTCTCCGCGGAGGATACACCCTCTACTACGGTGATGCCCTGGCGCATCTCAACATCGCCCGCCGGCTGACCGATTCGCGCACGCCGGGCTTCAACCAGATCGGCACCGTGTGGCTGCCCCTGCCGCACCTGGCGATGGCGCCCTTCGCCGCGCGCGACGATCTGTGGCGATCGGGGCTGGCGGGAGCGATCCCGTGCGGCCTCGCGTTTGTCCTGGCGATGGTGTTTCTCGCGCTTTCGGTGAAGGCCATCACCGAGAGCCGGGCGGCCGCGTTCGCGGCGGCGCTGGTGTTCGCGGCCAATCCGAATGTCCTCTACCTGCAGTCGATCCCGATGACCGAGATGATGTTCGCGGGGTGGCTGGCCGTGACCCTCTTCTTCTGCTGCGCCTTTCAGCGGCAGCCGTCGCCCGGGTACGCCGCCGCCGCGGGATTGTGCGCAACGGCAGGCTCGATGACCCGCTACGAGGGCTGGTTCCTGTTGCCGTTTGCCGCGATCTTCGTCGTGACGGCCGGCGGCAAACGCCGATGGCTCGCGGCCGGCCTGTTCGCCGTCTTCGCCGCGTCCGGGCCGCTGCTGTGGCTGTTTCACAACTGGTGGTACTTTGGCGACGCCCTGGAATTCTACCGCGGCCCGTATTCTCCAAAGGCCATTCAGGGGGCGGCGAGTTATCCGGGACAGAACGATTGGCGGCAGGCCTGGGTGCAATACTCGGCGGCCGTGCGCTGGTTTGCCGGACAGCCGCTCCTGTGGACCGCGGGCATCGGAGCCCTCCTGCACCTGACGGCGTTCCGCGCCTGGCCCCGCTCGTGGCGGCCGGTGGTGATGCTGGCGCTGCCTCCGGCATTCTACCTGTGGAGCCTGCACAGCGGGGCGACCCCGATCTTCGTGCCGGACCTGTGGCCGAACAGCTACTACAACACGCGCTACGCCATCACCGCGATGCCGCTGCTGGCGGTGGCGGCGGCGCTCGGCGTGGCCCGCCTGCCGTTGCGCGTTCAGACAGCCGCCGCGGTAGTGGCGGTGAGCGTGGCGGCCGCCCCCTGGCTGCTTCATCCCTCCACCGAGACCTGGATCGCGTGGAAGGAATCGCAGGTCAATTCCGAAACCCGCCGGAAGTGGACCGCGGAGACGGCGAAGTTCCTGCGAGAGCACTACCGGCCGGGAAGCGGCGTGTTCACGACGTTCGGCGACATCACGGGAGTGTTCTTGCAGGCGGGCATCCCTCTCCGGGAGACGCTGACCTGGGACAACAACCCTCACTGGCAGGCGGCCATCCAACGTCCGGACCTGTTTCTGCGGGAAGAGTGGGCAGTGACGCTGGCCGGTGGTCCGGTGCAGTCCTGTTTGCTCAAGGCCGCGTTGAACGGACCGCGCTACACTCTGCGGAAGAGAATTCTCTCAAAGGACGCGCCCGCGGTGGAGATCTACCAACGCGAGAGCACGAAAGGAATCCGTGAACATCCCCTTTACGAAAGCCCACGGCGCGCTCAATGACTTCCTGTTGAGCTGGGACGCCGGACTTCCCACGGACGACCGGGCCGCCCTGGCCGTCGCGATTTGTCATCGCCACGCCGGAATCGGGGCGGACGGCTGGATCGTCGTGTCGGGTCCGGAGGACGGGGCGGACGGCTCGATCCAGGTGTGGAACTCCGACGGCAGCACGCCTGAGATTTCGGGAAACGGCACCCGCTGCGCGGCGGCCTTCCTGATCGATGCCGGCCACGCCTCCGGTGATCTGAAGATCCGGACGGGCGCCGGCGTGAAGCACCTTCGATTGCTCGGGCGGCATCGCCAGCACTTCGAGTTCGAGATGAACATGGGACAGCCGCGGTGGCCCTATGAGTCGCCGGTCCGGCTGGAGCTTCGGACCGGAGCCCGGGAGGGAATCGTCGTGGACGTGGGCAATCCTCAGTGCGCCTTTCCGGTGGAGGACTTCGAGTTCGACTGGCGCGCCGTGGGCGCGGAGACCGAATCGCACCCCTTCTTCCCGAATCGAACGAACGTTTCGTTTGTGCGGCGGGTGGACCGGCACACCCTGGAAGCGCGCTTCTACGAGCGAGGCGCGGGGGAGACGATGAGTTCCGGCACGGGATCCACGGGCGCCGTCGCGGCGGCCGTGCGGATGGGTTGGGTGGAGGGCGCGGTCACGGTGGCGACCCCCGCCGGCGATCTGGAGTTCCGGGTGGCCGACAGCTACTACCTGACCGGGCCCGCGCAGATTCTGGGCCACGGCGAATTCTTCTGGGAGCCTTGAATTTCACGGGGTCTCCGGCCGGCGCGACGTCAAAGGCCAAACACCCGGGCGTGTCGACTGCGAGACCCCGAGATCGTGTCAATAGGTAGCGCGGCCGCCGCTGGCGTCGTAGGTCTGCGCGGTGACGAACGAGCAGTCCTTGCTGGCGAGAAAATGCACGATCGCGGCAATCTCTTCCGGCTGGCCGGTCCGCTTCATCGGGATCTTCTCCGTCATGTAGTCGATCTGCGCCTGCGTCAACTGATCGAGAATCTTCGTCCGCACCACGGCGGGACTGACCGCGTTCACGCAAATCCCTTCGGTGGCGAGTTCCTTGCCCAGCGATTTGGTGAAGCCGATCACGGCCGCCTTGCTGGCCGAGTATGCGGTCATGTTGGGATTGCCTTCCTTGCCGGCAATCGAGGCGATGTTCACGATCCGGCCGTACTTCCCCTTGCGCATATGAGGAACAACCGTCCGGCAGAAGAAAAACGGCCCGTTGACGTTCAGCGCCAGAACCCGCGACCAATCCTCGTCGCTCTGCTGCTCGATCGGGGCGGCCTTGCCCGCGATGCCGGCATTGTTGACCAGAATCTCGATCCTGCCGCGGCGTTTGATGACTTCATCCACGCACTGGCGGACCGAGGCGGAACTGGTGGAATCGACGTACACGCCAAAGCACTCGCCGCCGAGGGACTGCGCCATATCCTTGGCTCCTTGCAGGTTGATATCGGCGACCGCCACGACGGCGCCGGCCGAGGCGAGACGGCGGCAGATGGCTTCCCCGATGCCGGAGGCTCCGCCCGTGACGATGGCTGTTTGTCCGGTGAGGTCCAGAAACATGTTGGTAATGAGGGCTCCTTGTCTTCTCCAAAGTATCGCGTCCGGGCGCGGAACGAAAGTCGGATCGCCAGACACTGCCAGTACAGGGCTAGGATGGACAATGAGTCCGTAGGATGGAAAGTGGAAGCCTGTTCAGTTGGGACGAGGAGAACCGGAAGCACATCGCTCGCCACGGAGTGACCCCGGACGAGGCGGAGCAGGTGTTGGCGAACGATCCGCTCGAGCTAGAACGTCAGGACGTCAATGGCGAGGAGCGCTTTGCGAGTGTCGGTCTGACAAACGGGGGCCGCTGGCTGGTGGTCGTCACGACAATGCGCGAAAACAAGGTTCGTATCGTGACCGCATTCGACGCCGGAAAACGGCTGGTTGAGCTCTATTTGGACGAAAGGAAAGCAATATGAGCGACGAACTCAGGGTTCCGAAATTCGCAACGGAAGAAATGGAGGCAGAGTGGTGGTACCAGAATCGGGGAGCGCTGGAGGAAGCGTTTGTGCAGGCCGCAAAGGAAGGCCGCCTACGACGTGGTTCGGAAGCCTTGCGCCGCGCATCCGGTGGCGGCAAGGCTCTTATGCTGCAACTCCCGGACGAGGATCTTGCTACCATCCGCCGGCTTGCGGATCGTGAAGGACAGAACGACGAAGTCTATGCGGCTTTGCTGCTGCACCGCGCTCTGGCGTGGGAGGCACGAAAGCTCGAGGAGAATCGGCCGTAGGTGGAAGCCGACCCGGCCATCCTGATCGCAACCCTAGTTCGGAAAGCGTCGCGAGATCATTCGACAGATCGGCTTGCGTCCAAGCAGATGCGGTCCCGCACTAGTGAAAGCCGGACCTGCTAGAGGCAGGTCCGGCCTGATGAGGGCAGACTACTCTTCTTTGACCACGATCACCTTGACCTTCGCCGTGACCGCCCGGTGCAACCTCACCGGTACTTCGTGCTCGCCCAACTGCTTGATCGGGCTTCCGAGTTCGATCTTCCGCCGGTCAATGGTGTAGTTGAGCCTCTCCAACCCATCGGCGATGTCCTTCGCCGTGACCGAGCCGAACAACTGGTCGTTTTCGCCCGCCTTCTGAGCGATGGTCACCGTCACGCCGGACATGAGCTTGGCCAGATCTTCGGCCTCGCCCTGCTGCTTGGCTTCGCGGCGCAGATGCGCCTGGCGTTCCTGCTCGACAATCTTCTTGTTGGCCTCCGTCGCGGCGACGGCGAGGCGTTTGGGCAACAGGAAATTCCGCGCGTAGCCGGCTTTGACCTTCACCACCTGCCCGCGCGCTCCGAGTTTTTCGACATCTTCTCGCAATATGACGTCCATGTGGCCCCCTTACACCTGCGACGCGAACGGAAGCAGCGCGATGTTGCGCGCCTTCTTGATCGCGTCGGAGAGACGCCGCTGGTGCGGAGTGCAAACACCGGAAATCCGGCGCGGCACAATCCTTCCCCGCTCCGCGATGAACGAGTTCAGCAGCTTGACGTCCTTGTAGTTGATGTCGTCGATCTTGTCGACGCAGAACTTACAGACTTTCTTGCGCCGGAAATACTGCTTCTTCTGGGTGGCGACCGCCTTGTCCCCGCCCGTCGGACGTTGGGAGGCGGCTACAGGTCTTCCTCTGTTTTCTGCCATATGATTTCTCCGTCGGTGGCGGCCCGAAGGCCACCCGACCTAGGCCTCCTTCTCCTCGGGAACTCCGGGCATCATCGGGACCGCCGCCGGCGCCGGCGGCGGTACGCCTGGAGCCAACGGCGCGGCGGGCGTGGTGATCTGCGGCTTGCGCGCGGCCCGTTTCTCGCGCTGCTTGCGCCGCTTCTCCAACCGCTTCAGGGTTTCGTCGATCCGCACCGTCAGGTACTTCAGCACCGCGTCGGTCACCCGCAGGCGGCGTTCCAGTTCCTTCACGGCCGCTGCCTGAGCGTCAAACTGCAGCAGCACGTAGATGCCTTCCCGGTGCTTGTTCACTTTGTAGGCCAGCCTGCGCTTGCCCCATTTGTCCACTTTGTCGATCCGGCCGCCGCCCTGCGTAATGGTGGCCGAGATCTGTTCAATGACCTGATCCACCTGTTCATCGGTGGCATCCGGTTGAATGATAAACAGCTCTTCGTACGTTCTCATGCGTCCTCTGTCTTCCCGGGGGCGCGACGATTCAATTTCGTCATGGCCTTTTCGGCGCCCTCGGTGATGATGGTTGCGACAGCTTCGGCTGCCAGGTCCACCGCCGCATCCAACTCCGTCCGGAGCGGCTTGCGAATGGGCGCAAGCACGTATTCCGCTCCGCTGCCGATCGGCCGGCCGGGATGAATCCCGATCCGGACGCGGCAAAATTCCTGTGTGCCCACGTTGCGAATCACGCTTTCGGCGCCGTTGTGCCCTCCCGCCGACCCTTTCAGCAGGATCCGGAGGTGGCCCCACGGCAAGCTCAGCTCATCCCAAATCACGATGAGCCCCGAGAGCGCGATCTCGTGTTTCGCCATCAGCGGAGCTACGGCGGTTCCGCTGAGGTTCATGTACGTCTGAGGCTTCGCCAGCATGACCGGCTTGCCGCCGATTTCGCCCACGCCGACCAGCGCCTTTGAATCCGGCCGCGTGACCCGAATGCCGTATTCGGCCGCGAGTTTGTCCACCACGAAGAAGCCGGCATTGTGCGGCGTCGCGGCATACTCTTCGCCGGGATTGCCCAGACCCACCACGAGAAACATACGCGGGCGGGCGCGGCGCTACTTCTTCTTCTCCTTCTCCGCGCCTTCCTCTTCCTTCTTGCCCTTCTTGATCACTTCGGGTTCGGCGGTCTTTGCGACCTCGGCTCCCGGCTCGGCGGCCGCCGTCTCCGTACCGCGCGGCGCGATCACGTGCACCAGCACCGAATCCGGCGCACTCAACAGCTTCATGGTCCCCGTCATCGACAATTCGCCTGCACGGATCGCCTGCCCGATCAGCAGTTCGGAGATATTCAGGTCAAAATGCTCCGGAATCTCGTCCGGCAGACATTCGACCTCGACCGTGCGATCGACCACTTCGAACAAGCCGCTCTGCGTCTTCACGCCCTTGGCCTCGCCGTGATAGGCGATCGGGACCGTGACCCTCAGCCGCTTGGCCAGGTCGATCCGTTTCAGGTCGGCGTGCAGGAGCCATCCCCGGATCGGATCGCGCTGCAGGTCCACCACCATGACGGGCGTGGTCTCTCCATCGGCAATCGCAAGATCGAAAATCGTGTTTTGTCCGGAGGCCGTCTTGAGGACCGCGGTCAGGTCCTTGGGCTTGATCGAGATGGCGACGGCATCCTTGTAGGAACCGTAGACGACGGCCGGAATCCGGTCCGCCCGCCGTAGACGGCGCGCTTCATTCTTCCCGCGGCTCGAACGAACGTCCGCGTTGACGGTAATATCCCTTCGCAACTACGTGCTCCTTTGACAGGCAACCACCTGGCCCGGCAAACACCGGACCCGTACTGTTTGCCCTTCCATCCCCGCCGCGTATCAAGTCCGGGCACCCGATCGTGTCACCGTGGGTTGACCGGCGAGGTTTGTCAATGTCCTGCCCGGCGTTGCGCCGCTCCTCGATCGGTGGCAGCGCGCCGGACACCTAGTGGAAGAGGATGCTGATCGACGTCTCCTCGTGAATCGACTGAATCGCCGTAGCCAGCAGCGGCCCAACCGACAACTGCCGGATCCTGGCGCTTTCGAGCGCCGCCTCCGACAGGGGAATCGAATTACACAGCACCACTTCCTTCAATGCGGATTTCCCAATCCGTTCCACAGCGCCCCCAGAGAGTACCGCGTGCGTGGCGCACGCAGTAACACTGGTCGCCCCTTTGTCGAGCAACGCCTCGGTGGCCTTGATCAACGTGCCCGCCGTGTCGATCAGATCGTCCACGATCAGGCAGTTGCGGTCCTTGACGCGCCCGATGATATGCATCACTTCGGCGACGTTCGCCTCTTCCCGCCGTTTGTCGATAATGGCCAGCGGGGCATGCAACCGTTTGGCGAACGCGCGAGCGCGTTCCACCCCGCCCGCATCCGGCGAAACCACCGTGAGATGCTCCGGCCGGCGGGGCTTGAAATAGTCGATCAGCACCGGGGCGGCAAACAGATTGTCCACCGGCACATCGAAGAATCCCTGAATCTGAGCCGCGTGCAGATCCAACGCCAGAACGCGATCCGCTCCCGCCACTTCAATCATGCGAGCCACCAGTTTGGCGGAAATCGGAACGCGAGGCTTGTCCTTCCGGTCCTGCCGGGCGTAACCATAATATGGTAGCACCGCCGTGATGCGCTCCGCCGACGACCGCTTCAGCGCGTCGATCATCAGGAGCAGTTCCATCAGGTTCCGGTCCACGGGGGTGCAGGTGGGCTGGACCACGAAGACATCGGCGCCCCGAACGTTCTCGGCGATCTGGAGATAGATCTCGCCGTCGGAAAACTGGCGCAGAATGGCCTGGCCAACTTCAATACCCAACTCCCGGCAGATCTCCTCGGCCAGGGAGCGGTTGGCATTGCCACAAAAGATCTTGAGCTTCCCTCGATTCATTGCCCGTTCCGGCCTTGGGGCGGCCATAACGACTCCGAGGCCACAGTCCCCAGCCACTTCCGCCACGACGATTGATACCGCCGGCGCGTGACCAGAGAGACGGAAAACACATCCGCTCCGCGCAGCGACCGCGCCGCTGCGTTGGCCTGAGCGTTCGTCCCGAAGATTCCGAACAGCGAGGATCCGCTACCGGAGAGCATGGCGAACTCGGCGCCCGATTTCAGCAACCGCCTTTTCCAGACGCGTAGCGAAGCGTGTTCCGCAAAGACCGGTTCTTCAAAGTCATTCTGACCAAGGGGGAAACCCGGACTCCAGGAGAGCGACTGGAACTCTTCTATCGTATTTTGTGCCCTGATTGTTGTCAATTCGTCATCAACGCCGGGCCGGCCGAGCGCCCGGTAGGCGGCCGGGGTGGAGACGTGAATCCGCGGGGCGACGATGACGGCGGCCCGTCCGCCGGCATCGGGGAGCGGGTAGACCTCCGTGCCCCGGCCCAACCCGACCGCCGTACCTCCCAGAAGAAAGAAAGGAACGTCGCTGCCCAGCGTCCGAGCGAGGGCCATGCGGCGGTCCAGAGTCAGGGGCCGGCCGACGAGGGCGGGCAAGGCCAACAGGACCGCCGCGGCGTCGGAGGAGCCGCCTCCCAGCCCCGCTCCCATCGGTACGACCTTGCGCAGCCGCATCCGGACCTCGGCCTGGACTTTCATCTCGTCCAGGCACATCCGCGCGGCGCGAACGGCCAGATTGTGGGGGATGTCCACGCTGCTCTCGAGCGTCACGGCCGTCCGCTTCTTCCGGCTGACCTCGAGATCCAACACGTCGCCCAGGGAAATCGTCTGGAAAATAGTGCGGATTTCGTGGTACCCGTCCGGGCGGCGATACAACACCCGCAGGTCGAGGTTGATCTTGGCAAGCGCGCGAACCCGCGCACGGTGAATCATTGGTCGTATTGCAGCAGGGAAAAGACAGGGTACCCGGCCAATTTCCGCCGTCCGGCCAGAAACGTGAGTTCGACCACGAAGCCCAAGGCGGCCACTTCCCCACCCGCCTGCTCCACGAGTTTCGCCGTCGCCAGCGCGGTCCCTCCGGTGGCCAGCAAGTCATCGACGATCAGGACGCGGCTGCCGGGCGTGACAGCCCCCGTATGCATCTCGAGCGTGTCGGTGGAGTATTCGGTGTCGTACGTATAGCTGAGCTTCTCGCCGGGCAATTTCTTCGGCTTCCGCACCGGGATGAATCCGGCCTCCAGGGCATACGCCAGGGCCGGAGCGAAAATAAAGCCCCGCGCCTCCATCCCGACGACGAAGTCCACGCCACCCGCCGGGGCCAGCGATTTCAAGCCATCGATCACGCCGCGCAGCCCTTGCTTGTCTCTCAGCAAGGTGGTGATGTCGTAAAACAGAATGCCGGGTTTGGGGAAATCCGGGATTTCTCGAATGAGCGATTTCAATGAGTCCATGACTGGCTGGCGGCGGCCGCGAGGCGAACCCGTTATTGTCTCACGGCCTCCCGGGACACACAATCCGCACCCTGACGCCCTCCGAGCGAACCCCACCGCACTCCACTTCGCACGGGAAGTCCCCGTCCCCGAGCCAGTCCTTGACGCGGGCGTTCACCTGCCGGACGCCTTCGCCATCCGGTTCTCCCACGTACAGTGGGGCGTGGTAGACGCCGTCAATCAGAATCCGGACGTTCCCTCGATCCGCATTGGCGGGCAGACCCCCGATCCACAGGCTGAGATGCGATCCGGACGCTCTCCTCACTTCGCCCTGGGTGAAGCCGATGCCGTCACACAAGCCCCGAATCTCGACGCGGCTCACCTCCGCGGGCACGCCGACCGCGATCCGCCGAGGCTGGCTCCGCCCGCTCGATCCCACTCGCAGCATCACGTCGTGCCAACCGGCCGCAAGTCCGGGAGGAACCCTAAAGCTGGTCATCCACGTGTTCTCCCCTTCCCGTTTCACGTGCACCGGCGCGACGCCGAAGCCGCCCACTTCCGGGAACAATTGATCCAACCCGAGTTCCGGCCACGGGTGAGCGAACCAGCACGAGATGTACTCGTCGCCGTCCTGGCGGAAGTTGACGCCGAAGTTCCAGGCCTGGGCCACGCCGCGGACATCCGGAGCCGGGTCGATTCCGGAGGCCGGTTCCCACCGGCGGTAGCAGGCGAACGCCGCGCGGTCGCCATCGATCGCGCAAGGCCGCACCCTCGCAAATCCGGCGGATCGCGCCAGCGCCGGAACACAGTCGGCGCTCGGACCGAACCAGTTGTCGATCTGGCCTCGCAACTCGTCGCGTTCGTAAAACTCCAGGTAGGGCAGTTCCGGCCGGGGCTGGTCGTCCAGCGGAATGGCGAAGGTCTCGATGACCGCCAGGTCGCGCGTCATGCGGCAGACGCGCTCCAGCCCCAGCAGCGGGTGCTTCAGGTGGTAAAGAACGCCCAGGCACAACACGATGTCAAACGTGCCCAACTCCCGCGGATCGAGTTCCGTGATGTCGCGGATCACGTACCGGACGCGCGAGCCGAGCCGCCGGTGGATGTAGGCGAAGTGGTCGAGTTCGACGCAATCCACCGCCACCACCTCCGCGCCCCGGCGCTCCATCTCGAAGCTGAACCAGCCGTCCCAGGCGCCGATATCGAGTACCCGTTGGCCCTCCAGGTTTTCCGGAATGGGCATTTGGGCGGCGCGGCGGCGCAGCGTTTCCACCGGGATCGCGCCCTCGATGCGGGTACCGTCAGGCAGGTGGAAGCTGTGATACCAGCCGCTCGCCAGCAGATCCGCCAGGAGCTTTTCCGCGCCGATCTTGCGGCGCTCGCGAGACATGTCTCCAGTGTAGTGCGCACCGCCCGGAGGCCGGCGGCGGCTCAAACGCCGACTTCCTTTGATTCCGGGCCGCCGCCATCAGAGTTCGGATCACGAGCCTTCCGACGGCTTCCCCGCAGGAGACGGAATCGCTACCGTTTGGAGGGGAACGATCATGACGACTCGGCCCGCCTTCCGGCTGTTGCCGCTGTTTCTCACCATTTGCCAGGCGTGGGCCACGAGCCCGTTTGCCGCGAAGCGGGAACGCTTCGATCTGACGGCGAACTGGCGCTTCCTCATCGATGTCGACGACCTCGGCGAGAGGGAGAAGTGGTACCGCGAAGGATTCGACTGTTCCCGCTGGTCGACGGTGACGGTGCCGAAGGCCTGGGATCTCTACGACAAAGGGCTGTGGGGCTATGAAGGAATCGGATGGTACTCGACCACCATCGACAGGACCCTGGCAAGGTCCGGCAAACTACAGCGCCTCCGCTTTGGCCGGGTCATGTACTTCACGAAAGCCTGGCTGAACGGAGTACCGCTGGGCGAGAACATCGGCGGATACCTTCCGTTCGAGTTTGACGTGACCGGCAGGCTGTCGGCGGACCGGACGAACGTGCTGGTGCTGCGCGTCGACAACCGCACACGACTCGATTGGCTCCCGGCGGCCAGAAACATCGAGTGGATGCAATACGGGGGGATCCTGCAGCCGGTGATTCTCGAAACCACGGCTCCGACTCAGATTGCCGGCGTCACGATTCACGCGGTGCCCGAGGGCAACGGCGCCACAGTGGACTGCGAGGTGGAGGTCGTCTCCCGCGAGGCCGGCGCGCGGGATCTTCGGATTCGAGCAGCCGTGGATGGGTCGCCGACCGCCGTCACGGCCGTGGACGTCCAACTGCCGCCCGGCGGGACGTTGCGCCAGCGCCTTCACCTGAAGCTCGACCGTGCCAATCGATGGAGCCCCCTGACGCCCTTTCTGTACACGGCGCGCGTAACGCTGGCGAGCGGCGGCAAGACCGTGGATGCAATCGCGACGCGATTTGGCGTCCGCAGGATCGAGGCGCGCAGCCGCCAACTGCTGCTCAACGGCGAACCCATCCGCCTGCAAGGCGTCAACCGCTACGACGAATACGCCCGCTACGGGCCCAACGCGCCTCGCTCACTCGTCATCCGGGACCTGCGCGCGATGAAGGACGCCGGGGTGAACCTCGTACGCGTCCACTATCCCCAGTCGCCCGACCTGCTGACGCTGTACGACGAGATGGGCTTTCTGATGATGGAAGAGGTCGCGCTCAACTGGTGGGGCAACGGGTTCTCCGGAAAAGGGGACGAGGTCCAGCGCGAGAACATTCTGAACCACGCCATTCCGTTCCTGGAAGGCATGATCCGCCGCGACAAGAACCACCCCAGCGTCGTCATCTGGAGCATGTGCAACGAGTCGAAGACGGACAACGAAGCCGGAATCACCGTGATGCGGAAGCTCATCCGCCGCGCGAAGGAGTTGGACCCCACGCGGCTGGTGACATTCGTCATCAACAACCGCGAAACGCAAGGGCATCGCGCCTTCGAGGAAGCGGACCTGGTAGCGTTCAACGTCTATGTCGGCGGATATGGCAAGCGGCCGGCCCAGCATGTCGCGGAGGTCCGGGAACTGATCGGAAAGGCGGCCGAGGAGCACATTCGCCGCCAGTGTGCCTACTGGCCGGGCAAGCCACTCCTGGTTGCGGAGTTCGGCACCCCGGGGGTGCCGGGGATGCACGGGGACGTGACCTACACCGAGGAGTACCAGGCGGCGCTCATCGAGGAGGTCGGCAAAGCCATCCAGCGCAGTCCGGAGTTGTCCGGCGGAATCCTGTGGTCTTGGGCCGATTATTATCACCGCCCCAACTACATCAAATACGCCGCGTTTGGGCCCTACGGCGTGGTCACCGTCGACCGCAGGCGGAAGGCCGCATACAAAACCTTGCTGGAGTTGTACGGAGGCGAAGCGACCGCCTCCGGGCGGCACTGAACGACAGGGGCTTGACACGGTACAAAAACTACTTCAACGTAGAACACAAGAAGGCCAACGGACGATGATCCCTGTGCTCTCAGAGCGGCGGAGGACTCGAGATTGAGGCTTCTCCGGTTGTCATCCCAGGCCCTTTCCCGCAGTAATCGCAAGGCGGTTCGCCGTCAGTTCGCCGGGGCTGTCGCGATTACCCATCCACTCCCTACCGCGGCGGTTCCATCTCGCCCATGTGACCCAGCATCGCTGTTCATAGTCCATCCTCGCGCCGTCCACAACGGCGCAGCCGGCGGCTCCCGGCCGGCAGGCTCCCCGGGGGCAGTACTTCTGGAGGGAATCCATGGGCCAAGCTCTGGCCGACAGGAGCGCGGTTCACCCTGATGGGAACGGTCAGCCGCGGATCGGGGTCTTCATCTGCCACTGCGGCGGCAATATCTCCGATGTCGTGGATGTCAAACGGGTCGCCCATGAAGCCGCCGGTTTTCCGGGCGTAGCGCACTCGACGACTCATCAGTTCTTCTGCTCCGATCCGGGCCAGGCGACCATCGAGCAGGCGATTCGCGAACATCATCTCAACCGCGTGATCGTGGCCGCGTGCTCGCCGAGCCTGCATGAACTGACGTTCCGGCGGGCGGTGAGCCGGGCGGGGCTGAATTCCTATTTATTCGAGCAGTCCAACGTACGCGAACAGGTCTCGTGGGTTGTGGAAGACCACGAGATGGCAACGCAGAAGACGGTGCGGCTCATCCGGGCGGCGGCGGCGAGGGCGGCGCATCTGAGACCGCTCGAGAAGCGGCGCATCCCTATCCACCCGTCCGCGCTGGTCATCGGCGGCGGCGTTGCGGGACTCACCGCGGCGCGCGATCTGGCCTCGCGTGGGATTGAAGTGACGCTGATCGAATCCAGCCCGTTCCTGGGCGGGCGGATGGCGCAATTGCACCGGATTTATCCCACCGGCCAGCGGGCGCGGGACTTGTTGACCCCTTTGATCCGCGAAGTCGCCGGCCATCCGAAGATCCGGATCTTCACGAACGCGCGCCTCGAGTATGCCAGCGGCTTCATCGGCGATTTCCGCACCATGATCCGCCTCACGCCCCGCGGTGTGAACGAAGCGTGTACCGATCCGGCGGCCGCCATCAATGCCTGTCCCGAGGAAGCGGTCGACCAGTTCAACCTTGGGCTCTCGAAGCGCAAGGCGATCTATCTGCCTTACGACGGATGCTTCCCCGCCCATCCGGCGATTGACTGGCGAACGTGCACCAGGTGCGGGGCGTGCCTCGATGCCGAGGGAGGAAAGGGAATCGACCTGGATGAGCCGCCGCGCGAGATCGAGATCCGGTCCGGCGTCATCGTGCTCGCGGTTGGGCTCAACACGTACCCGGTGCGGCACGGCGAGTATGGGTACGGCGTGCACCCGGAGGTCATCACGCTGGCGCAGATGAACCGGTTGCTGGATCCGACGGGTCCGACGAAGGGCAAGCTCACGGTGAACGGGAAGCCGATCAAGAGCGTCGGATTCATGCACTGCGTGGGAAGCCTGCAGCGCCGGGGCGTGCATCAACCGATGCGGGATGGCAAGATCAACGAGTACTGCAGCCGCGTGTGTTGCACGACCACGATGCACACGGCCGCGGAACTGAAAACCCGCTTCCCCGAGCTCCACGTCTACGACTTCCACGAGGACATCCGGACCTACGGGCGGAAACACGAAGCCTACTACGAGAAGGTTTGCCAGGAAGGGGTTGCTTTCCTGCGGTTTGACCCGCTGCATCCGCCGAAGGTGGAGCGGGACCCCAAGGGTGAAGCAGCCTTGGTCGTAAGAACAGTCGACCGGCTGACTTTTGGCGAAAAGCTGGAAGTCCCGCTCGATCTGCTGGTGCTGGCGACCGGCCTGGTCGCGCGAGACATGAGCAAACTCGTGGACTTGTACCGGTGCTCGGTGGGGCAGGACCGGTTCCTGCTGGAGGTGCATCCCAAACTGCGGCCGGTCGAGTTGGCGGCGTCGGGTCTGTTTCTGGCCGGATCGGTGCAAGGCCCCATGGACATCGCCGAGTCGACGGCCGCGGCGGCCGCGGCCGCTGCCAAGGCGTCGGGGCTCATCGCGGCCGGACAGATCGAATTAGACCCGTTCGTCGCCGCCGTAGAGGACGATCTGTGCAGCGGGTGTCGCGTGTGCCTGACCGCCTGCCCCTTCTCCGCGATATCGCGCGATGACGCACGTAGAAAAGCAACGGTGAACCACGCATTGTGTACGGGCTGCGGAACCTGTGTCGCGACCTGCCCGTGCAACGCGATCCAACAACAGGGCTTTAGTGACACACAGGTGAAGTCCGAACTGCTGGCATTGCTGGGCGTCGAGCCCGAGGCGATGGCAGTGACCTAGAGGAAACGCGAATGACAAAGCCAGTGACGGCGGGCGATTGCGCGTGGGAGCAGGTGGAGACGTTTCAGCCGCGAATCGTCGCCTTCCTTTGCTACTGGTGTTCGTATACCGGAGCGGACAGCGCCGGTACGGCGAGGATGAAGTATTCGCCGAACGTCGACATCATCAAAGTGATGTGCTCCGGGAGGATCGATCCGGAGTTGATCACCACGGCGTTCGCCCGCGGCGCCGACGGCGTGCTGGTGTTGGGTTGTCATATCGGCGACTGTCACTACGTCTCGGGCAATCACAAGACGATGGTCCGGATGCCTTTGCTCGGCCGCGTGCTGGAGAGTCTCGGCATCGAGCCCGCGAGGTTCCGGCATGACTGGGTCAGCGCGGCCGAAGGCGAGAAATTCAGCCGCATCGTGACCGAGATGACGGAGCAGGTGCGGGCCCTCGGACCCCTGAACTGGCCCAAACTGCTGCACGATCACGGCGTCGGACACGGCCGCGACCTTGATCCGTGGCGAGGACACCACGCATGAGCGCCAACGGGAAGTTGAAAATCGGCATGTACTGGGCGTCGAGTTGCGGAGGATGCGATATCTCGCTGCTCGAGATCGGATCCCGCATCCTCGACCTGGTCCGGATCGCGGACGTGGCCTTCTGGCCGTGCGCCGCGGACTTCAAGTACCAGACCGTGGCCGGCTACCCGGACGGCTACCTCGACGTGTGCTTCTTCAACGGAGGCGTGCGCAACAGCGAGCAGGAAGAAGTGGCGCGCCTGCTGAGGCGGAAGAGCCGGACGCTGGTGGCGTACGGCGCTTGCGCGGGCGACGGCGGCATTCCCGCATTGGCGAATCTCGATACCAGACAGGCCATCTTCGACGCCGCCTATCACGACAACCCATCCACCGAGAATCCGAGTCGCCTCGAACCGCGCCAGGAAACACCGACTCGGGTGGGAACACTCTTCCTTCCGGAGTTCTACTCCGCGGTATTGCGCCTGCGGGACGTTGTGCCGGTGGACTACGAACTTCCGGGCTGCCCGCCTCAGGCGGACCGCGTCTGGGAGACGATCGAGGCTCTGGTGAGTAGCCCGCCGGCCGGCCTCGGCGCGCGGGTCGGGTGCACCGACAAGACAGTGTGCGACGAGTGTCCCCGGCAAAAACAACTTGTCAAGATCAAGCAGTTCCGCCGGCACCACGAGTTCCGGCCGGACCCCGACTGGTGCCTGCTCGAACAGGGTGTTCTATGCATGGGACCGGCAACACGGGGGGGATGCGGCGCGCTGTGCCTGAAAGCCGGCATGCGATGCGAGGGCTGTTACGGCGCTCCGGCCAATGCGGAAGATCAAGGCGCCTCCATGATCGGCGCGATCGGAAGCCTGCTGGATGCGTCGACCGAGGAACGGGCGCGGGAACTGGTGGAACAGATCGTCGATCCCGCGGGAACGTTCTATCGCTTCAGTTGGTCATCCAGCACGATGAAGGTCCGCCGGCAGGGACCGGGAGGGGAGAGATGAGTGAATCCGCGCGCACGGCCGCCGAGGGATACCGGCGCATCAGCATCGACCCGGTGACCCGCCTGGAAGGACACGGCAAGATCGATATCTTCCTCGATCGCGAAGGAGAGGTGGCCGATTGTTATTTCCAGGTGCCGGAACTGAGAGGCTTTGAGAAGTTCTGCGAAGGGCGACCCGTGGAGGAACTGCCGCGCATCACGCCGCGGATCTGCGGCGTGTGCCCGGAGGCCCACATGATGGCGAGCGCCAAAGCATGCGACGCCGTGTATGGCGTCGACCTGCCCCTGACCGCGAGCCTTCTGCGCGAGCTGCAGTACAACCTCTTTTTCGTCACCGACCACGCCACGCATTTCTACGCTCTCGGCGGCCCGGATTTCGTCATGGGCCCGAAGAGCGATCCGGCGCAACGCAATCTGATCGGCGTCATCGGCAAGGTGGGCCTCGACATCGCACGCGAGGTTCTGAAGTGCCGCGCCTGGGGGCACGAAGCGGCCGCCATCTTCGGCGGCAAGCCCGTGAATCCGGCAAACGCGATCCCGGGCGGCATGAGTAAGGGACTGAATCAGGAGGAGCAGCAGAGGCTGGAGGAAATCTGCGGCTTCATGGTCGAGTTCGGCAAGCTGACGCTGAAGATTCTGCACGACGTCGTGCTGGGGAATCGGGAATACGTGGACTTGATCCTGAACGGCCCCTACCGGCACGAGACCTATTCGATGGGCCTCGTCGACCGGGAGAATCGTGTGAACTTCTACGATGGACACGTGCGCGTGGTCGACCCTGAAGGAAAGGAGTTCTGCAAGTACGCGCCCGCCGACTACTTGCAGCACGTCGCCGAGCGGGTGGAACCGTGGAGCTACCTGAAGTTTCCGTACCTCAAGAATGTGGGTTGGAGAGGTTTCGTCGCCGGGAAAGATTCGGGAGTCTACCGGGCCACGCCCCAATCGCGTCTGAACGCCGCCGACGGCATGAACAGCCCTCTGGCGCAGGAGGCCTACGAGGAGTACTTCGAGACGTTGACCGGCGACCGCAGTGGCCGCAAGCCGGTGCACCACACCCTCGCCATTCACTGGGCCCGCTGCGTGGAACTGATGAACGCGGCGGAACGCGCGCTCGAACTCGTACGCCACCCCGAGATCACTCACCCGGAGAACTATCGCGTGGTTTGCGATAAGACTCCGCACGAAGGAATCGGGACCGTGGAGGCGCCGCGCGGCACGCTCACCCATCACTACATCACCGATGAGAAAGGGATCGTCAGGAAAGCCAATCTCATTGTCGGGACGACCAACAATCACGCGGCAATCTGTTTGTCGATCAAGCAGGCCGCGCAGGGGCTCATCCGGAAGGGTGTGGAAGTTACCGAGGGGGTGCTGAACATGGTGGAGATGGCATTCCGCGCCTATGACCCGTGCTTCGGCTGTGCGACGCACAGCCTGCCGGGCCGGATGCCCCTCACCGTGCGCGTCCGGGATTGCGACGGCGCGGTGATCAGCGAGCGGAGCCGGGAGGGATAGCAATGCCAAAGATCAAACCGAGTTACGACGGCCTGGTAGTCGGAGGCGGGATCGCCGGCATGCAGGCGGCGCTCGATCTGGCGGGCCAGGGATACGACGTCCTGCTGGTCGACCGGGAACCCTCGATCGGCGGCGCGATGGTGGGTCTGAACAAGGTCTTCCCCACCCTCGACTGCAGCAGTTGCATCTGCACGCCCCGGATGGCCGAGGTCGCTCATCACGAACGCATCACGCTGCTCACCTACACCGAAATCGAAGAAGTGCGGAGCACCGGAGCGGGCTTTGACGTCTCCCTTCTGAAAAAGCCGCGCTATGTGGTTGAAGAAGACTGCATCGGCTGCTCCAAGTGTGAGTTGGCCTGCCAGTTCCTGACGCCGCACGAGTTCGACTACGGCCTG
>CAZGUX010000304.1:0-22489 GCA_964529305.1 uncultured Solibacteraceae bacterium | reverse complement strand
CGGCGGATTGGCGGCGGATCGAGTGCGACCTGGGGTGGATCCCGAAGATTGACCTGTTTGAAGGGATGAAGCGCTCGCTCGACTATTACCGCGAGAACCTGGATCATTACCTGCGGGTCGGGCAGGCGACAGCCACATCGTCATGATTCGTCCCCTGACCGGACGAGAAGTCCTTCAGCCGATTGGAGCGGGACAGGGAGCCCACGACCTGCTCACGTCCTCCTTACTCGTTCCTTTCGCCGCGCCACGTCCCGGAAGGGCGGTATGCCCGTCGCCTTCTCCCAGCGTCGCCTCGGCGTCCGGAAAAGGACACCCTGGATTCTCTCACGCCAGACCGCACGCCGGCTCAACGGAAGCCCCACCTGCCGTGGCGCGTTGGGAAGCGGCCTTTCTGTTCGTCATTCTCGCAGTGACGTCCGCCGTGCTCGTCGTGCTGGCCTGGCGAACCGGCGTCACCGTCGATGAGCCCAGTCATCTCGTTTCGTCCTATTTGTATTGGGACGGCAGAGACACATTGAAACCCGCCGACATGCCACCGTTGATCAAGATTGTTGGCGGCTGGGTTCCTCACCTGGTGGGTCTGCCCCTCCACCCCAGGGATCACCCGGTTTGGCGCACAGGGCATGAGTGGGCCGTCTCCTCGGAGCTGATGCTCAGGCTGCCTCGTGAACAGGTCGATCGGTTGTTTTTCTGGTCGAGGCTGCCCTTCCTCGTTTTCCCTTTGCTGTGTCTCTTCCTGGCCTGGCGCTGGGGGCGCCAGTTGTTTTCCCCCCTCACCGGGATTGCCCTGACAGCCTTGATGGCGATGTCGCCGACGCTGCTCGGGCATGGGAGCCTCTTCAAGAACGATGTCGCCTGCTCCCTGGCCTACCTCTGGTTCATCTACCGTGGCTGGAGATACTGGAAGGATCCCTCCCCGACTCGTGCGATGCATCTGGGAGCGGCCACTCTGCTGGGAATCCTCGCAAAGTTCTCTCTTCTGGTCCTGGTTCCCCTACTGGTCCTGATTCTGGGCGCGCGGAACCTGCGGGGCAATACTTTCAAGCCGCTCCTCGTTCACGTTTTCATGGCGCTGGCCGTCGTGTACCTGGGGATTGTGATCGCATTCCCCGGCCGCCTGTCGGTGCTTTCCTTGCCGGAGGCGACGGAGTTCTCACTGTTGCGGCGGCCAGATCCGGCGTACGTCGCACTGCGCGCCCTAATGGAAGCCGTGCCTTTTCCGGAGCGGTTTCGAACCGGGCTTCTCGCGATTGCCCAGTCGATGAGCGACGGAGCGGGAGTCTACCTGCTGGGCAAGGTCTACAGCACCGGCCATCCTCTCTACTTTCTCGTGGCTCTGGCCGTAAAGGTACCTGCGGCGCTGCAACTTCTGGTGGCCACTGCGCTCCTGTTGACCATCAGCGGAGTCACCCGGCGCCAGTCGACCGCCCTCGACTGCGCGTGGTTGTTGGGCGGGGCTGTCTTCTATATCGCAGCAGCCTCTGCCAGTTCCCTACAGCTCGGGATCCGTTTGATTCTGCCGGGCATTCTGTGCCTTCTCGTGCTCTGTGGGATTTCCATCGAACGCTGCACCCGGACCGCCGGGGGGCGAGCGGGCTTGGCAGGCGCATTCCTTTGGCTGGCCGGGACCGTGGTGTATCACTACCCGAATTACATTTCGTTTTTCAATTTGTGGGTGGACGGACCGGAGAGGGGCATGAAATACCTCTCGGACAGCAACATCGACTGGGGTCAGGACATGGAGGAGTTGGGGAAATTCGTCAGGGAACGGAAGATTCCCAGAATTCACGTGGCCTACTTCGGCTTCGACGCTCCGTTCCTTCACATTCCCGAAAATCGCTTGGAGCTCTCGCCCAGTCCCTGGGATCCGGAAGGAGCCAAAATCGAGAAACTGACCCCGGAGCGCGGCTACTGGGCCGTCAGCGTCAGCTTGCTAACCGGCCAGCACTTCGATGAGCGCCACCGCGATTACTTCGCGGCGTTTCGGAAAGCAAAGCCGATTGGCCACGCCGGCAACTCAATCTTCGTGTACCACTTTGACTGAGCTCGAAACGGGCTCCGCCGCGGGCTCTTCCTCCCGCTTGAAGACCATCTCCCGGTCCGACACTCCTCGGATGTAGAAGCGCACGACCTCACCCGCTTCAGTGTCGGTCTCCGCTGGGCCCAAGCCCAAAAGCTGCGGATACCAGGTTTCCGCATCCGAAATCCGCTGAGGCTTGCTCCACCCGGCCGGATCCGCAATGTCGTCATTGAAGCTCAGGTAGACACCCTCCTGCGGCCAACCCGGTTCGCAGCAGGACCGATTCAGAAGCACGACATACTTGTTGAGAAACGTGTTCCAGTGGACGCTGGCGCCCCAGAACGAGTCGGTCTCGGCCTGCTGCCAGCCGACGGTGGCGGGGAAAACCGCGCTCGTCCGCCCGCCAAGACCTGGCTCCTTCCATTCACCCTCGAAGTACTTGGCCACCGCTCCCGCGGGATACCATCGGCTGTAGAACGGCAATCGGGCGATCGCCACTCCCTGACTGCTGTTCTCCCCGCCGTAGGAGCTGAACAGAAAGTAGAAGTACTCGGACTTTCTGTCGACGATCACGGAGAAATCTCCATGCCCCGAGGCGAAAAAGCCGTTCCGGGCGGAACAGTCCAGCGGATCCCCAGAGCTGAGGACGATTCCCAGATCGATAAAGCTGTTGCCCCCGTCGTAGGAGATCACCGCTCCGATCTCCGGCATGGTGAGACTCGAATCCGAGCAGACTCCAATCCTCTCGTGGTGGTACCAGCCGAAAAGGGTCCCGTCCGGGTCCTGCCATACCGATTCAATCCACATCGGGAAATGGTCGATTCGGTCCACTTTGACTTCGCGGCTCTCCCCCAGCGAGAACTGATCGGGGCCGCTGCGGATGACCGGAGTTCCATCGGAACTCAACAAATGCAGTTGCCCGTCACGCCAGAATGTGGGGCTGTTGGAATCGATGGGACCGGGCAGCTCGTGCCGTTCGACCGGGCGAAACTCGACGCTCTGCGCCGCCGCCCGAGACCCTCCGCTTCCCGTCAGGACAAGCCCGCACAAAAGAAGCAGGACCAGTGGAATTCGCACTTGCAGCGTTTGAGAAGTGATCGGCGTCCTCTTTCGCGGGTACCCCTGACTCGATATAAGATACGACGGCGGCCGTGCCCGGCAGGTTACCCGTTTCTTCGACCGTGCACGGCTCGACCCTCGCTCGCACGGATCGGCCGGTCGAGGCGCTCCTGTCTTGGCGGGTTGGCACGCGGCGGACGGAAAAACGTGGCGCCGGCGCCTGAGCTTCGAGAAAACACGCGATCCCGCACAGCGCCGTCTCCGCCGTACCCGTGCTTTGCGGAGACGTCACGTTGTAAGATAGCAAACTGCACGGAAAAACGACCTCATGTCATACGGGAACGACAAGGACGTAATCACGGGAGTCGCCGGCCGGGCCGTCTCTTCCCCTGAACGCCGTCGGGCGGTTCCGTCCCGATGATGAACCCCGCGGAGTTCGCAAATATCGCGAAGGCGGAAGAACAGTTCTGGTGGTATCGCGGCATGCGGCGGATCATGTTCGGCCTGTTCGATCCCCTGTTTGCCGCCCGCCCCTACCGCCGAATTCTCGAAGCCGGCTGCGGAACCGGGCATTTCGCGAAGGTCCTGCTGGAGCGATACCGGGTCCCGATCGTCGCCCTCGACCTGGGATGGGACGGCCTGGCCTTCGGCCGCCGGTATGGCATCCCGGGCCTGATCCAGGGCGACATCCAGAACCTGCCCTTCCACGACCGCAGTTTCGACCTGCTGGTGAGCATGGACGTCGTGGTCCATCTACCGCGGGGCGATGAGCATCGAGCGTTCGCCGAATTCCGCCGGGTGCTGGAACCGGGAGGCACGCTGGCGCTGCGAGTCTCCTCGCTCGATTGGCTTCGCAGCCGTCATTCCGAGTTCGCGCACGAACGCCAGCGGTTCACGCGCAGCCGGCTGATCCAGGCCATCGAAGCGCAGGGCTTCCGCGTCGATCGCTGTACTTATGCCAACTCGCTGCTGCTGCCCGTGGCGTTCGCCAAATTCCGCATCGTGGAACCCCTGACTCGCGCCCCCGCCGGGAGCGGGGTCCGCCCGGTTGCGCCCTGGCTCGACCATCTGCTGAGCGCGCCTCTCCAACTCGAATCGCGATGGCTTTCCGCCGGACTCAACTTCCCGCTCGGCCAATCCCTGATCCTGCTGGCGACGCTCAAGCCTTGATCTCGACTGCTCCCTTCAGGAGGCCCGCGATGTCCTTGATCCCAACGCCGTGGCCGCTTGGCACGCTCATCCTGCCATCTTTCACCGTAATCGGGGTGTCGAACCAATCGCCGTACTTCCCGGTTCCCAGTTTGTACTCCTGATAGCGTCCGGGGTCTTTCACGACCGACGCGAAGTGCAGCATGTACACGAACCCGAAACCGCCCGAGATGTGCACGGTGGTCGGCATTCCGGCGACGTCCGCCATCTTGGCGACACGCATCGACCGGATCATGCCGCCGTAGTAGTGCAGGTCAGGTTGCACGATGTCCACGCCACGGTTGGCGATCATCCAGCGGAACCGCCAGTCGCTGTATTCCTGCTCCCCGCCCGCCACCGGGATGCCGAGGGTGTCGGCGACAACCTTGGTGTCTTCCAGGTGATCGAACGGGCACGGCTCCTCGAAATACACGGCTTTGATTTCCTCGAGCATACGGCCGATCTTGATCGCCAGCGGCGGATCATACGAGCTGTTGGAATCGGCGTGGATGTCGATCGAATCGCCGAACGTCTTTCGGACCAGCGGAATCAGCGTTTCGGTGCGGCCCGGCATCGCATCGGCATTGCGGCTCATCCTCCCGCCCACGCGGAACTTCAGAGCCCTGGCGCCGGACTGCAGGATCAGTTTCTGCAGGTGTTCGATCTCCTGCTCAGGAGTCGTATCACGCCGGCCGCTGGCGACATAGATCGGGATCTCCTTGCGAACCACTTCGCCGAACAAGGCGCCCATGGGCTTTTTCGCGATGCGCCCCAGCAAGTCCAGGATCGCGAACTCGACCCAGGCCTGCGGGCTCCACAGCGCGATTCCGTAGAGCTTGTAGTTGTCCTTCGAGCGATACAACTCCCACAGCAGGTTCTCCAGTTCGCGCGCATCCTTGCCTATGAAGAAGGGGATGACAAGGTTGTTCAGGATCCTGTCGAGATACTCCGGGCGAGGAGGATTCGGTAGCGAGATGCCCTCCGCCCCGTCCTTGGTCCGGACATGGATGAAGTATTCTCTCTCCTTTTTCAGAAGCCTGATGGAGTCGATGATGACGGGGGACGTCAGGCCATCCAGCCGTAAGACTGGGGCGGCCGCGGCGCGGTCGAGTTCTTCGCCCGACGGTCCGGACGGGGTTTGAACGTTCTTTGCTCCGCCGCAGGCCGACAGCGCGCTCATCGCGGCGCCGGAAAGCAGAGTGCGGCGCCGGAGTGTCCTTCGATCCTTCATGGTGATCCGTCCTTCTCTTGCACTCCGCCGGGACCACGGCGGCGAGGCGTGTCCGAATCCCAGCCGCGTCCTGACGTTGGCTCCATTGAGGATAGTCTTGGAGGCCAGTTGGCGCAACCCAACACCTTGCCGGCGGGATTCGAATGGCGAGGACTATTCGCTGAGGAGGAGTTTCCCCGGCGAGCGCCGCGAGTTGAGGTCCCGCGGGCACGCGCCGGAGTTCGTGGAGGATGTACTACGGGGATTCACACTTGACCGCAACCGGTTAGCCGCGGCTGGACTCACTGGAGGACAGATCTTTCCCGGTTGGACGGAACTTCCGGCCGAACCCCAACGCGAGGAGAGCGCCGGCCATCATCATCCACGTTCCGGGTTCCGGATTCGAGATCACTTCAACGGTTATCGTGCCGTAGTAGTCGCCCGTGCCGTTAGGCGTGTTGTTGAAGCCCTCGACGAAGTCGCCGATTCTGACGCTGGGTGGATTCCAGATGAACTCGGTCATGGTTGCGATGACTCCCCCCCTGTGAAAATGCAGGGCATTGGATCCGTTCACGGTGCCCGAAGCGTTCAAGTCCAGGGTCGGGCCGCTGTTGGCCCACGGAGCTTCGATTGAACCGGTGTAGTTGAAGCCCATGATCTCGGGAGTCTCCCAGTTGTCAAAGAACAGGTTGACGCCGATATAGCCGCTCGCGGATTCAATCCCAGGCTCGCCAAAAAGGTTGAAGTAGTAGATACCTGGCAGCATTTCCACGCCCAGCGACGTCCCCGCGCTGTCGCCGCCGTTCAGCCAGTTCGAATTCGCGTCCTGCACGTAGAGGTTGAGCACCGCATCGCCGCCAAGGGTGTTCCAGGCGCCGCCGGATGAGTCGTAACTGCCGGTCTCCGTAGTGTTAAACAGCACCACCCCGGTCAGAACGGGAGCGGCGGAAGCTTGCACAGCGAGTCCGGCAACGGAAAAAAGTATGGCCAGCAGTTTCGTAGTCGACATTTCATTCCTCAATTCGTTGAGTGTGTTTGATTCATCCCTTCGTCGTTCCAGAAGGGGACCGCGAGAATCTCCTGAAGACGATGCAAGTCGATCCGGTGTTCGATCTCGCACTCCGCAACAAAGCCGGCGTCTTCCGGGACACAGTAGAGAACCGATCCGTGCAGTAGATGAACTCCGCACCGGATGACGGAGTGGGTTCCAGGCAGCACGCGCTCGCTCAGCTTGAAGCGGGCAAGATTCCGGTTGCGAAACTCCAGCGTCCCTTCGATGGCCGGCGTTTGCGTTCCGAGAGCACGGAAGAAGACGGGTTGCGCTGGTTGGGAGACAGTCCCATCCGACGACTCCCGGCCGGCGACCTTTGAAAACGGCGCGCGCCTGCGTAGCCGGGTTGCCCAAACCGGCTCGTTCCGGCGGATTGTCTTCACAACCGAGTGCTGTCCTGAATTTGTCATCGCCTGATACTTGGCAATAGGTGTTCCAAAGGAACCGTCCGGTCGGGATCGACCATAACAGACGTTTTTTCAATAACATGCGACCAATCTAGAAATGCGCCCGCAACGGCTTGCGCGGATGGAGTGTTTCAGGCTGGCGACGCGGTCTCAAGGGCGAGAAGATCGCGCGGCGGGCAGATCCGCGGCCAAGCGGCAACTACGGAACGGAACGTGCATAGGCAATCGCGGACCAAATGACTAGATCGTCCAGTACTTTTAGGCGGGTATCTCCCTGAACCTATTACGAAAGGGCAGACGGCTTCGCTTTCACCGCCGAAGCGTTCGAGTGAGCCACATATAGGTGGCTCGCGAGTTTCCGTTGGCGCCGGCGTCTCATCAGTTGGGCACCAGTTTCACCGGTGAGACACTAACGCCTGGAATCAAACCGCCCTATTCATAGCCAACTCACAGATCCGTTTCGAGTTGCATCGTAATACCGGCATCGGTCTCCGGGATGCACCCTGATCGGCGCACAGCAAAGTGCGGGAGGGCCGGCCGCGGAGTGCAGGCCGCGCCTCTGGCTCCGGCCCTCCTGCATCCGCGTGGATCAGGAGACTCGCACAAATGAACACAAAGCAAAATGCGCCTTTAGCAAGCTGGCAAGGTTTGCCCCGCGTGGCAGGCTATGTAGCCATACTGGTTGGATTCGTTGTCCTGCTTGGCTCAGTCGTCGCGCCGGGCGCGTTGATCCGCTTTCTGCCTGGACTCAGCACGATGGATCCCAAGACCGCGATCGGTCTAGCCATGGCTGGCTTTGGACTTCATTTGCTCCGCCTGGTCCAGTTCAGCATTTGGGCCAGGACGATGTCCCGGATTTGCCGCATGGCCGTGGGGCTGGTTGGATTGGGCACACTCCTGGAGCAAATGAGCGGCGTTCAACCCTCGTGGTCGATGGGGGGAATGCTACAAGGGCAGGCCATGGCACAGCGGATGCCCTCCGATGCGGCAATCAACTTCTGCATCCTGGGTGCGGCTCTGGTGATGTTCGGGGTGCGCCGCCATGGCTGGATTAGCCAGTTCCTGGCTTTGCTGGCGACCTTGTTTTCGTTGCTGGTGGTAACGGTCAACATCTACGGCGCATCGTCCAGCCTCGCTGGCGGCGGTTCTCCGATGTCCCTGCAGACCGCCTTCACGTTCCTGCTTTTGGGATCGGGTCTTCTGTGGGCCAACTCGCACGGCGGGTTCCTGGCGACCTTTCACGGGGAAACCGAGGGCGCCAAGTTAGCCCAGCGTCTGCTGCCGCTCGCGATCGCGGCTCCCATCGTTCTCGGCTATCTCGGTCTGGAAGCGGAACGCCAGACTCTGGTCAGCGCATCAACCGCACGGGCGATCGAAGCGCTGATCAGCGTCGTGGTGCTGGGCTTCTTCCTGTGGTACCCCGCCAGCGCGCTGGTGCGTGTGGCGCACAACGGCGCCAACGTGGAGCGGAACCTGATCGAAGCCGAGTTGCGCCATTTCAAAGTCCTGGAGGACGTTCGTGACATCGTCTTCACGGTGGATTTGGGGGGCCAAGTCCAGGCTGCAAACAAAGCCGCCCGGGACTTTTTTGGCTGGCCCAAGGATGGTCTGAGGGCAATTGACATCTTTCGCGAGTTGGAAAGTGAATCCTCACAGGCACTTCGCCAGGCGATTCGCGATCGAATCCTGGGGTCCGCTCCATCGACCCACCGTCTCCGCCGTCATAGCCTCGACAACGCCGGGGGACTCACCACGACGCTTCACGTGATCTGGCGTGGCACCGAGCCGGCTGGAGTGCAGTGCGTTGCCCAGGCATCGAGTCTGGCCGCCAGTGAAGGTCACGCGACGGAACTGCGCGAGGCCACTCCCGGTAACCATGGCGAATCCGGCTTCTGGAATCTCGTGAATCTCTGGTCGCATACAGCCGCTCCGGGCGGTTCCAATCATCCCGTCCCCGCGGCCGCGCCGGCCTTCGTGTCCGCGGCCCTGCGCTCGGTGCGCCATTAGTTCGGGTGCTCCTATGAAACGGATTGCGACAGCCCTCGAAATTCGCTGCTTGGCTTTGTCCGTGGCGCTGGCGATGAGCTGGCCCGCCGGCGCCGCGGAACATTCGGTCTACTTTTACGGACTGAAGGATGTGACCGCGGACGAGTGGTCGGCGAACGTCGTCCGCTGGTCCCGCGAAGGCCTGTCGCGAATCACGGTCTCTCTCGAAGCCGGCCGGGAGTTTCTCCTGAACGACCCCGCTCAGACCGCCCGTCTCTCCGGCTTTTTCCGGCTCGCCGCCGCTCACGGCCTCCGAATCGAGGGAATGGTCCTCCAGGACCCCTCGTGGGCTCTCACGCCGATGGACGCCCGGCGCCGCCTGCGCAAGGTTTTGACGTTTGCCGCCGGTTGCGGCTGCTCGCTCGATTCCGTCCAGATTGATGTCGAGGTCTACACGGCCCCCAAGCTGTTCGGCGGGCGTGAATGGGAACGCTTTACCGATCTTGTCTCTGCGCTGCGCCTGGAACTGAACCGCGGGCAAAGCACGGTGCGGTTCAACGCGGCCCTTCCGTGGTGGATCTATCATGGCGCATCCGAGGTTCAGTTGCGCCGGATCGCGGCTGCCATCGACGCCGCCGCCCTGATGAGTTACGGGGACGAGAACGGTGTGCCGGTAGCTGCCGACGAGGCGACGTTCCGGCGGAAGGTCTACCCCTCGATCACGGCCCTCGCTGTTCACGGGATTCCCTTTCGTGTCGGAGTCGCGAAGTATGAACACCGCTCCGGAGCCAGCATGGCGCAGTTTGTCTCGTTCCTCGACCGGCTGTTTCCCCGCGACTCCGGATATCAGGGGATCTCATGCTTTCACGATGGTTCCAATTTTCTGGCTGCCGCCGCTCGAGTCCCAGGTCAAAGGCGTGGGTTCCATGTCTGAAACAAAGGGCATGCTGTTCGTTCGTCCCCCCCATTAACGCTGGGAGCAGGTTTTCAAACGCCGGCGACTCAACCGGGAGCGCATTTGCGCTCCGCTTGCCGCGAAACGGAGGGAGTATGGACTTCGCAAAGAACACTCCTGACAAGTACACCGCGATGGCGGACTTTGTCATCATTGACCGATCCGTTTCCGGCGCGAGTCTATATTTGTTGTTGTTGCTGATAACGCCTTTGGTTTTCCCCTCGTTGCGCGATTTTTCCACCGTCGTCCTGACCGCCGCGCCAGTTTTGGCGCTTACGGCGGCGGCCCGCCTATATCTGAAACTTTCCTTCTCCAGGAATTACGACCGCGACCCCAAAAGGTGGAAGCGCCACATGTCCTGGAGTGTCTGTGCGAGCGCCGCAGCCTGGTCGGGTTTCGTCTGCGCGACCATCAGTTGCTACGACCTGGACTGGCCGACCTGGTTTATCTTCCTGGTCACTTCAGGGATCGCCTCGTCCGCCACCGTCGCCCTGAACCCTGACCTCAAACTACTCCGGCGTTACTTGTCGATTCTCATGGCCCCGATGATCCTTTGGAGTTTGACGCGCGGGACCACGGTTTGGATGGCCGTCGCCGGCGTGATGGCGGTGCAGTACCTCTATCTCTGGGTGCAGGCCGGCACGAGTTCCCGTAGTTACTGGCAGGCCTACCAGCATCGGGAAGAATTGCGTGTCGCCAAGGGTAACTACGCGGCCCTGGTCAACTCCGTTGACGGCATCGTCTGGGAAGCGGATCCGGCCACATTTCACTTCACCTTTGTTAGCCAGCGCGCCGAGCGCATTGTGGGCTATCCGGTCGAACACTGGCTGAAAGACCCCAGTTTCTGGGTGAGTCACATCCACCCCGACGACCTGGTCTGGGCCGTTACCGAGTGCAAGCAGGCCATCGCCGAGCAGAGAGACCATGTTCTCGAGTACCGGATGATCACGGCCCGGGGGGATGTGGTGTGGCTTCGGGATTCCGTTGCGGTGGTGACCGAAAACGGCCGTACGGTGAAGATGTGCGGCGTGATGTTGGACGTCACCGAACACCGGCGGGCCGAGGAGCAACAGGCTCTGCTGAGTTCGGCGATCGAACAGGTGCAGGAGTCCGTGGTCATCACGGGTCCGGATGCGTCGATCGTGTACGTAAATCCCGCCTTCGAGCGGATAACCGGGTACCGGCGGGACGAAGTGATCGGCCTGAACCCGCGCCTGTTGAAGAGTGGCCAACAACCTCCGGACTTCTACCGGCAGATGTGGTCCGCACTGTCAAACGGCGAGGCCTGGACCGGCCATTTCGTGAACCGGCGAAAGGACAACAGCCTTTACGAAGAAGAAGCCGTGATTTCGCCTGTGCTCGACGCCGGTGGACGGATTGTCAATTTTGTGGCCGTGAAACGCGATGTGACCGAGCGCCGCCAGGTGGAGCGGGACCTGAAGGTCCTGGCTCACGCCATCCGGAGCATCCGCGAAGCCGTCGTCATCACCGATACCGCGGGCGTTGTCACCTTTGTGAATGACGCTTTTGTGAAGATCTACGGCTACGTTCCTTCCGAGATGATCGGAAGGAACGTAGAAGCCCTCGGCAGCCCTGGACGGCCATCGAAGGACGTCCCGGGGATTATTGCCGCCAGCCTCGACGGCGGCTGGCAAGGAGAGGTCTGGAACCGCCGCAAGGACGGTGTGGAGTTCCCCGCCTTTCTCTCGACCTCGGCCATTCGGGATGAGCAGGGAAGGGCCACGGCCCTTGTGGGAATCAGCACGGACATCACCGAACAGAAACGGGTCGAAGACGAGTTGCGCCGCGCCAAGGAAGCCGCCGAAGCCGCCAGCCGCTCCAAGGGCGAGTTCCTCGCGAACATGAGCCACGAAATCCGGACGCCCCTGAACGGCATCATCGGAATGACCGACCTGGCGCTCGACACCCGGCTGACCCTCGAGCAGAGGGAATACCTGTCCACGGTCAAAGTCTCGGCCGACTCGCTGCTCACCGTGGTCAACGATGTTCTGGACTTCTCCAAGATCGAGGCAGGGCATCTGAGCCTGGATGTTGAGCAATACTCCCTTCGGTCGCTGGTATATGAGACGATCCGGCCAATGGCGTTTCGCGCTCAGCAGAAAGGGATCCGGCTGACCTACGAGATCGGATCCGCGGTGCCGGACTCGCTCCTCGGCGATGCCGGCCGGCTGAGGCAAGTCCTGGTTAACCTGTTAGGCAACGCCATCAAGTTTACGGAGAAAGGCAGCGTCACCCTTTCGGTTAGCACCGATTCAGTGACGCACGACCAGGCCCAACTCCAATTCGTCGTGACCGACTCCGGAATCGGCATTCCGAAGGAAAAGCATCGGACCATCTTCGACTCGTTCGCCCAGGCCGATACCAGCACCACCCGCAAGTACGGCGGGACCGGCTTGGGCCTGAGCATCTCCGCGCGCCTGGTGGATCTGATGGGCGGCCGCATCTGGGTCGAGAGCGACCCAGGGCAGGGTAGTTCGTTTCATTTCACGGTGAAACTGGGCAGGCCGGGACTCGCGGTCGACCACTCACCCGGCAGCTTGCACGATATGCCCATCCTGCTGGTCGACCCCGACCCGATGTCGAGCCAGATCCTCGAGCGCACTCTGTCTGCCTGGGGCGCCCGTCCAAGAATCGCCCGCGGAATCGAGGAGATTTCCTCGCTCCTTGCCAACGGCCGGACGACCGGAGATCCGTTCCGCGCCGTGGTGGTCAACGACTCGTTGCCGAAGGTCGACGGGCTGGCTTTGGCTCAACAAGTCTGCGGCTCGATGGGAGACCCCGGTGTGTCCCCGGTCATCGTCATCATCGTGGGGTCCGATCGCGACCGGTCGGAGTGGAAGCACCCGTTCATCCTTCCCTGTTTCCTGACCAGGCCGATCCAGCCCTCCCAACTCAAGGAGAGTATCCGGACGGGACTGTCACGGCAGCGCGGCGTCCGCCTGACGTCGGCGCCTGCTCCGGCCGGCGCCGGCCGCAAGCGGCCTCTGCGGATCCTGGTCGCCGAGGACAACCCGGTCAACACCCTCCTCGTCGTACGCCTTCTCGAAAAACAGGGTCACTCCCTGGCGACGGTCCGAAACGGCTACGAGGCCCTGCAAGCCTCGGGAAAAGGGCATTTTGACCTCATCCTGATGGATGTCCAAATGCCCGAGATGGATGGCCTGGACGCGACGATCGCCATCCGGGCGGCCGAGCGGACCGGAGACCCTGTTCCCATCGTGGCGATGACGGCGCACGCGATGAAAGGCGATCGTGAGCGGTGCCTCGCAGCCGGCATGGACGACTATCTGACCAAGCCCCTTCAGGCGTCCGAACTCATCCGCGTCATCGATCGAGTCGCCGCCTCGCGTCGCGGTCAATCAACCGGAACAGACGATTCCAGCCTCGTTTGGAATGCTTCCCTGGACGACAACACCGCCGTGGATCTGGTGGAGCTACACAACGTGGTCGCCTCGAGATAGGGCGGGCCGCATCCAAGTCAATCCGCCGAGGCCGCCGAAGCTTGATCGCCCAAACCCGGCCGTCCTCCCTTTGAGGCGGTCCACCCCAGAAGCCGGTAGAGGGTAGCCCGGCTCACGCCCAGCACCTCCGCGGCCTGGACCTTGTTGCCTCCGAGGGCTTCGACCACCCTCACGGCGTGCCGGTGCTGGGCCTCCTCCATGGAGATCAGCTCGCCTCCCGCCGCCGACGTTGCGGGCGTGCGGACACGCGGCGGCAGGTCGCGGACGTCAATCACCTCCGAATCGGCCATCATACATGCGTTGCCGAGAACGTTTTCCAGTTCACGAACGTTGCCAGGCCACGCGTATTGCGCCAACACCGCCTGGGCTCGGCGGGTCAGGCCTCGAATCGGCTTGCCGTAGTCGCTGGCGAAGCGCTCGACGAAGAAACGCTCCAGCAGGGGCAGGTCCTCCTTCCGGCTCGACAGGCTCGGAACGAGCAGTTCCACCATCGACAACCGGTAATACAGATCCTCGCGGAACTGTCCGGCCTCCGCCATCGTACGCAGGTCCCGGTGTGTCGCCGCCACTACCCGGACATCCACCTGCCGCGTCACCGGAGACCCGACCTTTTGAAATTCCTGATTCTGCAGAACCCGCAGCAGCTTGGCTTGCGTGGCCAGTGGCATGTCCCCGATTTCGTCCAGGAAGAGCGTCCCGCGGTTGGCCTGCTCGAACAACCCGGTCTTCTCCTTCACCGCCCCGGTAAACGCTCCGGCCACGTGTCCAAACAACTCGCTCTCGATCAGCGTCTCGACGATCGCCGAGCAGTTGCACGCCACGAAGCTGCCCCGCGACGCCGGGCTCAGCCGGTGGAGTGCCCGCGCGACCAGCTCTTTGCCCGACCCCGTGGGCCCCGCCACCATCACCGTGCGAAAGTGCGGCGCCACGCGCCGGATCCGCGTATACAAGTCCAGCATGATCGGACTGCGGCCGACGATGCCTTCGAACTGAAACGCAGTCATCAGCTCCCGGTCGAGCCGCAGAGTCTCTCGCCGGCGCCGCGATTCCTCCAACATCTGATCCAGGCGGCGGGTCACTTCCTCGACGTTCAGCGGCTTTGTCAGGTAGTCCGACGCGCCCTTCTGAATCGCTTCCACCGCCGACTGCGTGGAGTAGTGCGCGGTCAGCAGCATCACCTCGACCCCCGGGTCGAAGTCCACGATTCTTTCCAGAACTTCCATGCCGCCCAAATCCGGCAGGACCAGGTCCAGTAGCACAAGCTGAGGGTGATGTTGGCGAATGAGCTCCAGGCCGCCGGTCGCCGTGCCCGCCCCGTGGAAACTGACGTCGTCCCGTTCGACGATCGTCTGGACCAGTTCCAGACTGGCCGGGTCGTCGTCGATCGCAACCACAGTAATCACGATTTCACGTCCTCGGCCACCCGCCTCGGCCCCGAGTTCGAAACGATCTCCAAGGCCGCTCTGTTGAGTAGCGACATCGGGTCCACCGGTTTGGTGAAGTAATCGTCAAATCCCAGGGCCAGAGCCTCCTCCCGCTGGCCTCTCATCGCGTTCGCCGTGACGGCGATCACCGGCAGCTTATCGAAACGGGAGTCCGCCCGGATTCGCCGGATGGCCCCGAACCCGTCCAGGCGCGGCATCGCCAGGTCCATGAGAATGAGGTCTGGCGTACCCTGCTCCAACAACTCCAGCGCCTCGAGTCCGTCGGATGCAAATAGCGTCTCGTACCCCATGAACGACAACGACTCGCCGAGCAAGTCCCTGCAGAGAGGATCGTCGTCCACGATGAGAATTTTGCTCATACCCGTCGTCTCTTCCAATCCACTCGCCGCTGGATCTCCGATCTCAAACCGTCTTTCCAATCCGAATTATCCCTCGAAAGCAGGTGCACGTCGGCGAACGCCGGCTCTCCGTTTACCTCACACTGCCCGCTCGTCAATCCAATTCGCACCACGTCGCTACCTTCGGCATGAAGAGACACTTCGGTGAGCAGATCGCGCCCGCCGGGTGCGTCCAGATTCGAGACCACCACCTCGGGCCGGTCTCGACCCAGGAGCCTCAGCGCTTCGTCCGGGCGGTTGGCCGCCAATGCCGTACAACGCTCCGACTGAACTACTTCGGCCAGATGTTGGATTCCGCCGGCCGGGTCGTCATATACCAGAACACGGCTCGGACGCTCTTCAGACCTTCCCACCCAATACGAGAAAGCGCGCAGAAGAGTGCGTTTGTCCACCGGTTTGGTCAGGTGCTCGGAACAGCCCGCGGCCAGCGCAGCCTCCCGCTGGTCCTCGGCGGAAACCCCGACAAAGCTGATCTGTGAGAGCCCGACTTCGTTCTTCATCAGGCGGACGCCGTCCCACGGTTCCGTCCGGGATCTCAGCGCCCCGAACAAAACACCGGCCGGATGGTGTGTCCTGGCCTTCCAAATCGCCTCCTCCAGGTCGCGAGCCACTTCAACGTCGTACCCCTCCGTCACCAGAAGGTTCGATGCGGCTTCTCGCGAAGCAGGATCTTCGTCCACCACCAGGATCACGACCTTGCCCGGCGCCACCTTCTTTTTCGGCTCGACATCCGCGGCCCTTGTGGTTTGCCCGCCGGAGAAAACAACGCCGAAGGTGCTCCCTTTGCCTGGCTCGCTCTTCACCCACATTCGGCCTCCCATCCGCTCGCAGAGACGCTTGCAGATGGTCAGGCCCAGGCCCGTCCCCTCTCTTTTCTTCGCCGGCTCTCCCACCTGGCGGAACTCGTCGAAGATCACCGCCTGGTCGTCCGCGTGGATTCCAATCCCCGTGTCGCTCACCCGGACTTCCACCTCGGCGCCGTTCTCGGATAGTTCGACCCACACCCGCCCCCGTTCGGGCGTGAACTTCACCGCATTCGTGAGCAGGTTGTAGAGCAATCGCAGAAACCGCGTCCGGTCGGCGAACAAGGCGGTATCGCTGGTGATCCGATTCTCGACCTCGAGTTTCTTGTCGGCGGCGAGAGGGCCGATGATCGTTAACACCTCCGACACCACCTCGCGGACCGGAAAATTCTCGGTCACGAGATCGATCTGGCCGGCCTCGATTTTCGACAGATCCAGGAGGCCGTTGATCAGCTCCAACAGGTGCCGGGAGCCGTTTCGTACGTGTTGGACAAATCGTTGCTGTTTGGGGTTCAGCGGTCCGGGGATCTGGCGCGACAGCAGATCGGAGAACCCGATGATGGCGTTGAGCGGTGTGCGCAGATCGTGGCTGATGCTGGCGACAAACCGGCTCTTCATCTGGTCGGCTTCTTCCGCTCGCGTCTTCGCCGTTCGCAGGGCCTCTTCTTCCCGTTTGCGCTTCGAGATATCGGCGATGACGAGAACCCCTCCGTGGACAGCCCCATCGCTGTCGATCAGGGGACGGCCGCTGAGGTTGAGCCACATTTCCTCTTTCTCGGTCTTCCCGGGAACTCGAATTTCCACGTTGCTCATCTCGTGACCCCGCAGGGCGGCCGTTAGTGGGTGTTCGGCCTCCTGCGGAAGATCCACGCCCTGATGAGCAAAGAAACCCACCTGGTCCTTCCATTGGGACGGCGTCGCCTGTTCGGCTGTCAACCCCAGCATGGCCTCCGCCGCCGGATTGACGATCATGAAGCTTCCATCGGTCCCCACCACCACCACCCCGTCCGAAATACTGGCCATGACGGCTCGCAGAATTCGAATCTGGCTGCGAATCGTTTCTTCCGACTGCCGAAGCAGCACCTCGTCCCTCTTCCGGTCCGAAATATCGATCAGTACTCCCACGATGTGACGGTCGTTCTCTCCGCTTCTCCAGCCGCTTTGCGCCCGCGCCGTGTACCAGACGGTTTCCTTTCCCGGCAGTTGCAGCCGGTGCTCGACCTCCCACGTTCCGCCGTCCGCAAAGAGATGGTCAAAGAACACCCAGACCGCTAACCGGTCGTCGGAATGTACCCATTCCAGCCATTGATCCACGCTGCCCGGAAGCTTTCCTACGCCATCCCGGAGCGGCGCCTCCAGGTGTTCCTGGAAATTCATCTTTCGCGTGGTAAGGTCAAGCTCCCAGACGTAGATCTGCCCCCCCTCCAGGGCTAACTTCAGGCGGTTGTTCCTCTTCGCCAGTTCCGCTTCGGTTTCGGCCAACTCTCGCGCCAGCCGGACGATCTGGTCAGAGCCTGTGTCGGCCGGGCTCATTGCAGAGTCGCCCCTGAGCCGGATAACTCCAGCTTCCAACTCCCCGATCCGGCTCAACAACCACCGCATGAAAAGGAGCATGACCGGAACGCCCCCGACCAGGCAGCATCCGATCATGAACGAGGTGAGCAGCAGGAACTGCCTTCGGGCATTCCGCAGGTCCGCCATACCTCGACCAACTTGCTCGTCAAGGCCGCCAATCGACTCCTCGATGCGGCCCCGCACCCGCTCCATCGTCGCGTCCCAGTTGACCTGACGGCAAAGCTCCTCTTTCGCCTCAAACGACCGGGCGTCCGCCCTCTCGATCTGGTCGAGTATGCTGCGAACTTCGTTCAAGTCGCGCTTGATCAGCGACCACCACCTCGCCCCTGGTTTGAGGGCCGGGGAACGCTCAATGTCGGTGATCACGTCCCTGGCTTGGGACAGAAGCCCCTCCGCGGTGGTCGCACGAGGTGTCGTTCGCTCGCCCGGGCGCTCGTGACGGATGTCGTCCGCCTTCCATAACACCACGAACAGATTTCTGACATTTCTGCGTAAGTCCAGCGATTCCCAGATTTGCTTTTCCGATTCCCTCTCCGATTGGGCGAGCCAGTAGAGGGCGCCCGAAAGGCAGAACAGCACCGCCATGGGCACGACGGCGATGAGCACCGCCTTCGTCTGGAGTGGCAGAGCAGTCCAAATCCGGAGATGGCGCAAGACGTTTCGCACACCGGCCTCAATCGTCTCTGGGGGGAGACACCTACCCTCACCTGAGAAATCGGGACTAGGGGCGGGCAACTTTAGTCTGGGGAGACTCCAATATGTGGGTATTGTCGCTAGTACCCGCAGTACGGCAAGTTTGGAGGTGGATTGCGCCGGGTTCCGCCAACGGCTCTACGTTGCGTCGGCGGCCCGCGGCGATTGGATTCGCCGGCAACCCGGGGGCGCAATTTCGCCGACTCGCTGCTCTAACGCCAATGCCATGAACGGTTTCGCCAGAAAATTGGATCCTGGCTCGAGGAGACCATCGCGCAGCAGATCGGACAGAGAGTGGCCGGATACGAACAGGACTTGAATGGAAGGGCGAATTCGCCGGATCTGGGCCGCGAGTTCCCTGCCCCCGACTACCGGCATCACGACGTCGGTCACGAGGACGTCGATGATTCCAGGGTGGGCGTGGCAGACGGACACGGCCTCATTGCCGCCGCCGGCCGCTATTACCAAGTAACCACAGCCGGTTAGGGTCTCCTGGATGAACTCCCGCAGACCCGCATCGTCGTCCACGACCATAACCGTGACGTGGCCGTCCGGGTTCGCGGCGTTGAATTGTAAAACCTCCGACACGGCACCTGCCTCTTCCGTTGGAAGTAACGCTCAACTCGGGACTTCCGCGGGGTTTCTCCAGGGGCGCCCCAAACCCCTGCCAGCCGTTGGACCGTTTTCCATTAACGCACCGTTGACAGGAGGGCCGCCGAAGTCGAGTCTGAACCCTGTTTGATCCCCGGAATAACCGATTCATACTATAGCAAACGGTCGATTCGATGTCCGCTGAGGGCTTATGTGAACATAAACTAATTAGCTTTGCCCTCCAAACCTGTCCCTTCTATGGTCAGCGGGGCCCGAGGTCACTGAGCAATGCGGTATGTCGAAAAACACGGCGGGCAGAGACCGTGACTGACGTTGAGGGGCATGTCGCGCACCAGGGAGGGAACCCAAATCCATTCCCGGGCGCCGGAAGGTAGCCGGGTGCGCCGGCAGTGGCAGCACATGGTGACGATCCCATCCTCGTCATGAAGCGCGGCCCGATTCGAATCGACACCCGGGCCCGGGTGGGGTCCTTCGGCCACCAGCGAGTTGACCACAATCAAAATCCGACGTTGGCTCTGCCACGCAAACGGGGTGACCCGCATGTGAAAGAGCCGGAACCGCTCGGGGCTGGAACACTCGTAGTCGTGGTCCCACGGTTCACCAGTTGTTCGGACGCGCGCAAACGCATCCAGATAAAACGACCGCAACGGCTCCGGGATGACGGACCTGATGTCGACGCCGATCTGATGCTGTCTTACGACGGTGGGGCCGCCGTTCTCGAGTGCGAAACGGTCCCAGGCTGCATTGCAATACAGCAACCGCAGACCCTGGCTGACCGCATAGATGACGGCGGGGTCATCTTCGAACGCGTTCAATCGGCCATGGTCCGCCGGAGTTCTCAATTCGGCCTCAGGTCCTCGCTCATCTTTGGGTACAAGAACTCATACGCATCCTATACCGTTTCATGTGACGGGTGTCGGGTTAGCGCCCAGTGTCGCCCAAGAGTGGTACGCTGAGGCCGACCTATGTCCAGCCCTGTGGTGTCCCGCCGTTCGTTCGCCGGCGCACTTGCCGGCAGCGCTCTGTCCGCCCCCCCATCTCATCGGCCGAATATCCTCTGGATTACCTGCGAAGACATCGGGCCTCATCTGGGGGCCTATGGCGACCGCTATGCCGACACCCCCAATCTCGACCGCCTGGCGGCGCGCGGCTTGCGGTATCGAACCTGTTGGTCGAACGCTCCCGTGTGCGCTCCGGCCCGCACCACCATCATCTCGGGGGTCTATCCCACCAGCACGGGCTCCGAGCACATGCGCAGCGAGACACGCCTGCCGGGTTTCATGCGGATGTATCCGCAGATCCTCCGGGAGGCCGGTTACTACGCTTCGAACAACGTCAAGGAAGATTACAACCTTCAAAAGCCCGGACCGGTCTGGGACGACTCGAGCAACCGCGCGCACTGGCGAAAACGCAAGTCCGGGCAGCCGTTCTTTTCCATCTTCAACTTCACCATCACACACGAAAGCCAGATCCGGAAGCGGCCGCACACGCCTGTACATGACCCGGCCAAGGTGCGGTTGCCGGCGTATCATCCGGATGCGCCGGAGGTCCGCCGCGACTGGGCTCAATATTACGACAACATCACCACGATGGATGGGATGGCCGGGAAGGTGCTGGAAGAGTTGCACCGCGACGGGCTTGCCGAGGAGACTATCGTGTTCTTTTTCGGAGACCACGGTTCGGGAATGCCGCGCAACAAGCGCTGGCCGTACAACTCGGGGCTGAGGGTACCCCTGCTCGTTCACATTCCCGCGAAGTTCCAACGCCTGGCGCCCAGGGATTACCGGCCCGGCGGAGAGAGCCGGCGGCTGGTGAGTTTTGTCGATCTGGCGCCCACGCTATTGAGCCTGATTGGCCTCGAGCCGCCGGAATGGATGCAGGGGCACGCCTTTCTCGGCGGGCATCCGGGCCGCGAGCGCGAGTTTCTGCACGGGTTCCGCGGCCGCATGGATGAACGCTACGATATGGTGCGGAGCGTTCGCGACCAGCGCTATGTCTACGTCCGGAACTATCTGCCACACCTTATCTACGGACAACACCTGGCGTACATGTTCGAGACGCCGGCGACGCAGGTGTGGAAGCGCCTCTATGACGAAGGAAAGTTGAAGCCCCCGCAAACCCTGTTTTGGGAGCCAAAGCCCGCCGAAGAGTTGTACGATCTGGAAACCGATCCGGACGAAGTCCGCAATCTGGCCGGGTCGGCGAAGCATGATTCCGTTCTGCGGCGGCTCCGAGATGCTCAACAGGAGCACGCGCGCGGGATCCGGGACATCGGCTTCCTGCCGGAGGACGAGATTCACTCGCGGTCGGCCGGCTCCACTCCGTACGAAGTCGGCCACGACGAACGGCGCTATCCGATGGCGCGGATCATGGCGGCCGCGGAACTGGCGTCGTCGCGCAAGGACGGAATCGACGCGAAACTCGTGGCGTTGCTCGACGACCCGGAGAGCGCGGTGCGGTTTTGGGGCGCCACCGGAATTCTGGGCCGCGGCGCGCCAGCGGTGGCCGGCGCGAGGGCAGCCCTGCGCAAAGTTCTCGCCGATCCAGCGCCCAGTGTTCGCACAGCAGCCGCCCAGGCATTGGGACAATTCGGGCAGGCAGACGACCTCGAAGCCGCATTGCCGGTGCTGCTACGGTTGGCCGATTGCCGGAAGAATCCGCACTTTGTGGCGGTGCGCGCCCTGAATGCCCTGGACGCGCTCGGAGCCCGGGCGAAGCCGGCCGCGGATGCGATCCGTGCCCTGCCCTTGCCGGAGGAGAGCGTCGACAGCCGGATCCGGAACTATCCGGAGCGGCTGTTGAAGGGGATTCTGGACAAGCTGTAGAAAACCCCGCGATTTTCCGGGGCGATCCAGGGAAGAACGATAATAGGTTCACCGGATCGATGCGAAGCCTCTCCAAACGAACGCAGTACAGCCTCCGCGCGTTGTACGCGCTGACCCGGAGTTACAATACGGGACCCAAACTGATTGTCGACCTGGCCACGGAAGAAGTCATCCCGAGGAAATTCCTGGAGCAGATCCTGCTCAGCCTGAAGGGCCGCGGGTTGGTGGACAGCAAGAAGGGGAGAGGCGGCGGCTACTTTCTGGCTCGTCCGCCGGAGCAGATCACGCTCGGCTCCGTGATTCGCATGATCGAAGGGCCACTGGCGCCGATTCCCTGCGCGAGTGAGACGGCATTCCGCAAGTGCGAGGAGTGCGTCGACGTGGAGACGTGCGGCACTCGGCTGGTGATGCGGGACGTACGCGACGCGATCGCCTCGATCCTCGACCGGACGACCCTGGCGATGGTCTGCCTGCGAGTCGACGACGCGCGTGAGCGCAAGGGTGAAGCCGGCGCGCTCATGTACTACATCTGACCCTTCGACAGAGCTGTACCGGGGTTCCCGGCCAGAGTGCGATGGAACAGGTCGAAGGCTTCAATCCCGGGAAGAGACCCGTTCCCTCACAGCCGTGGGGTTGCGTTTCTGAGCCGCGACCGGAAGGGAGTCCTGATGGGCCTGGGAATGCCCAGGGAAGGAGATGAAAATCGCCGCGATCGGTGTAAGCTGTGACTCGGCGGGGAGGTGAAGAGGTCGTAACCGCTCTGGAGAAGTCGAGGCCGTA
>CAZGUX010000303.1:0-30824 GCA_964529305.1 uncultured Solibacteraceae bacterium | reverse complement strand
AGGCCGAGGAACAACTGAATGAGCTGTCCTCTCTGGTGCTTCCCGAACCGGCCCATCACGCCCCAGTCGAGCAGGGCGATCTGGTAAGGGTCTCTCTCGTGGTGACGCACGTGGAAGACGTTGCCCGAGTGCGGATCGCCGTGAAACAGGGCCTCGTCCCGCGCGCCGTAGAGGGGCTCGTACGACAGCGTGTCGAATAGCCGCCTGGCCAGAATCGCGCGCCGCGCCGGGTCCCCCTTGAAGGCATCGGTAATCTTCTCGCCGTCGATGAATTCCATGATCGTCACCAGGGATGACTGTGCCTCGATCAGCCGCGGAACCTTGACGTGCCGGTTCCCCGCGTAATATGTCATGGCCTGCCGCAAGTGATCCTGCTCCTGCTCCACCTGGAGTTCCTTCTCCCAGGCCGCCCGCAGGTCCCGAAAGAGGTCCGTCACCGGCACATCGTCAATCTGATAGAACTTCGAGTGCCGCTCGAAGAACTCCGTCATCTCCGCGAGGACTTTCACCTCCTCCGGCAGGCCGGACAGCGCATACGGCTTAACCACCTTCAACACCACGTTCTGCGCCGACTGCTCACCCGGAGGGACCACCTTCGCCCGGATCACCGCGCCGACCGATGCCTCGGCCAGCACCTTGTCCGCGAACTCGATCTTCAGCGCCGACACCTTCTGTTTGCCCAACGCCTTGGTGGCCAGAGCCACCAGTTCCTCGCGGGACGTCGTGCGCAGGCTGTTCTCCATGGTCTGCAGGCCGGCACGAATGTCCGGCGGGATATCCGGATTCCGGCCGAGCATCTGGGCCACTTTCTGCAACGTCGGAATCCGGTCCGCCAGGGCGACAATCTTCTCGCCGCGGCCGGCATCGGGCTTCAGGCGCGACAGGTTCCAGGCCAGATCGAACAGGCGTTCGTCCGACAGGTGGCCCAGGAAGAACACCAGGCCGTCGTGGACGATGGGAATCCACAGCTTCCGCGAAGCGGGAGGAACCATGTCCATCACTTGCGACCGGAACAACACCTGGTCGAGGAGCGCCCGCTTCTTCGACTTCCAGTCGAGAGCCTGGACGAACCGCTTCACCTGGTCCTTCGGAAGATCCGGGATCATCCCCTTGCCGGCCGACTCCTCCAGCAGCGTGGAGATGATTCGCCGCGATTGCGGATCCAGCGATTCGAGAAACTGCCGCTGGAGTTGCTTGCCCTGCTCCTCGACGTCGTAGGTCCGATAGAACTCCAGCGGCGTTGGCAGTCCAAGCGGCTCAGGCCGTGCCCAGCCACAGGAGAGGGCTGTGAGCAACGCAAGAGTGAGGACCACCGGCCGGGGCGGCCGTGAAAAAGCCGGGGACAGCCACCCCGTTTTCCGATCAGCGTTTTCTGCAAGATCAACGAGTTGTGGTCGAGAAACGGAGTGACCGTCGCCAGTTTGTTCACGTCTTCTGGACGGCATCATGTGCGTCCGTGCTTGCGAGGAGGTTGGGTTTCTAGCGCTGAACTCTCGGTGCTTCTTCACGACAGGTCGACCAGGCCAGCCGCTGACTCGGAGCGCCGGACGGCTTCAGTATAGCTCTGTCGGCCCCTCCCGACCGGGAAGCGAAGTGCCCTGAACTATGATGGAGAACGCATGGGGTCGCTCATCGCGTGCCGCGAGGGCAAGTATCGCGACAAGGTCTTTTATGTGGCCGGTGGCAGGCGGCGTCATTTGCTGCATCCGGACTGGGTGGAGGCGAACGGCTTCGCCTGGACGGACCTCCAGTGGGTGAGCGAAGAGACCTTGTCGGCACTACCGCTTGCCGCGCCCGTTCCCCGCCGCTGGAGCGAGGCTGAATTCCAGTGCCCGCCCTTGTCCACGATGGCGGCCCTGCGGGAGATCATCACCAGCCAGATCACCGGACAGGGTCTCGAATTTGGCGCGGGGTCCAACCCCCTGCCAGCACCCCTCGAATGCCACGTGCGGTATGCCGACCGCATCGAACCGGGCCATTTCCGCAACCAATACCACGACGGCGCCGACGCCGACACCGTGACCCCGGACCTTTCCTGCGAGATCGAATGCATGGATGTGATCCCCGCCCGCTCGCTCGACTTCGTGCTGGCCTGCCACGTCATCGAGCACACGCCCAATCCCCTGGGCGCGTTCCGGGAGGTCTACCTCAAGCTCCGCGCGGGTGGACAATTCGTGCTGGTGGTTCCCGACAGGCTCCGGACGTTCGACCGCTGCCGGGAGCCGACGCCGCTCGATCACGTGATCCTGGATTTCGAGGAGCCCTGCCGCGATCGCGATCTCTGGCACTATCTCGAGTTCTACACCAAGCCCTTCCCGCAGCCGATGGAGGGACTCTACGAATTCATCCAGGAGAAGTTCGCGCGGCGTCACGACATTCACTATCACACCTGGGACTATGAATCGTTCTCGCGCATGGTCGGCCATGCCCGCGGCGCGATGGCGCCGTTCGCCTCAGTATGGTCACACCCGGCGCCCGTGGAACACGGTGGCACGGAGTTCTATTTCGTGTTGACGAAGTAGTTACGCCACGACCGGCTCAGCCCTTCATCCGGCTGAACAACTCTGCCGCCACGCGAACATCCGCCTCGGCCTTCTGCCGGTCAGGCTGCTCGTCGGCATCGCCGTAGCCCTCCATCTCGCCGGCGCCCCCGTCCTGCACCACGATCCCGTCCCGCCGCCCCAGGATCGAAAGCCCCCTGTAGTAGACGCCGTAGGTCACCTCGGGCTGCGGAATCAACCACGCGATCTGTCCCCGCACGGGCACGATCGACTCGTCCTTCCACAGCGCCCGCGCGCCGTAGCCGGTCGCGTTGACGATGACCTTCTGCGGCAGACGGGCCAATTCTGCAGGCGCATGAAACTCCGCCGCTTCGATCCTCCCGCCTTCCACCAGGAAGTCGTGGACCAGTTGACGTGAATAGCTCGCGATGTTGAACGTGAGGCTCGAAGTACGGCGAACGTTCTGTAGGGGGAACGGATGACTTCCCGGCGGCAGATCGTGAAATCGCGGATGCAGGTCGGCAACCCGCTGCCCGTAGTGCGCAAAGGGAAGGGGCTCGACTTCCGGCCGCCGGCTGGGCCGCTCCGTCTCGTTGTTATCCCAGACCAGGTAGCGATCGGTCCACTCGACGGGATTGCCCGCCAGGCCGAGGTAGCTCGCGTAGGTCCGGAACGACCGGCGGCACATCTTCTCCCAAAGGGCGGGGAAGCCGGGGCTCACCGCGGTTTCCAGCGCGATCCGCGAATCGGGCGTCCACGATCCCGTCGCCCACGCCGACCGCGCCTCGTGAGGCCGCTCCCTGGCGTAGATCGTCACCTTCGCGCCCGCCTGCTGCAGCAATATTGCCGAAGTCAGGCCCAGAGCGCCGCACCCGATGACGGCGACCTCGCGTTCGCCGAGCGCCATCGCCTTCTCCACCGCCACGCTGCCCGACCCCCACGAGAGGGACCAACCACTGCCGCCGTGGCCGTAGTTGTGGACGACCGTCTTCTCGCCGACCTTCTCCACATCCAGACGCGGTCCCGCCGCCCGAAACGGCCGCAGGCAGACGGTGACGCGAAAGATCCGGTCGACCTCCGCCAGCACCGGCTTCAGCTTCAGGATCGCTCCGGGCAGAATAGGTGGAACGGGCGCAACGGCCGCCCGGCGGGTGGCGCAACCGCTGAAAGCCGCGGCCGCCGCGCCGAGGAACATTCTTCGATTCACAGGACTACCATCTTACCGGCATCCCCAGGGACCTCCGGCCGGGCGGCCTCCACCGCATCGGTCCATTCAAATCACCCGTTGCTTCCACCCGCCGCGCATGAACATCACCAGTCCCATCAGTGTGATCAGCAGTTCCGCGATCGGGATCGACAGAAACACGCCCCGTACTTCCAGGCCGGCCCCGAACGCCAGCGCCCAGGCCAGCGGCACCTCTACCAGCCAGAACCCGATCACGTTGATGATGGTGGGCGTCATGGTATCGCCCGCCCCGTTGAACGCCTGCACCAGCACCATACCGAACGCGTACGCGAAGTTCCCGCACCCGATGATCCACAGGCAGTCCACGGCGTACGGAACCACGGCCGGGTCGGATGTGAACAGGTGCACAACCGAGCGAGGCGCCCCGATCAGGATCACGGCCACCGCGGCCAGGAAAATCACGTTGTAGAAGCCGGTGAGGTACACCGCTCGTTCCGCCCGTTCCGGCTTCCGCGCGCCCAGGTTCTGGCCGACCATGGTCGCGGCCGCTCCGCTCAACCCCCACGACGGCAGGATCGCGAAGATGAAAATCCGGATTCCGATCGTATACCCGGCCACCGCCGCGCTGCCGAACGCGCTGATGAACCTCACCAGCACCAGCCAACTGGTGTGAGCGACCGCGAACTGCAGTACTCCAGGGGTTGCCACCCGCACCAGCGACCGGAACACCTCCGGTTCGATGCGAAAGTCGCTCCAACGAACCCTCACACGGCTCTCGCCCCGAAGCAGAATCCAGAACTGCATCAACACGCCGCAACCCCGGCCAACCAGGGTCGACACCGCGGCGCCCGTGACCCCCATCTCCGGGAAGGGCCCCCAGCCGAAGATCAGGCAGGGGTCCACGATCAGGTTGATGAGGTTGGAAATCCACAGCACGCGCATCGCGACGGAGGCGTCGCCCGCCCCGCGGAAAATGGCATTGTTCAGGAACAACAGCATCACGACGACGTTGGTTCCCATCACGATCGAGGTATAGCGCTGCCCGATCTCGACGACGTCGCCGGAAGCGCCCATCCACTCGAGCAAGTGCTTCCCGAGCAGGTAGCCGGGCAGTCCCATCAGGATCGAGATCCCGATGCCCAGGAGAATCGCCTGGGCCGCCGCCGTTGCCGCGCCGCGGCTGTTCTTTTCTCCGATGCGGCGGGCCACCATCGCAGTGGTCGACATACTCACGCCTACGGCCACGGCGAACACCAGCGTCATCATCGATTCGGTCAGACCCACGGTCGCCACCGCGTTCGCGCCTAAACGCGTGACCCAGAATACGTTCACGATGGCGAACAGCGACTCCATCACCATCTCCAGAACCATCGGCGTCGCCAGCAGAAACACTGCCCGCCGGATGGAGCCTTCCGTGAAGTCCTGGTGTGTCCCTCGGATCGCCTCCATGAGTGACTGGCGGAAGGGTATCCGCTCTTGCGTAATAACCGGAGTCGTGGCCATTGGAGCGCGCCTCCCCAGCGCAACTCGGATCACAATTCAAATAAATTGAAGTAACAATTCAGACTGAGGCCGGTGAGTGTGTTCTGCTCTTACCGGTTGCGATAAGAGGGAAACGCCTTCGCCGCAGCCGGGAACGTCACACACAGGAGTACAGCGACCGGCATATCAGCCGCGACCCTCATTGAAATGAATGTGTCCGTTCGCATGGTAGGAAAGCAACCTCGGATTCAACCAATATAACCGGAATTCAGACCGCAGGCAATCGATTTCTGAACGCAGGAAAGTCCCGCCGCGCCACCAGGGATGGCGGCGCGGCGGGACGTTTGCTTTGTAACGATCGGACGCTATTCGAATCGCAGCGCCTCGATCGGATCGAGCGCGGCCGCTTTCCGGGCGGGGTAGTATCCGAAGAACACGCCGATCAGCATCGAGAACACCGCCGACCCGGCCATCGCCAGCGGCGACAACAATTGCGGCCAGTTCAGGAACCGGGAGAACCCGTACGAGATTCCCGCCCCGAGCGCGATGCCGGTCAGGCCTCCCGCCAGGCCGAGGATCAATGCCTCGATCAGGAACTGATACTGGACGTGCTTCGACCGCGCGCCCACGGCCATCCGGATACCGATTTCGCGCGTGCGCTCCGTCACCGATACCAGCATGATGTTCATGATCCCGATGCCTCCCACCAGCAGCGATACGGCCGCGATGCCGCCCAACAGCATGGTCATTACCCGCGAGGTCTCCGCCGCCGTCTCCGCCACATCGGAAAGGTTACGCACCGTGAAGTCGTCTTCCTGACCGGGCCGCAGGTTGTGCCGCGCGCGCAACAATTTCCCGATCTCTTCTTGAGCCGGCGCGGTCGCCTCCTCCGTCGCCGCCGAAACCTGGATCGAGGCCAGATAGCTGGTGGCCAGCAACTTCTTCATCGCCGTCGTATACGGTACCAGCACCGTGTCGTCCTGATCTTGCCCCAACTGGCTCTGCCCTCTCGCCTGCAGCACTCCTACGACGCGGAACGACAGATTTCGCAACCGCATCGTCTGCCCCACCGGGTCCGCGCCCGGGAACAACACGTTCGCCACCGTCTGGCCGATCACGGCCACGCGCGCCGCCGACCGGACATCGGCATCGGTAAAGAACTGTCCCTGCGCGGCGTCACGCAGCCGGATCACCGGATAGCTGGTGTCCACGCCTTCCACTCGCGTGTTCCAGTTCTGATTGCCCACCACCAGCGTCGCGCCCGTCGAAACGCTCGGCGTGGCCGCCGCCAGGTTAGGGACGTCTCGCAGAATGGCGGCCAGGTCCTCCTCGGTCAAGGTTGTGCTGGTTCCGGCGCCACCGCGCATGCCCCCGGTTCTCTGGCTTCCTGCCTGCACGATCAACAGGTTCGCGCCCATGTTGGAGATCTGGTCTTTCACCTGCTTTTGGGCCCCCTGGCCCAGGCTCACCATCGCGATCACCGACCCGACGCCGATGATGATTCCCAGCATGGTCAGCGCCGACCGGGCTTTGTTTCGCGCCAGCGCGCGCATCGCTACTTTCAGTATCGGGACCATCATTGCAATACCTCCTCGAGCGGCGTCGCCGCCAGCTCCATGCCTGCATTCCTTCTCTTCCGCACCGGCTGATCCAGAATCATCCGGCCGTCTTTCATCGCCACCATCCGCTTGGCGTACTGGGCGATATCGGGCTCGTGCGTCACCAGCACGACCGTGATTCCCTGGTCGTTCAGCCGCTGGAACACGCCCATGATCTCCGTGGACGTTTGACTGTCCAGGTTGCCCGTGGGCTCGTCGGCCAGCAGCAGCGACGGCCGGTTCACCAGTGCGCGAGCAATGGCTACGCGCTGCTGTTGGCCGCCCGAAAGCTGATTCGGCTGGCTGGCCCACTTGTGCCCCAGGCCGACAGCTTCCAGCGCCTGGCGGCTCCGTTCCGCGCGCTCCGCGGCCGGAACATTCGCGTATACCAGCGGCAACTCGACGTTCTCGAGCGCGCTCGTGCGCCGCAGGAGGTTGAACCCCTGGAACACAAACCCGAGCTTCCGGTTGCGTATGTCAGCCCGCTCGTCCTTGCTGAAGGCCGAGACATCCACGCCGTCCAGCAGATAGTGCCCCTTCGAGGGCCGGTCCAGGCACCCCAGGATGTTCATCAGCGTCGACTTGCCCGATCCCGAGGTGCCCATGATGGCGACGTACCCGCCGCGTTCGATCTCGAGGCTGACGCCCCGCAGCGCATGCACCCGCACATCTCCCGCATCGTAAATCTTGTGAATCTCCGTCAGCCGGATCACCGGATGCTCGTACATTTCCCATTCGGTGGCCATTAGAATCTCCCCCTTCTCGCCGGGCCCGCGCCCGAAAATGGAGACGACTGCACCGGTTGCCGTGTCTGCGAAGCCTGCGTCCCCTGCGCCGGAACGGCAACCCGGTCGCCTTCCGCCAGTTCACCGCTCACCACTTCCGTCGACACGCCATCGGTCATTCCCAGCCGTACGCGCACGGGCTTCAATTCGGCACCGCTCACGATGTACAAGGTGGTTCCGGCGGCGCGAGTCCCGCCCTTGTTGCCGGTTCGCGCGGCCGGCGCGGCTGCCGGCGTCGCCGCCGCCCCCGTCTCCGGACGGAACCGCAGCGCGGCGTTGGGTACCACCAGGACATCCCGTTTCTCCGCCACGGTCGCCGTCACGGTCGCCGTCATCCCCGGCCGCAATTGCAGCTTGGGATTGTCCACGGAGATCACCGCCGTGTACGTCACCACGTTCTGCACCACGTTCGGCGACAACCGGATCTGCGAGATGCGGCCCTGGAACGTCTCGTTCGGAAACGCATCCACCGTAAAGCTCACCTTACTGTCCGTGCTCAACTGCCCGACGTCGGCCTCGTCCACATCGGCCAGCACTTGCATCTTCGTGAGGTCCTGCGCGATCAGGAACAAAGTCGGCGCCTGGAGGCTGGCCGCGACGGTCTGGCCGACATCCACGTTCCGCGCCACCACCACGCCGTCGATGGGCGCGCGAATGATGGTTCTCTGCAAGTTGACTTCGGCCACCTCCACCGCGGCTTTCGCCTGGGTGGCCTGCGCCAGCGACTGCTCCAACTGCGACTTCGAAGCCTGCGCCTGCGCGACGGTCTGGTTGTACTGAGCGTCCGCCTGCGCCTTCTGCGCGACAGCCTGCGCCAAAGTCGCCTCCGCGGTCTCCAACTGCCGGGCCGGCGTGACCTCGGCTTCTACCAGCGCCTTCGTATGCTTAAAGCCGCGGTCAGCGTCCAGGAGAACAGAGGCTGCGCGGTCGACATTCGCCTTCGCGGCCAGCACCGACGCGGCCTGACTCTCCCCGTTACTGCGGACCGTCGCTACTGCCGCCGCCGCCGCCGTCAGGCTCGCTTTCGACTGCTGCAGTTGCGCCTCGATCTGCGACGGATCCAGCCGCGCGATGATCTGTCCGGCCTTCACGTGATCGTTGAAGTCCGCGTGCAGTTCTGACACTGTGCCTGAGACTTGCGTTCCCACCTGGACGGTCGTTACGGCCTGTACCTTGCCGGTTGCGCTGATCGTCGTGGCCAGGTTTCCCCGGCGAACGGGCACGGCCGTGTAGGCCGGCGCTCCGGGCTTTGCTGACCACATCCACCAACCCGCGCCCGCGACCGCCAGGCCCGCTCCCGCCAGCGCCCAGACGCGCCACCGGCGAGGCGTCTTGTTCGGCCCTACCGCGGCCTCCTCCGGCAGGAAATCGAATCTCTGTTCCTCAACCAGGTGGTTCTCTTTGAGGGCTTCCATCGCTTGCTCTCCTTTGCCATCCTCAGCTTCACAGGCGCGTGTTAATCTCACGTGTGGAAGCACCGCCCTGAATGTAAATGTCTGGTAAAGCTCAGGAACCGAGCCGTACAAGAATCCTGATCGTGGACGACGACGAGAAGCTGGTGCGGCTTCTCCGCGACTACCTGGAACCCTTCGGCTACCAGGTCGACGCGGCACACGATGGGCGTCAGGGCCTTGCGATGGCCCTCGACGGGCAGCCCGCCGCTGTCATCCTGGACATCATGTTGCCTGGGCTCAATGGCTTAGACGTGCTCCGGGAACTTCGCCGCGAATCTCAGGTACCCGTGATCATGCTCACCGCCCTGGGCGACGAACCCGACCGCATTGCCGGCCTGGAGATTGGCGCCGACGACTACCTACCCAAGACATTCTCCACGCGCGAACTCCTGGCCCGCCTCCGCTCGGTCATCCGCCGTTCCATGGTCACCGCGCGCCAATCCACGGAGGCCCAACCCGCTCCCGTCTCTGTCGGCGGCCTCTGGATCGACCCCGCTACTCACATCGCCACCCTGGATGACCGGGCCCTCACGCTGACACCTGTCGAATACGACATGCTGCTCGCCCTGGCCCGCTCCGCCGGCCGCGTGAAATCCCGGGAACAACTCCTTCTCGAAATCGCCGAACGTGACTTCGAGTCCTTCGACCGTTCCATCGACGTCCACATTTCGAGCCTTCGCAAGAAACTGGGCGACGATCCAAAATCGCCCCGATTCATTGAAACCGTGCGCGGCGCCGGATACCGCATTCGCCGGCCTGACTCGGAACCGCTGTCGTGAAGCCTCGCTTTCCGTTGCGCGGCAAGTTCGTGGCCATCGGCCTGGCGAACCTCGTCGTCCTGTCGTTGCTCTTCCTCGTCTTCATCCGGTTCCAGTTGCGTCAGGAGTTCGAGTCGTTCCTGATGGCTACCGCGCGGGAAAAGATCATTGCCGTTTCCCGCCAACTGACCCTCGACCTCACTTCGGCCGCTCCCGAACTGTACGATGCGCTACTCGAGCGCTACTCTGAGATGTACGGCGTCCGTTTCCTGCTCTATGGGACCGACGGCGGCCAGATTGCCGGCCCGATTACGAACCTGCCTCCCGAAGTCTCCGAACGGATGCGCCGCTACAATCCCGCCACTCCACGGCCGCCGGTTCCGGGCCGCCCAGGGCCGCCCCCCTTTCTGATCGTTGGCGGCGCTCCCGTCGAGTATTGGGTCGGTGTCCGGATGCTCCTCCCGGCTGCACGCGCCACCCTGATATTGGTTTCGCCCACGCTGTGGAGCAATCCGTTCTTTTTCGAAGTGGAACCGTGGATGGCGATCCTGGCGATCGGGATTCTGGCCTCCTTCGTGTGTTGGCTGCCCCTGGTCCGCGGCATTACCCGCGCCATCACCCAGATGATGAGCGCGACGGCCGCCATCGCCGAAGGCCGCTTCGACGTCCAGGTGGAATCCAGTCGAAGGGACGAACTCGGGAACCTGGGCCACTCCATCAACCGCATGGCGGAGCGTCTCCGGTCCTACGTCCAGGGACAGAAGCGCTTCCTCGGCAATGTCGCCCACGAAATCCGCTCTCCGCTCGGCCGGATGCAGGTGGTCCTCGGCATCCTGGAGGACAGGGTCAAGCCGGAAGACCAAGGCTATTTGCGCGACCTGCAGGAGGAGGTGGAACTCATGTCCGGCCTGACGACGGAGCTATTGACGTTCGCCCGCGCGGAGATGCGACCCGACCCACTCGAGTTGGCGCCGCTCCCTCTGCGTCAGATCGTCGAACGCGCGGTGGAAGTGGAATCGGCGGGGGCGGGCGGCCTCGACATCGAGATCGACGCCGGCCTTCGCGTCCGTGGGGATGAGAGCAGCCTGTTCCGTGCTCTCTCGAACCTGGTGCGCAACGCGATCCGGTACGCCGGCGGCCAAGGGCCGATCACGATTTCCGCGCGGCGTGAGGCCGATCGGGTGGTCGTCACGGTAGCCGACTCCGGGCCCGGTGTTCCGGAAGAAGCGCTGGAACGGATCTTCACGCCGTTCTTCCGCCTCGAATCCGCCCGCGACCGCAAGACAGGCGGCACGGGACTCGGTTTGGCGATCGCGCGAAGCTGTATCGAGGCATGCGGCGGCACGGTGACGTGTAGCAATCGGAAACCACATGGCTTGGTGGTCACACTCACCCTGCAGGCAGCGTGACCAAACCGCACAGCGGTGTACCCGGCCCGAGGGCGCGACACCAAGACCGACCCAACGCAAAAGGGCGGATCAAGGCCATGATTCGCGCAGACGTCCGTTCCCCGCGCCGGACATGTCGCGGTGATACAATCACGCCGTTACAAGGAAGGCATCCGACCTATGAAGCGACGAGACTTCTTCGGTAAAGCCATGGCTGCGGGAGCGGCGCCCATGATGCAGGCAACGGCGCAGGTTGGGACCAGGCCCGCGATGAAGATTACCGATGTCCGTTCGTTCCTGGTCGGGGCCGGAGGGCGGAACTGGATCTTCGTGAAGGTGGAAACCGACCAGGGCATCCACGGCATCGGCGAAGCCTATTCCTGCGGTCCGGATGAAGCTACAGTGGCCGTCATCCGCGACTTCAAAAGCTGGCTGGTGGGCCAGGACCCCCGCAACATCGAGCATCTTTGGAACATGATGGTCGCCTTCACCCGCTTCCCCGGAGGCCTGGTGGTGAATGCCGCCATCAGCGGCATCGAGCACGCCCTGTGGGACATCGCGGGCAAGGCCGCGGGGCTGCCCGTCTACATGTTGCTGGGCGGCAAGGTGCGCGAGAAGATCCGGGTCTATCAGAGTATTGGCGGCGGTTCCGCGCAACAGGCCGCCGAGAGCGCCCAGAGACTGGTGGCGAAATACGGGTACACGGCGCTCAAGATGAACCCGCAAGGCTCCGGCGACAACCAGCGCTCCTACAACTCCTCGACGCGCGCCGCGGGCGAGAGGGTCCGCGCCGTGCGGGAAGCGGTGGGCCCCGACGTGGATATCGGCTGCGATATCCACGCGCGATTCTTCGAGGTGCGCCGGGCGTTGGCCCTGGCACGCGCGATCGAACCCTATCATCCGATGTGGCTGGAGGAGCCGATTCGACCCGAGAACGAGGACGCCATGCAGAAACTGGCCGAACACGTCAACCTGCCGTTGGCCAGCGGCGAATGCAACTACATGCGCCACGAGTTCCGCAAGATCCTGGCGCTGCAGGCCCTCGATATCATTCAGCCGGACATCTGCCTGTGCGGCGGGCTGTGGGAGATGAAGAAGATCGCGTCCATGGCGGAAGCTCACTACGTGATGGTGGCGCCCCACAATCCGATGGGCCCGGTCGCCACCATGGTCAACGTTCACTTTGCGGCGTCCACCCCGAATTTCCTGGTGCTCGAGTATCACCCAGACGATGAGTCGCCCCGAAAGGACGTGGTCAAAGACCCGCTGATGGTGACCAACGGCTACCTGCCACTGCCGAACAAGCCGGGGCTCGGCATCGAGTTGAACGAAGACGCATTCGGCCGTTTTCCGGCGAAATCGTGGCACCGGGGGTTCGACTACAAGGCGGACGGCAGCGTCGGCTACATTTGACGCGCGCCGACAGGGTCCGATCCGGCCTATCGCAAGCGGATTGCAACTGCGGACCGCAGGCGGTTGCTGTTACCATGATTTTCGTGCACGAAGGCGGACGAGTTTGCAGGACGACTCGGAAGAACCGGCGGCGACTGCAAACGGGGTCCGCGGTCGTGTTGCTTCTCTCCGGCAGCTTGTGGATGGGGTATTCCCGCCAGGCTCACGCGGCGGGTAAGCCCGGGGCCGACAGGCCGTCATTCGAACAGGTGGCTGGGCCGTTTCTGAAGCAGAACTGTGTCCGATGCCACAACGAGGACGCCGCGACTTCGGGAGTCCGGGTGGATCACCTGGATGGCGCGTTCGAGGATCGACATCTGAGGCTTTGGGAAGGCATTCGGAGGAAGGTCGTCGATCAGACAATGCCTCCGAAGGGTCAACCGCAACCGACCGCCGAGGAGCGCCAGCGCATGGGCGACTGGATCACGCAAGCACTCGATGCGGCCTGGTCGCGCCCGGCGCCGAAGAACGGGATGGTCCGGCGCCTCACCGTGGCGCAGTACCGGAACACCCTGCGCGAGCTATTGCGGTTGGAGGACGATCTGACGGAGTCGCTTCCGCCGGACGCCGTCTCGAGCGATGGCTTTGTCAACAACAAGGATACGCTGCAACTCTCGCCGCTGCTGCTGGAGGCTTACTTCGATGTGGCCGCCGACGCGCTCAATCGAGCGATAGTCGACCCTAAGTCGAAGCCCACGATCCAGAACTTCCGCGTCGATCTGGGTGCGTCGATCAATCCGCAGCCGTTTCCCGAGCAACTCGTGCTCGGAGCGAACAGCCTGCTGCTCGACAACAAGGATTTTGTTGTCACGCAACCGAGGCCGGCCAAGCCGTTCGCCTTCGATCCCTTTGCCATGCGGACGAAATACCGGTTCATTGAAGGCTATCAGGGCAACGACACGGTGCGCGGCTGGCGGGAATACGACAGTATTTACCACGCGGTCTTCGCCTGCATGCGAGGAACCAACGGCTATCCCAAAGGCAGCGCCTACAGCACGGTACCCCAAGGGTTGCTGCTGCGGCCGGCCATTCCGAACGACGAGTTATTCGAGGCGGAAGGCACGTACGGGCCGAAGGCAAACTTCAAGATCTCTGTGCGTGAGCTGCCGGATAACGGCCGGTTTCGAGTGACGGTGGTGGCCGCGAAGTACAACGACGGACTCCTGCTCGATCCGGGCTCGCCGGCCGCGGCCGCAGGTTCGGGCGCCGTCATTTGCCGGGATCCGAAAACGCCCCAGAAGGTGAGCGTTGCAAAGCCGGGCATTTACCAGGTGGATGTCTACGCCGCCCCTAGGAAGGACACACCGGTCGCGCCCGACTCCTCGCGGCTCAGCGACGGACTGGCCGGATCGTGGCCGTTGGACGGAACGACGCCCGGTAGTCTTGAAGGCAACGCCCGATTCGTCGAGTCCCCTTTTGCCAAGGCGATTTCGCTCGACGGCGATGGCGATGCCGTGGTGGTCCCGCGCGACGATTCGATGAACGTTGGGGAAGGCGATTTTACCGTCGCGGCGTGGATTCACCCTCGACAGCTTCGAAGATCGGGAATTGTTGGCCTTGGCCCCTACGGCTGGGCTCACGGGTGGTACCTGGACATGCCCGACAATAAGGGCGTCCTCCGGATCGAAACTACCGGGCCGGACAATCTGTCCAATGGCGGCGTGTCGTCGCCCCCGGGAGTGCTTCGCCCTGACGCCTGGCAGCACGTGGCGGCCGTCATTCGCCGGGGAAAGAATGAATCCCGACTGTACGTGAATGGCTACCCGGTCGCAAAAGGAGAGATCGGCCCGGCGAACCTCGACAATCCGAAGATGAACCTTCACCTGGGCCGGATTCCGGCCGCGCACCAGTTCCAAGGTGAACTCGATGAGGTGCGGCTCTATCGCCGGGCTTTGGGCGAAGCGGAGATTCAGGCCTTGCTGCAGCCGGGACGGCAGTTCGTCCAGGCGCCTCCACCCGAGAAACCGCAGGACGTGACGCTAACCTTGGGCGACCGCCAGTTCTCGGGCAAACTGGAGCAACCGGCATTCGTGGTAGTCCGGCTCGCGGCAGGCGCCCTGCCGATTCAAACGCAGTACGCCGGCGTCACCGGTTTGGACCGCGTCGTGTTGACGCCGGTCGCGGCCGACACGGAAGCCGCGCGCCGTTTTCAGGCATTTGAGAAGCGCTCGCCTCGCGTCGGAGTGCACCTGGGCCTACGCCGCGATTGCGGTAGCACCCTTGCGCCCGTCGGGGCGCCGCAAACTGTTTCCAGCACAAAACTCACCCGCTTCGTGTTTGAAGGAGCCATCCGCAATTTCTCCAGCCCGGAGGTAGAAAAGGACAACGTCAACTACCTCGCGGGCGTTCGGGAGATCGGCGTCCGCAGCGAGTACACCGACGGCCGGGATATGCCTCGGCTCGTCATCCGGTCCGTGGAGTTCGAAGGCCCGTTCTACGAGACATGGCCGCCGGCTTCGCACCGGCGAATTTTTCTCGACTTCGACCGCAAGCAGGATCAAGGCGCGTACGCGCGATACATCATTCGCTCCTTTGCCTCTTGCGCCTACCGCCGCCCCGTCACAGAGGCTGAAGCGGCGTCGTTGTTTGCGGTGTACCGCAAATCGTTGGACGCCGGCGCCAACTTTCAGGACAGCGTGAAGGACGCGCTGCAGGTGGTATTGACCTCGCCGCAGTTTCTGTTCTTGATCGAGACGAGCCGCACCCCTCAACCCGAGCCTGTCGACGGCTACGAACTGGCTTCCAAGCTGTCGTACTTCCTGTGGAACGGCCCACCCGACAGCCGCACTCTGGCATTGGCAGCAACGGGCGCGCTGCGAACGAGCCTGGACGCCGAGGTGACGCGAATGATCGCCGATCCCCGCTTCTCGAAGTTCGCTCGGGAATTCACGTCCCAGTGGCTCAGCCTGGACAAGTTCACCGTGCTCGAGCCGGACCGCAAACGATTTCCCAAGCTGACGCGACACACCCGCAGTCAGCTCCAGCAGGAACCGGTCGAGTTTCTCCAGTACCTGATTCGGAATAACCTGCCGGCGCGAAATCTGATTGAGTCCGATTTTGTCCTGGAGAATGAAGTCGCGGCCAACTACTACGGACTGGGGGATCGGACGGAAAGCGGCTTCCGGTTCGTCCCGGTAACGCACCGCCGGCCGGAGTTGGGTGGCGTTCTTGCGCAGGCGGCCATCCTGGCGGGCCTGTCGGATGGCCGTGAATCGAATCCGGTCAAGCGCGGCGCATGGCTGGCCCGGCGTATTGTTGCAGAGCCTCCGGACCCGCCGCCGCCTAATGTACCGGTCCTCAAAGAGGACGGCGGACCGCTCACGCTGCGGCAGAGGATCGAGCGGCATCGCAGTCAACCCGGCTGCGTCCAGTGCCATCTCAAGATAGATCCGTGGGGAGTGCCCTTCGAGGAGTTCGACGCAGGGGGGCGCCTGAAGACGCAACCCGTGGACGCCCGATCCCAGCTTCCCGACCAAACGGAGGTGTCGGGATTCAACGGCCTGAGACGGTACCTCGCCGAGGACCGGATCGACCAGGTGGCATTCAGCGTTCTCAAGCACCTGACGACGTACTCGACAGGCCGGAGCCTGACGTACAACGAAGTGAATCACCTGAAGAAAGACGGATTGCAGTTAAAGGCCGGCGGCTACCGGATGAAGGACATGATCCGTTTTGTGGTGAACAGCAAAACGTTCCTCGAAAAATAGTAGAATGCAATACATTACGACGTGGAGACACTCATGAGTTCCTCCCTGAAACTCGACCGGCGTGCATTCCTCAAAGGTGTCGGCGGAGCCGCACTCGCCCTGCCCGTCCTCGACGCGATGGGCGCGGAAGTCACCGGGCAGGTTCCCCGGCGCTTCTGTGCGCTCTACACCGCCAACGGCATGTCGCTCCCGAAGGCGGACAACCAGATCCCCGAGTGGAGTTGGTTTCCTACCGCCGAGAGCAACGGGGAATTCGTCTTCGGCAAGTCGACCGAGCCGCTGAGTCCTTTTCGGAAACAGCTCAGCTTCCTGGGCGGCCTTTACCATCCGAGCGGCCCCAAGGCGGACCCGCATATCTGCTCCGATATGTGGCTCACCGGCGCTCCTCTGCACAATCCCAAGCCCGGTACGTTCAATTCGGTGGGACTCGACCAGATGGTGGCGCTGCACACCAAGCAGCACTGCCGGCAGCCTTCGCTCGTACTGTCCATCGACGCGGGAACGGGGTTCCTCTCGCGCACCGGCACCATCTCATACAACCTCGACGGACGGCCGATTCCGGCCGAGAATCATCCGCGGCGCGTTTTCGACCGGCTGTTTCGCGGCGACCGTTCGTCGCTCGAAACCCAGCGTGAGAATCTGCGGAAACGGATCAAGCTGGTCGATGCGGTGGCCGAAAGCGCACGGTCGCTCGACCGGCAACTCGGCAAATCCGACCGGGAACGGATGGGTCAGTACCTGACATCGCTCAATGAAGTGGAGTCGCGCCTGATCGCGTCCGAGCGCTGGATCGATGTGCCGCTGAAGAAGCAGGATTATTCGCATCTGAATCTCGACGCCTCGCCCGAAGGAGAGCCCGCGGAATACTACCGCAACATGTTCGACCTGATCGCGCTGGCGTTCGATGCCGACATCACGCGCTCGGTCGCGTTCATGCTCAATCGCGAAGACGGCATGGGCATCAGCGATACCTTCCCGCTCAAGCTGGGACTCTCGAAGACTCACCACAATCTGTCGCACGCCGAGGATCGGGAAGGCCAACTGCAGTTCGCGAAGTACGACCGGTTCCTGAGCCAGCAATTGGCGCACTTCTTCGGGCGCCTGAACGAGTACAGGGACCGCGAAGGCAGCGTGCTCGACAATACCATCGTGCTGTTCGGAAGCGGCGCGAGTACGACGCACAATTCCCGCAACCTGCCGACCCTGATCGCCGGCGGGGCCAACATGGGCCTTAAGCACGGCGTCTACTTCCGGAATGGCGAGACCCGGATGTCGAACGTCTATCTCAGCATTCTGCGGTCAATGGGCGTCGGGGAGGAATCCTTCGCCGACAGCACGGGCACGATCAGCGGTTCGATCTTCAGCCGCGCGTAGGCGGCGGCGTTCTTCAGAACGGGATGCCGAGCAGTTGCGGCACGCTTCTCATGAACTGTGCGTGTCCCTCGTGGATGTACAAGCCAAACTGTGCGATTAGGGAGTAAGCGGCCGCGAACTGCGCCAGCGCGAATCCCGCGATGGCAAACTGTGCAATCGTGAAAACGCCCACTCCAAACTGAGCGATGGTCACGACTCCGCAGGCAAACTGGCCGATCGCAACAATCCCCTTCGCGACTACAGGAACCCGGTTGGGACGGTACTTGAAGGAAATGTGGACAAGCGGCAACCCAAAGAGCCTGGTCTCTGATTTGTACTCATACCCCCACCCATCCCAACGGGCCCGCGCCGGGAACGGCGCCCCGCAATGCGGACAAGCTATCGCGTCTTCGGAGATTTCGCGGCGGCAACCCCTACAAGGCTTCATCGCTGGCCTTCATCCCTCAGCGATGGCCTATGCGATGATTTCCCGGATCGGCTTGCCGTAGTCGACCTCCAGGCGCTTGCGTCCCGGAATGTCCAACCGCTTGGGATCGATGCCCAATTGGTGCAGCACGGTGGCGTGCACGTCGGTGACGTAGTGACGGTTCTCAACGGCGTGGAAGCCCAGTTCGTCCGTCTTACCGTGAACAATCCCGCGCTTCAAACCGCCGCCTGCCATCCACACCGTGAATCCGAACGGATGATGATCGCGTCCGTTGGCCGCCTCCGCCCCGGGGGTGCGGCCGAATTCCGTTGCCCACACAACAAGGGTTTCATCCAACAGGCCGCGCTGCTTCAGATCCTTCAGCAGCCCGGCGATGGGCTGATCCACTTTGGCCGCCAGGCCGGTGTGATTCTTCTTCAGATCCTTGTGAGCATCCCAGGCGTTGCCGGAGCCTCCGTGATAGATCTGCACAAAGCGTACGCCGCGTTCCGAAAGCCGCCGCGCCGCCAGGCAAACCTGCCCGAATGATTTGGTTACGTCCTGATCGAGGCCGTAGAGCCGCTTGGTCTCTTCCGATTCCTCCTTGAACCGTACCGCCTCGGGAACCGCCACCTGCATCTTGAAGGCGAGTTCGTACGACTTGATGCGCGCCCGCAGCGCCGAGTCGTTCGGATACTCCACCGCCGCGATCCGGTTCAATTTGTCCAGGAACTGGAACTCGCGCTTCTGTTCCTGCTCGAAGACATCGGGTCCCGGCGCGACAAAGGGCAGGGGATTGTCGGGGTTGGCTTCCAGAAACACGCCGCTGTGCTCGGGGCCGAGATAACCGGAACCGTGAGTGCCATTGCCGCCGCAACAATCTCCGGGCGGTTCTCCCAACACGACGAACGACGGCAGGTTGTCGTTCATCGAACCCAGGCCGTAATGGGTCCAGGCGCCGATGGTCGGCAGGTAGCCGTCGAAGATGTGCCGTCCGGTGTGGAACTGCAGGATCGCGCCATGGTCGTTGTCCGTAGTCCACATCGACCGTACGATGGCCAGGTCGTCGACACAGGAGCCCAGTTGCGGGAACCAGTTGCTGACCATCGTCCCGCTCTGCCCGTGCTGCTCGAAGCCCGTCTGCATGGGGTACAGAGATGTGCGGATGTTGTGCTGGCCCGGGACGAACGCCTTCACGTTGTCCTTGACGAACGAGGAGTCGAGGGTGTCTTTGAAGGGAGTCTCCGAAATCGACTTACCGGCGTACTTGTTCAGCGCCGGCTTCGGGTCGAACGACTCCACATGGCTGACACCGCCCAGCATGAACAGCCAGATCACGCGCTTCGCCTTGGGAGCGAAGTGCGGTTTGCCGTCCGGAGGCAGCCAGGTGTCCTCGGCCGAGGCGTGACCCGTGGAGCCCTGGAGCATCGCGCCCAGGGCCAATCCGGTCATCCCCATGCCGCAGTCCGCGAGAAAGATGCGGCGGCTTTTGTTGGCGGAACAGAGTTTCATGATCTCCTCCCATCACCGGATGGCGACAAAGTCGTTGTGATTCAACAGAACGTGGACCAGGCTCTCGCGCCCGCGCGCTTCCGGGTCCGCCGAGGGCTTGATGTCGGCGGCGGGGCCGGTTCGAAACGCCGTCAGGCTTGTCGGGTCGCGGTACAGCGCCGTTTGCTCCGCCAGGAACTTCTCCGACTCGGCCAGTTCCTCGGCGTTGGGATTGCGGCCCAGAATCCGCTCGAAGGCGGCGGTTACGAATTCCTTCCCAAGGGGTAGCTGGCCGGCCACAATGCGTGACATCGCCAGGCTGAGCTTGCCGTTCGCCAGGGCCAGCGCCTGCTGCGGCACGATGCTCTCTCCCCGTTCGAAGCACTCGTTCGGACTGGCCAAGTCGAATACGCGCAACATGTCCATCTGCAGGTCGGGCGAATGCCGGAAATACATACTGCGGCGGAAGACCTCGTGTCCCTTGGTTTCGTCGAGTTCCTCGCCGCCCATCGTGGTATCTAGTCTTCCGGCCAGATGGAGCACGCTGTCGCGAACCGCCTCCGCCTCCATGCGCCGCACGTTCATGCGCCACAAGTAGCGGTTGTCCGGATCGGCGGCCGCCTCCTTGGACTTCGCATCCCAACCCGACGATCGGGTCCGATAGGTCCGGCTGGTGACCATCAACCGGTGGATCGCCTTCATGTCCCAGTTGCGTGTCATGAACTCTGTGGCCAGCCAATCCAGCAACTCGGGGTGCGATGCCGGCTTGCCCGATCGCCCGAAGTTGAAGACGGTCGGCACCAGCGGCTTTCCGAAATGCCGCATCCACATGTGGTTGATCGCCACGCGCGCGGTCAGGGGATTGTCCTTGCTCGCGATCCACTGGGCCAAGGCAAGCCGCCTTCCCGTGCTCGTCGATGGATAGACTTTCCCGATGGGCGTGTGGTGCTCTTTCGCCTGGTTCAGCGCCTTGACGGCGGCATCCAGTTTGGCCGTGGCCGCCCCGAGTTTCTTGTCGTCTCCCTTGGCGGCCTCGAACTCGAACCGCCCGCGGATCAGGTTTTCCTCCGCCTTCAGGACGTTGACCTTGCGCTCGAGGGCCCTGGCCTGGTCGGAGAGCTTGACCGCCTCTTCAGAGGAATGAAGATACTTCGCGTAGTCGGCCGTGATGCGCGCTTCGAGAGCCGGCAATGCCGCCTTCGTCCACTCGACCTTCTTCCGGAGCGCCGCCACTTCCATTTCAGCTTTCGCCGAATCTTCGGGCTTGGCTTTGGGCACCGCTTCCTCGGCCTTCCGCAACTCGGCTTCCGCCTTCTCGATAGCGGCCTTGGCCTGCGCGGTCAGATCCTCCTTGACGTAGGGCTGACCGTCCGGGTAATACGCGAGCAACGGCAGATTCACCGGCTGGATCTTCAAGGAGGCTCCGAAGAATCCCGGCACTGCCGGCGAGAGAGGATTGGCCGTGTCGGGGTTGCTTTCGTTGCCGCGGAAGAACCGGTAGGTCGGCCGCTCCGATTCGGCATCATACACGCGAGCCAGGCCGGCTTTCATCACATCGGCTTCGCCCGCGACGCGATCGGTCCTGACCTCATGGGGTTCGAAGAAGGCCCGGAACCGGTAATAGTCGACGTGCGTGATGGGGTCGTACTTGTGGGTGTGGCAGCGGGCGCACTTCATCGTCAAGCCAAGAAACGATGTCGACGTGTACTCCATCGTGTCCTGCAGCCAGACGTTGCGGTTGAACATGTACCAGCTTCGCGCCAGGTAGCCCGTCGCGCGAACCGTGTCGGGATTGTCCGGATCCAGCTCATCGCCCGCGATCATCTCCAGAATCATCCGGTCGTATCCTTTGTCGCGATTGACCGAATCGACCGTCCAGTCCCGCCATCGCCAGATGTGCCGCTGGCTGTAGCGAACCTGATTCTGCTTGCGCCACCCGTACCAATCGCTGTACCGCCAGATGTCGAGCCAGTGACGGCCCCACCGCTCGCCGTGCCGCGGACTGGCCAACAGGCGGTCGACGACCTTCTCGTACGCATCGGCGGACTTGTCATCCAGAAACGCCGCGGTCTCTTCCGGCGTCGGCGGCAATCCGATCAGGTCGAGCGAGACACGCCGCAGCAGCGTCCGCTTGTCCGTTTCGGGCAAAGGCGACAGCCCCCGTTTTTCCAACTCGGCGGCGACGAACCGGTCGATCGGATTCCGCGTCCAATCCCGCGATTTCACTTCCGGCTGTGGGGTCCGCACGGGAGGACGGAAGGCCCAATGATCGGAGCGCTTCTTCATCTCGGCGGCTTCTTCGTCCAATGCCTCGCTAAACTGGGCGCCCTCTTTGATCCAATCGCCAAACCGCCCGACTACCTCATCGGGTAGCTTCTTGCCCTTGAGGGGCATGTGGGGCTCCTGCAGGTGGGCCACGACTTTGTACAGGATGCTCTCGTTCGGGCTGCCGGGCTTGAGCACCGGACCGTGCTCGCCGCCCTTGAGCAGGCTCTCGCGAGTCGAGAGATCGAGGCCGGCCTGCTTGACTTTGCCGTTATGGCACATCAGGCAGTTTTTTTCGAGGAGCGGACGAACGTGGTCGCGGTAGAGACTGGCGGACTCTGCTCTCAGTCCGCCGGCTAGAAACAGAAGTCCGAGCGCCGCGCGTCGAAGCATGGTTGTTCCATGATAAACGAAAACGGCTACTTGACGGCGATGGTCGACTGCGTGGGACTGATCGCGAGCATGCTCGGCAATTCGACGCCGACAATGACCGGCAGGGCTTCACCGGGCGCCGGTTGCATCGGTACACGGGCATTGACCTGGAACACCCCGAAGATCTGACCGGGCGCACCTCCGGCAAAAGGCACCTCGGCCGAATACCCGCCGATGGTCACCAGGACCCGGCCTTCCGGCTGGGGGTACCCATCCCGGTTGATCGCGCCGTCCTCCGGCTGAGGGGCGACCGGTCCCAGGCCGGTTGCATAAATCGAAACGACCGAGCCCTTGCGCGCCGGATTTCCCGGTGAGTTGACGCTCCCGTCTTCGTTGACCACGGCCGCTTGACCTCGGCCCGTGCCGTCCTGTGAAAACACGGCCGGATTCGTGCTGGTCACTGCCACCGGGTACGAGTTGGTGGTGACTCCGTAATGTTCCACCCGCACATTGACCATGTCCTTGCCGAGCGTCGCGTAGGGAACCACGGCGACAACCTGGTTGGCCTGAACGCTGATCAAAGGCGCGGCGATGTCATCAAACAGGACGCGAACACCGGCCAGTTGAGGAGAAACGTTGCCGGTGGGTTCCGCCTCGAACACCACCGCGCTATCCGGCCCGATGCCGGATCCTTCGAGGACCACAACCTGCCCAGGCGCCACTGGGCCGCCCAGCAGACTCCCTGCGCTGGCGACGCAGGCGAGACGAGGAAACGGCCCGGCACTGGCGAGATTGAGCATGCCCAGAAACGCGCCGGTGGGCGAACCTCCGCCCAGCCGCAACGACCTCACCGGAGCGGGTGGAAAATCGACCGGCGCCGTGGATCCGGTAAGCAACACATCCGCGCCTTCGGTCAGCGCTATGCCGTTGCCCTGAGCGCCGCCCGATCCGCCCAGGTAGGACGAGTAAACGATTCTTCCCCCCAAATTCAATTTCGCCACGAAGGCATCGCCGGCAGCCTGGACCGTACTTCGCCGGCACGGCTGGTAGGCGTCCGCCGTGACCGGGAAATCGGAGGACGACGTCGCGCCCGCCAGGTAGACATCGCCGCTGCCGTCAACGGCCATGTCCCCAACGCTGTCCGCGCCCGAGCCCCCGAAATAGGTGGCGTACCGCAGTTGAACGGAATCGGCATCGAAGCGCGCCACGAAGACGTCGGTGCAGGCAACCGGCTGCCCGAACAACTGGTAAGAACAGATCGTGTCGCCGATAGAGCTTTTCAGCGCGTCGCCGCTGACCGGGAGATCCAACGAATCGGTGACACCCGCGATCAGGAGCCCGCCCGACCCATCAGGGGTCATCGCGCGAACCTGCTCGGTGCCCCGGCCACCCAGGTAAGTGGACGCGAGAATGGCCGATCCCGACGCATCCAGTCGCGTGACAAAGGCATCAAAGCTCCCTCCCAGCGACCGCTGGCTGGCGGCATCCGTCGTGGGGAAATTCGGGGACATGGTGTTTCCGGCCACCGCGAGGTTCCCTCCACTGTCCACCGTGATGGCCGTCCCTGAGTCGTTGCGGTTGCCGCCGAGGTAGGTGGAAAATACCAGGCCCGAACCCGCGGGGTTCAGCTTGGCGACAAAGACGTCGGTTTGACGGATGGCCGTCGAAAACGCCAGAGCGCGGCGGTACGCGCCCGGCGTGGTCGGAAAATCGGGACTGGACGTCGTGCCGGCGACATAGGCATTGCCGTCCGCGTCGATCGCGATCGCCGACGCCGAATCTTCGTCTCTGCCGCCGAGGTAGGTCGAGTAGACGAGCGCTCCGCCCTGCGGATTGAGCTTCGCCACAAAGGCATCACCCGTACTCAAATACACCGCGCCTTGCGTACCCGCATAGCGGGTCTGCGCGGCGCCGGCCGTTACGGGAAAGTCGGGGGAACTGGTGAAGCCCGTGACATAAGCGTTGCCTTCCGCATCCACCGCCAGACCCGCCAGCGAGTCGTCTCCGCTGCCGCCGAGATAGGTCGCCCACAACAGCTTTGTGCCGGAAGGATCCCACTTTGCCACGAAGACGTCCAGGCAGGGAACGCCGGGAGAAAGTCCGCGCGCGCACAGATTGGCGCTATAAGATGGGCCGAAGGCCCCTGGGGTCACGGGCAGATCGCCCGAGTAGGCGTTGCCCGCGACATACAGGTTGCCTTCCCGGTCAAGAGCGACGCGGCGGCCCTCGCTGCCGCCCATGGTGTGGAAGTAGCTCAGCACCGGATCGATCACCAGCGGGCGCGCGCGATCGTAAGGGCCAATATCCAATTCCACCCTGTGCGCAGTCAGGAGCCGGTAGCTGGCGTTGATGGAGGTCCGCACCCCCGCGATCTCCTGGTAGGCCTCCGGGCGGTGATGCCTCAGTTCGCCGGCGAGGGTTTGGATCAACAGGTCGCCGTTCGCGTCAACTTTCAGGCCGCGGGCGTGCTCAAAGCGGAGCCGGATCGCGCGCGGGTCGGCTCCCGGGGAAACCAGGAAATCGTATTCGAGGGAGTCGTCACGGCCATAAAACACCGAATCGATGCCCGCATACACGTCGCGCATGCGAACTCGCCCGTAGTGGGCCACTCCGGTCCGCCAGCGGCGAGGATCGGCGCCCGCCAGATAGTTGGTCTTTCCGGCGAACGGTGATTCGGCATCCGGGATCGAGAGGCGGGCGCGATCGAAGCGCAGGCCCACCAAAGGCTGGCCGCCTTGCGAGACCGTGACCCGTCCTGCCGCGATGAGCGCGTCGTAGCGGCCTCCGCGGGCGAGGTAGGTTTGCGGCTGCACCGCCTCGAAATAGAGCGGCGCCGATCCGGCCATCGCCGCCGGAGCGAGCCAAAGAGCCACAAGTGGGATGCGCCGCGGCATGGCTAAAACTGGAATCGCGCGCCGATCTCGACCACGCGCGGGCCTCCCGGCTGGAACGCGGGGGTCAATCCGCTCCGGGGACTGCCACTGCCCAACATCACGTTGAGCATCGAGCCCGACCGGCCGAACAGAGGGCTCGACAAGTACCGCTCCGGATCGGCCAGACTGGCGTGGTTGAAGACGTTGAACGCATTCACGCGGAATTGCGCCGAAGCGCGGCCGCCGAGACGGATTTGCCGCCGCAGCGACACATCCACCTGCGACATACCAAAGCCTCGAATGGAGTTGCGCGCCAGATCTCCTTGCAGCGACTCCGCCGGCAGCGTGAACGCTTCCAGGTTGAGCCGCCGGCCACCCGGTGAGGCCGGATCCCTCATCCACACCGGCGCGCCGGGGATCAGGCTGGGCCGGATCACGTTGGCAAAGGTCAGGCCGGCCAGAGTTTCGGCCGCCTGCACGTCAATCGGGAAACCGCTCCTCGCGCGCGCCATTCCATCGAACGACCAGCCGCGGGTGATCGCGCGCATCCGGCGCAGGGAAGGGAAGTCGTAGCTGAATCCGGCGGCAAACCCGTGCGTGGCGTCGAAGTTCGAGGGGCCGCGATCGCGCCCAGCGGTGATTCCCGGGCCCGTCAGGTAAAGCGACGAGTCCCATGACCCGGTGTCGGTCGAACGTGACCATGTATAGGACAACAGACCCTGAAGCCCGCCCGCCGCCCGCTGGCGGAATTGCACTTGCAGCGCCCGATAGTTCGACGCGCCGTGGTTGGTGGCCACCGCCAATTGGGCCAAGTCGAATCGCGGCCAGAGCACGGCCTCGCGGCGCAGAAGATGCCGGCCTCCCGAGCCCACGTACGAAACGGTGGCCACGCTCTTTTCGGTGAACGTGTGCTGCAACGCCACGTTCCATTGGAGGGAATACGGCAACCGGAGGTCGTTGGAGAAGCCGAACGCCAACAGCGGCAACGCGACCGCGGCTCTGGAAGCATAAGTATCGCCTCCCGCCAGTTGCCAACTGTTGTAGGGTGCGCCGTTCAATTCGTCGGTGGCCGCGCTGAACCCGAGGTCGTAGAACAAGCCGGCGCCCGCGCGGAGCACCGACCGTCCATTGGCCGACAAGCGGTAGGCCATGCCCAACCTGGGAGCGAAGTTTGCCAATCGCGTTCTCCACAGGGATGTGCCCGCGTCGACCTCGTGCACATCCTCGCCCTCGAGCGAATACAGGGCCGCGGCCTGGCCGGCGCGAGGCGCCGGACTCCACTCCCACCGCAGGCCGTAATTCAGCGTCAGCCGTGGGGCCGCCTGCCACGTATCCTGCGCAAACAGCGACATGGAGTGGAGCCTGCTCGACGATTCGCGGCTTTCGGTGTAGGCCAGCCAATAGACCTGATTCGACAGAAGGTCGAAGACGCTGGGGAACGTCAGCGCCAGACTCGAGGCCGCACCCTCCCGAGTCGGGCGCAATCTCAGATAGTCGCCGCCCAGGCGGACCTGGTGGCTCCCCCGGGTCAGCGAAACCGAATCGACCATGTTGAACTGGCGCTGCTCGTTGCGTCCGCTGTCGCCCACCATCAGCCGTCCCAGACCTCCGATCGACAGGCTGTAGAACGAGACGGACGTAGCTGGAAACAAGGGGCTCAGATCCAATCCCAATGCGCCCCCAAGGCCTGTAGACGTCCACGCGCCGCCCACACGGGCGGCGGTAAGATTCAACCTGAAGTCGTTGATCGTATCAGGCCGGAGGTTAGCGGATACGCCGAAGGTCAGGCTGCGATCCGCGAACGACGAGTTCAGAACCTGGGAGTAGCCCGAACGCGTCGAGGAAGGCGCCCGGGTGAATCGCGCAAACAGCGTGACACGCGAAGTCAAAGCGTGGTCGATCCGCAACGAGCCGAAGTCGAGCTGCGCGGGCAACGACGCACTCCCGGTAAACTCCGCCATTCCTCCCGCCAAGGGCCGGCCGTTAGGGAGGGGATAGGCGCTCAGCAACGGCTCCAGCCAAGGCGAGGCGGCCCGCCGGGCGGCCACCGACGGCACCGGAGTCCGCCAGACATAGGGCTGAACCAGCCGCATCCGCTCAAGCGAAAGAAATGCAAAGGTACGGTTCTTCCGGATGGGAGCGCCCAGGGCGCCGCCCGCGTGGTTCAGGCGTTGCGCGGCGCGCGGAAGGCCGTAGCTGTTCGCGAACCAGTCGTTCGCTCCCAGCCGTTCGTTGCGAAGCAGGTGAAACAACGATCCGTGCACCGCGTTCGAACCTGACCGGGTTGTGAGTGCGATCTGTCCCCCTTGCATCCGTCCGAACTCAGCGGCAAAGTTCGAGGTCTGGATGCGCACTTCCTGGACCGACTCCAGAGAGGCCACGTTGTGGAGGCCGCCGAAGGCCGTCATCGCGGGTAGCGTCCCGCCTGGAAACTGGCTCGGAAGCCCGGCCCCGCTCACCCCGGTATTGGCGCCGACGCCATCCACGGTGAAGTAGTTGGTGTTCGGCCGTTGCCCGCTCACCGAGAATTGCCCCGCTTCCCCCTCGCTAGCTGGGGTGACGAGGACGCCCGGCGCCAGTTCCAGCAGGCCCAGCAACCCGCGCCCGTTCAAGGGAAGGTCGTGAATCAGCCGGGGTCCGATCAGAGTTCCCACGGACGCATCGGCGGTCTGCATCACCGGGGCGTCGCCCTCGATCACAATCACCTGCTCCACCCGCCCGAGCGAGAGCGCAAAATCGAGCCGCAGGTGACGATTTCCTTCCAGCCTGACACCCAGGCGGGCAACCGTCTGGAACCCATCCTTGCGGACCCAGACTTTGTAGCGGCCCGGTTCCAAGGCGGCGAGAACATACAGTCCCTGAGGACCGGTTCGGGTGTGGCGGAGGGTTCCAGTCTGTTCATTGAAAGCGCTGACCATCACCTCCGGGACCATTGCCCCTGAGGAATCCTGAACGGAGCCGGAAATCTGCGCGGTGGGGTAGGCCGCCGCCGGGACGACGGTGAGGGCCGCGATGATCCACCACAGCGGCGCCGGCATGGTATCAGTGCCTACTCTTCTGTTCTAGCAGGAGATCGGAGGAATAGCCAGACGCTCGCGCCACCAGTTGGGCGATCGCCGCAGGCAGTTCCCGTCGGCCTTGGTCCGCGGACGTGGCTTCCGATCCGGCCAGTATCGCGGTCAACAACCCGTCTACGCGATGCGCCGCCGCGAACAACTCCAGCGTCGAAGCTCTCCAATCAGAGGAACCCGGCGCGGCGGCTTCGCCGGACCCGATTCCCAGCGGCCGCGCCACCTGCTGCAGATGACGGGCCTGTTGTTCCAAGCCGTCGGCGTGAGCCTTTCGCAATTCCCACAGCACCCGGCGGTCGGCTGCGTTCATCTCCCCCTCCACCGGAAACCGCGCGGCCAGTTTCCGCAAGGCATGAGCGCGCGTCATCACCGCAATACTTGCCTCGAGCGCCTGGTTGGTCAACTTTTCCAGCGCCGCCGGGCCTCCCAGTTCCCGTTCCAAACGGCTGCGGGCGGGAGAACTGGTGACCTCCTGGGTCTCTGCCGCCGCCGCGCTTTCGCGAGGCTCCTCCATCCTGACGATCACCCCCGGAATCGGCTCCAATGCCTCGCGGATCGCCGATTGCCGGGCAGCGTCCAGACCGGTCGCGGCGACCGATAGCTTTCCATTCGCCTCGCGATCGAGGGAGATCTGTTCGCCGAGGTCGGCGTCGACGGCCCGCAAGGCACTGAGCACGCGAAGTTCCAGCCCAGGGCCCTGATTGGCCACATTGGGCTCGGCCGCTCCCGGTGCGACGATAGCCGTTCCGGGGATACGCTTCAACGTCGAGGGGGTCTCCAGCGCCGGCGCTTCGGTTACCTCGGTGATCTCTGCCCACTCTCCACCGGAAAACACCAGACGCTCTTCGACCGGACGCAGGTCGCCGGCCCGCAGGAGGATCGTCGCCTCGCGCAAAAGGCCTTCTCCGGTCGTTCGGATCCGGTGGCCGCCGTCACCGGATGACACTTCGTCCACCCGTTGGGAAAGCTGATCCCTCCAGGAGGCAAACGACGCCGCACTCAAAGGGTCCTCCCAACTGAACCGGGCACTCGCAAACAGAATCTCCAGGGCGTCGCCTTCTTTGGTCGAAGCCAGCCGGCCCACTCGAGTGAAGCTGCCGGATCGTGTTCTAATCCGAATGAAACGGGCCCGCTCGTTGGCCCGGGCGGACGATTCCCGCAGCAACTGCGCGGCTCTCACCGAAGGCGCTTCGTCAAGCCGATGGTAGACCACCGCCGCGAGCAGCATCGCGGCCGCCGCCGCAAGCCACATCCGCCAACTCTTCGACTGGGTCCTGGGCCGCTCCGCCGCCAAGGCATGGAGCCGGCGCTCAAAACCATCCCAGGAGGCGGGAGGATTCTTCCGGTCCAAGACTTCCCGGCGGTATTCGACGTAGGCATCCAGGGCTTCGTCTAACTCGTCGAGTTGCGCTCTACATCCGCCGCAGGAGTCCAGGTGCGCTTCCAGGCCAGAGACCTCGCCGGCCGGCAGTTCGCGGTCGCGGTACCGCAGAAGCAACTCTTCATCGGGATGCAATGTGGGAACTCTACTCATGGCGTACCCTCTTCAACCGGTTGACACCCCGCCGCAGGAACTCTCCGACCGTCGATGTGCCAATGCCCATAATTTCCGCGATCTCGCGGTACCGAAATCCTTCCGACCGCAGAAAGAGACACTGCCGCTGCTGTTCGGACAAGCCGGCGAGCGCTTCCTTCAGGAAGGCCAGACGCTCGTCGTCGAGCAGCGACTGCTCTGGACTCACCTGAGATTGGTCGGGCCGATCCGGAAGCTCCGCCGTATAGACCCGGTTTCCATTCTCTTTCGCTCGCACGTTCAGCCCGTGATTGTGTGCGACTCGAAAGACCCACGCGCGCGGGCTCTGCAGGTCCTCACCCTTCCGCAAGATCATGTACAGTCGGAGAAAGACTTCCTGAACCGCTTCTTGCGCCTGTGGCGGGTGTAAGCCGAGCGTCAGCAGATACCGATAAACATCGTCGCGCGCCTCGACGAACAGGTTGGTCACCAGTTCCTCGATAGTCATCGTGTGCTGCTCGGGCCGTTCCTTCTCCAGATCGACCGGCACGAGTTGCAATGGGCGGCTGGACATGGCTCCCCGGGGTTCACGGCGTGCCAGCCGCGTCCGGAGCGGCCGGCGCCGGCTCCTGACCGGCACTGTACCAAAGAAACGCCGCGGCGGAGGTAGGAGGATAACCAAGAGCCCCGCCGCGGCGTGGACGACTTGCGGGAGGGAGAAGGATTGGTCTACCTGTCACGTGATACGTGCCGACAACTCTCCGCATGCCGCGCCCAGATCTTCTCCCTAAAGACCGGGCACTAATCTTTTCTGACGACACGTGGATTCTGCCCCCCCAAAAAAATAAGGTGTAAGAAAATCGCCCGCCACCGCTCTTGGTAGGGCTTTCCCCCCGGACCGCGGGCCGGCACCCTGGCCGGCCCACCGGGCGAAGCCCGACTGGCTCTCGCCTAGCATGCCCTTGCGCCCCACGGCCCCTCCCAGAGAACCCGTACGGAAATTGATGTCCGCTCCCATGAAAATCATGGTGCCGGTAGTTCAGCCGACGGTTCGGCATCGAGGGGAGTGATCGTGACGGTATATCCCAATCTACGCAAGGTTTGAGCCAGCTTTTGAGCACGGCGCTTCTTGGCCTGGGGGGTGGTCT
>CAZGUX010000302.1:0-52811 GCA_964529305.1 uncultured Solibacteraceae bacterium | reverse complement strand
TCGACCAGCCGCGTCCTGAAGATCGGAGTCTGGTCCGACACTCTATCCCAAACGGAGATGACGACCCTGATGCGATGGTCCGTACGGCCACGTCTGATGTCCATCCCTGGCGTCGCGAACGTCGCGATTTGGGGACAGAGGGACCGGCAGATTCACGTCTTGGTCGATCCGGACCGGCTTCGTGATTACCGGCTCACGCTCGCCGAGGTCATCCGAATCACTCAGGACGCCACAATGCCGGCGGCGGGTGGATTTGTCGAAACGCCTAACCAGCGGCTTCCCGTGACTCATATGCCCGCCGTGCGGACCGCAGAGGACCTCAAGAACACCCCAGTGGCCTTTCGCAACGGAGCGCCGCTATTGCTGAGCAACGTTGCGGAGGTCACGGAGGGACATCAGGCACCGATTGGCGACGCGGTGATTAACGATCGTCCGGGGCTACTACTCATCGTTGAAAAGCAACTCGGGGCTAACTCATTGGAAGTGACCAAACACGTCGAGGAGGCAATCGAGCAGTTGCGGCCCGGCATGAAGGGTCTGGAACTCGACACCACGATTTTCCGCCCAGCGACATTCATCGAAATGTCTCTTGGCAATCTCCGCGTGGCGTTGATCTGGGGATGTGTGTTGGTCGCGATCATTTTGATCTTCTTCTTGTTCGAGTGGCGGACGGCGCTTATCAGCCTCACTGCGATCCCTCTTTCCCTACTTACCGCGGCCCTTGTTCTTCATTGGTGGGGAAATACATTGAACACGATGGTGATCGCCGGTCTCGCCATCGCTCTGGGCGAAGTGGTTGACGACGCCATCATCGACGTGGAAAACGTTCTGCGCAGACTCCGGCTCAATCACGAATTGGCGCAACCGCAGCCGGCGTGGCGGGTGGTATTGGAGGCGTCGCTTGAAGTCCGGAGCGCCGTAGTCTACGCCACGATCATCGTCGTACTCGTGTTCTTGCCTGTTTTCTTCCTCGACGGCCTCGCTGGGACCTTCTTTCGGCCGCTGGCTCTTTCTTACATCCTCGCGGTATCCGCGTCCCTGGGAGTGGCCCTCATCGTTACTCCCGCGCTTTGTCTCATTCTGTTGCCCAAAGCTGGCCAAGCGGAGGCGCATCGCGACACCGCTGCCGTGCGCTGGCTCAAGGGAGGCTACCGGCGTGTCCTGCCATCCCTGCTTGTGCATCCGCGTGTTGTCTCGGCGACGCTCGTCGGAATCTTCTTTGTGACGGGTGCGGCGGTCACCCGCTTAGGCGAAGAATTCCTTCCGAACTTCCAGGAGTATGACTTCCTCATGCACTGGGTAGAGAAGCCTGGCACCTCGCTCCAGGCGATGCAGCGAATCACGGCACGGGCCAGTCGCGAACTGAGAGCAATTCCCGGTGTGCGAAACTTCGGGTCGCACATCGGACGTGCTGAAGTGGCCGATGAGGTTGTCGGCCCAAACTTTACCGAGCTTTGGATCAGCCTGGACCCGAGCGTGCCCTACGCTCCCACCGTCGCCAAGATCCAAGAAGTTGTGGACGGCTACCCTGGGCTTACTCGCGACCTGCTCACCTACTTGAAGGAACGAATCAAAGAAGTTCTGTCAGGCGGCAGCGGCGCGATCGTCGTCCGTTTATACGGTCCCAACCTTGAGGTCCTACGGGCGAAGGCAGCCGAAGTCAACGATACGATTTCCGGCATACCAGGGGTTACGAACCTCCAGGTCGAGCAACAGGTTGATGTCCCACAGATCGAAATCCGTCTGCGGCCGGATGCAGCTCAGCGGTTCGGCCTGACCGCCGGCGACGTCCGCCGGGCAGCGATGACGCTTGTGCGTGGAACCAAAGTCGGCGAAGTGTACGAAGATCAGCGGATCTTTGACGTTGCGGTTTGGAGTGCGGAGAGATCGCGCAACGATATCCTGAGCCTCGGCAACCTCCTAATCGATGCTCCCCGCGGCGGAAAGATACCGCTACGGGACGTGGCGGAGATACGAATCGCGCCAACGCCGAACATAATTCAACACGAGAACGCGAGCCGGAAAATAGACATCTCCTGTAACGTGAAGGGCCGGGATCTCGGAAGCGTCGCTCGCGAGATCGAGCAGCGCGTTCGCGCGATGAGTTTCGACCCTGGCTACCATCCCGAGATGCTTGGTGAGTACGCGGCGCGGCAGGCTGGCCAGCAGCGCCTGTTCGCGCTCTCAGCCCTTTCCCTTGTCGGAATACTCCTGGTCCTCTATACCGATTTTCGGTCACCGCGATTGACCACCCTGGTATTTGTTAGCCTTCCTTTCGCCCTGGTGGGAGGCGTGGTGAGTGTCTTCTTCACGGGCGGAATCTTGTCTTTGGGATCGCTGGTCGGCTTTGTAACGGTGCTTGGAATCGCCGCGCGAAACGGTGTCATGCTCGTCAGCCACTATCGGCATCTACAGGAGCACGAGGGCCAACCGTTCGGCGACGAATTGATTCTTCGCGGCGCCGAAGAGCGCTTGGTCCCGATCCTGATGACCGCCGCAGCTACGGCCCTCGCACTCCTTCCTATCGTCATTGGAGGGAACAAGCCGGGGCATGAGATCGAACATCCGATGGCTGTAGTCATCCTTGGCGGACTGGCGACGTCCACATTGCTCAATCTTTTCGTTCTTCCCGTTCTCAGCCTGCGATTCGCAAGGTTCTCGAGTAGAGAAGATGTTTGAGCGAGGTCACTGGGGATTCACAGCGCTGGCTTTTGTGGCATGTACCCTCGCGCCCTCCATGGCAACGGCCCAGCAGCCTGGCGGCTACTCAGCACCCGTAAAGCTTCGGACGATGCCGAGACGGTTCATGGCGGACGAATGGCAAATGTGGACCAGTCCTTTCCGGAGCACTCCGCAGCGGGCGCATACGATCAAGAAGTATGTGATTCCGTTTGTCCTGATCTCCGGGGCACTGATCGCGACGGATCGTCAAACAGGACGTCTCTTGCCAAACACTACGGATCAGACAATCTGGAGTGGCCGAGTGTCGCAACTCGGAGCGTCGTACAGTCTGGCAGGCATGTCCCTGGGTACTTACGCCGTAGGTCGGCTGGCAGGAAATGACCATGCGAAAGAAGCCGGTCTGCTGTCGCTTGAAGCCCTGGGACACACCCAAATTGCCGTACTGGCCTTCAAACAGGCGACGAACCGCCAGCGGCCCCTCGATCAGGATGGTCGGGGTAGCTTCTGGGAAGGGGGAAACTCCTTTCCTTCAGGGCACGCCGCAAGCTCCTTCGCGGTGGCGACCGTCTTTGCCTACGAGTATCGAGATCGACTAGTCATCCCAATCGTTGCGTATTCACTCGCGACCGCCATTTCCGGGTCGCGTTTGAGCGCCAGGCGCCATTGGGTTTCCGACATCGCTGTTGGCGGTTCTCTCGGCTTCCTGATCGGGAGGTTCACGTACAAGCGCAATCACAATCCCAATCTGCCCGGGAGCCCAGTCGGCCGCGCGGCCCGTCTCATTCCTCAAGTGGGAATAGGGGACTCCGGTATTCTCTTGTCGTGGCGTCTCTAGGAGGATGAACCAATGAACTGGCTTGGGTGGTCTGCCTTATCCGCTGTGTTCGCGGCGGCGACTGCAATTCTTGCGAAGATCGGGGTAACTGGAATCGATTCCAACCTGGCGACAGCGATTAGGACTTCGGTTGTCCTGCTGTTTGCGTGGATCATCGTGATCGCGACAGGGAGTGGTGGGCTTAATCAGATCCAAGGCCGAACTTGGGTATTTCTTGTCCTATCCGGACTCGCCACCGGCCTTTCATGGCTCTGCTACTTTCGCGCGCTCCAACTCGGACCAGCCTCCAAGGTTGCCCCGGTAGACAAACTGAGCCTCGTGCTCGTAGTGATCGCCGCTGCAATCTTTCTCGGAGAGAGGATCTCGGTTGGCACTGGGATTGGCGCGGCAATGGTGGTCGCAGGAGTCCTCATTCTGGCGACGAGCTGAAACGAATCGGTAAATGCTGAAAGGCGCGTCGTCTCATGTACTACCGGCTCAGCAAGCCAGGGTAGCCGACCCACGCCTTGACGGGCTGTACCGATGTTGTACCGATGGCCGTTTTTCGTGCCCAATTGGGCAATCTCGGCCTTTTGGGAATCTGTAACTTGCAGATTCCACATTGCTTATGCTTATCGTGGTTCGAATCCATGCCGGGGAGCCATTCTGAAAGTTTGGGTTCTGAAGTGCCCTTCGCCCCTTTGTTTGTTGCACTTGCAGAGTTCGAACGTGCGCGTGCGTGACCATCGCGACGCGGTAAACAGGTCAAACGGTCATTCTCTTCTTCGTGCGCCGGTGCCACACCATGTCCTGTACCGGTTCCGATTCAAACTCGATCGCAAGGACCGTGATTGGATTGTCCGGCGCTTTCTCCGGCATTCCGTACAGCCGAATGCGGTCGGCACTCTGGTCGAACTTGATTGAGATCCCACTGGCCAGGAAGCGCGCCGACAAGGCTTTCGTGACGATGGCCCCGATTCGGACTTCGCTTCCGGGCCACGCGTGTACGTGCAGGTAGAGAGTGTTCTTCTTCCGCGTGATGCCCGCGTACTGATACCGCACGGCCTTGCTTCGCTCGGCGCCGTAGATCGCTTCACCGTTGCGGCTCATCCAGTCGCCAATCCTGGAGAGCAGGTCGATCGCCTCCTTTTGCACGGAACCGTCGGGCCGCGGGCCGATGCTCACCAGGTAGTTGCCATTGTCGCGTGCGCACAGAACCAGGTTGCGCAGAACCTGCTTGGGAGTCTTCCACTCGTCGTCGGCCGCGTGGTAGCCCCAGGACTCGTTGAGAGTCATGCAGGATTCCCAGGCGCGGCCTTCCTGTTCGGCGACGATCTTCTGCTCCGGGGTCGAGAAATCGCCGCGCAGGGCGTTGCGGTTGTTGACGACAATGTCCGGCTGCAACTCAAACACCATCCGGTTCATCTTCGCCGACTCCCAGCCGGAGGGGCCCAGGTTCGGCCGCGCGCCGTCGTACCAGAGGACGTCGATCTTCCCGTAGTTGGAGAGTAGTTCGCGGATCTGTTCGTGCGTGAAGGCCACCATGCGCTTCCGCGCGGCTTCGTCGTCCATACAGCGTTCGCCGTCCGGATGGTGCCAGTCAAAGATTGAGAAGTAGTAACCGACGCGCAGGCCTTCGGCGCGAACGGCCTCGACGTACTCGGCAATAATGTCGCGCTTCGACGGTGCGTACATCGACGAAAACTTCGTCGTCTTCGTATTCCAAAGGCAAAAGCCGTCGTGGTTCTTGGTGGTGAGCACCATGTATTTCTGGCCGGCTTTTCGGGCCAGTTTGGCCCATTCGCGGAGGGACCCGGGCCGCGGGTTGAACCGCTGGATCAGCGGTTCGTAGTCGGCCATGGTCCAGCCCTCGCTCTCGTAGTTCCAGACGTCTTTTCCAAGCACGCTGAACAGGCCGAAGTGGATGAACATGCCGAACTTGGCCTCGTGCCACCACTTCATACGGCGTACCCGGCCGGCGATGATGGACGCGCCTTCGGCTTCGCCGGCGGCGGCGGCCGCGGCCGGGAGAGCGCTGGCCAGACTCCCGGCGCCCAGCCACAGCATCGAGTCTCGACGGGAGAGCATCAGAGGATTCATGTGACGGTACCTGACCAAACACTTCAACACCACGCGACGGTCTTGCGGATAACGCGGCGCTGCTCCCCGAAACCACCACCCGTTGGGCGCAGCCTCCACAAGAGCACAAACGAACCCTGTCCCGTGACAGTTTCAGGTTTACCGCGAATTGAACCGTATGTCAAGCACGGAGATCATGTCATGAACTAAGTTCGATTCAGTTCAGCCGCCGGCCAACCGAGGCGAGCACCACTTCCTTCATGGTTTTCGCCGCTCCAGCGTGACGTAGTCGCCTTTGGCGTAGCCGCGCGCCAGGAATGAGCCTTCAAACAGGCAATCGTACCCGTCGCCGCTCAGCATCACAACGTCGCGGTCCCCATCGCGATTCGCGTCCGCCAGGAACAACCGCACGACTGAGCCGATTACGGGTATCAGCGGCAGATCAATCTTCTCGGGCGGGGCGAACAGCCTGCCGGAGTCGCCTGTGTTTCGGAAGAGCAGGTGATGTTGGGTCGGCCGGGGTAAACTTGCCAGCAGATCGAGCCTTCCATCGCCATTCCAATCGACCACCGTTGTCGAGGCATAATTCGCGACGTCCGCGATGAGAACTTGCGACTCCACCACAGGCTCTTTGCGGTGGCTTCCCCGGCGACAGAAATAGTAGTGCCCGAAGACGTCGTTGACCACCAGGTCGACGCTGCCGTCGCCGTCGAAGTCGGCCGCCACCAGCGAGGTCCGCGGGCCCTGCATGGAGTCAAAGTCATACGGCTCGGAGGTCGTGCGTCCCACGCTGACAGGCTTTCCTTGAACTGTCCTGATCAGCACGCCTTTGGCGTCAAAGGACACTTCGGCCCCCGACGACGTGTTCCGGTGAAACCAGACGTGTCCCCAATAATCCCCGAAGAGGATGTCCTTGCGGGAGTCCTGGTCAAAGTCCACCGCGACCGTGAACGCCCAGTCGTCTCCGCGCCAGGAGCGGTGGTCGATCACCTGCTCCTCGGGCAAAATGGAACGGAACGGCGCGAACTTCCAGGGGATCTGGTTGGTTTTCCCGAGGGCATAGGTATGACCCTGTACGAGGTCGAGGATCCCGTCGCCGTTCCAGTCGGTCAATTCCGTGGCGTAGGGGAGAAGATCGTTGCTCCAGGGCAGCTTGAGCCGTTCGTGGCGGCGCACATCGAACTTCGGACGGCGGGGGGATCCGATGTTTTCAAACAAGTAGATTGGGCCGAGGTAGGACGAGACCGCAAGGTCCAGGTCGTCGTCGCCATCCCAGTCAGCCAGCGTCGGACTGGCGACGATCTCGCTTGGGAACTTTCCGACCCGCGGCAGGGGTTTCATCGTCAGGGCCGGGGCCGTCCGCGTTCCGGTATTCTCGAAGTAAGCCAGGAAGTCCTCCACGATCTCGGGAGGAGTTTCATTGCCCCACTTGCGCTCATGGCCGACGACCAGGTCCGGATCTCCATCGCCGTCGATGTCGGCGGCCGTGAGATTGGCCGACCAGCCGACGTCGAGAGGCTTCCCGTCGGCCATCAGATGTCCCTTGAAGTGGAGACTGGGCGTGCCGTCTCCTCGACGGCCCGTGTTTTCGTACCAGAAGATCCGGCCGGTGACGTTGCCGCCCACCAGTAGATCGTCGTCGCCGTCGCCGTCCCAATCGACGATCGCGCAATAGGGCTGGTAGTCCTCTTTGTAGATCGCTTCACCCTTCGGCCCCTCCACTTCCGGCACGGGACTCGCCGGGGTTCGAAGGTCCTTGCCATCGGCCTGGAGCGGCCCCGAGTCCCGGTAGCGTGGCGAGGCGTTCGTGCCAGTGTTGCGATAGAAGTAAATCCACCCCTTGTTCGCGCCAACGATCAGGTCCAGTTTTCCGTCGTGGTCCCAATCGGTGACGGTCGGCGTGGACAGAAAGCCGGGGTCGATCGGCTTGCCATCGTCGTGGAACAGAAGCCTCGCCACCGAGAACCTGGGCTTTTGGCGATTGCCCAGGTTCTCATACCACAAGACTCCGCCGCGCGATGACCCGCAGATCAGGTCGAGCAGGCCATCCTGGTTTAAGTCGACCATCTGGCAATCGGCATGGTAAAGCCCGGTCGATTGCGGCCCGGACGGGGCGGTTCGCTTGGAACCGTCGCCGATCCAGCCGCGCGGGTGCGGGTCCGTTTGTTTCTGCCCGGCGGCGAGCAGGTCGAAGTAGACGGCGTAGTAGGAGGGGTTCGACCGGTCCTGCGTGTGGCTCCAGGCCAGCCGCCCGCTTTTCCACTCACCAATGGCATCGTAGTAGTAACCCCATCGAGGCCGGGAAACCCAGGGACTCTTCACCGAACGATCGCGATCCGGGAACGGGTCGGGAATGGCGTGGTCGTACCACTGGAGCGGACGGTCGTACTCGGTTTGGCCATAGAGATAGCTGCCGTACCTCATCGCCCTCCCGCTCGCCGGATCGTAACGGGCGATCTGGAGCGTAGCCAGATTCGCATGCTCGACGTAGCCCGCCGCCTTGAGGATCCGTTCAAAGTCGATGGAAACTTCGGCAGGCATCTCGTCGGACCGTCTGTCCCCGATATCGACGGGCGGTACGGTTACCAGGACCCGATAACGGCCATGCCCCGTCCACTCGGGCTCCGGCGCGGCCCCTGTACCAGTCAGGACACACAGAAATACCAGGACCTGGGACCAGCGGATCAAAATGACCTCCCGCCAAAGCCGAACATCGACCACGTCCAGCCGGGACGCCAGACGGAATGGTTGTCGTGGCCCGCGGCCGCGTTACCCGCGTCGACAGGATAGACCGCTTCAATATTCGACTCTTCGAGAAAGCGGTCGAGCTCTGCGGGATGCCCGTACAGCGCCACCGCGAAGCGGACCGGATCCGTCCATGTCAGCACCTCCGTCTCGAAGGTATTAACGCCGTCGACGCCCGCTCGATGCAGTCCCTGGGCGCGCTTGAGTCCGGCCGTGATGACCGAGTACTGCCAGGTCCGCAGGCCGAACACGCGGAGGTCCCGGAAGGCCGTCGAGCCCACGCCGCCAATTACCGGAATGCCGTGTTTGCGGCCCAGCGAGAGGTACGGCCGCACGTCCTGGCTGCCCTCCCCCGGGGCCTCCTCCAGCGGATCGAGGTCAATCAGGTCGACCAATCCCTCCCTGCACCACGTCTCGACATCCAAGCCCTGAGCCAGATTCAGGAAAAGCCCTCCGGCGGGGATGCGAACGCCGACCGGGAGGCGTGCGTTCCTGCCAGTCCGTACTGGACCGAGTCGCCGCTTGAGTTCCCGCAAGGTCTCGGTGAAGAACGCGGCTCGAAAGCGGATCCACTTTTCATAGGCGGGTCCGGTAGCGGCGTCGATCGCTGCGGCATCGATGCCGGTTTGCGCCCGGAACTCCTCCACCATCCGCGGCTCGTACCGCAGCATTGGAACCTGGCGGTCGCATCCCACCATCAATCCATCCGCGCCGCGCTCGGCGACCTCGACCAGAATGTCGACCCTCTCCTTGCGGACCTCCGGATAGTAGAAGCTGAGTCCGGAGGGTTTCCCGTCCTTGCTCACCTGCCGCCACTCCGGGTGCTCGCGATAGAACGGGCACGAGAAGATGCCCCCGTACGAGTTCACGCCATAGTGGCGGTGCATGCCGAGCCACGGCCACACCTGAGTCTGACAGCGTTTGCCGCCGGCGTACGCGCCGGCCAACGGGTCATGCTGGTTCATCATGACGATGCGCGGTCCGTAGTCGAACGGGTCCTTGACCTTCGCCCGGTCGTACGGGACACACGGAAAGACGCGGGCGCCCGGCAGCTTGCTCGGGTACTCGACCCATGAACGGCCCACCGACCACCCGACGGTCCGGAAGCCGAATTCCGCCTGCACGCAGACAATGGAGGTGAACTGGTCGGGCAAAAGCCTGGCCCAACTCATGCCGAAATACTCCGCCCAGTCGTTGACCGCGTAGAGCGGCGTCGGGGGGTTGGCCAGCGTGTGAGCCAGACGCCGTGCGGACGCGGCAGTGACGGGAACCAGCCTCAGCGAAACCACCTGGGATTTCGGATCGCGGCTCGGATAGATCCGGATCTCCTCGCCGGTCAGGTCCGCGGCCTCCACAAACACCTCGCTCGAGAGGTTGCTGAGCGCGACACCTCGAATCAACCCATGGCGCCCGACTTGAATCAGCCCGCCCTCGCCCTGGAAGATGACGAACACGGCGTAGTGGCCGCGCGCCGCCGGGCGGAGGATCAAAGGCGAGGACTGGAAATCGCCGTTGCCCGCCGCCGCCACCGCCCCGCCGGGTCCTTCGATCCACCGCCAGTGGGCGCCTGCGTCCTGATGCCCATTCCGGAAATCGCGGATGCGGATCTCCGGTCTCGTCGCGTCGCGCTCAAGTTTCCAGGGAGCCACTGGCGACACGAGGAGTTCCTGTCCGCGGGCGGCGCGCCGCCGGTAACGGAGACGAGGCCCGTCCCATGTCCGCCCGTCGACGATCGGCCCGAGGTCCACCCGATACTCTCCCGCGGGCCAACCCGAGGCGTCGACGCGATCGGTGGACCACTCCGCGCCCTTCACCAGATCGACTTCCTTCCGCCACAGTTCCTTCCCGTCCGCCGCCGCGACGCGCAGAACGCAAAGCATCCGCCCGGGAACTTCGCCTGCGTTCAGTTTCGCCCGGATGTCGAGAAGATCCTGGCTGGTCAAGACCGATTCTCCCAGCCGCAGGGACAGGGGGCCCAGAGAGCCGAATCGTGGGTTGTACACCACTCGCTCACTCTCGCCGGGGACGAGGCGGATCGGTTGCGCGAGCGGCTCCACCTCCCCCATCCCCTGCTGCGCTTCGGACGGCGTCTTCCCGTGCTCCTGAAAAAAGGACCAGGAGCGGATGGGGCGGCCGGTCGAATCCATCACGCGCGCCGTCAGGCGATATCCGCGCTGAAACACCTGGCCGGCTTCGAACTCGTAGACAGGCGGGGCGGCTAGTGGCCCAAGTTCGCAGACCGCCCGGGAAGCGCTATCGGAGATCCGGCTTTCTCCGGAGCGCCTTCTGCCGTCCCCGGCGCGCAGTTCCCACTTCACCGTCAACTCCTCGCCCGGACTTGCTCCCAGGGGACGAGCGATCTCCAGGCGATTCGCCGCACCCGGTAAGAGCACGGCCTCACCCTCGCGAGAGTCAAAGGGCGCCCCATTGAAATGCAGTTCCCGGGCATGTGCCGCCGGGGCCGTCCAGGCGAGAGCAAACAACCACGCCATGAGAGCGATCGTTGACCCGCGCCGTCGGTCCAACCCTGTTGCGGCTGTCCGGCGGGCTGCCGAAAACGTAAGACCGGACGGCGGCACCGTCCGCTTCATAGGGACCGTCCGCCGAATCCGTTCAAAGACCATGTCCAGCCCGGCCTCCACACAGAATGATAGTCATGTCCGCACGCGGCCGTACCCGCATCGACGGGATAGACGGCCTCCAGGTTCGATTCGTCGAGAAACCGCGCCAACTCGTCAGGGTGTCCGTACAAGGCCACGGCAAATCGCACGGGCTCGGTCCAAGCCATGATCTCGGTTTCAAAGGTGTCGATTCCCGCCAAGCCCGCTCGACGAAGCCCGCGCGCCCTCTTCAAACCGGCCGTGACTACAGCGGGTCTGGACGGCGTGAAGGCCGTTGGGCCCACGGCCCCCACCACGGGAATCCCGTACGCACCGGCGAGATGCACATACGGACGCACGTCGTGATTGCCCTCTCCGCCCAACTCTTCCAGGGGATCGAGGTGGATCTGATCCACCAGCCCCTCGCGGCACCAGGTCTCGACATCGAGACCTTGGGCGAGGTTCAGGAACAGGCCGCCCGAGGGAATTCGGATGGCCACCGGTATCTTCCTGCCGGTCCGCGAGCGAAGGGCAGTCAGGCGCTTCTCGAGTTCCCGAAGAGTCTCCGTGAAAAAACCGGCGCGAAAACGGATCCAGCGCTCAAACGAATCGCGCTGCGTCACATCGATCTTTCGCGGATCGATCCCGGTCTTGTCCTGGAACTCCTTGACCAGCGCCGGTTCGTACAACAGCATCGGCACCTGGCGGTCGCAGCCCACGATCAACCCGTCCGCACCACGCTCGGCGGCCTCTACCAGGATATCCACCCGCTCCTTTCGCACTTCCGGAAAGTAAAAGCTCAGGCCTCCGGGCCGTCCGTCCTTCGCAACTCGTCTCCACTGGGGATTCTGGCGGTAGAACGGGCAGGAGAACATTCCTCCATAGAAGTTCTCCGAATAGTGGCGCTGCATCCCCAGCCAGGGCCAGATTTCGGCTTGGCATGGCTGCCTGGCTTCGTAGGCGAAAGCCAGCGGATCGTACTGGTTGATCATCGTGATGCGCGGGCCGTAGTCGTAAGTGTCGTTTTGGGGGTAGTGCGGCGATTTTTTGGCTTCCTCGTAGGGGACGCAGGGGAAGGTGCGGGCATGCGGCAACTTGCTGTGATACTCGACCCAGGAGCGGCCGAGCGACCATCCGACTGCGCGAAATCCGATCTCGGCCTCCGCGCAAACGATCGACTGGAACTGGTCGGGGAGAAGGCGAGAGGCGTCGATGCCGAAATACTCGGCCCAGTCGTTCACCGAGTACATCGGCAGCGGCGGGTTGCGCAAAGTCCGATTGAGGCCTTCGACCGAAGCCGCGGTCACCGGGACCAAACGCAACGAAGCCAGCCGGGCCTTCGGGTCGCGGCTGGGCGGGATCCGAACCTCCTCGCCGGTAAGGTCCGCCGACTCCACGTACACGTCACGTCCGATGACCGCCGGTGGCACGTAGCGGACCAGTCCCTTCCGGCCGGCCTGGAGGAAACCTCCCCGCTCCTCATAGCGGGCGAAAAGGGCGTAGAAACCCCGTGCGCCGGGCCGGATTACCAGGGCTTCGGCCTTGTAGTCGCCGTTGCTCGCCGCGGCGACACGTCCCTCTTTGCCCTCGACCCAGAGCCAGTGGCTCGCGGTCGCCTGTCCGGAGACCATTGCGGCGGCCCGGAAGTCGAGAATCTCGATCGGGTCCCTCGAAGGATCGCGTTCGAGCTTCCAGGGAGCGAAAGGCGAGACCCTGACTTCGTTCGGGTCCGGCGCGTGCCTGCCGTAACTGAGCGACGGGCCATCCGGCCACTCACGGCCCTCAACCACCGGGAGGAGCCGCGCTTCGTATCGCCCGGGAGCCCGGCCGCGCACGGGAACCGCCATCTTCTTCCACCCGCTCCCGCGAACAAGGTCGACCTTCGTACTCCAAGCCTCCCTCCCGTCGGGGGCGGTAATGCGAATGCGACAAGTCATGCTGGCTGGCGTCTCACCCTGATTGAGGCGCGCCTGCAGTTCCACTCGATCCTGATCGAACAGAACGGATTCGCCGAGCCTCAGGGACAATGGCCCGAGTGAACCGAATCGAGGGTTGTAAATGATCCGGGACTTCGAGCCGGCCGCCAGCCGAATCCGTTGTGCTTGGGGCTCCGGGGACTCACCCATGCCTTGCTGCTCCGTCGCCGGCTTGCTCCCGTGCTCCTGATAGAAGCTCCATGCGCGAAAACGCCGGCCGTTCGCGTCAGTGAGGCGAACAGACAGCCGGTATCCTTCCTGGAACACCCGGCCGAACTCGAAATCGTAGCGGGGAGGCGTCGCCAGCGGTCCCAATTCAAACCGCGATCGCCCTCCCGGCGGCGGAAGGACATCTTCCTGCCGTCTCGCCCGGTTCTCCGGCGATCTCAGTTCCCAGTTCACCTTCCAGGGACCGCCCCCAGCCGCGCCGATTCCGGTCAATTCAACCTCTGCCCGGTTGGACCCTCCGGCGGCAAGCTCGATCGTCCCGGTTTTCGGATCGAAGGCGATCCCGTTGAATCGAAGCTGCTGGCCGAACATCGGGGCGGTCGGGAAGCAGAGCAGGGCCGAAAGCAAAATGAGGGACGGTGATGGCGGCTTGCGCCTCAACCGCCGTCTCAGCGAAACTTTCTCCTGCTCCGATCCTGTCCATTTGATGCATAGGGACGATCTGGAGCCGCGAGACTGGCAGGGTCGCCAGAACGCTGCGTGACGCGTTCTCCATGTTGAGATTCGGCTCCGGCGAGTGATCGTTCTTTCGAGTAGGGTCATCATGATATTTCGAAGCGGATTCATGGGTCGTGCCTCACGACCTGTCCGCGGGATGGCGGCCGTGGATTCTGCAAGGTGCACGGCCTGGCCGGCCAGGGGGAGGGGGGCTCCAGTTGATTTCTCAAAGTAGTTCAAGCTCCACAACGCTCGCGTGCGGATCCGGGGCCTGTGCGGGGACATCGATGACAAGCGTGTTCTGGGCCTGCTGGAACGGCAGGACCTTGTCACCGGCGAGCAATTTCACCTGGGCGGCCTTCCGGCCGCGCATGTTGACTTCCAGCTTGCCTTGCGGCCAGTCGAAGACGTGGAGATAGATCGTGTTGCCCTTGGCCGTGGACCGGCCGAAAGGAAGGTCGTATAGCGGTCCGTACGTCGTGCCGTAGATGGCCTCGCCATTCACCTTCAGCCACTTGCCGACTTCCCGCAAGCGCTGCTGAAACTCCGGCTGAATCGTGCCTTCCGGCGTCGGGCCCACATCCAGAAGCAGGTTGCCGCCTTTGCTGACCACTTCCACCAGCATGCGGATCAGGACGGTGGGAGATTTGAAATTCCGGTCATTCTTGTTGTAGGCCCACGTTTCGTTGATGGTCATGCAGGTTTCCCAGGGACGGAAATCCTCCGGCGGAGGCGGGACCTTGGAATAGGCGCCGCCCTTGGTAATGCCGATGGCCATCGCATCGCTACCGCGCGGGTTGGCAAACTGAGCGGCGGTGGCTTTGGTGGGGTAACCGTCGGGGATGAACTTCTCCGGGGTGTCAAAGTCGGCCGGGACGCCGATGCGGTTATTGATCAACGTGTCCGGCTGCAACTCCCGGACCAGTTTGAAGAACCTCCGCGGGTTGTACTTCTCGCGGTCCCGAAGGCCGTCGAACCAGAGCACGGCCACCGGGCCGTAGCGGGTAAGCAGTTCCGTGAGCTGCAATTCCATGTACTCCAGATACGACGGCCATTCGGGACGCCAGGGCTCGCCTTTCCAGTTCTCCTTGGCCAGCTTCGAGGTATCGCGGAAACCGGGGTGGCGCATGTCGGGCGGCGAGTAGTAAAAGCCCAGCGGCAGGTCGTGCTTGCGGCATGCCGCCGCCAGCATGGCGATGGTGTCGTTGCCGTAAGGCGTGTTGGTGATCTTGTAGTTGGTGAACGAGGAATCGAACATGCAGAAGCCGTCGTGGAGCTTGCTGCTGAACACCATGTAGCGCTGGCCCGCGTCCCTGGCCAGGCGGACCCAGGCGTCCGGATCGTACTGCACGGGATTGAAGCGCTCCGGCAGCGCTTCGTACTCAGCCTGGGTGATGTTCCATTTGGGGTCCGGACTCATGATCGGCCAGGACGTTTCGACGCTGGCCAGCGAATAGGGCCCCCAGTGGATGAACATGCCGAACTTGGCGTCGTTCCACCACTTCAGGCGCTGTTGCACCGGTTGTTCCGCCGGACACGGCGCCAGGAACCCGGCAACGATCAGAATGGCAATAGCTGAGCGAATCATGGTTTTGCTCCCGTGCCTCCCGCCTTCTTTACCGGCACAGTCTCGCCGGCAAGAGCAGCTTCGTTGTTGGTGTCGCAAACCTCTTCCGCCAGACCCTGCTGGCGCACTCGCACACGCAGGCCATGGCGTTCTGGAACGCCGGCAAATCGAGCTATCCTCACCCTGGGTTTCAAGTCCGACGGAGCCTCCAGTCCGGGATAGCTCTGCTCGGCCAGGACTTTTCCACCGTCATCGGCGACCGAGACAGTATACGGTTGGGAGGGCGCGCCGCCGATGTTGTGTACCGGGATCTCCAGGCCGCCGGTGATGCGGATCTCTTCCGAGGCTACGGCCAGGTCGGGCAACGAGTGCAGGGGCGCGAGCTTTTCGATCTGGCGTAACTCGACGGCCACTTCGGTTCTGGGCGGCAGGGGCAACTCCACGGCTGAATGGCGCTTGAGGCGCAAGGTGCGGTTCCACAAGAGCCGGCCGGCGGGGTCGCGCATGGTGGCCTCGTAACGGCCGTGCTCCAATTGCCACACGCGGCCAGTGATGGTGCGCGATCGGAGGCCTGCGTTGAACAGTATGCAGCGCAGAAAGCCCGGCCGGGAATCGGAAACCAGCGCGCCCAACTCGTTCCCGGTGTTCTCCCAACTGACGGCGTGGCCGGGGTAGGGGAAATTGCGGTAGTGCGCCACTCCGCCCATCCGCTGGATCTGCATACCAAGAGTCGGGATAGGCACACGGTCCGTGTAGAGATGGCCTTCGGTCAGCACGTACGTCAGGGGCGTCATGGTTCTGACGAGTGCCTCGTCCGCTTCCTCCAGTAGAGTGCGGTCGCCGGTGGCGCGCCACGCCAGGGCCACCATGGCGGGTCCGGGATGATGGAAGACTACGTTCCGGTCACGAACCGCAAGCTGCGCGGCGGCGGCACGGAGTCCCGGCGCATGCGCTGCCCGACCCAAGAGACTCAGCCATGGGCCGTTGATCATGGAGAGCGTCCCATAGTCGGACGCTTTCACCCCCTGGCGCAGGAGCCATAGATACTTCTCATCGCCGGTGAGGTCGTAGAGGCCCCAAAAGAAGTTCCAGATCATGGAACCGGGCGGCGCGGGCTCGGCGGCCCGGTCATCGGCGAAGAAGACTACCGACGAGAGCTTCGGGTACTGCTCCTGGCTCCAATGCGCCAGCAGCGAGTCGCCCAACTGGCACAGCAAGCTCGTCAGCGCCGGCGAGCCGTTGTACCACGCGACGTAGAGTCCGGGGTGGAGGATGTGGTGGCTGTACTGTGTGAACTCGCGAGCGTGATAGCCATCCTCCACCAGTTCCGTGGCGCTGTAAACGTGGGACCGCATGTGGCGGTGGCCGGCCGCGTTGATCCCGGTGAGGCGCTCGTAATGGGCCGCAGTCTCCATCATCCGTTCGAAAAGGACGGGATTGCCATAGTCCAGCAGGAATGCGGGCGCCTGGGCATTGATGCCTTCCTCGTATGCGTGCAGGGCGTCCAACCGGCGCGCGTTGAGCCCCTGCTTGAGCATTCCCGCGTTATAGCAGGCGTCCAGAACGCGGCGGAGAGCTTTCCCGGTTTTGGCAACCGGTCCATCCATGAGAGCGATGGCCGGCCAGTCCTGGATCATGTCCGTGTCGTCTCCCAAGCCGCCGCCGAGTTCTCCATTTGCGATCTGGCGGTGGTCGATCCACCACTCGGGAATGCGCCGGAACAAATCCATGGTCTGGATCTGCCGGTGAACCCACAAGGGAACGGCAGGGTCGCGGGCGGTTTCCGCGAGTGCGGGAGTAGGCTCTCGAAAGAGAAACCAGGTGCGGTAGGCCCGGGCTACGGGGTTGCCGGGATCGATCCGCCGCACATCGTCGAGCAGCACGAAGAGTTCGTCCACCTGCCGCAACTGCCGGCGCACCAAGGGCAGCGGGCGTTCGGCGTTCACAATTCCCCACGGACTTCCTTCGCTCATCATTTGCAGGGAGTCCCGGATCTGGAGGATTCGCTGCGCGAGGTATGCGGGCCGCGCGCTCGCGAAGGTGTCTGGGAGCAACTGCGCCTCGAGTTCTGGAGTGCGTCCACTCGAGGAGGCGAGCGTAATCACCACCTCCGAGCCGGCCGGCGCGACGATGGGCGGAAACTCGAGCGTCAACTCCAGAACGTGCTCTCGGGCGCGCACATCGATTTCGATAAGTTGCCGGACGGTGTTCACAGGATCTTCGACCGCCACGTAATAGAACTCATTCGGAATCGAACGGAGGCGCAGCCGGACACCCTTGAATGCGGACGCTTGGGGAACCGCCACGAGGAAATAGTCATACCGGCCAGTGTCCTCATGACCGGATTTCGCAGCCGGCCGCGGCGCGGGTCTCCAGGTCCGGAAGCGGCCGGGATCTCGCCGCGCGGCCAGCCGGGCATCCTGCCCGGCGGTGGCGAATCGGGTCCACGCTCCGCTCGCGGCCGGTTCGGCGGTCTCTTCGATCCGGAGACACTCGAGGTCGCCCAACATACCCGAGTGCCGGTCGATGGAGATCTCTTTCGCCACACCGCCTGAAGCGAACCGGCGGTAGTGCAATTCCCCGGCAGGCCGGGCATACGAGCCATGGGGAGCGACGCGGATGCGGCCCTCGAGATTCCCGGTGGTCCGCACCAGGTTCATCGGCTCGCGAGCTGGAAAGACGCGGTATTGCTTGCCCTCGTCCAGGTACAGGCCGTCCGCCCCGGCCGGGAACTTATCCGCCATGGGCCACAGCGTCTCCCGCTTACCGTCGGCGCCCTTCATCCACAGCTTCCCGAAGACTCGGGCATCCCGGATCGCCAGCCTCCGCACTTTGAGTTTGGAACCTGCGGGGACGCCGGATGCCTCGTGCCAGCCGAACCGCTGGGCCCATCGTGGCGGCGGTAATGCCGGGGACTGCCGCGGGTCATGGCGGTGCGCCAGCCGCTGAATATCGCCAGGTTCCAGGGGCGCCCGGTAAATGCGCACCTCGTCGATCGAGCCCGGACTCAGAGCGCCGGCCCATTGGGGCGGCGTCCCCCGCAGCAGAAAGCCGAAAAAGGTCAGTCTGGCATCAAGGGCAAGCGGTCCTGGCGCCCGTCCCGCGGGGGCGCCGTCCAGGTAAAGTACCAGCCCGGCGGACTCTGCCCACGTCACGGCGATATGCATCCAGCGGCCGGTCCGCGGGAGCGCGACGGGACCTTCGGCGTTGTGGAAGGCCAGGTTGCGGTCGCGGAGACGCGCCACCAAACGGCGGCCATCCCAGTTCACGCGGAGGAAGTCGCAGGACCAGGTGGAGTCCTGCTCGTAAAACGACATGAACACGGGGAACCCCACCGGATCGGGGGGTTCACCGGGACGCCACCAGAAACTGAGAGAACCCTGTTCCGCGTAGAGATTGGCGTGCGCGTCATAGGCCAGCACGGCCGTCCGCGGGATGGCGGCCGCGGAATCGGCGAGGTGCACGTCCTGGCTGACCAGGGGGCGGGAGTCCCCCGCGGCGAAATCGGCTGCCAGCGCACTGTCCAGCGAGGCCCGGAACAGCAACCCGTCCTGCCGCGCGCCGCCGGCGGCCATCCACGGGCACAACAAGGCCACACAGATCCACCACGCGGCGGGAAGTACGGCAATCGCAATCCGCATGCCTCTCATGCTTGCTTCTTCTTCGCCCAGCGCGGGAACTTCAGGTCCTGCTCCGGAATGCCTTCGAACTCGGCGGCGATCACCGGCGTCATCTCGACGGGCGCCGCCTCCGGCAGGCCCGTGAACTTCACCCGATAGATCGGGAATTCGATGGGCGGCTCCCGCGGGTCGAGTTCCCGCGCCTGGATCACCTCCACCGGCTTGCCCGTGGCGAGCCACCGCGCCGACTTCACCTTGCTCTTCAGCCGCGCCACAATCAGCGTCGAGCCCGGCCATCGGTACACGTGCATGAACAGCGTGTTCCCCTTCCGGGTGAAGTTCATGTAGTTGCTGCGCACCACTTTGCACCGCTCGGATCCGTAAATGGTCTGGCCGTTCCGGTCCATCCACTTCCCCACTTCGGTGAGAACGCGCACCGAGCCTTCCGGCACCGAACCGTCCTGCCGCGGACCGATGTTGAGCAGGTAGTTGCCCCCGCCCCTCGCGCACGTGATCAGGCTCCCGAGCACCGATTGCGGCGTCTTCCAGTTCTCATCCGCCCGAACGTAACCCCACGCGCCGTTGATCGTCATGCAGGTTTCCCACGCGCGACCCTCGTCGGCGGCTTCGATCTTCTGTTCCGGGGTCGAGAAATCGCCCGGAAGCGCACCGCGGTCGTTGACGATGATGTCCGGCTGCAACTCGAAGATCATCTTGCTCAGCTTTCCGGCCTCCCATTGCTCGGCGTCCATGGGCCACGCGCCGTCGTACCAGAGGATGTCGAGCTTGCCGTAGTTGGAGCACAGCTCGCGAATCTGCGTGTGGATGTACTCCACAAACCGCTTGCGAGCTGCCTCATCGACGACGCAGCGAATGCCATCGGGGTGATACCAGTCCATCATGGAGAAGTACACGCCGGCTCGCAGACCCTCGGCCCGGGCGGCCTCCAGGAACTCCGCCACCAGGTCGCGGCCGCAGGCCTGCCTGGTCGAGCAGAAGTGCGTGGTCTTCGTGTCGTACAGACAATACCCGTCGTGATTCTTGGCGGTCAGGACCATGTACTTCTGGCCGGCCCGCCGGGCCAGTTTGGCCCATTCCCTGGGTGTCCCGGCGGGCGGCTTGAACAGCTTGCCCAACTGCTCGTATTCGGGGATCGGGATGGCCTCATGTTCCATGTTCCAGATGTCCCGGGCGATGACGGTGTGGACGCCCCAGTGGATGAACATGCCGAAGCGCGCCTCGGTCCACCATTTCAGGCGGCGGGCGCGGTCGGCCGCCATGGCGGCATCTTCCTGAACCGCCGCCGGCTTCTGCTGGCGGCAGCCCCCGAACAGCGCCGCGGCTGCGGGGACCGCGCCGGCCAGGGCAACCCACTCTCGTCTCGATACCTTATGCTGTCTCATTTTCATTTCCTCACTTGCCTGGCGCGGTGTCCTGCTGTCTCCGCGCTCAGGGGCGGACCAACGATCCGTCCAGGCCCCGCTGGGTGGTGCCGTCTTCCGCGCCCGAGGGCGGCGTCAGCGGGTAGCGGGCGGCCATCTGTTCATTCAAGTCGATGCCCAAACCGGGCGAATCGCTGCCGTACAGGTACCCTCCCTTGATCTGCGCCGTGCCGGGTAGCATCTCGTGCGCCAGCGGGGGAAAACGATTATCCTCCTGGATCCCGAAGGCCGAGCTGGACAGATCAAGGTGGTAGCCGGCGAGCTGGTTGATCGGATCGTTGTCCCCGCCCTCCTGCCAGGCGGTACGCACCCCGAATGTTTCACAGAGACTCGCGATCTTGCGGCCGGCGGTGATCCCGCCCACCGACGAAATGCGGCAACGGATGAAATCGATGAGCCGTTCGGATATCAGTGGTACCCACTCGCGCGGGCTGGTGAACAATTCGCCCATTGCCATGGGCGTGGAAGCGATCTGGCGAATCTCGCGGAACCAGTCGATGTGCTCCGGCGGAAGGATATCCTCGACGAAAAACATCCGGTAGGGTTCCATCCGGCGTGCAAACTCGAGCGCCATCGTGGGCGTCAGGTGCTCGTGCACGTCGTGGATGAGTTTTACGCCCGTGCCGAGTTTCACCCGCAGGTGCTCGAAGAGCTTAGGAATCGTCTCCACGTACTGCTCTTCGTCAAAGGCCGTCCCGGCAAACCCTTGCGCGGGACGGCTCCCTTGCCCGGGCGGCACCATGCCCCCGCCGCCGTACCCGCCCACATGAATGAGCTGCGCCCGCACGTGCCGGTAGCCCCGCTCCATGTACTTGCGGACATCCTCTTCCACTTCCGCGGCATCCCTGCCGATGGCGTGCCCGTAGACCGGCACCGCGTCCCGCGCCTTTCCGCCGAGCAGTTCGTAGACCGGCATGCCGGCGCGCTTGCCCTTGATATCCCACAGCGCCATATCCAGCGCGCTCAGGACGTTGTTCTGGATCACGCTGTTCCGCCGGTACGAGCGGAAGTTGGTCGCATGCCACATGTCCTCGATGCGGTCCGCCGTCCGGCCGACCCAGAACGGCCCCAGGTGGTGTTCAATGGATGCGGCCACCGTCATCGCCTGGTGGACGTTGCTCGCCGAACCCAAACCGTACAGCCCTGGCTCGGACGTCAGGATCTTCACGAACACCCACTGATACCGCCCGCCCGCGCCGGTCTTGATGGTGCGCACCTCGCGGATCGTCAACGGCGGCAGCCCGCGGGTCCGGCTGGCGTACAACTCCGCCGCGGCGGGCAGCGCCAGGAGCGTCTTGCAGAAGTCCCTTCGCCACACAGCGGTCTCCTTCTCTCAGGGTTCGAGCACGAGCGTTACCTCGGGGTCGGGGTAGAGCGTGATGGCATTCCAACCCTCCTTGGGCGTCACCTGTAACGGCGTACCGCGCGGAGCCAGCGTCGCCGAGCGGAACGGAAAGTGCTTCGCATTGATCTCCAGCGTGATGTGACGCGAGCGGTTGCGCGGCAACGGGCCGCCGATCCCAGGGCGGCTGTCGATGATGTGGACGATCCGCCGGTTGCCCTGCAAGCGGAGCCTGGCCCGGTACCGCGTGGAGCCCGAGGGCGCCTCCTGCGAGAGCACGCCGGAGGGCAGGATCGTGTCGGACTGGTAGAGCGGAGTGACGTCGCGGACCCGCCACAACGGTTCGCCAATCGTCTCCTTCCACAGATACTGGAGCACTTCCGGTTTGCCGTCCAAGGCCGAGTCGGCGGTGGCAAAGAAATAGGTCCGCCCCGCGCCGACCCGGTTGCGGGTCAAGCCGGGCATGCCGCCCTCGATCCGATTTTCGGCCCAGAGCACCGTCTCGGCCGACGTCGGGCGGACGTGGATCAGCAGCGTCCACAACGGCACGTATTTGCCCTTAGTAAGTTCCAAGCGCGTTCCGTCCGCCCAAGGATTCGGGAGCACATACCCAGCCGAGCGGATGCCGAAGATCTCGTCGGCCTTGCCTGCGTCCCGTCCCGTCACGCCCAAGGAGACGCCGCGGCCAAAGGCGAGCACGCTTCCGCCGCGGGCCGCGAATTCGCGCACCCTGGCCGCGTCCTCCGCGGACAGGCTGACCCGGTCCGGCACGATCAGCGTCCGGGTTCCCGGGGGAATGGCATCCCATTGATGGAGACCCTTGCTGGTGGCCAGGCGGCACGGCGGATACCCGCTCGACCGCAGGTGACCTTCCAGGGCTCCCCACACGTCACCCGGCGGCCGTCCCGCTGCCCCTTCCGGAGGTATCCCTCCCGGCCAGTGCTGTTCCTCAGGGTCCGCCGTTCCCATCACGATCCCCACGTCGCACAACGTGGTCGCCCCCTCCAGATACGGCCGCCGCGACTTCAGCCATGCCCCCGCCTGGTCCAACAGAGCCAGGGTCGCCTCGTCCGCGGTCCCGTCGTGACCCATGATGAAGGCCAGCCACAGGTTCACGCCGCTGGTGAACACCGTCGCCACCTCCGCCAGCGATTCGCTGGGGCTCTTGGAACTCTTCGGCGGTTCGCCTTCGATCGGAGTGAACCAGAAGTCGGAGATCAGCGAACCCGCCTCGGCCGGCTTAGCCAGTCCCGCCAGGGTGCTGGCTCCGCTGTCCTGCACCGCGGCCGTGTGCATCTCCACCGTGAAGTAGTCAGCCGCTCCCGCCATGCGCGCCGTGTAGTTCGGGCCCGCCACCGACGCCGGATCGAACCCTCCGTGCGGCACGATTATCACCGAAGGCTTGATCTTCCGCGCCCAGGCGGCGATGTCCGCGAACCACCGCGCCGTGGAATCGAGCGCGAACTTGCGGCGCTCGGCCGGCGAGGCCTCCTCCATGTCCTTTCCGTACTGCTTGCGGAACGCCTCCCGCGACCACCGGTCATAACTGATGCTGGGATACTTGGGGACATCGAACCACAGGCCGTCGACATCGTAGTTCACCAGCAATTCGCGGATCTGTTCCAGGACCTTGTCCCGGTAGGGGGAATGCATGCTGACCAGGGCTGAAGGCCATCCCGGCGAGAGGACCAGAGGACGTCCCCGCTGATCGATCGCGCGCCACGCCGCGAACTCGGGATTGTCATCGTAATACGTATTGAAGTAAGCGAGAATCTTCAGTCCCTGCTTCTTGCACTCTCGCGCGACCTCGCCCAGGAAATCGCGCTCGGCCTTGTAGGTAGTCGTTTTCGTGTCGTGGAAAACCAGGCCGTCAATCCACTTGTCGATCCAGATGATCTGGACTACGCCGGCGCGTTTACACCGCTCCACCAGCGCGCGCGCATCGAAATGGCGGCCCAGATTTCGCCGCCATTCTTCCATGGTGTGGCCTTTGTGCTCGGGATCTTTGGTGAACTGCACCATCGCCGACAACTGCGGAGGGCGGTAGTATTCCAGCGACCCCAGATCCTTCGGTAATTGTTGCGCGCTCGCGGACGCCAGGAGCCAGACGGTCAATAGGGCGCCCATGCCGGCCGGCCCCAACCGCCGGACCTCTCGTTGCTCACTGCCAATCATCGTCGCTCTCCCTTCCCATTCCCGGTTGACGAAACCACGCAAAGACGCCCGCGGCGGCGAATCAGAACGCCCGCCAAACCCGAACACGGACGACGTCGAGCCGGGACGCCAGACGGAGTGGTTGTCATGCCCCGCCGCCGCGTTGGAGGCTTCCACCGGGTAGACCGCTTCGAGGTTCGACCCTTCGAGAAAGCGACCGAGCTCCTCTGGATGCCCGCCACCGCGAAAACGGACCGGGTCCGTCCACGTCAGGACCTCCGTCTCGAAGGTATCGACGCCGTCCGCGCCGGCGCGATGCAGGCCTCGGGCGCGCTTGAGGCCTGCCGTAATCACCGAATACCGCCAGGTCTTGAGGCTGAACACGCGGAGGTCCCGCAAGGCCGTCGAACCCACCCCGAGGTCGATGATTCGGCCGGAGCCGGATCTCTTCTGCCCTTCGGCCGCGACTTCCAGCCGGTTCATCAAGCCCGGCGGCAGGAGAACTTCCCCAACGGGCGGGTCAAACCGGACACCGTTAAAGAACAATTCCTGGAAGGCGGCGGGCAGCGCCGCGCACCATAGAACGACCACACGTGCGAAGAGACCGCCTACCCGGGCGCGCTCCCGTGGCGCCGGTCTCCGACCGGCCTTGCGGATCGAAGATCCACCGCCGGGTTTGGTCTTGGCCTTGCTCGTTCGTCCCAGACGCTTGATCCGTAGGGCTGGTCGGAGACCGGGCCCACGAGACTATCAGAATACGATCTTCAGGCCGAGCTGTAATTGCCTCGGACGAAGCCGCGTGCCCAGGACTCTTGCGAAGTTCGGGTTGAGGTATTCCTCGATGGGCACGGAAAAGACCGGCGTATTGAAGGCGTTGAACGCCTCAGCCCGGAACTCGACTCTCGCGGACTCGCGGACGCGAAACTGCCGGAACACCGAAAGGTCGAAGTTGCGGGTCCAGTCCGCACGCAAGCGATTCCTCCCCAGGTTACCGAAAGTGTACAGGGGCGGCACCGCAAAGGCAGCCCGGTTGAACCATTCCGCCGGACTGGGATTGGCGAGTTTGTGATCGCCGACGACGTTCAGCCGCATGTAGCCCGCGTTTTGGCCGCTGGCGCCGCGATGGGCGGAATTCAGGGTGTTGGCAATATCCGCCCGCACGGTCGGGGTGAAGGGTTGGCCGGTCTGGAAGGTCGAGATGCCGTTGACCTGCCAGCCGCCGAGCACGTAGTCCACTGCCCGGCTACCAGTCTGCAAAGCCTTCCCTTGACCAAAGGGCAGTTCGTAAAGCCAATGGGTAACCAGAATGTGGGTCAGATCGAACCCCGCCGGCCCCCGATCGTTGTTCAGGTTGTAGGGATCCTGGACCGCACATCCCTCCACCTGGAACCAGCCCGAGCAGCCAATGTCGATGGCTTTTGACCAGGTGTAGGAGACCGTGTAGGCAAAGCCCGAGAGGAGGCGCTTCTCCAAATGCGCCTGCAATCCGTGATAGGTACTCCGCCCCCAGCTCCGGTCGAAGGTAGAAGGGTTCATGTACGGGTACGGGAACCGGTCGCGCGGATTGCCCGGTCCGGGAACGCGCGAGACGTTATAGGCTGTGCCGATGTTCAGGCGCTTGCTCCCCGAACCGACGTAGTTCAGCGACAGGATCGTGGCGTTATTGAACTGATGCTGGACGCCGAGGTTCCATTGCAGCGAGTAAGGGTTCTTGAGGTACGGATCGAAGTAGTTCGCGCCAATGGCCCAGGGAGTGGGAGGGGGAGTGGTGCCGCCCTCGGGGAAGGGGTTCGTGCCCTTGTGCGTGGGCAGCGGCTGCTGAGCCGTTGGCTGGTTGAGCGGGCCAGTTAGGAAGTCCACGGAGGGCCAGCTTCCCTGCGTATTGGTGGCCTGTTGCCCGACGCCCGCCCAATTGTCAAAGAACCGGCCAAACGAGGCACGGAGGGCGGTCGTGGTCCGGAGGCGGTAAGCCAGGCCCACACGCGGAGCCCAATTGTCCGTACTGTCGTACATCAGCTTGCCGCGCGGATCCAGCACCACATTGTCCGGCAGCACGCCGCCAGGCGTGGGAATGCAGGGGGCGATTTTCGTCACCTCGCACGCAGGCGGCTTGAATTGGAGAATGTACAGCCCGCGAATCATGTCCATGGTGCCGATATAAAGGTTGCCGTCCTCCTCACGGCCGTACGGGGGCACGAACGTCCGGTCGTACCGGAGACCCAGGTTGACCGTGAGCTTGGGCGTGACCTTCCATTGATCCTGGAAGTAGAAACCCGCATGACCGCCCCAGCGGGTGCTGACCAGAAGATTCCGGCGCTGGGCGCTCGAGGGAACATTCAGCAGAAACCCGGCGACGGACCCCCCGGTATTGCCGGGGTTTTTCGGGTTTCCCGTAAGGTCGTTGGCGAAGTTGACCTGTCCCACGTGCTGTTCAATGCGAATGTAGTTTTGCGTCAGCTCGCCGCCCCATTTCAACGTGTGACCGCCGATCACCTTCGATAGATCGCCTTTCCATTGCCAGAGGTCGCTGGGCCGGTTGATGTAGTCGTTCTCGAACGCACTGAAGAAGTCGGTCAGGTTGAAGCCGGGGTGGACCGAGCTGTTACCCTTCCAGTTCCCGGCGAACAGGTCGGCAAAGCCCACCTGTTGCGAGAAGTTGGCCGGGACATCCACATAGCGAGTCAGACTCTTGTCGAGGACCTTGACCCGTCCCACTTGTACTTGCAGGACGGTGCTGGGATTGAACGTCCGGACCCAGTTCGCCCCGATGCTGGTCGCGCGGTTCTCGCCCACGTTGCGGACCGACTGAAGCGAACCTCCGCTGGTCTGATCGTGCCGGTTCCCGCTGATGCGGAACCACAGGAAATCCTTCGTCCCAAAATTCTGGTCGAAGCGGGCGTTGTACTCTTCATTGGTGCGCCGGTTTGGGTATGGGTTCAAAGCATTTCGGTCGCCAACGCCCGTGAAGACAGGCGCTGGAACCAGGGTGTTGGCCCACAACTGAAGCCCGGGGTCGATGCGGCTGGCCGGAATCCGGTTGCCCACAAAGGGATCGCGCAGGAATTCGCCCGGGCGGTCCGGATCATTGCGCGTCGTCGCCGGGTCAAAAAGCTGGCGGGGCCAGTCGCTCAGGTCACCCTGTAGGTTCGCGGGAGTCGGCACCCGCGCGAACACGTTGGAAGGCGTGCGGAACCGGAAGCCCTGGTATCCCAGCATGAAAAAGGTCCGGTTCCGGCCGTTATAGACTTTCGGAATCACCACGGGGCCACCCGCGCTGACGCCGAACTGATGCTGTTTGAACGGCGTCACCGTCGGCAGGAAGTATTCCCGCGAGTCGAACGCGTCGTTTCGGAGGAACTCCCAAAGAGTGCCGTGCAGGCTGTTGGTGCCAGACTTGGTGACGACATTGACGATGCCGCCCATCGCTCCGCCAAAGCGGGATTCGTCGTTGTGGGATTGCACCTTGAATTCCTCGATGGTGTCGACGATGGGCGCGACGGCGTAAGCGCCGAAATAGGGCCCCTGGTTGTTGATGCCGTCGATCATCAGGAAATTGCTGCGATTGTTCTGACCGTTTACCGACGGCATCACCACCGTGCCGATCGAGCCCATTGGTCCTCCCGCATTCTGGCTGACGCTGATGGGCGAGACCCCCGGCGTCAGGGCCAGCAGTTGGGTGAAGTTCCGCCCGTTCAGCGGCAGTTCAACGATCTTCCGCTCGCCGATGGTGGCGCCCAGTTCCGCCGTCGAGCTTTGCACCTCGACGCCTTCCGCCCGCACGGTGACCGACTGCTCCACCGCGCCCACCTGCAAAGTGAGATCGAGGGTCGCGGTCTGGTTGACGGCGAGCGGGAAGGCCTCTACTCTCCGGGTACCGAAACCGGACTTGTTGGCCTCCAGCAAATAAGTGCCCGGCGGCACGTTGACGTAGACGTAGTGGCCGGCACTGTTGGTGACGCTCCGCCGTTCGACCCGGGTAGCCACGTTTCGGAGGACGATTTCGACATCCGGGACCGCCGCGGCGCTTGCGTCCCGAACGGTTCCATTGACAGACGCAGTCGAGACTTGCGCGATCGCTACTCCGGGGATGCCGACCGCGGCAAGCACGAAAACCAGGTAAGCTGTTGCCAAGCTTCGAGTGGACATCGTAGATATCTCCTTTGCACCAGATCAGGTAATCACCGTCTGCCGCCCGATCCTGGGATCTGTAAAGCGGTCCAGTTCATCCCTGCTTTTCGTGGAAAACTCCGAGACGATCGCGCCCTCCGGCCCGGATTGAAACCAATGGATCGTATCCGGATGGACCGTGAGCTGATCGCCCGGCTTCAGGCACACTTCGTGCCACACCTTGTAGTAGGGTTCCGAACCCGCCGGAGGCCGGCAGGCCGGCGACGGCGTCGCCTCTCCCTGCATGTAGACGTACACCGTGCCCCAGCGGCAGCGGAAGGTCTCTTCCTTGCCCGGCACGCCGTCGATCGTCGGGTGATAGTGCTCCGGGCACGTCTGCCCGGGGAACATCACCAGTTCCTTGGCGCAGCAGCGCTCCGTGTTCATGTACACAATGATTTCGAGACCGGTGTGCTCCAGGTCGCTGAGGCCAAAATCGGCCACCTCAAAGTGGCTCTTTTCCTCCGGAGTGATCGCGATGCCGCCCTGCCGCAGCATCTCGCTTGCCCTCTCCACCACGTCCTCGTATTGTTTGCGCGTAATCATTCATTCACCTCCCTGGTCGGCGCCGTCCCGGCGCACGCCAATCCTCCGGCCCTGCCGGCCGCCCCAAAACGATGAAGAAGCTTTCTCACTTGTGCCATCATCGCTTCGCGTCCCGCAACCAACACATCCTGAGGACCACCCATGCCCACGAAAGGATGTGGGTTCATCGGCTCCTGGTAGGCCTCCAGTTTCTCCCGCACCGCCGCCAGGAACACCTGCTTCAGTACCGTGCCAAAGTTGATCTTCGCGACTCCGCGACAGATCACCTGCGCCGCATATTCCGGTGGGATCCCCGTGCCTCCGTGCAACACCAGCGGAACGTCCACCTCGGCGTGGATGCTCTCGAGCCGGTCGAGATGGAGCGGCGATTCACCGCTGGTCAGAATGTGGATGTTGCCGACCGACACTCCCAGCGCGTCGATGCCGGTGTCTTCCACGAACTCCCTGGCGGCCCGTGGGTCGGTGACTTCGCCCTGGCCGGCCCCCAGGTCGCAGCCGTGCGGCAGAGTGCCCAACTGCGCCTCCACGGAGACGCCGCTCGGCCGCGCTCGTGCGACCGTCTTTTTCACCAGCCTCCGGTAGGCATCCGGGTCAAGATGCTCGTTCTCGATCATCACGGCGTTGAAGCCGAGGTCAATGGCTTCCTCGATCTGAGGAAGACTGTCCGATTCGTTGAGAAGAAAGCTGACGGGAACCGAAGCGCCCGCCAGCGCCAGGCGCAAGCCCGCGTAGTAGGAGAGTCTTTCCGGGCGCTTCCTGTCGGGATCGGCCAGGAAGCCTCCCGAGAACCCGGCGATGACGGGAGCGTCGGCGTCGGACGCGGCGTCGATCACTGCCTGGAACGACTCCAGATTCCAGGATTCGCAATAGCAGACTGCGTAACCACCCGCGAGGGCGTCCGCCAGCATGCTCTTCATGGAGACGAGAGGCATGGTTTTTTGTGAACTATGCTCACCAACTTGTATAACGAACTGAATCGCGTGTCAAGCGCCATCTGAATCTATGAACTATCCTCAGGCTCCCGCGGCTGAACCATCCCCCGGCTACAGAGCCGCGACCGGAAGGGAGCGGGCACTGCCGATGTCGGCGCCGCTCCCGGTCAACCACGAGAACACCGGCGAACGGAAGGCTTGCGATACAATCAAAAGTTGAGGACTCCGGCAGCTTGTTCGAAGGGTGAAGCAAGTTCACAACAGGAGCCTTCTTTCAGCAGTCCATCATGAGCCAACCTTCGAAGCAGACTGCTCCCGCCTCCCGCCCCCTTCTTGTTTACCTGCAGGGTATTCTGGGATCGCTGAACCCCACCGAGCGCCTGATTGCCGACTACATCCTGAAGGATCCGGAACGCGTCCTGTACCACACCATCTCGCAAATGCGCCAGAACTCCGGCGCCAGCGTCGGGTCGATCGTGGGTTTTTGCCGCACTCTGGGCGTTCGGGGTTTCGCCGATCTCAAGATTGCCCTGGCCCGCGAACTGGCCCAAGGGGGCTTCACGGCCTCGAACAGCGACGAGTCCAAGGATCTGTCCGTCTTTGAGCAGGTGTTCCGCTTCCACGCAAAGAGCCTCGCGGAGACTCGCCAGATCAATAGCGAACAGACAATGCTTCAGGCCTCTCACGCGATCGAGCGGGCGCGGCGCATTCAACTGTTCTCGACGGGACTGTCATACGCCGTGGCGTATACGGCCTACTGCAAGTTCCGGCTGATCGGTCTGCCCGCCTTCGCCGAGAGCGACTCGCACATGCAACTGGTCGCCGCGACCCAACTCAAGAAGGGCGACCTCGCCTTCGCCATTTCCTGTTCGGGCCGGACCAAGGAAACCGTGCAATGCCTGAAGGTCGCGCGCGAGCGCAAGGCGGAGACGATCTGCCTCACCAACTCGATGAAGTCGCCCATCACGAACCACGCGGACATTGTTCTGCACGCCACGCCGAGCGAGATCAAATACTTTCAGGCGCCGATGGCTTCCCGCGTCACCCAACTGGCCGTGCTCGACGCTCTGTTCGTCTCGATCTCCCTGCGCCGGAAGACCCAGACAATGAACGAACTTCATCGCGTGGGTGAAATCCTGTTGGAGCACCGGCTGCTGTAGGCCGCGATGCCGCAGCACTGGAGTTCTTTGTGAGTGACACAGGTAAAGCGATTCGCTTGAATCGGATTCTTCGCAGGCCTAGCGGCCGGGTGTTGATCGTCGCCTACGATCATGCCCTGATGCTCGGGCCCATCCCAGGAACGGAAAACCCCGCGGCGATGCTCGCCAGACTCGCCGGCGGCCACGTTGACGGCATTCTGGTCAGCCTCGGGACGCTGAGGAATCATTTCCGTTCCTTGCTGGTCCCAGAACCGCCGGCGATCATCGCGCGGATTGACTGGACCGATGTCTGGCGTCGTCCCGGGGCAAGCCAAAGCGGCGAGTTCCGAAGCTGCCTGGTGGGCGGCGTGGAGGATGCCTTGCGCCTTGGCGCCGACGCAGTGGTGACGTACATGTTCGTCGGTTCCGGAAGCCCGGAGATCGAGGCGGCGGAGGTTGCTAAGAACGCCCAGGTATCGCGCGAATGCGAGCGCCTTGGCGTGCCGCACGTCATCGAAAGCATGGCGCGCGGGAAAGAGGTTGTCGATCCCGGCGACCCGCAATGGGTGCGCTTCCATTCGCGCGTGGCGAGCGAAATCGGCGCCGACCTCATCAAGACGGACTACCCGGGCGGTGAGCAAGCCCTGCGCGCCGTGGTGGCGGGATGCCCGATCCCCGTGCTGGTCGCCGGCGGCCCCAAGCAGTCCTCTGACGAACATGTCCTGAAAATGATCGGGGACATCGTGAGCGCGGGCGCCGCGGGCGTCATCTTCGGGCGAAACGTCTTTCAGGCGGAAGACATGACGTCGTTCCTCGCGCGGGCCTCGGCCTTGCTGACACCCGGGACCGCTCAGCCATAGACCCGCACCTCGAAGATCCGGGCATACTCATCGCCGTTCGTGGCCGAGATGTGGATGCGGACGGCTGTGGCGTCGGCCGGCGTGAAGCGGTGGCGATTCCGCCGTTGATAGTTGCCTTTCACGGCCACGATTTCGCGGTACTCCGCTCCATCGCCCGCGAGGAAGGAGATCGTGTAGTCGCGAACCGTTTCCGGCTGCGGAGCCCGGACCATGCGGCGGGTGTAAGCGTCGTTGGCGGTAAGCATGAGCATTCGTTCGAACCCGCTGTCGAAGGTGATCTGAATCTCCCGGATGCGGCGCGGGCCCGGCCATCGCAGCTCGATCCAAGCCCCATCACTCCCGATCTTGGCCCTCCATTGGTGAACCTGAAGCCCGCCGGGCGCCGGGATGTCCCGAACGTGGCCGTCGATGATCCTGGCGGGTCTGGCCCCCTCCTCATGCCCGGAAGCGAGGATGCCCGCTTCTCTCGCCAGGTCGCGGGGATCGGTGTTGACCATGGACTTGAGCGTTTGATCGTCGTGCAGTAGTGCCTGCTGCAATTCGCTCACACGGCCTTCCTGGCTCGCCAGCAGGCGGGGAGTCAATCCGTATCTCGCGCAGAGGGCGGCGGCCGTTCCAACCGCCTGGCCGGCAACTGCGCACGTGGCCATGACTCGCGTCGAGGTGAACGCGACGTGGGAACAACTGATATTGCGGCCGGCCATCATCAGGTTGGCGACGTTGCGGCTGTAGAGAGAGCGCAATGGGATGCCATAGACTTCCGGGGTGGGGAGCGTCCGGTTGGGCGGCAGGCCCGGTTCGTCGAACCCGCCCGGCGGATGGTCGTCCATCGGCCAGCCGCCGATAGCGACCGCATCGGGAAAATTTCCGCCCGACAAAAGGTCCTTCTCCGTCAGGATGTGATCCCCCAGCATCCGCCGGCTACCGCGCTTCCCCGGCAGCATGCCGATCCACTCCAGCGCGTAGTAGTCGCTCGACGGGTAGTCGCCGCTGTTCTTGATGTAGTCCCAGACGCCGAGGACGATGGAGAGCAACTCAAAACGGATGCGTTCGTTCTCGCGGACGATGTCGCGGTCCCCACCCCATTCGATCCACCAATAGCCGTAATCCCAAGACCCGGGTTTGCGGACGCGGAGATGCTCGCGCGTGACCTTGCGGGCCCACGCGGGCGGGCGGAACGGCATCACTCGCCGGTGGAGCCTCGATGTGAACAGGATGCTGCTGCCGAGGGTATGCGAGTCGGCCTTCTCCGGAGCCATTTGCTCTCCGTACTCGGACCGCGCCTCCCGTCCGATGCGCATCTCGGCGTCGGCCTCCAGCCCCAGCCGCGAATCTCCGGTGCAGTCGCAGTAGATCCTGGCCTTGATGCGATAGAGGTGCTCGGTCTTGTCACAACGGACCATGACGTGTCCGATCCGGTCGCCGTTTTTGGCGGCGGCGTACAGAACGCTGTCTAACAACAGCACAATATTCGGCTCGCTGATCACCTTGTCGTACAGCAGCAGGTCCCAGACCTCCCATGAACGCTGGGGGTTGTGTACGGCATCCTCCAGCCGGAACTCCTCGATCAGGCCGCCTTCCCGCCAGCCGGGGCGTCCCGTCAGGCCGTTGGCGCCCACCACATGCATCTTGACTTCACTCGATGAGTTGCCTCCCAGGCGCGAGCGGTCCTGCACCAGAATGACCTTGGAACCGTTGCGGGCGGCGGCGACGGCGGCGCACACACCGGCCAGTCCGCCGCCTGCGACGAGGACGTCGGTCTCGAGGTCAACAAGCCACATGTTCGGCTCGGCGGCCAGCCGCCCGGCGCCCCGCGGAGCCGCCAAGCCGACCCGCCTTCGGAAGTCCTCCGGGGTGGCCGGAGCCGCCGGAGCCGGCGGAATCTGGTCCGCGAAGACGAGTACGGAATACCCGAAGTGGGCGTTGATGAGGAACTCTCGGCGCTTCACCAGGCTGTTCTCCGGGTCAAGAAATGGCTTCCACGTCCCAAGCGGGATTCCACTCGACTGGCTGGCCGGTCTGCTGCGAGCAGTTGCCCATATGACAGACGGCCGCCAGGTAGTGCGAGTACACCACGTCGGAGTTCGGCTGCTGGCGGCTGCGCATGGCGTCGACAAAATTCTGAAGGTGGGGCCGTACGCAGTCTTCCCCTTTCACTTCAAGCGGCGGGGCGCCGGGGTCGGCGGGCTTGAAGACATAGCGCTCCCGGAAGATGTTCAGCACGCCGTTCGAGCCGTGAAACTCCACGTCGACATACCGGCGCGGGGTGGACACCGTGGCATCAAAGGTCACGTTGAGGTTTTCACGGTACTGCGCCGCGATGCTGATCGTGTCGGGGGTGTCGCGGTCGTCCGGGAACTCGTACATGCCGCCTACGGCCATCACGCGGCGCGGGGCGGTCAGTCCGAGCATGGTGTGCACTATGTCCAGGGTGTGCACCATCAAGCCGCCGGGTTGGCCGGTGGAATAGTCCGCGTAGTGATACCAGCAGAAGTAGCGCTGGGGATCGAAAGGCCGTTTCGGCGCACCGCCCAGGAAGCGGTTCCAATCCAGATCCGAGGGATCGTAGACGAAATCCCTGGGCGCCTTCAACCGGTAGCCCGTGTTCCCCAGCCACCACGTCCGGACGAGCGACACCTTGCCCAACGCGCCGGTGTCGAAGAACCGCTGTTTGGCCTCCAGAATGCGGCGCCCGCTCCGCTGCTGCGCGCCCACCTGGACGACGCGCTTGCTGTCTCGCACGGCTTTCGCTACGCGCGCGCCATCCTCAATCCGGAACGTCAGCGGTTTCTCGACGTAGACATCCTTGCCTGCCGCCAGGGCGTCGAGCAGCAGCGGGACGTGCGAGTGGTCGGAGGTCGCGATCACGGCGGCATCGACATCCTTGCGGTCCAGAATCCGCCGGTAATCCTGGTTGACCGGAAGCGCGAGGTTCTCTTTCGCGCACACGCGTTCCGCTTTGCTGCGATAGACGTCGCAGAGGGCGACCACTTCCGTATCGGGCCGGCGCGAAAAGTCGCGGAGGTGACCGGCGCCTCTGGCGCCCGCGCCGACGATTCCCAAGCGGATTCGATCGTTGGCGCCCAGCACGCGGGAACTGGCCACCGCCGTCACCGCGCCTGCGGCGAAGGATCGCCGTGAAACTGAATTCGACATAATCACCTCTGTGCTTTCCGGGCGGGCATTCTTCGAGGTCCGACCGTGCTGAGATCGATCGGCCGAAAGCCGGCCTTGAACGCCGGCGACTCCGGCCGCAGGCGGAAATCGTAGCCCGCCGCGTCGACGAACAACGGATCGGCGATGGCGGAGCCCCGGTCTTCGAGGGTCTGCCGCCATTCCTCGAACGATCTGGCGGCGAAGCGGGGCTCCTGCCCGCGGGCGTCGTAATACAAGTTGCCGTTCAGCTTGATCTGGCCGGGCGCCCAGGAACCCCCTGCCAACCTCCCGCTGTCGGCGTAGACAATATTGCGCTCGAGGATGAGGGCCACGTGCGGTTCGGCCCGCGCCCGCGAGATCTGGTGCTCCTGGTTGCGTGCAAAGATATTGTTGCGGATGGTGTTCTCCTTGCCGTAGTGCAGGTGGAAGCCGGAACTCATGCACCGGTAGACCACGTTGTTCTCCACCAGCATGCGGGTGGACCCTTCGTCCAGGTAGATGCCTCGCCCTCGTTCCGCAAACGCCGTGACATCGTGGACGACATTGTTGCGGATGACCCCGTCCTGCGCCCCCAACGTGTAGATGCCGCCGAGATCGTTCAGCGCGTGCAGGCCGATGTTGTAGATCTCGTTGTACTCAATGCGGTTCGCGATCGACTGCGTCGGACCGTAGCCCCACACCCAACCGGTGCTGATGCCCGAGTAGACGACGTCGTGGATACGGTTGTGCGCGATCCGGTTGCGGCTGCTCTGGCCGACCCACACACCGACCGCGGCGGGATAGACGGAGCCCAGATCATGAATGTCGTTGTCCGTGATCGCGTTGTCGAAGCTCTGCTCCGCTTCTCTCGACCGCATTACGGTCTCGCCCAGTTTGATGCCGCCGGCGCCCGCGTCAAAGATATGGTTCCCGGCGATGCGGTTTCGCTTTGCGCCGCGCCGGAACCACACGGCATATCCGCCCATCTGTGTGAAGACGCACTTCTCCACCGTGCAGTCCTCCGCCCCGTCCGCTTCGAAAGCCGCGCCCACATGCACCGCCGCTTGCGGGTTGTCGGCAAAACCGCCGGTGGGCATGGTCCACTCCGCGTGCCGGAACTCGAGCCCGCGAACGGCGATGTGCCGCACAAACCGGTCCGACTGCGGATCGCCCTCCAGCCGGACCAACCGCGGAAGGCCGGCGGCCACCGCTACTTCCCGCGCCACGTTCTCTCCCGGCATCGGCCAGTAGGAGAGCACCCCACTCTTCGGGTCCTGACGCCATTCGCCGGCGGCGTCCAGGGATTCCGGTGCGTTCTCGATGTAGAAACGGCCGTCGACTTCCTTGATGGTGCCCACTTCGGAGCCGCCGGAATCACCGGACAGCGTGGCGATGCGCGCGGCTTCGTCCACGCTGGTAATGGACCGTCGGAGGTTTGTCCATCCCAAGAGCGCGACGATCTCCACCTGCGAGTTCTCCCATGTTTTGCGGATGAGGCCGCGGTCGAAAGGCAGCCGGAACGGCTTGTCCTCCGAACTCGGACCCATGATACGCAGGAAGCCGTTATTGGGAGTACGGGCGCGCTGAGCGCGCCGGCCGCTGATGAACAACTGCCGCGTTACGCCTTCGATTCTGGCCGTCCACAAATTGCCCGAGCCCTTGTTCCAGCCATTTACCCGCCGCCCGCCGCTCAGGATCGGTCTCTCGCCTGGATAGGCTTCAAACACCACCGGGTTCTTCGCCGTGCCTGAATCCTCCGGCTGAAGGAAAAACGGCGATGTCAGCCAGTACTCGCCACCCCGGACGCGCACGGTGAATGGACCCGCGGCGCCCCGCTTGCGAAGTACGCGGATTGCGTCCCGGGCGGCGTCGAGCGAAGGCAGGGGGCCGTCGCTTCCCTGACGGTTCGGCGCAGCCAGACGTCCCGACCATTCGGCCTTCCCGGAGGGCGAGACATAAAGCGTCTCCGCGCCGGCGAACGAAGCCAGAGCGCAGAATGCCACGAATCGAACGATGCGGTTCATTTCCTTTTCTTTTCCTTCGCGGACAGGCTCAAGTTCTCAAACAGGAACAACCCGCTCTTTCCGGCTGTCAGAATGTCGAGGTCACCGTCACCGTCCAGGTCCTCCACCGGGATCTCGATTCCGCCGCCGGCACGTGAACTGTAGTCGATGAGGTGCCGGATCCACTCGATGCTCGTTCCGCTGCCGGCCTTCCGGTACTCATACCAGTACACGCCCAGCGGCTCGCGCTCTCCCGGGTCGCGGCCATTGTGCGCCATGTAGCGCTTCCCGGTGATCAGATCGGGACGTCCGTCGCCATTTAGATCCGCCAGCGTGGTGGCGTGTGCCTGCGACCAGGAGTCATCGATCACATGACGGGTCCACTGCCCGCCGGCCCCCTGCTCCAACCAAAAAATCCCGTAGTCGTGCGCCTTGGCCGTGAGGATATCGTTGCGGCCGTCCTGGTTGATATCGAGTACGTGCATGAAGCCCACCGAGCCAAGGGTGAACTCGCCGTGCCACTTCCAGTCGCCCTGGCGAGGATCCGCAGGCGCCTCGTACCAGCCGCGGGGGGTGAGAATGTCGTTGCGCCCATCGCCATTCACGTCGCCGCAGCCGATGCCGTGGTCGTGGGTTTTCCAGCCGGCCACGTGCCGCACAAAATCTCCGTTCCTGACTTCGTACCAGGCGACCGGGACCTCGGACTTCCAGCCCAGCATGGGCAGCACCTCTCGCCGCTTGCCGTCGTTGTCCAGATCCACAAGAAACGCGAACTCGATCCCGTAGCCTCCGTCTTCAAACACATGGCGTTTCCAGGGCGCGCCGTTGCGACCCGGGTTTTCGAACCACACCATCTGCCTAAGATTGCCCAGGGCGCTGACGACATCGATCCGGCCGTCGCCATTCACATCGATCGCCAGATCGCTGAAGTCGTCAATGAAGTTGTCGACGAAGCCGAGTTCCCGGAACCTGTGCTTTTTCCACCCGGGGCCCTCGTACCAGTTCTCGCCCGAGACGAAATCGGGGACGCCATCCCCGTTGATATCGGCGATGGCGAGAGTTTCGCTCGCTCCTGGGTCGATCATGTGCTTGCGAAACGGGATCTCCGGCGGACGCGAAGCGGCATTGATCAAACAGGCCAGCATCGCGCAAAGAATCCAGCCGCGGACAGTCATCGGAGTTTCGCGGCGGCGGCGTATGCGACTTCGCCTACGGTGTCGACAGGTCCCGTGAACCCCGGCCCCCCAGCGGCCACGTACCCCCGGCTCGCGCCGTTCCGCCCGGCGCTCACCCAGAACGCGTACAGGCGCGCGTTCTTCAGGTAGAAGCGGAACTTCACCGGTTGGCCTGCCAGCGAAGACAGGTCGCCGCCTTTCCTCCATCGCACTGCCTCGAGTGTCCGGTTAGCGCGTACGGGGATGCAGTTGCGGCGCGAAAACGGAGCGATCACCTTCCCCGCCTGGTCCAACACCTCCACACGCAGTTCGCCCGCGGCGCTATCCACGTTGACGAACAAATGCTGGCCCGTGAAGCGCACCGGCCGGGTCGTGAGCGCGCCCTCCCGATCCCCGGCGTCCATGGACGCGAAGCCGTCCCGCCGCAGGGTGGCCATCCCGACGCTTCCAATGCCCGGGTTGGCGGAGCCGCGCACCCCCGCCCACCCCATCATGTAGAAGTGCAGTTTGTCCCCGACCATCAGGCAGCCGCCCCCGGCGGGCTGCACGTTGGTCCAGTTCCAGTCGCCGTTGCGCTCCGACACCGGGATGAACGCCGTCCGTACAGGGCGGGTCCAATGGAAACCGTCGCGACTGTAGCCCAGCACCACTTCGTTCGGCTTGCTCCGATCCGGCGGAGCGCCGCGCCATATGGCAAAGAGGCCCAGCAGGAGGCTCTCATAGCCCACCGCATCCAGGTTGTAGATCTGCGGCTGGACCTTGAGGTCCGGCCGCTTGGGGTCCAGGCGGTCTGCCCCCACCCACCACGCGGGCTCGTCCTTGGCCCAGCGGATGCCGGCCGCCGGATCCGGATGCTCGTGATAACGGCGGGCGCGGCCCATCTTGGGATCGTTGCCGTCCCGGATACTGAAGACCCACACCTTGCGAAACGGGTTCCAGAACATCGTTGTGCGATCGCCGCACGGGATGCTGCGGGCGATTTCCCGGCTCCAGTGAATTCCGTCGGGCGAAAAAAACAGGCGCTGCGGCTGCATGTGGCTCGAGGAGGACATCATCTTGAAGCGGCGCCCCTGGTCCTTTTCCTCCTGATCAAGCCACACCGTCGAAGACCCGCGGCCTACGTTGTGGACGATGTTTGTGCCCGGCACTACGTCGAACAACGGCTTCTCCCAGTGGATGCCGTCTCTTGACGTTGCCAAGCCGGTGGCTTTGGTGTAAGCAACGCGGTACCAGAGCTTGAAAAGCCGGTCTCGGGGGTCGTACCAAGCGCCGTCGCTGAATACGGAGACGGCCTCGACTGGCCCCCACGCCTTGGTATCCTGCCGCTCCCATTCGCGGTCCGGCTTCAGGACAGGATTCCCCGGATGATACTCGGCGCTGTGGTAGATCCGCTGGAGCGTGTTCTTCTCAATCAGGAAGTCGTCCACGAACAACTGCCGGCCGACATCGATCGGAATCACTTCCGGCGGTTGGACCAGGTAAGGAGGGGGACTCGCCGGCTCATGCGAAAGCGACGCGGCACGGGGCGGCCAGGGTTTCGCGAGCCGGATCCCATTGTAGAGAACTTCTTGCGGCGCGGCCAGGTGGGGCGGGATTGTCCCGATCGCCATGAGGGCGATCGCCGTTTTGAGACGATAGAGGCGTGTCATGAACAAAGTTTTGTGTAGGATGAGCAAAACTGACTTATCCTCAGCAATGTGTATCACGGTGCTGCGCAAACGTCAACGGGGCTCACCGCGTGGCTTGACCAGCTTGACCAGCATGTCAGCCTGACACGCAGTTCTCACGCGTGTCGCGCGTGATCGTGCCCGACATCGATTGACATAATAGCGGCCAGCGCGGAGGCAGAGCAGACGCCGCAGCAGGGTGGCACGGTTGAGAAGACACGACAAGCTATCGGGCTCTGTTCAGGTGGTCTCAAAGGCGCTCGATGTGCTCTGCTTCTTCACGAGAGGCCACCCGGAATGGGGTGTGACGGAGTTGGCTTCGCACCTGGGACTCTCCAGAGCACCGCGCACCGTTTTTTGATCACGCTGCAAGAATACGGCTTCGTGCAGCGCACTCCGGCACGCCGTTACCGGATCGGCGTCCGGAACCTGGAGCTGGGCAATGTCTTCCGGTTCGACCGCAAGTTTCTGTTGCATGCCGAACCCTGCTGCGCGCTCTGGCCCTGAAAACCAACGCGGTCGCCCACCTGGCGCAACCGGAGGGCCGCGACGCGCTCGAGCTCATGCGGTCAGTCGCGCCGGGCGCCGTGACGCTCTCGGCGGAGAAGGTCAGCCGCTGTTCGTGACCCGCCCCTATAAGTCAGGCGAGACCCTGGAAGTTTCATCGGACGGGACAGCCGCTACCGAAGATTGACGACGTAACGCAAGCCCGATAAGCTGGCGCTCATGTAGCGGAGTCCAACGCCGATGTGGAACCCGGAATGTAAGCAACGCGCAAACCGCTTTTCGCTGGTGATCTTCTGTCTGGCGGCCGCACTCACCCCCTCCCGCGGCGGCGGCGCGGCGGCGCCCGAGCCTTCTTACGAAAGGGCCATAGCTCTTTGGCCGGACATGCGGCGGCCGCTCACGTTCCTGGGATGTAAGGACCATCCCGATGAGTTCGCCATCATGTGGAACGGCAACATCAGCATCCAAACGCCTACCGCCACGGATGCCGACCGCCGGTTTTTTGGGGATCGCGCCGCCGAGTCACTGCAAATGAGCTTCTCCGTGGGAGTATCGCCCAAATTCGCGGATCGTGACCAGGAGGATGGTACGACTTCGCCCGCGCTTTTGGAAGGCTACTTGCCGATTGCCGTGATCCGCGCCAATCGCGACGGCATGACCATCGTTCAGGAGGCCTTCGTTTCCGGCGGACACGGCGGGTGTACCGCCGCCTCTTGGGACGCCCCGGTCTTCCTGCGAACGCGCTTCACCGTCACCGAGGCCGGCGGGAATCCGGCCCCAGCGCGCCTGTGGGCGCAACTCGCCGCCAATCACACCAGCTATCACACTTCCACGCGCCGCAACATCCGCATTCTGCCGGTCGCGCCGCCCTACCGGCGCCAATTGCACCAGGAGGGCCGGAATCTTCTCGATTCCCGGGGTCTGGTGGTGCTCTCTGCCGGCCGCGACTTCCGGTTCCACCCGCGGCTTCCCGCGACGCTCAGCTCCTTCGCCCTGACCGAATTCCAACTCGACCGGAATCTGGTTGAATTCGAACTGCCGCGCCGCAAGGGCGCCACCCTGGAGCTGGTCGTCCCCTTTGTGCCGGCTTCCGTGGAAAGCGTCGCGGCGGCCGCGCGGAGCCCGTACCCGGAGGCGCTCCACTCCGTGAGAGAGTGCTGGAAGGGCCAAATCGCCCGGGGAACGCAAGTGGAGGTGCCCGAAGAGCCGCTGAACCAACTTTGGCGGCTGGCCGCCCCCGCCAGCTTCATCACGGCGGATGCCTATCCGAACGGCGAGAGAATCCTGAAGACCGCGCCGCATCAATACGAAGCCTGCTGGGTAACGCTCATGGCCACGAAGGTGGAGGCGCTCGCGCGCATGGGCTACCTCGAGGAAGCAGCGGCCTATCTGAAGCCGTTCCTGGACGCGCCCAGACGCCGGCCGGTTCCGAACACGGGCGCCGGGTATCTATCGGCCGGGGGGTTCCTGAGCGGACCCGGTGAGCACGTAGCCATCAGTTGGGTGAGCGATCATGGGGCGGTCCTGTGGGCGGCGTCCCAGTACTACCTCCTGACGCGCGACGAGCCGTTCCTGCGGGAATGGCTGCCCACTTTGCTTGCCGGCGTCAAGTGGATTGCGAAAGAACGGGAGCAAACCAAAAGGGCTGGCGGACGTGGAGCCGGCCTGCTGCCTCCCGGGCGGGCCAGCGACGCGGAGATGCAATCCCATTTCGTTTGGAACGACGCTTGGACCTACCGGGGCTTGGACGCCGTCTGCCAGGTGCTGAGAGTGACCGGTCACCCGGATGCCGCCCGATGGGAACAGGAGCGCGAGGATTACCGGAGGGTGTTCCAGGCGGCGTTTCGCGCGCAGATCCGGCGGACTATTCGCTGGCTGGATTCCGCGGGAGCGGAGATACCGTTCATCCCTTGGGAACTCGGCCAGACGGGAACCGAGCCCCTGCATGCGTTCTACCTGGACACCGGACCGATGTTCCTGGGCGTGTCGGGCCTGATGGATCCGCGCGACGAAAGCATGACTTGGGCCATGAAGTGGCTCAACGAGGGGCCGGATGCCGGCAAGGCGTCGCCGGACTGGAGCGACTACCGCGAACGTCCCTCACTGCGCTATGAGATGTCCAGTTCCGAACCCGCATACTCATGGAACATCTTCTTGCGGTTTCTCCGGAACGAACGGCTCCAGTTTCTGGAGGGCTTCTATTCTTTGGCCGCGGGCGCGGTTTCCAGGAAATTCCGGGCCGCCGTGGAAACCAGGGATGGGATCCAGGGCATGCCTCTGACGAACGCCGTCATCAACATGCATCTCCGTAACATGCTTCTGTGCGAAGACATAAGCGAAGGAGGAATCGAACTGCTGCGAAACTCGCCCGGTGCCTGGCTGCGTCCGGGTAACCGGGTCCGGGTGGAAAGGGCTCAGACCTACTTCGGAACCATGGGGTTCCAGGTACGCTCCGCCGGCCGGCGCGTCGAGGCCGAAATCGAGGTGCCAGCCCGTAACCGGGTCCGGTGGATCAAACTGCATCTCCACCATCCCCAAGGCCGGCCGCTCCGCGGCGCCCTGGTGAACGGAGTGTCCGTGCCGGTCGTGAGCACCGGTCCCCTCGCGGTGAAAAGTCCACCGCGAAATCTGAACATCGTAGCCGAGTTCTGAGGCCGCCCGGCGCTACGGCTGCGCCTCGGTGTGTTCCGCCGGGCGGGACAACCTCGGTTCGTGATTGACCAGTGCCCCGCGGACCAAACAGGCTGATCTGGTGCCGCGGGACAGCATGACCAACTGGATCAAGCAGGATCTTGCCGCCGGCAAGGTGATCCTGGGCGCCGGGGTGACGATGAACACGCCGCTTGCGGCGGAGTTGCTGGCGGCCGCTGGGGCGGACGTCCTGTTCCAAGACGGGTATGTGGATGCCTGGCGGCATGGTATGTGAAATGCGCCCTTCGATTTCAAACTAGTCAGTCTACGCCTGCCAACAACTCCGGCATCAGCGTCTGGGCCAGGCGGCAGGCTTCCGCAAGAAGGCGCTCGGGAACAGGCGAGTACGGCTTCCGCATGGTGTTGTGCGTTTGCAGACGGCCTCCGATCCGGGTCAGCGCCTTCGACAACGCGCCGGCCCGACAACAACCGTGGCGGCGGAGAAGTTGGTTGCACACAGCATGTTCCATGCGGTTCAGGCGCATCTGAAACGCCATGGCCTCTCCCCACCGGCCTTCGGCGCATAGCTCGTAGAATCTGACCGCCAGCTTGGGATTCATCGCGCCGAGGGTGGCGCTGATGAACGCCCTCCCGCCTCCCATGATCGTCGGGACGGCCGATGCTTCCATCGGAATATGCACGAGTTCGGGAGTCTCGAAATGTAACTGACACCATTGCACGAAATCCGCTGCCGCCGCCTTGCTACCGACGAAATTCGGCGGAAGTTCCCGCGCGCAGACTCTGTAGTCGGCCGGCCCAAGCACCCGCTTGGCCCGGACGGTGTTGTAGTGCACCACACCCATGGGCCCGGCGGCCTCGCAGCACTCCTTCAAGAACGGAAGCCATTCGCGTTCTCCGATTTCCAGCCAGAAGGGAAATGCCGGCATCACGGCGCCAGCACCGGCTTCGGCGCAATAGGAGATCTGATCGAGCACGTCGCGAGTATTGGCGGCGTTCGTGCCGATGGCCACGGTTGTGCCAGTCCGGTGCACGGCGTCAACGGCAACCGCCACCATGCGGCGGACCTCCTCCTGCGTCATGGCGTAGAACTCGCCGTCAGTGCCGGTGGTATAGACGGTGTGAACTCCTGCCGCCACCATCGTCCGCGCATTGCGTGCGAACATGTCTTCGTCAAAGCGGTCCCGTTCATCCCATTCCGACAGGAGGGGGACCCAGACACCGCGGCAGTTCTCGCGTGTAACCATGCCGGACATCAATTGCTATGATACTGATCTCATCCGGAAGTGGAGAGCCGCATTGCCAGGGTCGGTGACGCAGCTAGGTGGGCCGGGGTTGCCCTGGGCATGGTGGCGCCACACCGAAGTCGGACAAGCTCGCTCGAATCAAGGAGAGCCTTCCGGAGCGGGTGGAGCGCTGAACAGCGGTTGCCGCTCGAATCGATATGTTCAACTTGCATTGGCTTGACATTGTGCTGCTGGCAGGCTACTTCACCGCCATGTTCGGCGTCGGCCTGTATTCCGCGCGCAGAGTCCGGAACATGGACGACTATTACATGGGCGGCCGGCGCTTCGGCAAGTTGATGATGATCATGTACGCCTTCGGCGCCGGCACGCACGCCGACTTCGCCGTGGGTGTGGCCTCGCAGTCTTACAAGCTGGGGATGGCCGGCATCTGGTATCAGTGGCTGCAGATCTTCAACACGCCCTTTTATTGGCTGCTCAGCCCGGTGTTCCGGCGCGCGCGCTGCCTGACCACGGCCGATTTCTACGAGATGCGCTATGGGCCATCGCTCGGCATCCTGTACGGTTTCATGGGCGTGGCGATCAATATGGGTTTTCTGGGGGTGACACTCCTCGGCTGCGCCAAGCTCATCGAGGCTCTGACCGGCGGCAGCATTCCCCTGGGCTGGTCCATGCTGTTGATGACCGTCGCCTTCGTCTTCTACAGTCTGATCGGCGGACTAATCGCCACAGTGTGGAATGAATTCGTGCAAGGGATGCTGACCATTGTGATGTCGTTCCTGTTGATCCCGTTCGTGTGGACCGCCGTGGGCGGCGTAGCGGGGGTGCAGGCCAGGCTACCCGACGCCGATAGGGTGTTCCGGCTGACTGCGCCGGGCGAGATCGGCCTTTACTGGATCCTCGCCGCGGCCGTTAACCAGATGTTCAGCGTCGTGGCGCAGCCCCACATCATGAGCAACAACGCCGCGGGCCGTAGCGAACTCGACAACCGCATCGGCTTCTGTGCCGGCGTCACCCTGAAGCGCGTCTGTACCATCGCCTGGGCGCTGGCGGGCGTGCTGGCTATTGCCTACTATGGACCCGGAAAGATGCATGGCGATTTCGTTTTCGGTTCACTCATCCGGGATTTGCTGCCTGCCGGCTTCGCGGGACTTATGATCGCTGCCATTATGGCCTCCGTGATGGATAACGGCGCCGTCTTTGTGCTCACTACTTCTGCTCTCTTCACCCGTAACCTGCTTCGCACATTCCGCCGGCAGGAGAACGTCCAAGTGGAGTTACTGGTGAGCCGGGGCTTCTCGATCATCTATGTTGCCGCAAGCATCGCCATGGCGCTGTCGTTCCAGGATGTCCCGGCAGCTATTCGCTTCATGTGGAACCTGGTGCCGCTGATCGGTATCTCGTTTTGGCTGGGCCTGTGGTGGCGGCGGGCCAATCGCTATGGAGCCTGGGCAAGTTTCCTGGTGGCAGCCGCTGCCTGGATGATTGGCCTGCACCGTTTCGGGTGGAAGGGAGATGCGGGCCTACCTTATCTGATTACGTTCTACCTGCTGGCGGGCATCGGCGCCGGGATCGTGGTCAGCCTGTTGACCAAGCCTGAACCGGCCCAACGGCTCGATCGTTTCTTCCTCACCATCAACACACCGGTCGGGCAGGAAGAGAAACTGGCGAAGTTCGAGTCGAGACTGGAGGCCGCATCGTGATAGAGCGCGACAGCAGCATTTGGTATCCGAAGCTGTTCAACTGGCGCAACTGGGAGATTCCCCGCCCCGGACGGGAAGCCGTTCTGGGTTTCCTCATCGTTCTGGCGGTCTCGCTCGGGCTTCACGGGTTCGTGCTTTGGATGTGTGCCTGGTTCAGGAGTTGACATGAGCCTGACCGAACAACGCAAACAACTGTACCGGCAATCGGTGAACCGTGCGATCGGCTGGATGCTCGCGCATCAGCAGGACGATGGCGGATTCGGCCCCGTTGAACGGATGTCGCACTACATGCTTGCCGGCGCTTCCCTGCTCTACGGGGGCCACGCCGAGGCTGCGGCCCGCCTGATGCCGGTATTGAAGAAGCTCTACGGGCGGCCGGAGGGCGGTTTCGATCCGCCCGAGATCCGCGCGGGCCTTCCAGGCGCCCTGCGCGAACGAGGCTATGCCCCGAGTTGGATGATCTACTCAAGCCACGTCAATCTGGCGCTCGATATATCGCTCCCGGCGATGCCTCAGTTGCTTGAGTTGCGGGATCCGGCGACCGGCGGCATGTTCGGTTCACTCGAGGACGCGCGGCGTGGCAAGGGAATCATACACACTGCAGTGACCAGCGTGGCGTGCCAAGCCGCTATCGTCACCGGACACATCGCCCAGGCGCGCCGCATGGCGGACCACCTGGTGGACAACGTGCTGTGCCGCAACCCGGACCTCAGCAAGGCGTTCTATCCGGTCTGGGACACGGAGGGCGGCATCCGCACCGATGCGGAGACTCCGCCGTTCCCCAACATGCCTCCGGTTCTGCTGCGTCACGAGCGCGATCAACACCACTACCTGACCGGAATGATGATCGGCGCGCTCACGGACGTCTACCGCGTCACGCGCGAGCGAAAATATCTGGATGCGGCCTTGGAAATCTACGAGTTCGTGGCTGGGGGAACTCCCGCCGTGTACGCAAGTACCGCCTCCCACAAGCTCGCGTGGGGGTGTGCCTGGCTGTATCGGGAAACCGGTAAGCCGGAGCACCTCGAATCCGCTTGCCGCCTCTGCGATTACCTGGCCGGCATCCAGGAAGCCGACGGCTCCTTTGTCCATTGGGCCTTCGTGAAATCGGCCAACGATTGGCCCTATTCACCCCGGCTGAATATCACCGGTCAGTTCGCGCTTTGGATTGCGCGCACCCTGCACGTGTTGTAACCGGCTGACGAGCGTTCCGCCGGGGCCGGTGGAGCGCCTGCCCAAGCTCCCAGGGGCGGGGGCGGGGCGGCCGCCGGCATTGACAGGGGGTCCTTTCTGCCCTATAGTGAACACTGCTCTGACTTATGGAGACTGAATAGAACTCTGTTCAGTCCCCGGGGAGGCGCTGTGACGGATGCGGTTTGTCTCGGGATCCTGGTGGCCGACATCTTTTCCAGCCCCGTCGACGCCGTGCCGGCCGAAGGGGAACTGAAGCTGGCGGAGCGATTCCTGTTGAGCGCCGGAGGCTGCGCGGTCAATACCGCCGCCTGTCTGCGGCGACTGGATAGGCAGGCCAGAGTCATTGGGAAGGTCGGCCAGGACTTGTTCGGCGACTTTGTCGTCGGCGACCTGAAGCGTCTCGGTATCGATCCCGCGGGTGTCCGCCGCAGCCGTTCTCAGCCCACCTCGAGCACGTTCATTCTTAACGTGAAGGGCCAGGACCGCCGCTACATTCATCTATTCGGCGCAAACGCGGACTTCTCCTCGGACGACGTGGACTTAGCGATGCTCGACGGCGCACGAACGCTCTATGTGGGTGGCTATTTGGTGATGCCCGCGTTTCGTCCGGATCAACTGGCGCGGCTGTTCGAAGAGGCACGGAGCCGCTCGATCACCACGGTGCTCGACGTCATTATTCCGGCCGACGCCGGTTCGCTCCTGGCCGCCAGTATCGAACCCGTTCTGCCGTTCACCGACGCATTCCTTCCCAACGAAGATGAAGCGCGGCTCCTGACCGGGGAATCGGATCCGGGCGAGCAGGCCGCGTCCCTGGCTCGTTTCAACGAGGCATGCGCGATCGTCATAACCCGGGGTCGTCATGGTCTCCTCGCCCGTCGAAACGGCCGGGTGTGGCGCGCGGAAGCGCCGCGGGTGAGTTTCCTCGATGGCTCCGGCTCGGGGGACGCCTTTGCGGCCGGCTTCATTGTCGGACTTTTGGAAGGATGGCCCTTCGAAGAGATACTACGCTTTTCAAGCGTCATCGGAGCCTCCTGCACACAAGCCCTCGGCTGCACGGAAGGAGTCTTCCACCGCGAGGAGGCACTGGCCTTTCTGGCCGGGAACCCTGTGTGCGTGGAGCGGATCATCTGATATGGATCACCCGGTGGCGATCGGCTTCGGCTGCATTCTGCTCGGCGGGGCCATGCAAGGCGCGTTTGCGCTGCCGATGAAGTATCAGCGACAGTGGCGTTGGGAGAACATCTGGCTCGTCTACTCAGCCTTCGGGATGCTCCTCTTACCGTGGACGTTCGCGGTGGCGAGCGTCCCTGGCCTCGGCGAAGTCTACCGCCAGGCAGGTTGCCAGCCGATTCTGGCCGCGGCCGTTTTCGGCCTCGGCTGGGGTGTGGGTTCCGTGTTTTGCGGACTGAGCATCGCCGCCCTCGGGATCGCCCTCGCTTCCGCGATCTTTCTGGGTTTGGCCGCGGCCTTGGGCTCCCTCATCCCGCTGGCCCTCCAGATGCCGGCCTCGATAAGTTCGGACGCGGTGCGGTTCACGCTCGTTGGCGTTACGGTGATGCTTGTGGGTATTGCCATTTGCGCTCGCGCCGGGATGAGGCGGGATGCGCACATGACTGCTTTGCCGGGCTCGCGAGGAATGCTCTTCGGAATGCTGCTGGCCGTCGCGAGTGGCGTCTTCTCCTCGACCATGAACTTCGGTTTCGTCTTTGGAGACGCGATCGTCCGGAACGCGCGCGAAGCGGGAAGTTCGCCGCCGGCCGCCGCGTACCCACTGCTGGCGGTCGTCCTGTCTGCCGGGTTCCTTGGCAACGCCGGCTACTGTGTGTATCTCTTGCGGCGGAACCGGACCTGGAGTCTCTTCGCCCAATCGGGCGGCGCAACCGGGTGGTTTCTCGGGTCGGTGATGGCCCTACTGGTCTTCGGCGGCTTCGTGTTGTACGGGGTGGGCATCGCGCATCTGGGAGCACTCGGTCCCAGCGCGGGCTGGTCGGCGTTCCTGGCCATGATGATCCTGAGTTCTAATCTGTGCGGGTTCCTGACCGGCGAGTGGCGCGATGCCGGCGGAGGCGCCCGGCGAATCATGGCTACCGGGGGCGCCGTTCTGATTCTCGCCATTGTCTTTCTGGGATTGGCCAACCGGCCCTGAACCCGGGTGCAACTTGGGTTGGCGAACCGTTGACATCCACGCGCGCCCCAAATATGGTGAACTTAGTTCTTCTGCGTATGGAACACAAGAACTTAGTTCATGACACTGCCGGGTTCGGGCGATGTACGGCCGGCGGCGGGATGACTGGAGTTCACTGATGCCTGTTGCGATTCGGATGCCGGACTTCGGCACGGCGGTGAGCGAGATCCGGCTAGTGAAATGGCTTCTGGAGGAGGGATCGGCGGTCTCCCGAGGCGATCTGCTGGCGGAACTCGAAACGGACAAGGCTGGGACGGAACTGGAGTCTGTTGCTAACGGTGTGCTTCTTCAGCATTGCGTCCCCAGCGGCACAACGGTGAACTCCGGACAGATTATTGCTTATGTCGGCGAACCGGGCGAAACGGCGCCGGAAGCGGCCCCCCGGAAGGAAGCGGAGCCTCCGCGGCAGGCCCCCGAGCGACCGGACAGGCAGCTTCGGGTCGCCCCCGTCGTTGTCAATCTGGCGGCGAAACTCGGCGTGGACCTAGCCGGGCTGCGGGGCACTGGCGAGCGCGGGTTGATCACGCGTGAGGATGTCTTGCGAGCAGACCGGGAGCGCAAGTCGCCGGCTGCCGATTCAGAGGAACTGCCACGGAACCAGATGGCTGTCGCCCACGCGGTCCAGAAGAGTAACGCCGAGATTCCCCAATTGCGTCTGGCGGCGACTTTGGATATGTCCGCCGTGGAGGCACTTCGGGAGCAGCAGGAGCCGAACGGGCGGAAGTGTTTTTACGAGGCCGTGTTTGTGAAGGCCATGGTGCGGGCGATCGAAGCGGTCCCGCTGATGGCGGCCCGGTTGGAAGGCAACCGCATTGTGCGTCCCGAAGGACTCCACATCTCCATCGCCGTGAGTTCCGGCAACGACCTGGTTCTGCCTGTGGCTCGAGATGCGGCGCGGAAGGACATCCATCTCCTGCGGGTGGAGATCGAGGCGCTGGTGGAACGCGCTGGCAGCGGTGCTTTGGCGCTCAAGGACACCATCGGAGGCTCGATGGCGCTCAGCAACCTGGGCATGTATCCCGTCGACTGGTTCGAAGCGCTGGTGTTCCCGGGACAAACGGCGATCGTGGCGCTGGGCGCCGTCTCGGCTCGCCCGGTTGTGATCGACGGCCGCATCGAACCGCGGCCTACTTTGACGGTCACCCTCGCGGCGGACCACCGCCTGGTGAATGGGCGCACCGCCGCCCAGTACCTGGAGAAGCTCAAAGAGATCGTCGAATCGGCGTCTTTCACTTAGAGAAGCAAATGGGCTACGACACTGGTTTTCTGATTCGTCTTTACCGGCAGATGCTGCTCATCCGGCAGTTCGAAGAGCGGGTAAAGTACCTGTTCCTCGAAGGAGTGATGCCCGGCACGATTCATCAATATCAAGGACAGGAAGCCGTCGCGGTGGGAGTTTGCGCCGCGTTGGGGGCCGGCGACGTCATCACCAGCACACACCGTCCGCATGGACATGCTTTGGCCAAGGGGGTTGGCGTCGAGCCCCTGATGCACGAACTGTTCGGTAAGATCACCGGCTGCTGCCGTGGAAAAGGCGGTTCGATGCACGTAGGGGATCTGGAGAAGGGGATGGTACCCGCGATCGCGATTGTTGCCGCCGGCGTCCCGGTTGCCACGGGTATCGCCCTGTCGTTCCGGATGAGGAAGGAGCCGCGGGTGGCGGTCTGCTTTATGGGCGATGGTGCGGTCAACGAAGGGGCTTTCCATGAAGGCGTCAATATGGGGGCGATCTGGTCGCTGCCGGTACTGTACGTGATCGAGAACAATCTGTATTCCGCCTCCACCCGGATCCAGGACATGGTGAAGGTGAAGAATCTCGCCGAGAGGGCTTCCGGATATGGGATCCCGGGCGTGACCGTCGACGGCAACGACGTGCTGGCAATGTACGAAACCTCCGTCGAAGCGGTGGACCGCGCGCGTTCCGGAGGGGGGCCCACCCTGATCGAAGCATTGACCTACCGAATCACGGGTCACTCGAGGCGCGATCCGTGCAACTACCAGCCCGAAGACGAGCGCAGGCAAGCCGTGGAGCGCGAGCCGATCAAACGCTTCGCCGCGAAGTTGCTCGCCGGAGGGGTCGCGGGGGCGGCGGACCTGGAGCGAATCCGCGAGCAGGTCGACGGGGAAATCGAGAACGCCGTACGCTCGGCGATGGCCGCGCCCGATCCGGCGCCGGAAGCCGCGCTGGAAGACGTCTACGGGTAAGGGAGCCCGCCATGCCAGGACTGACGATTGCCGAAGCTTTGCGCCAGGGGCTGCGTGAGGAAATGGCCCGCGACGAGCGGGTGTTCTGCATCGGGGAGGACATCGCGATCCCTGGAGGCTGGGGAGGCGCGTTCACCGTCACGCTGGGCCTGGAAAAGGAATTCCCGGACCGCATGATCGACGCGCCGATCTCGGAGAACGGCTTCTGCGGAGTGGCCCTGGGCGCGGCGTTAATGGGCCTGCGGCCGGTCGCCGACGTCCAGTACGGCGACTTCCTGTTCTGCGCGATGGACCAGATCGTAAACCAGATCGCCAAAATGCGTTACATGTCGGGGGGCAAACTCACAGTCCCGCTGGTGTTGCGGGCGCCGGTCGGATCCACGGGCCGCGGCGCTCAGCACGGGCAGAACCCCGAAGCCATGTTTCTGAATGTCCCCGGCTGGAAGATCGTGTGCCCGGCGACGGCCTATGATGCGAAGGGCCTGCTCAAAGCGGCCATCCGCGACGACAACCCGGTCCTGTTTTTCGAACACAAGCTGCTTTACGGAGCCAAGGGAGCACGAGCCGAATCCGGCAGCGTCGACGCATCGAGTGAAATCCCGCTTGAGGACTACATGGTGCCGATCGGCAAGGGCATTATCCGCCGTAGGGGCTCCGACGTCACCATTGTGGCAACCCTCCTCATGTTGCATCGCGCCTTGGCCGCGGCGGACCAACTTACGGCCGAGGGCGTCGATGTCGAGGTCATCGATCCGCGCAGCCTGGTCCCGTTTGACTGGGATCTTCTCTTCGAATCAGTCAGAAAGACCACGCGGCTCGTCGTCGTAGCTGAAGGGCCCAAAACCGGCGGCGTCGGCGCGGAGATCGCTGCGACGGCGTCCGAACGTCTCATGGATTATCTGACGGCGCCGGTTCAACGGGTCGCCTCTCCGGATATTCCCTCGCCCTTTTCTCCACCGATGGAAGAGTTCTACCGGCCGGGTGTTGAGGGAATCGTCAATACAGTGAGGAAGGTTGTTTGATCCTCAAATACGACGTGGAGGACGATCCGGGGTGAACTCAACGATTTGAGAGGAAGACATCAATGAACGACCACAAGAGCATGTTTCGGCGGGAATTTCTGGGCGCGGCCTGCGCTCCCATCCTGATGGCACAAACAACGGGGCACGAGAGGGATCGCGGAGTGGTTCCCTTCGGGTACTTTCGCGGGGAACCGCTCCGCTGACGTGCAGTTGCTGGCCGACGATTACCTGGTGGAAGACCGCTGGAAGCTGACGCGGCGTCTGGGGCAGATCGCGAAGCACCTCCGGAATCCTGTCATTGCGCAGAACAAGCCCTGGGAAGACCACGTGGGCGCCTATCCCTGCGTGCTGTACGACGACAAAGCAGACAAGTACCGAATGTGGTATCAGTGCTTCAGCCTCTCGAACTACTACGCCCGGCATCTCGGGCCCGCGTATTACGTCGGCTACGCGGAAAGCGACGACGCGTTCAACTGGACCAAGCCCATGTTGCAGGGCTTCCCGTTTCGGAAGCACCAACGGACCAACATTGTCACCGCGGGGAGAAAGGGCACGCGCGCTGCGGGCGCGCAGGTCTTACTGAATCCCGATCAGTCGGATCCGAAGCGCCGCTTCCTCATGGTGTATATCCATTGGGGACAGATTGACCTCGCTTATTCGCCGGACGGTTTGCACTGGGACATCGTGGAGGAACCCTTGTTCCGGTTCCACAGCGACTTTCCAAACCATCTCGTGTGGATTCCCGAGCGGCAACTCTGGTACCTGTATCTGCGGCCCTCCATTCGACCTCA
>CAZGUX010000301.1:0-13211 GCA_964529305.1 uncultured Solibacteraceae bacterium | reverse complement strand
GTACGGCATGGGTCATTTTTGGAAAGCAGGGGTGGGTCACTTTCCGAAAGCGCCGAAGCATCCCAAAATCTCGTTTGAGGCTGTGATCACAAGTGCGTCTTTGTGGAGTTTGCGTATCGCGTCGAGCACTGGCCTCCTGCTGATCGCGCTACCCCACGAGGCCGCGTGCAGATGCAGGCGCGAGATCGGTGCACTGTGTCCCACACTAGGGGGCGGTATTAATAACTCAAATCCGCGCCAGTAGATTCGGCGCACTATTTGCCAGTGCCCAAGTGAGACCAAGAAGCATGCCCCAGCAACCGCACAGAGCGCAGGAACAACGTGCGGGCTTTCGAGCAGCCATGAATACCAAATACCCGGCACGTGGTCGGCCTTCTGGATGATGATGGCAACGGCGGTGCTCAGAACTGCACCTCCGAATGCTGCAAACGATTTAGCCATCCCGGGATTCTATCACGCTGTGTGAGTCTAGTGACTTGTTGCCAAAACATGCGCTTCTTCCGCTGGGCCATCAACCCTTACCGCGGATGCGAGTTCGGCTGCCACTACTGCTATGCCCGTTACACCCACGAGTTTATGGAATTGCGCGAGACCCGCGAATTCGAGGACAAGATCTTCGCCAAGGGCGCCGTCGGTCCGCTTCTGCGGCGAGACCTGGCCAAGGTCCCGCGTGGCGACGTAATCGCGATCGGCACCGCGACCGACCCTTACCAACCCGCGGAACGCCGTTTCGGGCGCACTCGCGAGATCCTGGAGGTCTTCGCCGAAGACCGCGGGCGGACGCTGTCGATCACCACGAAGTCGGACCTCGCGGCGCGGGACATCGACGTGCTCCGGCGCATCGGCGAGCGAAACGCGATCTCGGTCACCATGACCGTCACGACCGTCGACACCGAGTTGGCGAGGGCACTGGAACCACGCGCGCCCAGGCCCGATCTCAGGCTCGCCGCCCTTGAACAACTTGCTCGCGCCGGCATCCGTGCCGGCGTGTTCACCGCGCCCCTCATGCCGCTGATCAACGACAGCGAGCGCCAACTCGAGGCTGTCGCCCGCGCCGCGAAGGCCGCTGGCGCCACCTTTTGGGGCGCCAACGTGCTCTTCCTTTCTTCGAGCGCGCAGAAGGCTTTCTTCCCGTTTCTCGAGCAGGCCTACCCCAGGCTCGTGAAACGCTACCATGCCTGGTTTTCGCGTGAGATGTATCTACGCGGCGACTATCCGGCGGAGGTGCGAGCGCGCGTGGCCGCTCTTCGCCAAAGGTTCGGACTGCGGCCCGAGCCCGTCGGCCACACCCCTCAAACGGAAGAACAGTTGCTCCTGTTCCCCGAGCCTACGGCACCAGCACCGACTTGCCGGAGCGCCAGTGCCGAACGGTCTCCAGCGCCTGGTTGGCCTCGGCGAGCGGGAACCTGTGCGTGATCTCGGAGGCGAACAGTTCTTTCCAGGGCGACCCGGCCAGCAACCGCAGCCCACGGTCGACGTGCCGCGGCTCAAATCCCCACGAGCCGATCAGTTGAAGCTGCTTGCGCGTGATGGTGTGGGGATTGAACGAGATCTCGCCGGCGTCGGCATACTGGCCGAGCACCAGGAAGCGCGCGCCGTCGCGGCAGAAATGAAGACCTTCGTTTACGGCCGCCGGATGGCCGACACACTCGATCACCACGTCCGCTCCGTACGACCCTGTCTCCGCCAGCACCGCGCGGCGCCGCTCCAGCGGGTCGGCCACATCGTCGATGTCGATCGTGGCGGCCGCCCCGAATTCCCGCGCCAAGGCAAGCCGGTGTGCCGGACCGCCGACGACAATGACGCGCGCTGCTCCCGACTGCCGCGCGATCGCGAGCGCGGCCAGTCCTACCGGACCCGCCCCCTGCACCACCACCGTGTCGCCCCACTCCACCGGCCCTCGTTCCAACCCGTGAATCGCGGTAACCAACCCGCATCCCGCCCCGATGACGGCATCGGTCGGAAGGTCGTCCGGCAGCCGGAAAATCGCCGTACCGGCGCGCAGGTGAATCTGGCCGGCATAGCCGCCCCGCAGGTGCGGCGGCTCCGTCGCCGGGTACGAGATCCCGTAGGCTTTCCGCGAAACGCACCGTGTGGGCTGCCGTTTCTGCCGGCAATAAAAGCAAGCGCCACACACGATGGAACTCGCCCAGGTCACCCGGTCGCCCACGCGCAGCGGCCCGCCCCTCCAGTCGGTCTCGAGTCCTGCCCCGAGGGACACAATCCGGCCCACGGTTTCGTGGCCGAGCACCACGGGAAGCTGAATCGGCAACTGCCCCAGCCACAAGTGCACATCGGTTCCACAGATGCCGGCCATTTCGACATCGACGAGCGCCTCGCCCGGCTCCAGGGATGTAATCCTCGGATATTCCCGAATCTCGAGCGGCTGCTCGAACGCGGTCAACACCGCGGCTTGGACAGACATGCTCTCGATTCTAACGTGGGTCAACGCCTTCACGCCTCGTGTTCACGGGCGTAAATCCTGCCGGATCAGCCAGACCTCGGCGAGGCGTGAACGCTGGCGCCAGTTCACGTGTCCCTCATCGTTGGGAATATCCCAAGTGAGGACTAGCTTGCGGTCTTGCAGGTACTTCGAAGGCACCGCGGTGTCTTGAGTCTCGCCCATCCGGAGCGGTCCCGGCGCCGCCGCGACGCGATCGCCGTCGATTCGCAGGAGCAGCTTGCCGTACCCGCTCGACCGGACCACGTACGATGCCTTCGTGTCCAACCCCTCGTAGACCAGCGCGCGGGGCCACATTGTGGCTTGCCACGTCAACCGCGCCCGGCTTTTTCCCTGGTCCCACCACCAGAACAGCGGCTCGATGCGTTCTTCTTCGGGCTCCACTGGATCCACGGCCGGGTTCACCAGGTGCGGAGCCCTGGCCGGGTTTCCGACGTGGTCGTAGAAGCTCCCGGGGCCCGGGGTTTCCCAGGCGGCGATCGCGCGCAGCCGCGCGACCTTCTCGCCCTCGGAGGCAAACTGGCGAATGCGCGAAAACTCGTCCTCCAGCCACCAGCGGTTGTTGAGCGGAAGATCCACAAAGTCGAGCACCGCCCCTCGTTCGGCGCCGCTCGAGTGGTATTTCGTCACACTGGTCTGCAAGCCGATCGACCGGTAGAGCCTCTCGCACAGGTCGGCGATGCGGGCGCGCAGGCCGGCGCTGACGGAAGCCGGTGCAGCGCGATCGAGGATCTTCATGGCCTGGCTCATGGCCCCGTCGGCTCCAACTGCACCGGCGCGAGCGAGCACCTGGTTGGCCTCTCGCTCGAGGGCCGAATCCTGCAGCAGGCGCCGGCGGACGTGAGCGTCGTAGTAGGCCCGCAGCAGCAGCATCTGCCAGCGCCAGTTGCCAGCCAGTCGCGGGAAGGCGGCCTCCAGCCGCCGCCACAGGAGCAGCGTCCCCTCCACCGCGCCCTTGGCTTCGAGCGGGCCATGCCAGTTGTCCTCCAGCGCCAGAATGCCATCTGTCGCTTCGCCCGCGGCCTCCGGTCCGAAGTGGAACCGCGTGTATTCGGTCAGGATGTCGCGGGCGCCCCGCGACGGATCCCAGCCGAGCGCGCTCCACACATTCTTGTTCACGTCGTCGTGGGCGCCGTCTGAATAAGAGATGAATCCATCCGAATACGGCGCGTACCAGTTGTGAATGCGGGCAAACTCCACCGGCCGCGGATTCACGGCCTCGCGGCCTAGTGTCAGCGCGATCGCCTGATCCAACTGAGGGACCTGAAACTGACAGATCTTGTTGTGGGTGATGTCGGGGTAGAGACGCAGGCGGTATTTGGCCGGCAGGCGCCTTCGTGTCCCGGCCAACGGTGGACTGCTCGGTCCGGCCACCAGCCCCGCCAGCCAGTCCGGCGATTCCCGCTCCAGATACTGATACACCCACTCCGCCTTCTTCTGATCGAAGCCCTGCAGCGACAGCCAGACGCGGCCCCGCGGGTGAACCGCCCGCAGCCGTTTGGCCAGCTCGGCCAGATACGGCAGGAGGTCCTCTGGAGCGTTGTGGCCGGGATCGCCTCCCGGCACGAACACTCCCGTCAACGATGGAGTGTCTCGCAGGTATTGGTCGAACCACTCGAGCATTTCGGCGGCGCGCTTGCTTCCCGGATTCTTCAGATCGAACGTTACCGGCAGCCAGATCCAGTAGTCCATTCCGTAGCGACGGCACGCCAGACTCAGCGCGCGATTCATGTCGCGACGTGAGACCGTCATGACCGGGCTGGAACGTTCGTCCTGCGCCGGGATGTTCTCGACGGCGTTGGCTCCGAAAATCGCCAACTCGCGAACGTACTGCTCGTACTGCGCGACCGTCCACGCATCGTAGGAGTTGGCCGTCGCGCGGTAGCCGAGTTGGTGGCCGCGAATCGGATAGGCCGGGGATGTGGTGATCTCGAGCGGCGTGGCCAGTTCCAGCCTGTCGGAGCCCCACTCCATGAGTCGCAGCAGGTGGCCGGCGCCGTAGAGCGCGCCGCGTGCGTCCACGCCCTCGATGCGGACCTGCGGCGGGTCCTTCGGTTCGATCCACAGCCGGTACCCTTCCGCCCGGCCCCCAGCCACCGCACCGCCCGACGTGATGCTCACTGCGACTCTTCCCGCAGGCAGACTTGTGGCAATCGGTAGGCGAATACCGCTGCGCCGTTCCAGTTCTTCCACAAGCATCGTCGCGGCCGTGCGTTCAGCTTCCGGGGCCTGGTCCGGCCGGGTCACCACGACGGCCTGGCGCAAGTCCACCTTCGCCGCGCTCGCGCACGCCGTCAACAGGAGAATCCACACCGGATATGGTTTGCGCATGATTGGCACCCCAAGCCACGTTCAGGGTTGCTGGCCCAACCTGATTGTAGACGCTGGAATCACCGATTTCCTCCGTTCCGTCGCCACGGGAGTTGGGAGTGGCGGAGTGCTATGATGCCGAGCGCCGGCGTCCGGTACTGGCGGCGGCGCGGTGAAGGAGGCCATGACGTGCCCGAAGAAAGGGGTTATTGGTACATGTCCCGGTTTTGCTTCGTGCTGCTTCTCATGCTCTTGCCCCACGCGATTCAGGCAGCTCCGCGGACGAAGACGCTCCATGGCCTCGAGATCGTGTTCGACGAGAACACCGGCGGCATCCTTTCGCTCCGCCACCCGAAGGCGGGCAGCCTGCTGGAGACGGACTCCACCTCCGCCGGCCTGGTCGATCTCGCGTTTCCGTTGGCTGACTATGTCCCGATGCGGCTGGCGACCCGCTTCTCGCTGGCGGTCTTCCAGGAGATCGACCACGGCATCACCATCACGTGGCCGGAACTCGCGCCGAGCCGAACCCACGTCCAACTGCCCGCCGGATCTGCCCGCGTCAGCGTCACGATTACCGAAGCGCCGGACGGCCGGTCCATCGTGATGCGATGCCGCATCGAGAACCGGTTCTCGCAGCCCGTCCCCCAGATCCTGTTTCCCGACTTCTCCGGTCTCCGGCCGATCGGCGCTCCCGAGACGACTCGCCTGACGATGGCCCGGGGTTCGGTCCGGCCGTTTACACAGCGAAGCGAGAATCGGCACCACGCGGCGATGTGGATGGTCGACGGAGGATGGAGGGTCTATGAGGCGACCGCGTACTCCTACGGCCCGAATGTCATGAACTGGCTGGACTATGGAAGCCTGCAGGGCGGATTCAGCCTTTTTCAGAAGAAGTGGCGCGACCGGGACTACCGCCGTCCGGACTTCCTCACCTACGTCAGCGAGAGCCGCCCGGACCGGTTGCGGCTGGCAATCTGGCAGCCCGGCAAAATCGCGCCCGGGGAAACCTGGGAGAGCCCCGAGTCCTGGCTGACTCCGCACGAGGGCGGTTGGGCTAAAGGGATCGAAGCTTACCGCCAGTTTGTGCGCGAGGTGAACCCTCCGCGAGAGATTCCGAAACACATCCGTGACGGGCTCGGGTATCTCTCCATCTGGATGTCCGATCAGCACGAAACCGTGCCGGAGCGTGCCGCTATCCGCTTCAAGGACCTGCCCGCGATCGCGCGCGACGTCAAGGACCACGGACTCGACGAGATGTCGGCTTGGCGCTGGTGCTTTCACCTCAGAATGCCGATTCCCCTTCGCGGGGTGCTGGGGTCGATGGCGGAGTGGCTTCAGGGGGTTCGCCAGTCCGAGGAGATTGCCGTGAACATCGCGGCCGCGCTAGGCATCCACCTGCTGCATCACCGTGAATTGCCCCGCTACGGAATCAAATACACCAGCCGCAACGCGTGGAATTTCCATCGGGACCTGATCCCCAACTTCAACCCGTCGTACCTGAGAGGGCTCCCGTTCGACCATGCGGGCCAGACCGTGCCGCCGTCGAACCCGCTCTGGCAGAAGGACGCCGTGGCCTCCGTATCGGAGTGGATCGACCGGGGCGTCACGTCGTTCACCTGGGACGTGTTCGGCGGAGGCGGACCCGACGGCGCGCTGTCCTCCCGGTATGAAGATAACGTGGCGCTGCTGGGTGTCGTGAAGCAGATTCGCGCGCGCGCCCGGAAGAGGAATCCCGAATCCACGTTTGCGGCCGAGACGAACTCGATCGCCGGCCTGGAATGGGACGGCGAAGTGCTCGACTACACCTGGAACTGGCTCAGCAACCAGACCAAGGAGGGGCATCTCACCACGACCGAGTATGTGGAGTATGTGGAGGCCGCGCCGATTCACAACGTGCTTCGCGCCCCCAGGGTGAACTGCAATGTCGAGCGTTCGCCGCTGGCTCTGAAGAAATGCCTCGCCGACGGAACCTATATCAACTTCCTGCTCCGCAAACCGGATGGAGAAAACGGCAGCGCCATCCTGAGCGAGAAGCCGGGATTGTCTCCGCTGGTGAAGCAGGCCGTGGCCCGGCGCAAGCAGTTTCTGCCGTACTTCACCGAGGGCACCCCGATCGGGGAGTGCATTCTCTCGGAGCCGAGCCCCCTGTTTGTCCGAAGTCACGTACTGGGCGACGGGGCCCTCATCGTCATCGTGAATGAAGGGAACGCTCCGGCGAAAGCGGACCTTCGCCTCAACCTCGCGCTGTGGTTGCCGCCGGGAGCCCACCGCGTCTACCGCTTCCGGGAAGACGGTACGCAGACGGCCACGGCGGAAGTCACCGTGCCGAAAGGCCGCGATTCGACCTTGCCGGGAAGGGAGTTGAGGGCGGGCGAGATGGAGTTCGTCACGATCGAGCGCGTGAGTGGCCGCTGACGGCATTGACGATGCGGCGGGCCGTTCGTGGGGCAGCGCCGCCTCATGCCACGGCCGGGCCCGGCGAGCGAATCGGCTTCAATTCCACCAGCAGGATCCCCGCCAGGATCAAGGCCGCGCCCGTCATGCCGCGGGGCGTCAGCACCTCGCCCGTCAGCACGTACGACGTCAGCCAGGCGAAGAGGGGTTCGCACACAAAGATCAAGGCCGTCCGGGTGGGCGTGGTGTGCTGTTGCGCCCACGCCTGGACCGTGAACCCGAAGGCGGTGGTGAACACCGCCGTCACCAGAATGGCCAACCACAGGCTTGGGGAGGAGCGGAAGAAGGGCGCCTCGACGACCGGGGCTGCCAGCCACGAGAGCGCGGCGCACACGCCGAGTTGCAGCACGGCGACCTGCTCGAACTTCGTTCGTCCGGCAAACCGCCCCACGACCAGGATGTGCCCGGCATAGGCAACCGTGCACCCGAGGGTGATGACATCGCCGGTCGCGGGCCGCAAGTCTTCTCCTCGCAGGGTGAGCAGCGCGAGTCCGGCCGCCGCCAGCGCTACCCCGACCAACTCCCACGTCGCGGGACGGCTTCGATACACCAGGGCGCCCAGCAAGGGCACCATCACCACCATCAGGCTGGTGACGAACGCGGACTTGGTCGGTGTGGTGTAGCGCAGGCCGATGGTCTGGAACGCGTAACCCAGGAACAGACAGGCTCCGGCGAGCACGCCGCAGCGCACCGAGTCGGGCCAGCGGCCGTCGGATCTCAGGCGCGGCCGCATCACCACGGCGACGATCAGGGTGGCGATGGTGAACCGCGCCGCGATGAACAGGAGAGCGGAGGCGTGGTTCAACGCCTCTTTCACCAGTACGAACGTGGCGCCCCAAAAGAAGGTGGCCAACAACAGGGCCAGATCGGCGCGGGCGCGCGGGGTCACGAGCGCCGCAGACAACTTTCGGCGACGGTCGGGTCGCGGAGCAGCAAGCCGAGGGTGAGCAGAATCCGCTTCAGCGCGAGGTCGCGGCGCTCGGGCAGATACCATTCCTGCGGAGTGTGGGCTCCACCGCCTTGCCCGCCCGCGCCGATCGAGATCGCGGGAATGCCGAGCGACAAGGGCACGTTCGCGTCGGTCGACGCGCAGTCGAGGTGGCAGCGGATGCCGAGATGGGAATCGACGGCGCGAAGGTATTCGAGCACGGCCGCTCCCTCCGCCAGGCGCCCCGCGGGCCGCGCGCCGATCTCCTTCAAGCGGCCTGTAACACGGCCCGCCGATGCCCGCTCATTCTCGGTGTTCTGCGCCCGCTCTACGGCGGCGGTCAGGACGCCGACCAACTCGTCCATCTTCTGGTCGCTCTCGCTGCGAATGTCGACCTTGGCGCGCGCCTGGGTCGGGATGGCGTTGACGCTGGCGCCGCCTTCAAAGACACCGACATTCACAGACGAGCGGGGATTCCCGTTCAGCCGGACCTCCGTGAACTCGGCGATGGCGCGGCTGAGCGCGTGGACCGGATTGCCGGTACCGTAATCGCTCCAACTGTGCCCGCCGGGTCCGTGAAACACCACCTCGAACCGGCGGCTCCCCAGAGCCTGGGTGGTGATGTGCTCCGTTCCGGCCCCATCCAGGACCAGAAAGCAGGTGACCTTCCGGGCCAGTCCCGCCGGGCGGCAGATATGCCGCATCCCGCTCAGGTTGCCTTCGCCCTCCTCGCCGACATTGGCGATGAAGATGAGATTCGACCAGAGATCGGAAAGCGGCGGAGATCCCTTCAAACCGCGGGCCAGGGCCAGCAGGGCCGCCAGGCCCGCGCCATTGTCCGAGACGCCGGGGCCCAGAAAGCGCCCGTCGCTGCCGATCGCGATGTCCTCGCGGTTCCGGGGCGCGAGCACCGTGTCCAGGTGCGCGGTGAGCGCCACGTACGGTCCGCGCGACTCCGGATCGAGAAACGCCACCACGTTGCCGGCGCGGTCGATCTGCGAGTCGCAGCCGTGGAGGCGGAACTGGGCAGCCATCCACTCGGCACGCTGGCCTTCCAGGAACGTGGGCGCGGGAATCCGGCACAACTCCAGGTGCAGTTCGTTAATCCACTGCTTTTCCCGGGTGAGGAACTGCAGGGCCTCCCGCATGCCGCGGGTTTGCGCGAGTTCATCTACCGAGGTCACCCCGGCCGCTGCAAGCGGATTTGCCATCAATCTGCCAGTGTAACGCGCCCGCCCGCACGCGACCGGTGCGAATGTCAGAAACGGCCGCGGTAGGGGGTGGTCCGTGCCTACGGCGCCGCCGCCCCGATCATTCCCTGGCTGCTGTAGCCGACGGGGACGATCCGGTAGCGGTATACCATGGCATGCTGCCCCACCAGGTACCCGTGCTGGGCATCTGGAAACGTGACGGCACGAACCCTTGCCGGCAGCGCAAAGGGCCGGGAAGTGAAATTGCGCCCTCCGTTGAAGGAGTAGCCGATCCCTCCGCCTTCTCCCACCCCAACAACGATCTTGCCATCGGCAGCACCGTAGAAACTGGGCCACTGGCGTTGCTTTACGGACCTCGTCCAGGTGCCGCCCGCGTCGGCGGTCCAGTAGACCTCCTCGCCATCGCTGAGCACGACGAACCCGTCTTTGTCAGTCCAGAACTTCAGGTGTGTAATCTGCCACTTGGTTTCCGGAATCATCGACATGGTCCAGGTCTGCCCTCCGTCGGTGGTCTTGCCGAACACGGCGGCAGACCTTTCCATACTGACGGCTGCGCCCCCACCCGCGAACCCCACCGCCGGCGACAGAAACGCTACCGTCTTCATCACGCAGTCCAGTTTGCGCGGCAGCCCTCCCACCGTGGCCTCCACGCTGCAGCGGCTGATCGGCTTCCAGGATTTGCCGCCATCGTCGCTGCGCCGCAGGGTCGATTGGCTGGTCGAGTCCGAATTCTCGATCTCCAGCCCGGTTTGCGGGCTCTGGAACCACACCCCTTTGGTTGTTCCGCTCACGGCAGACAACTCCGCCCAGGTGCTTCCGTCTCGCGTACCCAGGATCTTGCCCCGATCCGTCATTGCCCAGCCGTTCTTCGCATCCAGAAAGAAGACCTTGGTGAGTGGATCGTCGGTCGCCTCGGGATCGCCGCCAAGCTGCGCTTGCCACGTTTTCCCGCCATCTGTGGTCAACAGAATGGTGGACTTCTCCCCGACCACCCAACACGTCTCCGGACCGGTACACGCAATCGCGTTCAATCCGATGTCCTTGTTGAACGGCACTGGCTCCCAAATCGCTTTGAATTTGGGTGTGGCCGCCGTACCCGTTGGCGACGCCGCCGGTTTTACGGGCGCCGCCCTGGGCGCGGGTCGCTGCGCCGTCGCGCCCGTGATCATGAAGGCACACACCACGATTCCTGCTCCGATCTTCATCCCCAATCCTCCCAGCAAGATTGTAGTGCGATTTCGCCGGTCACGTGCAGGGCCTCCCTTCCGCCTGCGGGACGGGGTACACTTGAGTCTATGGACACGGTCAGCGTCGAGGACCGGCTGAGGATCACCGAACTGGCGCGCTATTTTCGCGAGTCGGCCGAAGATAGGGAGCGCGACGAGCAGATGACGCGCGACACGCTGGCCAAGCTCCTCGACGAGATTGCGGCCGAGGGGACGGACGACTTCGTGGTCGAGGTCGCGGCGATGATTGCGAAGCTGTAAATGCTCGACCAACCATCGTCCGCCACCGTTGCCCCTATTGCCTTCTAGCCGATCTCCGCGCACACGAATTCGTTCGCGCTGTCGAAGCGCATCGTCTCGTTGTAGCCGAACGGCCAGGCCGGGCGGGGCGGATGCCCCGGCGGCGGGTTCTTCGGGTCGCGCAGCTCCCAGCGCCACTTGCCGCGCACCGCGAACAGCCACTCCTTGTCGCGGTCCGAAGGCTCGACCTCGCGGCGCAGGATGAACTCGGCGGCATCCGGCCGGCTGAACGCCACGTGGCTCAGGAAGGCGCGCGACGGCCGCATGCCGTCCCAAGTGTTGAGGTCCGGCAGCGGCAGAGGGCCCGTGTCGACCTGGTAGAGCCCTTCCTCCACGTTGAGGTTCATGGTCCGGACGGGAAACTCCAGCGTGAGCGTGCAGTTCCGCGCCGCGTCCCGGATCCGGATCCGGCTGTTGAGCGGCTTGCCGGCCAGGGTCGCGTCGATCACGTCCTTGGGTGTGGCCAGGGTGGTGACGCGGCCGTGCCGGCGCGTCGTGAACTTCGTCGAGTCGAAGTTGTGAGCCCGGGCCTTGACGGCCTCGGTCTCGGTCGAGGGACGCAGGGCGATCGGGATGGAGTGAGTGCGCGTGAAGATTACCCGGAACTCCTTCGACGGGACCATGAAGAAGTCCTTCTTGGGAATCGTGTACTCGCCCAGGCAAGGGTGCAACAGATACAGTTCCTCGACGTGCCCGGTTGTGTCGTTGCGCACCTCGCATACCGCCTCGTACTGGATGCGCACATCCCGTATCGAACCCGCGCCCTGAGCCATGCCGCCGTCGTTGACATAGTGCGGGTGCGGAGTGTAGGGCTTGCTCGTCCAGGTGAAGAACGACCGGTCGAAATCGATCATGGTGGCCTCTTTTGCTGGTTCCTTGGCCGTCTCTTCCTTGCGGGAGCAGGCCGGGCCGGCGGCGCCCGCGAGCAGTCCGGCCGCGCTGGTGGAATGGATGAATTGCCGTCGGGTGGATCTCTTCGCCATGGCAGCCTCCTCTACAGCTTTCTGGCTTCTGGGGGAGCGACCAGAACCTCGGTGGTGACCTGCCTGGCGACGACCTCGTCGTAGGCGGTCAGCCCGGGGCGGCCGCGAGGGGCCGAGGGCACTTTCTTTGGGTCGCGCAGCTCATTGCGGTCGCGCCCCCGCACCGCGTAAAACCAGCCCTTCTCGGACTCGGCCGGCTCGAGCGTGCGCCGCAGCATGAACTCCATGTAGTCAAAGTCGCTGAACGCGAGGTGCGCGAGAAAGGCCCGGTCGACGCTCACCCCGTCCCAAGTGGCCAGGTCCGGCAGCGGCACCGGCCCCATGCAAACCTGGAACAGCTTCTCACGCTGCTGCAGGTTGATCAGCTTGATCGGGTACTCGAGCGTCACGGTGACCCCGCGCGCGGCGTCCCGGTAGGTGGTCCGTCCGTTCATGACCGCGTCGGCCACGGTGGCCTCGATCACCCCTTCCGCCGTCGTTACCGTCCGCGCCGGCTCGAACTTGCGCAGGTCGACCTGGTGGCTGGCGAACTGCTCGCTGAGCTTGCGGCGCTTCAGCGGCTCGGGTTCGCTCGACGGCCGCCTGGCGAGCGGCACGCTGTGCTCCCTTCCGAACACGACCCGGAATTCTCCGTTCGGCACCTGGAAGAGATTCTCGGTGACGATGGTGTACTCGGTACGGCAGGGGCAGAGCAGGAAGAGTTCGTCACTCTTGCCGGTCTTGTCGTTGGTCAAAGTGCAGGTCGCGTCGAACTGGATGCGGACCCGGTGTACGGCTCCATCCTTGCCAACGAACCCGCCCGCGTATTTGTAATGTGGGTCGGGCTTCGTCGGGTGGCTGGTCCAGGTGAAATAGGATCGTCCGAAGTCGATCATAGTGCTCTTTCCGATTGGGTGTGCGGGCGCAGTCTCTCTGTTATAGCGCCTTTATTCTGACTCCGCCATATTGCCTCGGCGGGTGGGTTGCCGTCGCAAAATCTGAGCCGGCCCTGTCTGTCCCGGCACCCGCGGCACCCCGATGTCGTCGCGCGGCGATTGCCGGTCGACTCTCTGAGCGCAGGTCCGCCGCACGGCGGCGGCTGGGATGGGCAGGAGGGCGGCTCGCTTTGAGCGAAGCGGAAGGGTCCGGCAGGAGCGCCGTCTGGCGACCGCCGCTCGGAGGGGGAGGAGGTGGATCGCCGGGCCGGGTCTACGTGGAGGGTGGCGGCCGGTCCGCCGCCTTCCGGGCCGGGGCTGGAGGGAACTGCTGACGCATTTGACAAAACGAAGCCAATTTGGCGGGAAGTGACTGATTTTGCAGGGGCCGATTGGGTTCGACCCATGGCTTCGATTGGCTTCG
>CAZGUX010000300.1:0-19882 GCA_964529305.1 uncultured Solibacteraceae bacterium | reverse complement strand
GATGGTCCAAAGACTCTGCCAGCGAATGGAATTGCCGATGCCCAGACTTTGGGTGATCCCCGACAATTCGCCCAATGCCTTTGCAACCGGGCGCAACCCAAGCCACTCGTCGGTGGCCATGACCGTGGGACTGCTCGAATTGATGGACGACCGGGAACTGGAAGGGGTCATCGCGCACGAGCTCGGGCACATCAAGCACCGCGATATCCTGACGAGTTCGGTGGCCGCCACCATCGGCGCGGCGATCACCAACCTCGCCTATGTCGCGATGTTTTTCGGAGGCCGGAGGGACGATGACGATGAAGGCGTCCATCCCCTGGCGGGCATCCTGTTGCTGGTTCTCGGTCCGATCGCGGCAACCCTGATTCAGATGGCGATCTCCCGAACCCGCGAATACTCCGCCGATGCCGCTGCCGCCCGGTTCACGGGTTCCCCGTCCGGATTGATCAACGCGCTGCGCAAGCTCGAGACCTGGTCGCACCGGATTCCGCTCGACGCTTCGCCGGCCACGGCGCACATGTTCATTATCAAGCCGTTCAGCGGCCAGGCGATGATGCGCCTGTTCTCCACGCATCCTTCCACCGAGGAACGAATCGCGCGTCTGCAGGCGCTGGCTTGAACCAGGTCAGAGTCAACCGGCGCGGGGCCGAGCGTCTCCGCTCCGGCCATCCTTGGGTCTATTCGAGCGATATTGCCGATCGCGGATCGGCTCAGCCGGGCGACGCCGTTGTTGCCGCCGACGAACGGGGCCGCCCCCTGGGGGTGGCCCACTACAGTTCCACCTCGCAGATCTGCCTCCGGCTTCTCTCGACTCGCGTCGAGCCAATCGGGCCGGAGTTCTTTCAGGAACGTATTCGCGCCGCGGCGGCTTACCGGGAGCAGTGGGTAACCGCCACCAACGCCTGCCGCGTGATTTCCTCGGAAGCCGACCGGCTGCCGGCCCTCATTGTCGACCACTATGCCGGCTATCTGGTCGTCCAACTGCTCGACCAGGGGATGGATCGCTCCCGCGACGCCATCGTGGCGGCGCTCCGGGAATTGTTCGATCCGGTGGGCATCGTCCTGCGCAACGACGCGCCGGTACGGGCCAAGGAAGACCTGCCCCTCCACAAGGAGGTCCTTCATGGCGAGCCGCCGGGCCTGGTCGAGATCGAGATGAACGGCCTGCTTCTCCACGCCGATCTGCTGGAAGGCCAGAAGACCGGCATTTATCTCGACCAGCGCGAGAATTACGCCGCGGCGGCCCGTTATGCCCATGGTGCGGCTCTCGACATGTTCACCTCCACGGGTGGATTCGCCCTTCACCTGGCATCGAAATGCGAGCGCGTGGAAGGGGTGGACAGTTCCGAATCGGCGCTCCGAACCGCCCGGCGAAACGCGGAGGCCAATGCCTTGGGCAACATTGACTGGCGCGAAGCCGACGCGTTCGACGTCTTGGCAGGGCATGGGTCGGCGCGCAGAAGCTTTTCCACGGTGGTTCTCGATCCCCCGGCGTTCGCCAGGTCGAGATCCAACCTGGACGCCGCCTTACGCGGTTACAAGGAGATCAACTTCCGCGCGCTGCGCCTGCTCGAACCCGGCGGCGTGCTGGTCACCTGTTCCTGCTCGTTCCATGTGAGCGAAGCGGACTTGCTGAAAGTCGTGGCTGAAGCCGCGCTGGATGCAGGCAAGACCCTGCGCGTTCTCGAGCGGCGGACGCAGGCGCAGGATCATCCGATCCTCCTCACCGTGCCGGAAACGCATTACCTGAAGTGTCTGATCCTGCAAGTCATCTAGCCGTTGTCCTGGCACAGGAACGAAGGTCGCCGGTCGGCTCACTTCTCCGGCGCGTCCGTCTGGCCGATGTCGGCGACAATCTTCCAGGAGCCGTCCTTCTGTTTTTTCCACGTCGTGAAGTACTTGCCCGTCACCGTCGCCGGCGTCCCTTCGGGCCCCTTGCGCTCGGAGACCCAGGTGCCGTACGTGAAGCCTAAATCGCCTCCCGGCGACAGGTGACCGCCGGCCGGTGTCCACACCAACCCGCCCTTGCGATCGCCAAACACCGCCCGGTAATGCCTGGACGCGGCCGCAAGACCCTTCTGGATAGGCCCGCGCGGTGGGAACACTACGGCGTCCTCGCCCCAGTATTCCAGCCACCCGGCAACGCCTTTTTGCTGGAACGCCTGGCAGAAGTCCTCGTCCAGTTTCATCAACATCTTGGCATCCGGCGGCGCGGCCTGCAGTCCCGCGGCCGCAATCAACAACAGGAAACTCGGGATCTTCATCGTTTCTCTCTACGGGCGCAGTGCGCCTTCACGGGGCCTATAATCAGGGTGCGGACCATGTCCTCCCTACTGTTCCTCATTCTGCTTTCTTTTGCCGCCTACGCACAACCCGTCCACGAGATCTGCCAGAACTGCCACAATGACAAGCTGGAAGATCTGAAGGCCCATAAACACTTTGCTCAAAAGCTCAGCTGCGATGCCTGCCACGGCGCCAGTTCGGAGCACGCCAATTCCAACGGAGCCGTCGCGCCCGAACGCGTCAGCCCGGCGCACGATATCCCCAAACTTTGCGGCAGCTGTCACTCGAAACAAGGTGGCGAGTACCTCGAGAGCAAGCATGCCAAAGTCGTGCTGGCAAAAGGAAAGGTCCGCGCGGCGCAGTGCGCCACCTGCCACGGACACCACCGGCAGCGGACCGCCGCCCACACGCTGCTGCAGTGCAAGCGCTGTCACGCCAGCCTCCCGGCGAGCCATCCGGAGCTGGCCGCCGCCGCCCAGTGCTTCGCCTGCCACTCGCCCCACACACTGCTGGTGGCAAAGAAATGAACGGCAGGAAATCCTGGACGGTCAAAGCGGCCGAGTACTCCGGCCTGGCATTCCTACTGCCGTGCGCGACCGCCGTCGGCTACGTTCTCGGGTTGTACGCCGACCGGTTCTTCGGCACGCACTTCCTCTATCTCGTATTCACGCTGCTGGGCATCGCCTCGGGGATCTGGAAATTGCTTCAGCACCTGCAAAAGGACCTCCGGAACGACGATGGATCTTGACCGCATCCTCGGCCGGATCGTGTTGCATATCGCCTGGATGACCGCCGCCGGGACCTTCGCAGGGCTGGCCATCGGTGGTTGGCCGGCCGGAGCCGGATTTCTGCTCGGCGCCATTGCGTCCTACTTCAACTTCCGCTGGCTGCGCAAAGTTGCCGGTTCGCTGGACCCGGCCGCCTCCGATTCCCCGGGCCGTGGACGCACGGCCGCTCTGCTGGGTATCCGCTACATTCTGTTGGGCGCGGGAGCCTATGTTATCCTGAAGTTTTCCACGCTAAGCCTGACTGCGGCCCTGGTGGGTTTGTTCACGGCCGTGGCCGCCGTCCTGTTGGAAAGCGTGTGGGAACTCGCTCGCCTATGGAACATGAACCGTGGCTGACCGCCCTGTTTAACGACCACCTTGCCGGCCCCGGCAACGCCCTGATCGGGCTCGTCGGTGATCACGCGGTGAACCCGCATCGGCCCTGGTCGACCCCGGTCGTGATGGAGTTGCTTGTCGCCCTTCTCCTCGTCTTCGTCTTCGCCATGCTTCGCGCCGGCCTCTCGATGGACAAGCCGGGCTCCCTGCAGCATATCTTCGAACTCGTCTACCATTTCCTGAAAGAGCAGGCCGACGAAAACGTAGGGCACGGCGCCGGGAAGTACCTTCCCTTTTTCGGAACGCTGTTCCTGTTTATCCTGTTCGCCAACCTGCTGGGGATCATCCCGACCTTCGAGTCGCCGACCATGTTCCCGGAAGTGCCGTTCGGCTTGGCGATTCTGGCATTCGCGTATTACAACTGGGCGGGCATGGCGTCGCAGGGGGTGGGCAAATACCTGGCTCATTTCGCCGGCCCGATGCCGATCCTCGCGCCCCTGATGGTGCCAATCGAGATCATCTCCAACCTGGCGCGTCCCCTGTCGCTCACCGTTCGTCTCTTCGCCAACATGTATGCGGGCGAGCAGGTGACGCTGGTGTTTATCAAAATGACATTTGTGGTGGCGCCGGTGGTCTTTATGGCGCTGCACGTGTTTGTCGGAGTATTGCAGGCGTATGTCTTCACGCTGCTGACGATGATTTACGTCGCCGGAGCCGTCGCCCACGACGAGCATTGATTTTCGACGGGCCTGTAGTTGGCCTGTTCGACCGGTCGCGCTTCGAGCGTGAGCCCATCGGACCCCCAGGTCACGATGTGGAACCACCTCCTCGAAGCCATTTCTTAGCAAGGAGTATCAAAACAAGATGAACCTCAAACTGTTTGCGCTGGCCATGATCCTGTTGATCTTCGCCAGCCCGATGTTCGCGCAGGAGAAGGGCGGCACCAACTGGGTCGCCATCAGCTCCGGCTTCTCGATGGCCATTGCTTCGGGTCTTTGCGGCCTGGCGCAAGGCAACGCGGTCAAAGGCGCCGCGGAGGGCATGGCCCGGAATCCAGGCGCATCGGCGGCCATCCGCTTCGCCCTGATCCTCGGCCTGGTCCTGATCGAGTCGCTGGCGCTCTACACGCTAGTCATCATCATCCTGAAGGTCGTGTAACCCCGAGGGACGCCGGGCGACGTAGTTGGTCGCCCGGCGCTCCTCTCCCCTCCCTTGTTCTGTCTACCTATTCGCCGGTTTGATCTCCACCGCAATCCGCCGCCAGTTGCCTTTCCGGAACCATCCCACCGTCAAGGCGGCGCGTGTCAGGTGTCCCAGCACGATCGCCAGCCAGATATCCCCGGACTCGAGCCCACGGCGCGATTGAAGGATCGTGCACATGCCGATCGGAATCGCGATCTGCGACACGATCGAGATGTACAAGGGGCCTCGGGTATCGCCGGTACCCTGCAGGCCGCCGGTATAGCTGAGGGCAACCGTGATAAACAGACCGGACACGCTCAGGTATCCCAGCAACTGCCGGCCGATGGACGTCACCAGCGGCTCGGTCATGCCGAAGATTCCGAGCAGGTATTGCGGAATCGCGAGAAACATCGCTCCCACGACAGCGGCCACCATGAGGCCGATTCCGGAGGCGACCTCCACCCCGTGCTTGGCCCTCTCGGGATTCCCCGCCCCGAGGTTCTGCCCGGCGATGGTGGCGGATGCGCCCATCAATCCCACCGACGTCCACGTGATCAGCGAGAACAACTCCGTATACGCGACCGTGTACGCCGCCTGCGCGGCCGCGCTGTGCTCCAGAGAGCCGATGAACCGCAACAGCAGCAGGCCGGCGATGTTCATCGCGATGCCCTGGACTCCCGCCGGCAATCCGAAGCGGAACAACGAACGGATGATGGTCCAGTCGGGCCGTTTGTCCATGTGGCCGTCGAAATGGATCACCGACCCTGGAGTGAACAGCCTCCGCACGCCGAATCCCGCGACCGCGGTACTGCTGGCGATGGTCCCGAACGCGGCGCCCAGCGTGCCAAACGCCGGGATCAGCACGACGTTGAAGGCGATGGTGAGCACCGTCATCGCCACGCCCAGCCGCAGCGGCGTTCGCGTATCTCCCGCGGCCCGAAACGCGCCGCTCAGCATGAAGAACATCATCATGCCGATAATGCCCAGGAACATGGCGCGCAGGAACGGAAGCGCCTCGGCCTGGACTTCGGGCGCGGCCTTGACGATGCCTAACAGCGTGGGAGCAGCAACGTAACCGATCGTCGCCAGCAGCGCCGAGAGCGCGAACGACGTCAGGAAGGCTTGATACACCACCCGATTGACCTTCTCAGGATCGTTCGCGCCGGCGAAACGGGCGACCAGGACACCCATTCCCGTAAACAGCGAGCTGATAAAGACGATGACGACGATGATGATCTGCCAACTGACGCCGATGGCGGCATTCGCCGTGTAGCCGACAAAATGGCCCACCATCGCGTGATCGATGATGCCCTGCAGTCCGGCGATGGCGTTCTGGAGCATGGTCGGCCATGCCAGCCGCCAAACGGCTAGACGGATCGGCCCTTCCACGATCGAACGGTCAAAGGTCCGGGCTGGTTTGAGAGAAGCGTCCGTCATTTTTGCTCTTCCCACTTTGGCATGCGGCCCGTGGCCGTGGGGTGGCCACGCCCTCTGTATGCTGAAGTCACCACCATGCGCGCCTTACTTTGCCTGCTCGCCCTGGCGATACCCCTTACCGCCCAACCTGCCCGCACCGAAGTGACCAGGGCAACGACCCCCTTTGACGACTCGAAGCCCAACAGCGACTCCGTTCCCGAGGTCTATGCCATCAGCGGCCAGTTTGAGCGAATGGTCGTGCTGCGTTTCAAACATCAGGCCGACCTGCTGGCTGGAATCGAAGCCATGGTCCGGCAGCAGAAGATCCGCAACGCCGTGATCCTGGCCGGGGCCGGATCGCTCCGCGGCTACCACCTTCACACGGTCAGCAACCGCGACTTCCCGTCGCGAAATGTGTACACGCGCGACGCGTCTGCCTCCGCCGACATCGTCAGCATCAACGGCTACGTCATCGATGGCCGCGTCCATGCCCACATGACCCTGGTCAATCCCGACAAGGCGTTCGGCGGCCACATCGAACCAGGGAACCGGGTGTTCACCTTCGCGATCGTGACCCTCGGCGTCTTCAGTAGCGGCGTCGACCTGAGCAAGGTCGACGACAAGACGTACCGGTAAGGCATGTGGGTCGAAGTGGCGCCGGGCGACGTTATTTGTCGCCCGGCGCTCCGGCGGGCTACGCGAGGGGGACTGAAGTCCCAATGCACGCTGGAAGCATGCGCCACGCGTTCCCCAGCGGTGCCCGCACCGCACAGGTTTGGTACTGTAGTCCCATCGAATGCGTTTGGCCTCCGCATTGTTGATTCTGAGTCCGGCGTGGGCGCAAACTCAGGTGGAGTTCGCGCGCGACATCGCGCCCATTCTCCAGAAACGGTGTGTGGCCTGCCACGGTCCCGCGGTGCAGTCCGGCGCGTTGCGTCTGGATGCCGGCGTAGCGGCCTCGGCCGGTGGGAAACACGGCAAGCCGATCGTGCCGGGCAACGCCGGAGCGAGCCGGTTAGTGCGGCGGATCACTGGGCGCGAGACGCCGCGCATGCCGCCCACGGGCGATCCGTTGACCGATCGCGAGATCAACCTGATTCGTGGCTGGATCGACCAGGGCGCAACGGGGTCCGCGCCGGTCCGGCATTGGGCCTTCATCACCCCGCGGAGACCCTCGATCCCCTCGGTGCATCAGACAAACCGGGTCCGCAATCCGATCGATGCGTTCGTGCTCGCGCGCTTGGAGCGGGAAGGGCTGACACTCTCGCGAGAAGCCGACCCGCGTGTCCTGATTCGACGACTCTCGTTCGACTTCACAGGCCTACCGCCCAAACCCGAAGACGTGGACGCCTTCGTCAAGGACTCTGGGGCATACGAGAAGCTGGTCGACCACCTGCTCGAATCGCCTCATTTCGGCGAGAAGTGGGCCCGGCACTGGCTCGACCTCGCTCGCTACGCCGACAGCGACGGCTATGAGACCGACCAGTTGCGCCCCCACGCCTGGCGCTACCGCCACTGGGTCGTCGAGGTGCTGAACCGGAACCTCCCGTTCGACCGGTTTACGATCGATCAGATCGCGGGCGACCTGTTACCGGGCGCGACCCTCGAGCAGAGACTGGGCACGGGGTTCCACCGCAACACGCTGAGCAATCGCGAGGGAGGGGCGGATCTCGAAGAGTATCGAGTCGAACAGGTGGTTGACCGGGTGGCCACCGTCGGATTGGCCTGGATGGGTCTGACGGTGGGCTGTGCCCGCTGTCACGATCACAAGTACGACCCCATCTCGCAAAAAGAGTTCTACCAGCTCTACGCCATCTTCAACAGCGCCGACGAGGTGAATGTCCCCGCGCCGTTCGACGGCGAGTGGGGCCAGTCCCTTCGTGAACGGCCGGCCTACGACCGCAAGTGGCGTGAGGCTGTCGGGACGCTCGAATCCGCTCTTGACGGCGACATGCGGGAGTGGGAGCGCCGCGTGCTGGAGGCCGAGAAGAGCCCCGGGCGCGATCATCACTGGGACCGGCAGCTTGAACTGATCGGTCTCATCTGGGAAGGCAACCTGGGCGGTGGGCAACTGGAAGGCCTCTACATCCTGAAGACGGATCGGACGCGGCGCACGACATCGCAGCAGCGGCGCCTGTTCGAGTATTTCCTGCGCAGGGGAGAATTGGCCAACAAAGACAAGTTCGCGGCGTTGAAGGTCAAGGACGTGGTGAAGCAATTGGATGCTCTGGCGAAGACCGCGCCGCCGCTCACCCTGGCCCCGGTGATGTTCGAGAACCCGATCCCGAAGCCCAACTACCTGCACACCCGCGGCGACTTCCGCGCCCGGGGCATGGACGTCGCGCCAGGGACTCCCGCGGTTCTGCCTTCGCCGCCGCCCGGCCGTCTCGATCGCCTCGCCTTCGCACGCTGGCTGGTCTCTCGCGACCACCCGCTAACCGCGCGCGTGACCGTCAACCGCTACTGGCAGGAACTGTTCGGCGCGGGCCTGGTCCTGACATCCGAGGACTTCGGGACGCAGGGCGCCCGGCCGTCTCATCCCGAATTGCTCGACTGGCTGGCGGTTGAGTTCATCGACTCTGGCTGGGATACAAAGAAGCTTCTCAAGACCATCGTGATGTCGTCCACCTATCGCCAGAGTTCGGCGATGACGGAAACGCTGCGAAGCCGCGATCCGAACAACCGGCTGCTGGCTCGCCAATCGCGGCTACGGCTGCCGGCCGAGTTGGTTCGCGACTGCGGTCTCACCGTAAGCGGGCTGCTGAGCCCGAAGATCGGAGGCCCGAGCGTGCGTCCCCCACAGCCCGAGGCGGTGACCAAGGAAGCGTTCGAAACACCGTGGGTGGCGAGCCCCGGTCCGGACCGCTACCGCCGCGGGCTCTACACCTGGATTCAGCGGACGGCTCCGTTCGCGCAATCGGTGACCTTCGACGCACCCGATCCGGTGCGAAGTTGCAGCCGGCGCGAACGCTCGAACACGCCTCTGCAAGCCTTGACGCTGCTCAACGATCCGGTCTTCGTGGAAATGGCGCAGGCCCTTGCCGAGCGCACTCTTCGCGAGCACCTGTCTGATACCGGGCGCGTTGACCAGATGTTCCTCCTCTGCCTCGGCCGGCCGCCGAAACCTCCGGAGCGCGACCGGATGATGACGTACCTCGCCGGCCAGCGGGCGCGATTTGCCGAGGAGAAGGATGCCGCCGCCAGGTTTTCCGGCTTCGCGGTGGAGGGCGTCTCACCGGAGGATGCGGCGGCCTGGGCCGGCGTTGCGAGCATCGTCCTGAACCTGGATGAATTCTTCACGCGGGAATGACATGACCTACCGTGACTTCCTTCGCATCCAGAGCCGGCGGCAGTTCTTCCGCTACTGCGCCGGAGGTCTGGAAACCATCGCCCTTTCGCAGTTGATGGCCGCCGAAGGGCGCTCGCCGCTCGTTCCCAAGCCTCCGCACTTCTCCCCCAAAGCCAGGAACGTCATCTTCCTGTTCATGGCCGGCGCTCCCAGCCAGTTGGACCTCTACGAGCCCAAGCCGAAGATGCGCGAGTTGCATGGCCAGCCCGTGCCGCCGTCGCTGATGACGAACTTGAACGACGACCTGATTCGGGGCTCGGCGCGCGTGTGGGCCAGCCCGCGAACGTTCACCCAAAGCGGCGGGTCGGGAATGTGGTTCTCCGACTACCTCCCCCACATCGCCACCTGCGCCGACCGGATCTCGATGATCCGTTCGATGACGACCGACATCGCGAATCATCACCCGGCGCAGATGGTCATGAACTGCGGCACGCCGCTGGTCGGCCGGCCCTCCATGGGCGCGTGGGTGGCCTATGGGCTCGGCAGTGAATCCCAGGCCCTGCCGGGCTTCGTCGTCCTGCTGTCGAGTTCGGGAAAAGGCATTGAAGGCGGAGCGTCCAACTGGTCGAACGGTTTTCTGCCGTCCGACTATCGCGGCGTGACCTTTCGCAGCCAGGGCGATCCGGTGCTACATCTCTCTAACCCCCCGGGCATCAGCCGCGAAAGCCAGCGCCTGCGCCTGGACGCGTTGCGCGATTTGAACGAGATGCATCGCGCCGAAACCGGCGATGTCGAGATCGCCGCCCGCATTAACGCCTACGAGCTGGCGTTCCGGATGCAAGCGAAGGCGCCGGAGTTGCTCGATTTTTCTTCGGAGACGCCCGCGGTGCTCGAGAGCTATGGCGTCAACCGGGAGCCCACGCGTCCGTTCGGAGTGAACTGCCTGCTCGCCCGCCGGATGGTGGAGCGCGGTGTGCGGTTCGTGCAGTTGTACCACTCCACCTGGGACGATCACCACGACCTGAACAAGAACCTGAAGACCAACTGTGATATGACCGATCAGCCGGCGGCGGCGTTGGTTCGTGACCTGGCCGAACGGGGCCTGCTCGAGTCGACGCTGGTCATCTGGAGCGGCGAGTTCGGCCGTGCCCCGATGAACGAGGTCCGGCGCGGCAATACGCCGGGGAAGGAAGGGCGGGATCACCATCGCTTTGGCTTCACACTCTGGATGGCCGGAGGCGGCATCCGGCCCGGCCTGAACCTGGGCCAAACCGATGAACTCGGTTTTCACGTGACCGAAGACCCGTATCATGTTCACGACCTCCAAGCCACGATTCTGGACCGCCTGGGGATCGATCACACCCGGCTGACCTACCGGCATCAGGGCCGCGACTTCCGCCTGACCGACGTGGGGGGAAACGTTATCCGCAAACTTGTTGGATAATCATCACGGCGCATCCGAACCGCAACCGGAAGCGAGCGGACAAGCGCACTCCAGCCACACATCCAGGCCAATGCCCGCTCGCTCCCGCTAGCGGCTCGGCTTCAGGGTACGGCCGTAGATATCTGAATACGGAAACGACGCATCCATGAAAGAAACCACCTATTGGCAACGAACCGACACGTTCGAAGAGAAAATGCGCCTCCTCGAGGCCGCTTACCGCAAGCAGGACTACCGTGTGGCCCGCTCGATCGCCGATTCCCTGCGCCACTCCCTCACGCTCGAACAACAGGAGCGCGCCATGCTCGGCACGCCGGTGCTCGCGGCGGACACCTACCTTCCCGTCGCTCAGTTGCCCGCTCCCTGGCGTGAGTGGGCCGGGGGATGGACCTACTGCAAGATTCTGGCGCTGGACGAAACGGTCAGCCTTCCGCGCTCCGCCGAACCGGTCGAGATCATCGCTGCGTTCCGCGAAGACCAGACAACGTCCCTGGCGCGCGAGGTGCGCGTCGCCCGCGTCGAGGCGCCGGTGCTGCGCGAAGTGCGCAGCCAGGTGACCGAAGAGGTCCGGCGCGGCGGCGAACGTCAGTGCCGCATCACCTTCTTCGCCGATTCTCCCGCTCATCAGAGGACTCATTGGCTGGTCTTCTACGGCAACCCCGATGCCGAACTGCCGCGCTATCCGTCCGACCTTTTGGTGAAGGGCGAGGGCGTGGGGCTCGACTTCGAGAATGAGTATTTCTCCGGGTCGCTCTCGAAGCAGATGGGCCAACTCGAGCGCCTGGTGTACAAACGGGAGCACGGTCTGGAAGTGTTTGCCGGCGGCGAGGGCCACGGCGAGCCGCCCGGCATCGACTGGGCCCATGACTACGTCACCTCCGGAAACTTCCAGAAGCTGAGGGTCACCAACTGGCCGGTCTGCCCGGATTACGAGGTGATGCGCGGACCGCTCTCGCTCACCGTGCGGCGCTGGGGTTTTCCTTACTCCACCGTCCATCCCCTGTTCTCGCCGGCGCGCTTGAACGTGTTCGTCGAATACCGGTTCTACGCCGGAACGCCGTGGTTCGTGAAGACCGGTCACATGCAGGTGATCAAGGATATCGAGATCACCTACCTGAGGGACGACGAGTGGGTGTTCTCCGGGATGTCGTTCACCGACAGCGTGTGGATGGGGCCTGACGGAAAGCTTCACATGGGTCCCGTGGACAAAGGCCAGGCCGAAAACCTGTGGGCCGTGGGCTTTGTGAATCGCGATACCGAGGACTCGTTCATCGGGCTGTTTCTCGACCACTCCTCCGAGAACCTGCCCGGCTTGAAACACACCGGGGCGCCGCTGTTTTATTACAAGTGGCACGGACACGTCTGGAGTCGAGCCTTGTTCCACGGGGCCAGCCTGCCCGCGGGCGCGGTGTTGCGCCAGAAGAACGCCTATCTCACCATGCCCTTCCGGAAGCAGGGCGGAGCCGCCATGGTGGAGACGGTGCGTCACCAGTTGATGAACCCGCTGGCCCCGGTGGCCGCGTCGCTCCCCGCCGGATTCCAGGCATCCGCTCCGTCCGGCCGTCTGGCCCGTCCCGGCGAGGCGGGCGACTCGCCGATTTCGAAGAAGGCGTTGTGGGATGCGCTCGGTACCTGTCAGGACGAGCAACTCTACGCCGCCCGCCCCAGCGTCGTCGATCTCGGACTGGTCTACGATCTGCGGGTGCAAGGCGATGTCGTGCACGTGGTGATGGCAATGCCTCATCGCGGCCGCCCCCGGCTGGGCTACTTTTCCTACGGCTCCGGCGGCAACTCGTCGCCTGTTCGGGATCGGCTGCTGAAAGTGCCTGGAGTGCGCAAAGTCGTCGTCGAGCAGACCTGGGAGCCTCATTGGAACGCGAATCGTCTTACTACGGAGGGCCGCAGAAAGCTGGGTCTGCCGTGACGGCAGTTCGGAAACGGACCGTCCCTTATCGAACAGAACTGATTTACGCAGACTTCTGGCTCCAAGGCCCGCCGGAAAACGCGGTCGCGCCGCCCTTCGCCGTATACTTGAGAAAAGAGGAGCCGGGTCTTCGACGGCTCCCGCTGCCTACCCGTTGAGGAGTTCACACCCGTGTTGATTGATGCGATCGACGTCAAACGAAGGACCCGGTTTGAGATTGACGACACTCCCTTCTCCTGTCTCGAAGCGGAGGTGAACACGCCGACTGCGCGGGGCGGGCAGACCCTCGTGCGTCTCAAGATCCGTAACCTGATCACCAACGCTGTGTTTGAGAGAACCTTCAAGGCGGGGGAGAAGTTCAAAGAGCCGGATCTCCAGACGGTTGCGGCCTCCTATCTTTATAGCGACAGTGAGGGCTCATACTTCCTGGATCAGGTCAGCTATGAAACCCTCACTCTTTCCGATGAGGTGATCGGAAACGCGCGCGAGTTGCTGATCGAGGGAGGTACGGTCGATCTGCTCAAGTACAATGGCAATCCCATCGGCTTGGAGTTGCCCCCCTTCGTCGAGTTGGCCGTTGCCTCCACGGAACCGGGCGTGCGTGGCGATTCGTCGAGCGGCAGCGTGACCAAGCCGGCCACCTTGGAGACTGGTCTGGAGATCCGCGTTCCGCTCTTTATCAAGGAAGGTGAAAAAGTAAGAGTGTCCACGGAGAGCCGTGAGTTTGCGGGGCGGGCCTGACATCGATCGAGAGGTGAATCCGGTACGACGCTCTTGCTGAAGAGAGCCGACGATACTCTCGTCGAGCTCCGCAACGGTATGATTGCAGTGGGATACTTTGTATGCCGCGCGGAAACCCGTCCGCGAAGATTGCCATCACAATAGACCCCGATACTCACAAAAACGTCCTCGCGGCGGCCGCCCGCGACGGGGTGAGCGTCTCAGCGTGGATGACCACCGCGGCGCGCGAAGCACTGCAGCGGCGGGCTGGTTTGGCAGCGGTCGCGCTGTGGGAAAGGCAGCACGGGCGGTTCACCACAGAAGAGATGAATGCAGCTCGCCGCAGCGTGAGTGCCCAGCTCCGAACATCGCGAACGGTCCAGCGTCCGGTATGAACACCGTCGTCTACGATGCCGCCGTTCTCGTGGCCGCCGATAGAAACGAGCGACGAGCATGGGCTGAACACAAGGCCCGTTTAGAGCTTGGCGTTCTTCCATTGGTTCCCGCGCCGGTGGTCGCCCAGGTCAGCCGGTCCCCGCGGCAAGCCCAACTCGGGCGGCTTTTGACGGGCTGCGTGGTCGTTCCCTTTGGCGAGACCGAGGCGCACGAAGCCGGGCGGCTGACAGGCATGACGAAAACGGCGGATATCGTGGACGCCGCTGTGGTCACGACAGCCCTTCGGCAAAAGGCCACGATTCTCACAAGCGACCCGGACGACGTAGAACGGCTCGTCAGGGCCTCTGGCCGCGATGTCGCTGTCGTCGCGATCTGAGGTATCGGTAAGCGCCACCGCTGCCTGGCTGATTGGTAGGGTGAAATCATGAACGCTCCAGCAATGCCAAAGCTTCGCGACGTCAAGGAGACAGCGCTCTATGTGGACGATCTCAGCCAGGCGCGCCATTTCTATTGCGACGTCATGGGTCTGCGCGTTCTGGTGGAGGACCCCGCGCGGTTCTGTGCCTTGGATGTCGGTGGACGGCACGTGTTGTTGTTGTTTGTTCGAGGGATTTGCAACGCGGAGACCCGCTTACCCGGAGGCATCATCCCTTTCCACGATGGAAGTGGGCCGCTGCATGTGGGCTTTCCAGTCGACGCTTTGGAACTTGAAGAATGGGAAGCCCATCTGACGGCTCACGGCGCCGCGATCCTGAGCCGGGTGGATTGGCCGCTGGGGGGACGAAGCATCTACTTTCGGGATCCCGACGGTCATCTTCTGGAACTTCTCACGCCCGGCGTCTGGGCTACTTACTAGGGGTCTCCTGCAGCGCCGTTACGACGAAGCCGGCAGTGTCCGGACAAGCGTTCGAACTTTTCGGGCGATCTGCAGGGGAACCTTGCGACAATAAAGTCCAGAGCGCAGACCTTTCGTCGGAGGGTTCATGATCGACAAGGTGCTGAATTTGCTTTTCCGCTGCTCCCATGGCCGCCTTACCAGGCCGTTCGCACCCGTCACCAGGGCCGGTCAACCGCACAGCCAGAGCTATGTCGTCTGTTTGGACTGCGGCAAGCATTTCGAGTACGACGTGACTGAAATGCGCATCGGCAAGGTGATCGACGCCTCCAGCGACTCCAAGGTGGCGTTGCCGGGCGTGCCCAAGCCGCGCAAGAGGAATTTGAAGTACGCGCTGGCGGCTTGCCTGTCCGCGGCAGCCGTGCTCGTAGCCGTATTGACTGGCAGAAAGAAAGCCGCCAACGTGGACAACGGGAAGGCCGATCCCCCCGCTCACTGAAACCTGGCACACCTCCAGCACGAAGGTGTTGTCCGATCCCGCGACATCACGACCGGAAGGCGAACGAGAAGAGTTCGGCGTTGCGCAAGTGGAATCGGACCGAGACCGGCTTTCCTTGTAGCTCCGCCGGAGTCCGGCCTCCCTTCCAGGTAAGAGTGGCCGACAATTGATCTCCCGAAAACGCATTCGAGCTTTCAAAGCCGGCGATGGCGTTCCCGGCGCCATCGAGCAGCGTCGCCGTGATTCGACCGCCCTTGGCGGTCCGGGCGTTGATCTCCAGACGGCTGCCGGAGAAAACCAGGGGCACGGTGGTCAGCGTGCCTCCCTCTGCCGGACCGTCGATGGAAGCGAATCGGTCAACCTTCCATTTCGCCAGACCGATGGAACTCGTGTAGTGCGTCCCTCGGCGGGTGCCTTGCGCACGGTAAATGGCAGGGGTGCCGTGTGTATAGTTCGCGCCGCCGTAGTAGAGCCAGACCTCGTCGCCCTTCCGGAATAGTTGTGACGCCGTGACGATGAGACCTTCATCCCACTCGCCAGGCTTGCCGTTCAACAGGCACGGTGCCCGGAAGGGACGGGCCCACTCCCGCAGGTCGCGCGAGGCACCCATCTGTACTTCGAAGGGCCCCTCCTGGTTGCCGTAGCGAGCGTTGTTGTTGATGGTGAAGACCCACGGAAACGCCAGCAGACAGCTCTCGTGCGGATAGAACCCGAAACCGTAAAATTCTGTCCGCATACGGCTTGGATCGTCCGGCACGTCGAGGAGACGGCGCGACGCCTCGATACGGCGAAGCGAACCGGCATCATCGCGCGCATCCGGCGCCCACACGAGTTCGGGTTCGGTCCAGTGCTCGAAATCGTTACTGGTGATCAGCCAGAAGACCCGGCGGCGCGTGCCGCGCACGACTTCGCCGATCTTTGACAGCGCGACCCACTGCCGGCGATACGGGTCCCAGCACATGTTGATGACGTCCGCTCCGCGGCAGATCGGCTTCTGGCTGTTCCGCGTCCAGCGAATCCCGTCCGGAGAAATCATGGTGTGGTAGCCACGGACTTCCTTGGGCGTGTGGACGTAGCACGACAACTTGTAGCGCCGGTTCGGGTCCGGGTCGCTTTTGTCCTTGATCACGCTCGCCTGATGAGTGGCGAACAGCACGACGTTGTGCTTCTCGCCGTTTGGCGAGCGCAGGGTTCCGACGGGCGGCCTTTCCCAGTGGATCCCATCGCGGCTGGTGGCGTACATCGTGGAATTGTCCATCGACGGTCCATCGGGCGATGGAGCGAAGTAGTTCGGCGCTTCGCCGAGGTACCACATCTTGAACAACTGCTCATCCTCGTCCCAGATGGCGTTGCCGTAGATCACGAGACGCCAACCCTCCCATGGCTTTTCCGCCTTGATGAGCGGATTGGCGGGGTGTTTCACCGCCGGATGCAGCGTCCGGGAAACGCCCTTGCTCTCGAAGGTCAGGACATCGTCGATCAGCAACTGGGAGCGACCGCCGACATCGAACGGGCTGATCGACCGGTAAGCCGCTACTGGCGCCTGGCCTTGTGCGGTCTGCGCCGCGCCGAGCGGCGCCAGGGTTGCCGAGGACAGAAAATCTCTGCGTTTCAAGCGAATGGTTCCTCTGATTCGTCCGAAGACATGATGGTGGAAGTACCCAGTATGGTACGGTCGTCCGCCTTCCGGATCAAGGCCCCCGAAAAATCCATGGGGCGAGATTTGTAACCGAATGTATAATCTGAGGTCAACACGGAAGCCGAATTGAACTTCCGCCCGGGAAAGGGACTCTTGGGCTCGAGGTGTCACTCACCGATGAAGCACCTGGCGATTGTGAACGGGCGGTCGGGCGGGGTTCGGTCCCCACGGCGGATGCGATCGCTTCTGGACCAGGTGGAGCGGATCGCTTCGAAGACCGTTTTCACCGAACATGCCGGCCACGCGCGCGAGTTGGCGTCCCGGTCGCAGGGCTTCGACAACCTGATCGTCGTCGGAGGAGACGGCACTCTTCTCGAAGCGCTCAACGGAGCCGACCTGGGGCGGCAAAAGTTCTCCGTGGTCCCGACCGGCCGCGGGAACTCCCTGGCCCGTGACCTGGGATTGTACCCGCTTTCCAGAAGCCTGGCCGCGTTGCACTCGGGAGGCGGATCGCGTATCGACCTGCTGGATGTGGCCTTCGACGACCAACACGGCCGGAATCATCACTTCGTCTGCGGGAGTACGGTCGCCCTCGGTTATCCCGCCAGCGTCGTCCGGGTCGCGAGCGGGAGATTCCGGCGCTTGGGCGTGCATTGCTACATCGCGGCGGCGGCCTGTGCCAAGCCTGCCGCGACGGTGGTGAAATTCCTGGGGGACACTGCCGTGGAGAAAACGCTGACCGGCCTGGTGATGAACAACACCCGGCACCTGGCCAGCTTTGTCGCGCTACCGAACTCCTGTTGCCGGGACGGGTCGTTCGAGGTGATGGAGATGTCCGCCGGACGCCTTCGTCAAACCTTTCACAACCTCTCCGCGTTGTCCGGATGGCAATTCTACAGCCCGGTGAATCTCCGCGGCGCGACGACGATTGCGCTGGAATTGAACGAACCCCGGGACCTCATGGTGGACGGCGAACTCTTCTCGGGCGTCGTGGCCCTGCGGGTATCGATTCTGCCGTCCGCGGCGGAGTTTCTGGGGGTACCGCGACGCCGATGAAGCCGGAGATTCTCGAGTTCACCCTTCTTGCGTTCGCCGCCGGCGGCGTGGGAATGTACGCCGCGAACCGCAAGGCGGACGCGCGGACGCGGCGACGCCGGTGGATCAAGTTCGCCAACTACTTCGTGATCATGAACGGGGTGTTGTGGCTGGCCGGACTGGGCTCCACGGCGTTCACGGTGCTGGTGCTGGCCATCCTGTCGATCGGGTGCCACGAGTTGCTCTCGCTCGAGTTTTCATCGCCGAGGTATCCCGGCTTGATCTGGCCTGTGTACCTGATGCTGGGGGCGGGTCTCGTGGCCTTCGCGCGGGCCGCCTCGCCGGGACAGATTGCCTTCGTCTACCTGACCGTCGCGTTGTTCGACGGATTCAGCCAGGTGTTTGGCCAACTGCTTGGCAAGCGCCAGATGGCGAAATCCATCAGCCCGTCAAAGACGGTGGAGGGGGCGATGGGGGGCGCGCTCGCCGCGATCTCGAGCGCCGTGTGGATGCGCGGGATCGCCGGCATGACGGCGAGCGACGCCTTGGCCGCGGCCATCGTGATCGTGGGAGCCGCGTTGGCCGGGGACCTGGCCGCCTCATGGGTGAAGAGAAAAGCGGGCGTCAAGGACTTCGGCCGGCTGCTGCCGGAACACGGCGGGGTGTTGGACCGATTCGACAGCCTGGTGGCGGCGGCCCCGGTATGGCTGGTTCTGTTCTCGCAGAGGTAAGACAGGAGGCATCACCGTTGAGTGCCATCGGACGACGGATCGCAATGACCGGTGCAACCGGCCTGTTGGGGAGAAACCTGCTGTTCGAGATCCTCAGGCAGAACCGGGGCGACCTGGAGCGGCTGAAGATTGTCATCCTCGGACGCCCCGCCAGCAACGTTGGCGCGTTGAAGCAGAGAGTCCGCGCGATCCTGGAAGACGACGATTTCGAAGGCCTGCGGCTGTCACGCGAGACCCTCGATTTCGTGTTGGCGAATGTCATGCAGTTCGCCGGCGTGGACTTCGGCTCCGGCGACGCCCAGGTCGCGCCCGACGACTTCTCGCGGCTTGCCTCCGCGCCGATTGACTGGTTCTTCCACCTGGCGGGCCTGACGGATCTGCGTTCGGGACGCGCTTCGGAAACGGCGCTTCAGCGCGTGAACGCGGAGGGCACCGGCCGCGTGTTGCAATTGGTCTCGCGCCTTCGGGTGCGCGAATTCTGCCATGTCGGCACGGCCTACTCGTGCGGCATGGCGTCCGGCAGGATCCTTCCCGGCGAACTGAGCGCCACCAGGCAATTCCGGAACCCGTACGAACGCAGCAAGTGTTGGGCCGAACTTCAGGTCCGCGAATTCGCCCGGAAGACCGGGACGCGCTGCCGGTATTTTCGCCCGTCCACGATCTGCGGCCGCCTGCTGGAGCCGCCCCTGGGAGCCATCAGCAAGTTCGACGTATTCTACTCCTGGCCGGCGTTTTTCGCCCGCATGTCCCGCAAGGCGGCGGCACATTTCACATTCCACCGCCAAGGGCGGGGGAACCGCCATGCTCGCGTGCTGAACGTGCGGGTCTGCTACAACCGGCGAAGCGGGCTGAATATCGTCCCCGTCGACTACGTGGCGAAGGCGATGTACCTGGTCTGCGACCAGGAGGACCCCGGCGATAGCTATCATCTGGTGAGCGATTCGGAGACGCCGCACCGGCGGTATATTCCTCAACTGCTCGACAGCATCGGCGTGACCGGCGTGACGCAGGTGGACACCGTCCCCACTGGCCGGAACGCGCTCGAAGCTCTCTATTACCGATCGGTGGGCGCGCTCTACACTCCCTACATCACCTGCGACCCGATATTGTTCGATTCTTCGAATCTCCAGCCGCTGCTGCGCAGGGCGGGACTGCGGTGTCCCCGGATTACGCCCGCTGCGTTGAGTTCACTGATGCGCTATGCGATGCGAAGGAACTTCGGCCATACGGGCTAGGGAGGAAGCATGAACGGGGAAAAGCCAAAACCTCTCGCGTCCGACCTGTACCATCTTCAGCCTGAAGACGGCCCTGGTCTTGGATGGGTCGCCGTCGCGGCCGGCGTGACGGCGGGAGCGCTGGCGCTCTCGGCGCAACCGTCGCTCGCGCTCT
>CAZGUX010000299.1:0-20745 GCA_964529305.1 uncultured Solibacteraceae bacterium | reverse complement strand
CACTGGTTCCAGTGATCGCTGCCGCTGGTGGTGAAGCCCAGGCTGCGCATCACTTTGTGCGGCATCACCTCGTAGCCCAGCAGGTAGCGGGGGCAGAACTCCGTGCAGTAGCTGCACTGATCGCACGCCGACTTGCCGATGCGGTTCATCTCCGGCTGGGTGCGGGTGCGGCGCGTCACCAGGTAGTGGTCGCGCGGCAGCAGAATCAATCCGCCCGTTGTCTTGGTGATGACGTCCTCGAGGTTGTGCGACAAGGTGCCCATCATCAGGCCGCTGACGAAGACGGCGTATTCGGCCACCGAGGCGCCGCCCGCGAGTTCGATCGTCTGACGGATCGTCGTCCCGACCGGAACCCAGAAGGCCTTCGGCGTCCGGACTGCTCCGGCGACCGAAATGAACTTGCGCGTCACGGGCTCGCCTCGCGCCGCCAGTTCCACGTTATAGAGCGTCTCGACGTTGGACACGACGCAGCCGACCTGGAGCGGAATCCCCGCCGGAGGAATTAAGCGGCCCGTGGCCCAGTACACCAACTCGTATTCGTCGCCGGAGGGATAGAAGTCGCCCAGCAACGTCAGGTCGATCGGCGCTTCGCCGACCTGTCCTTGAATGGCCGCCACCGCCTTGGCGTTCTTCTCCTTGATCCCGAACTTCCCGCGCCCGGCGCCGGTCGACTCCATCATGCGCCGCATGCCGCCCACGATCTCGGCCGGATAAGCCTTCATGATCTCGTAGTCTTTGTGCAGGAGCGGTTCGCATTCGGCTCCGTTGGCGAGGACGAACTCGACGCGGGACTCCGCTTTGACGTAGGCCGGAAACCCGGCGCCGCCGGCCCCGACCACGCCGCAGGCGCGCAATTGTGTACTGAGTTCGCTCATGAGGCTCAGCGATTGGCGCGCACCCATTCCTGGACAGAGCGCAACCACTCGATCAGGCTCTGACGGCGACTTGCTTCCAGGAAGAAAGTAGCCATCGCGGCCGTCAACGGAGGGACGACACCGCTCGTGCCGACTTCCTGGTAGCGGGTCCCTTCGAGCCGGAACATGGCCACTTTGTTCCCGTCAAACCGCCAGACCTCGAGAACTCCCACCGCGGCAAAGATCGGAATGCGGGCGAGCGATGAAGAAGTAATGTCCACTTCAATGACCAGCTCGGGCGGCGGGTCGGTTTCAAGATCGATTTCGTCGCGGCCCCGTACCAATGCGATATCGCGCTGGTAAAAGCTCGAATCCGGTTCAAAGCCTTTCTCGAGGTCTTTCCGCTTGAATGTAGTCGAACCGGTTCGGAGAAGGTCCTTGCCAGTCTCCACGGCAACCGCCTCCGCCAAAGCGGCCAACGTCCGATTCGGTGTTTCGTGCCCCGAGGAAACAACCATAATCTCCAGGCACCCCCTGTCATAGAAGAAGCGCGTCCCCAGTTGGTTCACGTTCTCCGCGAGCAGACGCTCGTAGGTCTCCCAACTCGTATTCGAGAGGATCACTCGCTGTTCCGGTGGTGAGGCCACGGCCGGCATGTCGTTCCTTATTGTCGCATCCGGCGCGCCTCGGCGACCGCCCTGAGGCTGATTCGGGCCCGATCCGATACACTCATAGGAATCATTCCCATGAAACGCGTCGCCTTGACCGCGCTCGTCATCCTCGTCTACCTCGCTCACCAGGACTGGTGGAACTGGACGAAGGCAGAACCCCTGTACTTCGGCTTTCTGCCCATCGGCCTGTTCTATCACGTGATGTACACGCTGGCCGCGTCCGGGCTGATGGCGATTCTGGTGAAATACGCCTGGCCCGCCTGGCTCGAAGACGAGGTGGAGCGCCGCCTCACCGATCCCAAGGACCCCTCGGTTTGATCTCCACCACGATTGTTTTTCTCTATCTGGCCACGGTCGTCTATATCGGAGTCTTCGCGTTCCGACACGGACCGCGCAAGGACAACGCCGAAGAGTTCTTTGTGGCCGGCCGCTCGCTGGGGCCTTTGGTGTTCCTGCTCTCGCTGTTCGGCACCAACATGACGGCGTTCGCCATCCTGGGCTCTTCCGGGTTCTCGTTTCAGAACGGCATCGTCACCTACGGCCTGATGGCCTCTTCGTCGGCCCTCGTGATTCCGCTGTCGCTCTATCTCTTCGGGACCCGAATCTGGGCCCTCGGCAAGGAGTACGGCTACCTGACCCCGGTCCAGATGTTCCGCGACCGCTGGCAGTGCGGGCACATCGGCACCGTGATCTTTGTGGTCCAGGCGACGCTGCTGGTCCCCTACATCATCATCGGCGTGATGGGCGGCGGCACCGCCCTGGCGGCGATCAGCGGCGGGCGGATTCCTTACTGGGCCGGTGGCGCGCTGGTGGCCCTGGTGGTGATGAGCTACGTCTTCTTCGGCGGTATGCGCGGAACCGCCTGGGTCAACACCTTTCAGACGATCCTGTTTCTCAGCTTCGGGACCATCGCCTTCGCCCTCATCGGCAACGGCATGGGCGGATTCGAACAGGCCATGCGAACCCTGGCCGATTCGCCGGGCGCGCGGTCGCTGCTGACGCGAGAACGGTTCTCGCCCGAAATGTTCTTGAGCTACACGTTCATTCCGCTCTCGTCCATTACGTTTCCCCACATCAGCATCTTTTGCCTCACGGCCCGCCGCATGGGACAGTTCAAGCGAACCGTGGTGCTGTACCCGCTCTGCATGCTCGCCATCTGGCTGCCGAGCGTGTTTCTGGGCGTCGCGGCCAACAGCGCGAGGCAAGTCCCGGCGATCGAAAAAAAGCTCGAGGCCCGGCAGCAGTTGAGCCGGCAGGATCTGACGCCCGCCGAGCGCGCCGATCTCCGCCGGCAGGCGAACGGCGATGATGTCCTGCTGGTCCTGCTCGACCAGTACGCTCCCGTGTGGCTGGCCGGCATTCTCGGCGCGGGAATCATGGCCGCGGTGATGGCCAGCGATTCCCAGATCCTGGCGCTGTCGACGATGTTCACCGAGGATGTCTTCGCGTTCTACGGAGGCAAGGCGCGCTTCGGCGAAAGCGCGCAGGTCCACACCGGCCGGGCCTTTGTCGTCGGCGTGACGCTGGTGGCTTACCTGGTGGCCTTGGAAGCGCCCACGCGGATCTTCGACCTCGCCGTGCAGTATGCATTCTCGGGGTTCTCCGCGCTTACCCCGTTACTGGTGGGAGCGTTGTTCTGGCGGGGCAGCACGAAGTGGGGCGCCCTGGCGGTGGCTGTCTGGACCTTTCTTGCGGTAGCGGCCGTGGCTGTATTTCAATCGGTGGTCCCGCCGCCCACGGGTGCACCGCAAACCGTCTGGAGTTGCGGCGACCTCGCCGTGATCACCCGTACGCAGAGTGGGACTGCCGTCTTCGGCTATTTGCCGGTGGTCCCGATGACGCTGATCTCTGGTTTGCTGTTCTGGATCGTCTCGCTGGTGACGCCGAAGCCGGAGCCTGCCGTGCTGGAGCGGTTTTTTGCGCGGCGATAGCCCTCCAGCTTTTTCTCAGTTATTGAAGAACAGTCCGCTGACCACCGCGTTGATCCCACCGGTTCGGGTCACGCGAATCGTGATCCGGCCGGTTACCGTCCACACCAGCCACTTGCCTCCGTTGAACGCCGAGACGCTTCGCGTGTCGAGCAACGTCCCGTTGGACGCGTCCAGAATGTCGATCGTCTGCACGCGGCCCGTCGTGTCCCAATCCAGATTATAGAGAGCCACGTTGTGAGGGTTGCCGTCCGTCAGGTTCACCTCGATGGTGTAACTGGTCCCCGACGTCCAGGTCGCGGCAATCCGGTCGGTCGCCGTGGGAGCCGCCTTCTGCAGGGCTCGCACGTCGAGAGTCGACGGAGTCCAGGTCGCCAGGGTCAGCCCGGCGAACGTCACCTGGGCAAAGGCCGGATAGCTGGCCGCATCGCCGGCGATCGAGTAGCCGGCAGCGCCGTGGACCCCCTTCCAACTCCCCTGTGTGGTTGTGTCCGTCGTCACGAACGCGGCCGACGCGGCGACGGGAACGGTCACGACCAAGGTAACCGGGGTCGAGTGCGTCAACGTCCCGGAGGCGCCCGTGACAGTTAAGGTATGGCTTCCGGCCGGGGTGGTGTTGTCGAGCGTCACCTGCATCGTCGATGTGCCGGAACCCGTCACCGACGCCGGAGTGAACGTCGCCGAGGCCCCCGCCGGCAGGCCGCTCACGCTCAGGTTCACCGTGCCGGTGAACCCGGTGATCGGTGAGACCGTGACGCTGTAATTCGTGCTCGACCCCCGATTGACGCTCTGCGAGGCCGGCGATGCCGAGAGATTGAAATCGGGCGGCGCTGGCGGATCGAAGAAAATCCCGCTCACCACGGCGTTGATCCCGCCCGTGCGCGTCACCCGGATCAGGACGTGCCCGCTCAGGTTCCACGACAGCCATTTGCCGCTATTGAACGCGGAGACACTGCGCGTGTCGAGCACCGCGCCGGAGACGGCATCCAGAATGTCGATGGTTTGCACCCGATTGGTCGTGTCCCAATCCAGGTTGTAAAGCGACACCAGGTGCCAGGCTCCGTCCATCAGGTTCACATCGATCGTATAGCTGCTCCCGGAGGTCCAGGTGGCCGCAATCCGGTCGCTGGCCGCTGACTTCTGGAGAGCCCGCACGTCCGTGGTGGACGAGGTCCACGTCGCCAGGGACTGGCCCGTAAAGGCGACCTGCGCATAGGCCGGGTAGCTGGTGGCGTCGCCCGCGATGGCGTATCCATTCGAACCGTAGACGGTCTTCCAGGTGCCCTGCGTCGTTGCATCCGTCCGGATAAACGCCGCGGCCGTCGACACCGGGACCGCGACGAACATCGACACGGAAGTGGAATGAGTCAGCGTTCCCGATGTGCCGGTGACCGTCAACGGATAGGTTCCCGTTGGTGTGGCCGCACCTGCGGTCACCTGCATCGTCGACGTTCCGGATCCGGGCACGGACGCCGGCGTGAACGTGGCGGAGGCGCCGGCGGGCAGTCCCGATACCGAGAGGTTCACCGCGCTGGTGAACCCGCTGATCGGCGTGACCGTCACGGTGTAGGCGCCGCTCGCGCCCTGGTTGAGATTCTGAGTGGCCGGCGTCGCGGCGATGGTAAAGTCGGGCGGCGCCTGCGCATCGAAGAACAGGCCGCTCACCACGGCATTCAGGCCGGCGGTTCGGGTGATCCGGAAGAGGACGCGCCCGGCCACATTCCACGAAAGCCACTTACCGCCGTTAAACGCGGCCACATTGCGCGTATCCAGCACCGCGCTGGTGGAGGCGTCGAGCACCTCGATGGTCTGGGCGCGGTTCGGCGTGTCCCAGTCGAGGTTATAGAGCGAGACCTGGTGCCACAAACCGTCCGTCAGGTTAACGTCAATGGTGTAACTGGTACCGGAAGTCCACGTGGCCGCGATGCGGTCCGCCGACGCGGCCTTCTGCAGGGCGCGGACGTCGGTGGTGGTCGACGCCCACGTGGCCGTCGTGTTCCCGGTGAAGGTGACCTGCGCGTAGGCCGGATAGTTCGTCGCATCGGCGGCCAAAGCGTAGCCCTGGGTTCCATACACGCCCTTCCACGTCCCCTGCGTCGTCGCATCGGTCTTCAGGAACGAGGCTCCGGCCGCGATGGGAACGATCACGTTCAGCCCGGCGGTGGTGGACCGGTTCAAGGCCCCCGAGGTCCCCGTGACGGTGAAGGTGTAGCCGCCCGGCGGCGTCGACGCGCCCGTGCTGATCTGCAGGGTGGACGTGCCGGACCCGGCGACCGAGGGCGGGTTGAACGTGGCGGTCGCGCCGGCGGGCAGTCCGCTGGCCGCGAGATTCACGGTCCCGGTGAACCCGCTGATCGGTGAGACCGTCACGGTGTAGTTCACGCTCGATCCGCGATGGACGGTCAGCGATGCCGGTGTGGCGGCAAGGCTGAAGTCCGGCGGCGCTTGCGCGTCGAAGAAAATGCCGCTCACTACGGCATTCAGGCCTCCGGTCCGCGTGACGCGGAAGAGGACGTGTCCCGAAACATTCCACGAAAGCCACTTGCCGCCGTTGAATGCGGAAATGCTTCGCGAATCGAGCACAGCGCCGCTCGATGCATCCAGAACATCCACGGTCTGGACGCGGTTGGTGGTGTCCCAGTCGAGGTTGTAAAGCGAAACCTGGTGCCACACGCCATCCGTCAGGCTGACGTCGATGGTGTAGCTTGTGCCCGACGTCCACGTGGCCGCGATGCGATCGGCGGCAGCGGACTTTTGCAGAGCCCGCACATCCGTCGTGGTCCCGGCCCAGGTAGCCAGCGTGTGCCCGGTGAACGTCACCAGCGCGTAGGCCGGATAGTTGGTCGCGTCGCCGGCGATCGCGTACCCCTGCGCTCCGTAGACATTCTTCCAGGACCCCTGGGTGGCGGTATCGGTCTTCAAGTACGCGGCTGAGGCCGCAATGGGAACCACTACCAGCGCGCCAACCGTGGTCGAGCGGGTCACGGTGCCCGAGGTTCCGGTGATGGTCAGGTTGTAGCTGCCGTAGGGAGTGGCAGCGCCCGCGGTCAGGCGCATCGTCGACGTGCCGCCGCCCACCACGGTCGCGGGTGAGAAGGTCGCGCTGGCACCCGGCGGGAGATTGCTCGCCGAGAGCGCGACCGTCCCCGAAAAGCCGCTGATGGCTGCGACCGTCACCGTGTAGTCGGCGGTCGAACCCTGGCTGATGTTCTGCGTTGCGGGCGTCGCGGAGAGGCCGAAGTCCGGAGGCGCCTGCGCGTCGAAGAAGATGCCGCTGACCGTGGCGTTGATGCCGCCGGTGCGCGTAATGCGGAGGATAACCCGGCCAGCGAGATTCCACGAAAGCCACTTTCCCGCGTTGAAGGAGTTGACGCTACGTGTGTCCAGCACCGCGCCCGTGGCAGCGTCGAGAACGTCGACGGTCTGCGCGCGGGCGGTCGTGTCCCAATCCAGGTTATAGAGCGACACCTGGTGCCACTGGCCGTCGACCATGTTCACGTCGATCGTGTAACTCGTGCCGGTGGCCCATGTGGCGGCGATCCGATCGGTGGCCGCGGCCTTTTGCAGGGCGCGTACGTCCGTTGTAGAGGCGGTCCAGGTCGCCGGCGTCTGGCCCGTGAAATTGACCAAAGCGTAGGGCGGGTAGCTGGTGGCGTCGCCGGCAATCGCGTATCCCTGCGCGCCGTAGACTCCTTTCCAGGTTCCCTGCGTGGCCGTATCGGTCTTCAGGAAGGCGGCCGCGGCCGGCACCTGCGCCGTCACCACCAGGTTGGCGGTTGACGTCCGGGTGAGAGTGCCCGCGGTACCCGTGATCGTCAACGGGTAGGTACCCCCGGGCGTCGCCGGTCCGACGACCACCGTCATGGTGGAGGACCCGAACCCGGTCACCGACGTCGGGCTGAAACTCGCGGCTGCGCCCAGCGGCAATCCGCTCGCGCTGAAGTTCACCGTGCCGCCGAACCCGGCGGACGGAGTCACCGTCAACGTGTAGTTGGTCGTGGTCGCCTGCCCGGTGGTCTGGGTAGCCGGCGACACGTCGAGAGAGAAATCCGCGGGCGCGGGAGCATCGAAGAACAACCCGCTGACCGCGCTGTTGATGCCGCCCAGGTTAGTGACTCGGATCAGGACGTGGCCGCTGACGTTCCACACCAGCCAATGGCCGGCGCTGAACCCCGAAACCGTCCGCGTGTCGACCAGGGTATTCGTCACGGCGTCGAACAGCTCGATCCTTTGGTTCCGGTTGAAATTGTCGAAGTCCAGACAGTACAACGACACCTGGTGCGGCGCGCCATCGATGAGATTCAGGTCGATCGTGTAGCTCGACGAACTGTACCAGGTGGCCGCGACACGGCCGGTTGTCGCGGCCTTTTCGAGCGCGCGGACGTCAGTCGTCGACCCTGCCCAGGTATACCCACTCTGGCCGCTGAAGGCGACCTGGGCGTACGCGGGATAGCTGGTGGCATCGCCGGCGATCGTGTACCCGTTAGAACCATAAACGTTCTTCCACGTGCCTTGCGTGGTCTTGTCCGTCTTGACCAGCGTCGCCACCGCGGGGACGTAGACCAACAGGGTCGCGTTGGCCGAGTGACTCAGACTTCCGCTGGTCGCCGTAATGGTGAGCACGTAGCTTCCGAGCGGAGTCGTGGGTCCCGCGGTGACGGTCATGGTCGAAGAGCCGGACCCGGTTACCGTGGGCGGGCTGAACGATGCGGTGGCCCCCGGTGGCAAGCCCGCGACGCTGAAGCTCACGGTTCCATTGAATCCTCCCGACGGCGAAATGCCCGATATAAACGCGGTACTTGCCCCGCGTGCCACCGCGCTCGAAGCGGGACTTTGGGTGAGAACAAAATCCTGCGAGGGCGGAGCGGCCAGGCACGACGGAAACGCGAAAGATGCGACGCGCGTGCTCCAGTTGTAGTTGCCGTTGGTTTGCAAGTATTGGTTGGTGTACCAGAAGGTGCAATCGTCCACGGGATCGACGCTGATGACGGTGTAATCGCCCCAACGGGCGAGCGACTGGCCCAGCACCGGTAGCTGCGAACCCGTGCCTTCGTAGATCGTGCTCTCGGCCTGTAGCGCGCCCAGCGGGTCGGCGGGCGCTCTTCCCGTGTAGCGAATCGAGGGATTCATGCTCGCGTTCGACGCGCTGTAGCCGATCGCGATGTTGCCGAACTTGTCCATGCCCATGCTTCCCGACCAGCGATGGATATTGTCGGGTGCGTACGTGCCTTGCTGGTAGACCACCGGCGTGCCGCCCGGATCGCGGATCTCGTACCACCGGATCGCGGCTCGTCCGCTAGCCGCAACCGTGTGGTTCACTACCAGCGATTCGTGGTCGGGGAACTGGCGGTAGGCCAGCCGGAACATCAGCCGGTCGGAAATGGCGTCCAGCCGTTGGGTCGTCCCTTTCTGTGGGATGCATGGACCATTGGCGCAAGCTCTCGTGAAGGAGGCGACCGGCAGGGTCGTTGGGCCGGTGAGCGTTGAGTTGGCCGGGTTGGCGAAGTCGGCGTGGTATTTCCAGAGATAGAGAGATCCGGTGGAGAACCCCACCAGGTAATTCGGAGCGCCCGGGGGCGCGGTGCTCGCGCCGTCCAGGTCGGCCGGCAAAACGCCTCCGTATTGCGGCGAAAGCTGGAAGCATTGCTGCGTGGCCGGTCCGCCCGCGATCATCTGGGCGCGGTCCCACGCGCATACCTTGGCGCCTTGAAACGTGGTGCCGTTGAAAATGTTGTAGGTCGCGTAGTAGGCGTCCGGCCACACCCCCACCTTTGTGTAGTCGATCATCGTCGAGAACGGAAACGCGTACCGGTTATAGGAGCCTGTGGCGTCCGCGGAGGTGGACACGGCCACGCATTGATAGTAGGTGCTGCCGCCGGTGATGGCGAACTGCGTCATCAGCCAGCGGCCCGCGGCGCGGTCGAACTTGACGATGGGGTCGCCATCGTTCGATGTCTCGCAAGGTCCTCCGAAGCCGCTCCACAACGCATTGCCCGGAATCGGGCCCAACAACACGGCGCCCGTTGTCTTGTTGAATACGGCGAATGCAATGTTGATCCACTGAACATACTGGTTGGCGCCTACGGCTCCGTCGGGATCGGAGGGTACCACTTCGACATCAAACGCACCTTGCGGGCCGACGAAACCCGCCCCCAGCCCGATCAGGTTCAAGCCGTTCGAGGCGGCGACGAGCGGGGCTGCCGCGGCTTGGACCGCCGTGTCCTGCTGCGAGGCTCCGGCCGCCGGCGCCGCCTGCGGGATCGCCCGCATCGGTTTTTCGTGCGGCTTTTCTTTCTTCGGCGGCTTGTATCTCATATCCCGGAGGGGCGGCGAGACGTCTCGCTGAATCGCAGCCGACCGTTCGAACCGGAACTTCCCCGTTCCTTGCGCGCTGTCGACCTGCGCCCCGGCAACCCCGGCCAGACAGAGACCCACGGCACCCGAGAGGAGCGCGAACACGACACGGCGGCTATGCACAGTGTCACGAAGTATACGCCCGGCCCGGACCATGCTCAATCCGCGATTCCCCTGAATTGGAACGATTTCCCCTGCTCTGATGTGACTTACAAACCTGGCCCTGGACCCGACGGGCACAGGCTAGTCAAGTGAACCCGGCAGCCCACCTAAGCTGTTGGAACCACAGGCTCGCCGCATCATTCTTTCTTCGTGGATTCACGTCATGAACACCACTTCATCCGATAGATCCCCTTCCAGTCGCCTGAGCTTCACCCGTTTCGATTCCTTCCACTCGCCGGTCTGGGGTATCTTCGTGGGTGAGTTCGCAACCTCATGACATCCGCAAGACCCTCGGTGTTCCGTTCCCTGTACTTTCAGGTTCTGGTGGCCATCGCCATCGGCGTCGCGCTGGGCGTCGTGGCGCCGGCGCACGGCGCGGCCATGAAGCCGCTGGGGGACGGGTTCATCAAGCTGATCAAGATGATCATCGCCCCGATCATCTTTACCACGGTCGTCCTGGGAATCGCGGGAACGGAAGATCTCAAGAAGGTCGGCCGAACCGGGTTCCTCGCGTTGCTCTACTTTGAGGTGGTCAGCACCCTTGCTTTGATCATCGGCTTGGTGGTCGTCAACTCCATCCGCCCGGGCGCTGGAATGAACGTGGATGTCGGGACGCTCGACTCGGGCGCCGTCTCGGCCTATGCCGGGCCGGGCAAGATGAAAACCACCAGGGATTTCATCCTTCACATCATTCCCGACACGTTCGTCGACGCTTTCGCGAAGGGCGAGATCCTCCAGGTGCTGCTGCTGGCGCTGCTGTTTGGCATCGCTCTGCAAAAGGCCGGAGGACGCGGCACGGCCGTCTTCGCCTTGGTCGAACACCTGTCGGACGTCCTGTTCGGAATCGTGAAGATCATCATGATGGCGGCCCCCATCGGCGCGTTCGGCGCGATGGCATTCACCGTGGGCGCCTATGGATGGAAGAGCCTGCTGTCGCTGGCAAAACTCATGGGGACCTTCTACCTCACCTGCCTGGTTTTCGTGTTTGCCGGACTCGGGACCATTGCCCGTTTGCACGGGTTCAATATCTTCCGATTCCTGCACTACATCCGCGAGGAGTTGCTGGTGGTGTTGGGAACCTCGTCCTCCGAAGCCGCGCTTCCGCGCATGATGGCCAGGATGGAGAGTCTGGGCGCCGGGAAATCAACGGTCGGGTTGGTGATCCCGACCGGCTACTCGTTCAATCTCGATGGGACGTCGATCTACCTGACGATGGCCGCCGTGTTCGTGGCGCAGGCGACCAACACGGCGATGACCCTTGGCCAGCAACTTGCCCTCCTGGCGGTTCTGCTGCTGACCTCGAAAGGAGCGGCAGGGGTCACCGGCAGCGGCTTTGTTGTTCTCGCCGCGACGCTGTCCGCTGTGGGTCACGTGCCCGTCGGGGGTCTGGCGCTCATTCTGGGTATCGACCGCTTCATGTCGGAGGCCAGGGCCCTGACCAACGTGGTCGGCAACGGCGTGGCGGCGATCGTCGTCGCGCGCTGGACGGGGGATCTGGATCAGGCCGTCCTGAATCGCCAACTCCATCGCGGTAGGGACCGCCAGACGCCAGATCGGGCAGGGGCCCCCGGCCAGGCCTATGCCGCGAGCGAGACCGAGTGAGATCGTAGCCGCTCCGCCCGTGGTGGCGAGACCATGAGGCTGGTAGACTAGCGAATTGACCTTCATCCAAGACAAACATCTGCACCGTTTGTCCCAGACAACCTTCCTCGAGCGCGCGGGCGGGTGGTTTCTGGACTCGGGCATCCAGGAATCCATCGGCGGCGTTGCGCGCTTCTATCGGGAGGACCTTCGGGAGAACCGGGCGATCTCGACCGAGATCACCGGCTACAGCACCAGCGCGCTCCTGTTCCTGCATGCCCAAACCGGTGATCGCGACTATGTCGAGGCCGCGGTGCGCGCCGGACGATTCCTCACCCGATTGGCGTGGGACCCCATCGCCGGCGCGTTCCCGTTCGAGTACGGAGTTCGGAACCCGGAGGCCCAGCCGCTGGCGTACTTTTTCGACTCGGGGATCATCGTGCGCGGCCTTCTCCAGTTGTGGCACGCGACCCGGGACGATGAGTTCCTGAATGCAGCGGTTCAGTGCGGCCGGGCCATGCTCACGGATTTTCCGAACCAGGATGCCGGCGTGGATCCGGTGCTCGGCCTGCCCGAGAAGACGCCCATGCCCCGCGGCGAGTCCTGGTCGCGGCAGCCCGGCTGTTATCAGCTCAAGTCCGCGCTCGCGTGGCTCGAACTGCACCAGACGACCGGTGAAAGCGACTTTCTAGCGGCGTACGATCGCATGGCCGGGGTCGCTCTGGCTCATCACAAACGCTTCCTGCCGGGACCGTCCGACCAAGCCTTGATCATGGACAGGCTTCACGCGTACTGCTATTTCCTGGAAGGGCTGCTGCCGCGCGCGGCGGAAGCTCCCTGCGCGGATGCCATTCGCGCCGGGATCGAGGACGTCGGCGAGTTGTTGAGGGAAGGGACGCAACGGTTCGTCCGCTCCGATGTCTATGCCCAGTTGCTCCGAGTCCGCCTCTTCGCCGAAGGCCTTGGCGTGCAGCCCGTGGATCGTTTGTACGCCGAGGAGGAAGCCCAAGCCCTGGAGCGCTTCCAGATCGAAAGCAGCGACTGGAAGACCCGAGGCGGGTTCTATTTCGGCCGCAAGAACGGCAAGTTCATCCCTCACGTGAACCCCGTCTCCACCGCCTTCGCCGTTCAGGCCTTGACGTTGTGGAAGCAGTACCGCAGCGGCGAGAAGCCGACCTCGATCCGCACGCTGATCTGAGATTCCATCTCACCGTGTTAGGGTGTGGAAGTGCCGGTTCGCTCCTCCCTCTTCCTGATGGCTTCCATGGTCCGGGAGCGCGAGATTTCTCCAGTTCACCTCGTGGAAGCGCATTTGCGGCAGATTGACCGCATGGACTGCGACCTGCGCGCGTTTGTGCGGGTGTACGCAGACGAGGCTCTGGCGACGGCGCGGCGGATCGAGGAGCAAGCCGCCCATGGGGAAGCCCTCGGTTTGCTGGCCGGGGTTCCCGTCACGGTCAAGGATAGCTTCGACCTGGCCGGCTCGGCGACGGTTTGCGGCAGCCGGACCAGGCTCGCGCACCGCGCCTCGCGCGACTCTACGCCCGTGGCGCGGCTGAAAGCGGCCGGCGCGGTGATCCTCGGCAAGACCAACACGCCCGAGCTCCTGTATCACTACGAGACGGAGAACTACACCACCGGTCGCACCGTGAACCCGTGGGATCGAACCAAGACGGCCGGTGGATCGAGCGGCGGCGAAGCGGCGGCCATTGCCTCGCTGTGTTCGGCGGGCGGCATCGGCAGCGATGCCGGCGGATCGATTCGCGTGCCCGCGCACTGTTGCGGAATCGCCGGGCTGAAGCCGACTCCGGGCAGGGTCCCCGCGCCGGGACACTTTCCCGCGGTCGGATATCCCGGCGGCCTGTTGGGGGTGGCGGGTCCGATGGCCCGATCGGCGCGAGACCTCTCGCTGTTGTTCGCCGTCCTGACGGGCGATGACGATCAGGATCCCTTCTCCGTCCCCGTTCCGCTCCGCCCACCGGACACAACCGATCTTCGGATTGGCGTGATGGAACAGTTTCCGGGCGTCCCCGCCCAACCGGAAGTGCGCGCGGCGGTGGTGCGCGCGGCCGAAACGGCGGAGTCGCTCGGCTTCGGGGTCGAGCCGTTCGACGCTTCCTGCATCGCCCACGCTCCCTCGGTGTGGTGGTTCTTTTTCGGGCGGCTGGGAGCGCCCGGATTGCGGCCTCTGATCGAAGCGCACTCTCAGGACATCCATCCGATGGGACGCGAGTTGTACGATCGGGCTACCCAACAACCGGATCCGACGGCGCTCGATGTGGTGGAACAATTCGCCGCGCGCGATCGCATGCGCGCGGCGTTGCTACGGCGCATGCGCTCCACTCGCGTCTTGCTGCTGCCGGTCTGCAGCGTCACGGCGTGGACGCCGGGTCAGCGGCAGTGGAGCCTGGCGGAGCGATCCGTGGAGTTTCTGGAGGCGATGTCGCCATCCAGCGTGTTCAACCTGCTTGGACTTCCCGGGGCGACCATTCCTTTCGGCAATGACAGCAACGGCCTTCCCGTCGGGATTCAACTGGTGGGCCGCCCGTACGACGAAGAGCTGCTGCTCGCGCTGGCGGAACGGTTGGAGGAGGCCCGAGGGCCTTATCCCGCGCCCCCTTCCGGCTTGGTGTAGACCACCGAGCACCAGTTTCCTTTTTGCCGGTCTTCCAGGACGTGGTACCGCAACACCGCGAGCGCGCCGAGCACCTCGCCGGCCTCGACCGACTCGAATCCGGACAGGACCGCGATCCCGCCCGGCGCGAGCGCCCGATAAATGTGGGGCGCGAGGGCGATATCGGCTTGCGGGCTGATGTTGCAGAAGGCCAGGTCGAACGCGTCCGAAGGCGCGAGGTCTGCCGAGCCCAGATGAACGTCCCCGGCGACGCCCACGCGGGCCAGGTTGTTCCGCGCGATCTCGACGGCCGTCGGGTCCAGGTCGTAGCCTTCCACCCGCGAGGCCCCCAGCAGGAACGCAGCGATCGAGAGAATGCCCGACCCGCAGCCAATGTCGAGGACGCGGGCGCCCGGCCGCAGGTAGCGTTCCAGGGCCTCAAAACACAGTTGCGTCGCCTCGTGCGCTCCGGTCCCGCAGGCCAGCCCCGGGTTGAACGAGATGCGAATCCGGCCTTCCGGAGCAGGCTCGTCCCTCCAGTCGGGAACCAGGAAGAAGCGCTCCCCGACCGTAAACGGAGTCCACATCGCCTGCGACTCGGCGACCCAATCCTTGTCGGCGTGGCGGACCACGCGGGCGCCGGTGCTCCGGACAATCGACTCCAACTCCGGTGCCAGCGGTTCGTCGAAGAACGCGCGCAACCAGGTACGGCCGCCGGCGACGTCCGATTCGTGAATGCCGGTGGAGCCGAGTTCCCACAACTCGGCGATGTGCTGATCCTTGTCGCTTTCCGGAACCGTGAACTCGATGGAAACCGTCATTGGAGCTTCCAGCTTAGCCCCAAATGCGGCTGGCGCCGAGGTGAGGAACGTACGATTGCCAGCGTGGAACGTGGGGCTTCGCGCCTGGCTTGGACCGAGTTCTGCCACGGGCTGCCGAAACACAACGACGCAAGTACTTGCTCGCGCGCTCATCGAAGCGCCTCGCGCGATTCAGTCGTTCGAGTTCGTCGTTCGACTGCCTCAATTAACCCGCGCGTTTCGAAATCTGTGAACCCTGAAACGCGGCCTTTCGAGGTTTCGCCAGGGAATCGGTCTCGCCGGAAATCTGACATGAGAATCTTGCTGCCATCGAGACACTATCTTCTCAGTAAGCCCAACCAACGAAAATCACCACATACAGGTGATAGATGTCGCATTTTCAGGAAGTTGCGGAGACAGCAGGAACGGCAGTGAAAGGAGCGCGCGGGTCGGTTCCTATCAGGGCGGTGCTAGCCAAGCGGCCTGACGAAGCCTGGACCCAGGCCTCCGCGGTCGGTCAGCAGCGTAACCCGGTCGTGGTTCCTGTCTATTGGCCCAAGGCGCCGCGAGGCACCGACTCGGCCCTCGACTTGCTGAGTGCCGTGGCCGCGGTAACGCTGTCACGCTGGGAAGATCTGGACACCGGCCAATCGCGCCCTTGGCTGAACCGCGCGAGGACTTTGGTGGCGATGGGTAGGCTTCCCCTCCCGCGGGGCTTTGAGCCTGCGGCGCACCTGGAAGAAATCCGGCGTCTGTTTCCGGCTGAAGCGGTCGGGCTCGTAGGATGCGGACACGTGGAGGCACATGACTCTCAGGTGGGCCTCATGCGGTCGCTCGACTGGTTTGGCTTTCACTTCCAGGCGGCCGTTGAACTGTGGTTGCCAGAGTCTTGCGATCAGCCGTTGAAAGCTCTGGGCTACGCGCCAGAGCGATGCGAACATGAAAATGCGAACTCCGCTACGGAGACACCTTGGTATGCAGTTCCGCCGCCGATCGGCAAACCGCATCCCCTGAGCCCGGCCGAGCAGCAACTGGCGCGCCGAGTCGCCGGCGTGCCGGTTCTTGCTTCACTGCTGCGGTTCAACCAACTGCTCTGTCTCCCTTCGGGTAACGCTCATCGTGTGGACGTGCTCTGGCCGGAGGGACTTTTGGTGATTGAAGTGGACGGGTTGGACCACAGCCAACGGCAACGCTACGTTGCCGACCGGCACCGCGACTACGAACTGCTTGCTGCGGGATACCTCGTTCTCCGTCTTGCCGACGAAGAAGTTCTGAAGGATCCAGCAAGCGCGCTTGAGAAAATCCGAACTTGTGTTCAATTGAGGTCCAAGAAATCATGAACAACCCCACAATTCCGGCCACTACCGAGTGGTCCATGCCCCAGAAACACGCCTTGATCCAACTTGCCTTCCATGGTGGGGAGGTAGCATCCCTGACTAAGGTTCTCAAGCCGGAGTTAAAGGCCAAGGACCGGCGGCCGTTGGAGCAAGGAGGACTGGTCGAGTCAGCACAAAAGACGAGAGGCTCAAGACACCTGGTGTTGACCGAGACCGGGTGGCGATGGGTGATGGACAATCTGGCGACAGACCTGCCGGGCCGGGACTCAGTCAGCCTCATTCTTGGCGTTGTCGATCGTTATTTGAGGCGGAATGAGATGTCTCTGCACGATCTGCTGAACGGCGAGAGCAAAAGCCGCGCCGGAAATCTGGAGGAACTCGTCGTGCAGGAGGCCCTTCGTCTCGGCGACGGGAGGATTACGGAGCGGATTCGGCTGAGGAAGTTACGCCCGATGCTGAGTCCCTCATCGCGGGAAGACCAGGATGATGCTCTCCGGCGTCTGCAGCAGCAGGAAATCATAAGCCTGATCCGCATCGATCTCCCGAGCGACTACACCATCGCAGATGAAGAGGCAGCGATCCGAATTGGCGGGGAGGCCCGCCACGCGCTGATTCTCCGCAAGTGAGGAAATCATGAGCACTACCCAACCGCTGGTTTCTCGAGTGGCCCTGGAGACGCTCCGCCGGGTTAACTTTGCGGCAGTGACCCGGGTGAACTCAGTCTGGGATAACGACCTGCCGTGTGTGTCCAGGTTGCATCACGAGATTCGAGAGTGGATTCATGGAGCAACGGTGGACCTGGTTCGTAGCCCCGAAAGTCATCCGGACAACCCTCACATCAAAGTCTATACGGGCGCGGCGGGCGCTGGGAAAACCCATCTCCTGGCACAGACTCGTCGATCCACTATCGAAAGCGGCGGACAATTCATCCTCGTCGACATGACTGGTATTCGACAGTTTTGGCCGACGCTCCTACTGAATTTCGTGCAGTCGCTGCGTGAAGACGGACCCGATGGCGGAAATCAGATCCAGCATATGTTGGCGTATCTGTTTCAGCAGGTGAACGGGCTCCCCAGTCTCGCCTCCGCCCGTGATGCGCTCTCGGCGGCAACGCCGGAGCAAATGCCTGTCGAGTTCGAAAAGATAAATGCATGGCTGCGCCGCTTCTACGGATTGCGGTACACGGCCAGTCATGCAGAGGCGCTGCGGGCACTCGTGTTGTACACTCTACCTGACCCTGAAGTATCCGACGCAGCCTACACTTGGTTGCAGGGCGCCGAGCTTGAGACACGCCAGGCGCACGAATTGAAGCTTGGCGCGCGGACCGGCGCCCCTGAAATCGTGAGTGCTTTGGCGTGGCTGCTCAGTCTCCGTGGCCCAACCATTGTCGCATTTGACCAGCTTGATTCGATCGTCATCCAACACGAACTCGCCAGCCGCGGCGATTCGGACTCCCCTCAGGCACAAGCCGCCCTCGCTGTCATACACGAAATCACGGGAGGGCTTGCGGCGATTTGGGAAAAGCTGCAGCGCACACAAATCGTCGTGTCGTGTCTCGACCAGACCTGGCGCCAACTCGAAGGGCACATGCTGACTTCTGTCAGAGACCGATTTGAACTCCTTCCTAAGACGTTGGCCGAGATCTCCAGCGCCGAACTGGCTCGGGATCTGGTCGCTCAACGTTTAGAGGCTGCATGCCTACAGACGGGTTTCAGTCCCCCGTATCCCACCTATCCTTTCGCGAGCGGCTTCTTCATCAGCGGACTTCGGCCCCGGCAACTCATGCAGTCTTGCCACGAACATAAGACAGCATGCCTGCGAGATGGACGCGTTACGGAATTGGACCGATTTACCACTGCCGACCCGAGCGGACAACAGTCAGCGGCACCTGATCTCACCCCTCGGTTCGAGCGCCTTCGCAGTGAGTGCGACCCCCAGGTCTTCCTCGAAGACGACGAGCAGTTAGGCAGGCTGACCGATGTCGTTTGCTCTCTGCTTGTCCGTGAATCGCCACCGCCCAAACAGATAGAAGCGACGGTCGATCTCGATCCCGGCCACTCCACTAAACAGCCGGGGTTACACACGCGCCTTTCGCTCGCATTTCTCGAAGAGGGCGACCGGGAAGAGCACTTCTGCTTCCGGGCTTTGCAACACCCTAATCCCGTCTCGTTCCAAGCACGGTTGCGTGCGGCCATGACCGACTCCGGCGTGGACCGCAACCTCCCGTTTCGTCGCTTGTTCATCGTCCGAACCAGGGATGTGCCTTCCGGCGCCAAGACGGCACAGATGGTGGAGACGCTCAAGGCCCGTGGCGGCTCATTGCTAGCGATTTCCCACGATGAGATACGCTCCCTTCACGGCCTCGACCGGTTGTCGGCTGAGCGCCATCCGCTTTTTGATGGGTGGCTGCAAAAAACACGCCCACTCAGGCAGCTCGATTTCGTTCGCCAGGCCTTCGGCGACTACTTCTTGCTGATTCCGAGCGTCTGCGGCCCGGGCCCGTGTCGTCCTGAGGCACGAGTCTCCACGGACGCCGCTGCGCTACCCGCTGTACCATCCCTGTTGCTAGGCAAGCGTCAGGGACCCGCTCGATCGGCCGAGTGGGTCTGGCTGCCGCTTGCCGCGCTCAGCCGCCACGTGGCGATCCGCGCGGGAACCGGCGGCGGAAAAACAGTCCTCCTGAAACGCCTGGTTGAGAACGCCGCCCTGCTGGGAACGCCTTCCATTGTGATCGATCCCGGCAACGATCTGGCATACCTCGGAGATCCATGGCCCCAAGCGCACCCCCACTGGCTACCCGGCGACGCAGAACGAGCCAACGAACTGTTCGAAAAGACGGAAGTTCTTGTCTGGACTCCGGGTCGCAACGCTGCACGGCCGCTGTTCTTCGCGCCCTTACCCGACTTTGGACCCGTGGTCAATGATGCCGATGAACTGGAAGCCGCCGTCGCCATGGCAGCCGGTTCGCTGGTTGAAGCCACCGGCGCCGGCAAGGGCGCCGGGGCCACCGTCAAACAAGGTCTGCTCAAAGAGGCGCTACGATACTTTGCCAGGGGTGGAGGAGGGACCCTCGACGACTTTGCCGCGTTTTTGGCCGAACTGCCGATCGAGGCTCACGGAAACATAAGGGGCGCTGCGAAGCGTTCATCGGAGATGGCGGACTCGCTCCGCGGTGCGCTCTTGCGCGACAATCGGTTGCTGTCCCCTTCCCAGTCCGACGATCCAGCCGCGCTCTTGGGCATTGGCCGGCAAAAGACCCGGATTTCGGTCATTAACCTGATGGCCCTCGATGAGCATAGCGGCGAAAAAGCGCAGTTCGTCAACATGCTCGCCATGAGCCTGTTCAGTTGGATTCGCAAGAACCCGCCAGCGGAGGCCTCGAAGATGACGGGTTTGCTCGTGCTAGACGAAGCCAAGGATTTTCTGCCGGGCATCCGAACGACGCCGTGCAAAGAGAGTTTGATGCGGCTGGCGGCACAGGCCCGAAAATACGGGCTGGGACTCCTGTTCGCCACTCAGAATCCGATGGATATCGATCATCGCGCGATCGGACAGTTCTCGACTCAGTTCTTTGGAAGAGCTTCCAGCCCGCGCGCGATCGCCTCCATTCGTGATGCGATTGACGAGCGCGGCGGCCATGCGGCGGATCTCACACGACTCGAACACGGTGAATTCTACGTGTGCTCACCAGAAGGAATTCGAGCGCCGTTGAAGATCCGTGTGCCCATGTGCCTGACACACCATCCCGATGGCCGCACTCCCACGGAAAAAGAGATTCTCGAGCGAGCGTTGAAGCCTGAAGGAAAAGCCGTCGGCGCTTGCTGAAGCCTGCAGCCCTGCCGCCGATCCCGGGCGAATTATCCTGTCGTCGGATCCCTGGTTACTGAAGAAACCACTCGGTGGCGGGAACCGCACGGCTGGAGCCGACCGCTGGAGGCAATCGCGGGGGCGGCAAAGGGCCACGCTGAGCGTGGCCCTTTCTTCCGACTCTAGCTAGAACACCAGCTTCATGGCGACCTGCACGATCCGTGGGTCGTAGGCGCTCGTGACACGGCCGAACAGCGTGCTGGTAAACGTCGTATTCGGCCCGCCCAACCGGGTATGGTTGAACAGGTTGAAGAACTCTCCGCGAAGTTGAAGCTTGGCCCGCTCCATCAGCGGCAGTTCCTTGAACAGCGAGTAGTCCGCGTTCCAGGCGCCCGGCGCGCGGAGGCGATTGCGGCCGATCTGGCCGATGGTCCCGATGGCGTTCTGCCGGAACGCCTTCGGGTTGAACCACGCGCTGATCTCGTCCGCGCGGCTACGATCGCTGGAAAACCCGATCGGCTCCCCGGTGAGATCTGCCCGGTTGCCGCCCACGCCGGTGAGCGCGTTGTCGACACCGCTGAAAATGTTGATGGGCGTGCCCGATTGGGCAGTGAAGATGAAGTTGCTCTGCCATCCC
>CAZGUX010000298.1:0-54094 GCA_964529305.1 uncultured Solibacteraceae bacterium | reverse complement strand
CCGTCCGCCGCCAGTTTTCAATCTCCTCCAGGCACTGCTCGCAGGCCGATAGATTCGCGGATGCGTCACAATTGCCGCGAACTCGTGAACACACTGCCAGACCACCGCCCAGGGTGTCCACTGTCTACCAGACGATCCATTGCCTAGATCGCGGCCCGGTGAAACGGGATTCGCCGCGGTGGGCGTAGACTAGGAGGTTGGTGTCGACGGCGATCATTCGATTGGGCGGTTGATTCACCGGACCTTCTCCGGTCACGATCGTATGTTCCAACCGGCCAGGCGCGGCCGGCGCGCGACGGACAAGCTATCAAGCTTAAGAAAACTTGCTCTCTTGTTTGGCAAGCCCGGCACCCAAGGGCGAAAGACTTTGGCTTGCCAGGATCCCCGCGATTAAGGGAGGTGCTGGCGGTGGAAAATCTTCAGTAGCAGCTGGGTCGCATGCGCATCCGTCCGCTTCCCGGTGCCTTCTGACTGGTCAGACCCGGCACGTGTCGAGGACCGCCGGGGCGCGTTGCGCCAACGGGTTAGGCGTCTCGGCCGCATGTCGGCGGCCCTCCCGCGGAACCTGGCTCAGAAGGGGGAGCCCGGCGAAGACCGGTACCTTCTTCCCAGTTGTTCCACGCCCTCGTTTGTTGTTCACCCGTAATGTCCGAGTTTTTCTAAGCGAAGCCCCCCCATCCGCCGGCGGCTCTGTAAGGCTCTTCGCCTAGCAGCCGGCCGAGGCTGGTCCGTTATAATCTCAGCCATGCTGGCAGCCGCGCCTGTGGTCGTCATTCTGGTGTCAGGAAGCCGCGCCGAATCGCGAGCATGGTCTCGGATTCTTCCAGTGCTGCGCGAGAATCCGCAACTCGCCACCAGAGCCACGGTTGAACATATTGACACCTTCGCGCTGGTGCGCTCGCGCAGCGCCCTTCCTCTTCGCAGGCGCTGGTTCCCCTTCCCGGCAGACCTCGCGGCCGAACTTCGATCCCAGTTCGATACACTGCTCAGGGACCCACGCGGGGCAGGCGCCGAATTCGTGCTGGTCGGGTACCGATTCGGCTGCAAGGTCATCGACCGAGCTCTGGTGAACGAACTCTCCCAGAGAGAACGAACCGAGCTGATCGCGCGCGTGCGCCGTGCCGTCTTCTTGAGCCCATCGCAAGCAGACCATCAACGCATGGCTTATGTCGCAACGATCGGGGCGCTCCTGCTGGGCTTCGCCGGGACGTTCGCGACCAAGCTTTACAACGTCCAGAACCCGTCGATGGAGGCCATCCTGGTCGTCCTGGGTTACATTCCGGCGCTGCTGCTGGCGATGGCGCAATTCTTCGGCTGGAACCTGCGGCAGAGGGGGACCGAGGGAAGTTCCGCCGAGTTCCGTGACCGCTTTGTGCGCGGCTCCAAGCACACGCCGGGAACGTGGCCGATTCCCCTGCAGACGGAAGATGTCCCGAACCTCGAAAAGTCCTCGCCGCGCGACGTGGAAGACGTGGTGACGCGCCTGATCCATCCGGTGTCTCACCCTAACGTTTACGAGATCCGGCTGGAGGAAGTGATTGAGCAGATCAAGCCTGTGAACGCTTCCCCCGGGGCGAGACTCAGCGACAAAACGAACCACGTGAGCCACTGGAGCCGCAAGATCGAATTTCAACCCTTCGATACGGTAACCGTGAACTCCGGCCTGGACCTCTGGGTGTTGTCGCTGACGACCAGCGGCGTCATTCAGTCCGTGGACCCTCCGAACGAAAAGAACGAGTGGAACTCGTCGGATGAGTGGGACTTCAAGACCAACCGCAAGCGGTACCAATTCAGGTTTCGGCCGCTGCCCGGACGAACCTATGAGTTGCGGCTGAAGGTTCTGGGTCCGCACGGACGCAACCACCGCGATTCCCATTCTCACTTCCGGGCCGATGCCAATTACGAGAGGCACCGCCGCATCCTCGATCTTCGGGAGATGCTCGCGGCCGGCTATCGATTCCGCGCCGGCAGGGAGCCTCGGGCGTGGTTCATTCCGGGGGCGCTCCCTTCCGGCAAAGGTCCGCGTGAATTGGATAGCGGGCATTGCACCAACCTGGATGATACTTACCGCGACCAGACACGCACCGTCGTTCCGAACACGTCCAACGAACCAGGAGTCTTTGTATGGGAAGTCCTCAATGTTCGCAACGGTGGAATCCTGGCCTATGAGTATGATTGGCGCGAGGAAGAAATAACCCCTGCCGCGGACGCGCCCGACTTCGAATCGTCATCGGCCTCGGTCACCAATGTCTGAAACCTCCCTGGCAGGAATTTTTGGTTATGGTTCCCTTCTGCTGCAAAGGAGTTTCGAGGCGACTCTGGGCAGACCCTACACACAGGCCCGGCATTTCTGCGAAGTGCGCGGATGGACGCGCCGCTGGACTTCCCTCTATCCCAACACCAGGTTCCGCTTTAAACATCGTGACGGCGCGGTCCTGATTCCGGACCATATCCTCTACCTCAATGTCCACCCGGCGGAAACATCGATCAACGGGGTGGTTTATTGGGTATCACCGCAAGAACTGGAGGCCTTCGATCGCCGCGAGGCGGTGTACTCTAGAATTGAGGTACGTCCGGAGAGGTGGCAGCCTCCTCGCCCGGAGTCAGCTCACCTGAGAGATGCACCGGTCTACATGTACGTGGGCAAGGAGCCTTACGTGCTGCGCACGCCCCTGAACGAAATCGAGAGCAGACAGGCAGCTATCCGCCGAACGTACGTTGAAATTCTCGAACAGGGTTTACAGGAGGTAGGATCGGCGTTTGCCGCGGAGTTTCGGCGCACCGGCGAGCCCGCGCCCTCACACCTCATCATCCAGGACGAACCGATCGCGACGGTGACCTGAAACACGCGGCTGAACGCTCCCGTTCTGTGCCCTGCCTGCCTTCCGCATGATCACGCGGAAGTGGATCGTCTCAATGGTTAATTTTTTATTTGACCCGTCATTTCAATTGCTTCCGGGAATCCAAAATTGTGGCCGAATCCGGTTCGGCTATCGTGAAGGCAAAGAGAACACCGATGGCCGTCCTCTCCAGTACGATCGACAGGGAGCCGCGGCCGCCCGTTCCATCGCCCGCGAACCGAACAGCCGGTTTGAAAAAAAGCGAACATGTTCGAATCGATCTTTCCTCGCAACTGATTGCAGCCGCCAGAGTTACGCGAAGAAATGGCCGGATCTGTTCGAATTTTCCCGTTTTTTCAACAATTCGAACACCCCCGAGGCTGGCGAGGGGCATCACTCTACGGCCTGAGGCTGGCCGGGCCGGCGACCGGCACCCCGGTCAATGGCGGTTCCACTCCCGGTTGGGCTTTCGCCACACAATGCGCGCGGCGTACAGGGTGTTGTCGGCCCCGTACGGGTTGTCTGGCTTCATCACGAAGTTGGGGCCCCAGGTCTGCATCCACTCGGTCACCGTGACCCAGGTCTCCCGCTCGTTGACGTCGGTGACCCCAAAATTACCCAGGCGCGCGCCGCGTTCGGGGACCAGGACCTGCTCGGAGGAACGGATCACCCGCAGAGTCTTCGGATCGACCCGGGCGAGGAACAGGGGCGCCCGATGGCGAAAGACGTGATCGTTCTTCGCGCCCTTGCGCGTGTACACCAGATACAGACCGTCGCTGTGCGTCACCCAATGCTGCTGGGTGTTGTAGTTGCCCAGGTCGGAGCCGTCGTCCCAGAGCCACGGTTGCGGCGGATCGTAGTGCAGGCCGTCGCGGCTGGAGGTGACATAACCGCGCTCATCGTGGCGGATCGTGAGATAGTAGCGCCCACCGAACCGGGCGATCGACGGTTCGGAAAGGCCGCGAGTGGTATTGACCGCAAGCTCGTTGCCGGCTTCGATCAGCTTCAGAGTGCGGCCATCGAACCGGCAGCGCAGGACCGATACCCGATGGTGTTTGTCGCCCTTGGCGCCATGATAGATCGGCACCAGCAGGTCGCCGTTCGGCAGATCGACGCGCTGGACCGATCCCGCGCCCGCGTCGAAGAAGCGCGCTTCGGCCGGCATCGCGAGGGTCGTCCACGGTGTCCACATGCTCTTGTCAGGGTCGTAGACCGAATACACCGTCTGGCGCGGCGCGCCGTGCATCACGCGGTTGTCGAGATAGCGGACCGTGTGTCCGATCCCGAGCAGTTTTCCAGTGCGCTGGTGCCATTTGGGCCAGAAATCGCTCGCGGCGACGATTACGCCGTTCGCTTCGCTCCGCCGGCCGAGCGAGTCGCCGTGCTCGGTAGGCCCGTGCCAGGTGCGGCCCAGATCGTCCGTCCGCATCTCGTTCAGGGCGTAAAACACGTCGCTCCCTGTGAGCAGAAGCTTCTGCATGGTCAGGACGACTTTGGGCGGATTGGCGGGCATCGCCCCGGCCCGGGCGTGCACCCAGCACATCGTGCCGTCGTATCCGGAGCGGACTTTCTCAACGCGAATCTCGTAGTCGGCTGCCAAGGCGGGCGTCAGCCACAGCAGGGTCACGGCAAGCATCTTCTTCATAGGCTATTTCTCGAGCAGGGGAGCGAGGGTCTTCAGGACGGCTCGCGCCACCTTCTGATTGCCTTGCGCAGTGGGGTGAATGCCGTCGCGCTGCATCATTCCGGGAACCAGGGCCACACCTTGGAGCAGGAAGGGGATGAGCGGAAGGCGGTGCTGCCGCGCCAACTCACGGTAGTTGTTTTCAAAGTCCCGGATATAGTCGGGACCGTAATTCGGGGGCAGGGTGATGCCGGCCAGCACGACTTTCGCGCCGGCGGCCTGCAGGCCGACGATCATCTTCTCGAGGTTGGCACGCGTCAGCGCTACCGGAAAGCCGCGCAGGCCGTCGTTTCCTCCGAGTTCGAGGATGACGATGGCCGGCTTGTGCGCCAGCACGGAGTCGAGCCGGTCGAGGCCGCCGCTGGTGGTGTCGCCGCTGATGCCGGCGTTGACCACGCGGTAATGGTAGCCCTGGCCGTCCAGTTCGCGTTGCAGAAAGTCCGGATAACTGTAGCCTGGATCGAGGCCGAAGCCGGCCGAGAGGCTGTCGCCGAACGCCACGATCACGGGCCTTGGGTCGCTCGGCGCCTCCGGAGGCGGGTCCGTCCGGGCCGGCTGCGAAGGAGCGGGTTCGTTGGCCGCCTCCGGCGATTTGCTACAACCAAAGGAGCACAGCAGGAGTCCAACAAAGAGGATCGCGCGCACTGAATCCTATCGTAACGTTCCTGGCCCCCCATGATCGAAGTCGCTGAATTGACCAAATCCATCGAAACGCCGACCCACCGGGTCGACATCCTGCGGGGCATCAGCTTCCAGGTCCCGGCCGGACAGTTCGTCGCCATCATGGGCCCATCCGGCAGCGGGAAGAGTACGCTGCTCGGGCTGCTGGCCGGTCTCGACACGCCCTCTTCGGGCCGCATCGCTCTCGATGGGGAGGACATCACGGGCCTGGACGAGGATCAGCTGGCCGTCCTGCGCGGGCGCAAGATCGGCTTTGTGTTCCAGTCGTACCAGCTTATCCCGACCCTTACCGCCGAAGAAAACGTGCTGCTGCCGTTCGAACTGGCGGGCCGCGACGGCGACGGGCGGCCCCGTGCCTGCGAGCTATTGGACAGCGTCGGGCTGGCCGACCGGCGGGACCACTATCCGGTGCAGCTTTCCGGCGGCGAGCAGCAGAGGGTGGCCTTGGCGCGCGCGTTCATGCTGCAGCCGCCCATCCTGATGGCGGACGAGCCCACCGGAAACCTCGATACCGCCAACGGCGCCCATGTGCTGAATCTGCTGACCGGGATGAACCAGCGGGAGAAAACCACGCTGGTCCTGGTGACGCACGACACCGCGATCGCCGGCAATGCCGACCGCCGGATTACGTTGCGCGATGGAGTGATCGTCGGCGATGAGTAACGCATTCCCGCTGCGGACGGCCTGGAAGATCGGCTGGCGGGAGTCGCGGGCCTCGACCGCGAAGTTCCTGTTTGTCGTCGTGGCCGTGGCTGTAGGCGTGGGGTCGCTCGCGGGGGTGCGCGGGTTTAGCCGTTCGTTCCGCAGCCTGCTGCTCAAGGAAGCGCGGACGTTGATGGCGGCCGATCTCTCGGTGCGCGTGTTTGAACTCCCCACACCGGACCAGGAGGAGGTGTTCCGGCGTCTGGAACAGCGGGGAATCCGCCGGACCTGGATCACGGAAACCATCTCGATGATGGCGCCCGAAGCGGGCGGCGACCCAATGCTGGTCTCCGTGAAGGCCGTGGACCCAGCCGTGTACCCTTTCTATGGCGCCGTCAAACTCAATCCGCCGTCGGCGTTGACCGCGGCGTTGAGGCCGGACCAGATCGGGGTGTCGGAAGATCTGCTGGTGCGGATGGACGCCCGTGTGGGCGACCGCATGACGATTGGAGGCGCCAGTTACCGGATCGCCGCGGCCGTCACCTCCGAGCCGGACCGCATGGCCGGAAGCCTGAACATCGGCCCACGCGTCCTGATGTCTCGCGAGGCCCTGCAGCGCACCGGCCTGCTGCAACCCGGAAGCCGCGCCGCCCAGAGGTTCTTGTTCCGCCTGCCCCCTGAAACCAATGTGGAGAGGACCCGGAGGACCGTGCAGCGGGCTTTTCCCACGGCGCTGATCGCCGATTTCCGGCAAACGCATCCGCTGATCACGCGCGGGCTGGACCGTGCAACCACCTTCCTGAGCCTGGTGAGCCTGATCGCGCTGGTGGTGGGGGCGCTGGGAGTGGCCACCGCGATCGAGTCGCACCTGCAGCAGAAGATGGATTCGATCGCGGTGATGAAGTCCATCGGGGGAAGGTCGGGACAGATCATCCGTATCTACCTGCTGCAGGGGTTGATGCTGGCGCTCGGGGGTGCCGTCGTGGGACTGCTGGTGGGCCAGGCGATTCAGGTGGTCTTTCCCTGGCTGTTGGGAAAGTATTTCAACATCGCACCGACGCTGCACTTCGAATGGCTGTCGGCGGTCGAAGCGCTGCTGATCGGGGTTCTCACCACCCTCCTGTTTACCGTGCCGCCGCTGTTGGGAATCCGTGACATCCAGCCTTTGCGGATCCTGCGGCGGGACATGGACGAGACGCAGCCGCCCTTTCGGGAACGCTGGCGGCGATGGGTGCGGCCCGGTCTGGCGGCCGTTCTGATTCTTGCGGGTGTGGCCGGCATCGCTGTCTGGCTGGTGGAGGCCGAGTGGAAAGACGCCTTTCGGGTCGCGGGCTGGTTCGTCGCCGGCCTGGTGGCAAGCCTTCTGGTGCTGTCAGCGCTCTCGTGGCTGCTGCTTCGCGGTCTGCGGACGATGGCGAGGACGTCGCTCTGGAAGACTCCGGCGGCGATCCGTCATGGCGTGGCCAATCTGTACCGGCCCGGCAATCACGCTCAATCGGTGCTGGTGGCGCTCAGCGTCGGCGTGATGTTCACGCTGACGATTTATCTGATTCAGCATTCGCTGATCTCGCAACTCACGGCCAGCGCACCCCCGGGGATGCCGAACGTCTTCATGATCAACATCACCTCGAAGGAGGCTGACGGCGTAAGGGCCATCCTCAAAAGCGCTCGCGGCGTGGAAGGCGAGATCGACGTGGTGCCTTCCGTCGCCGGACGTCTGTTGGAGATCGACGGGGAACTGGTCGCGAAGCGCAAGCTGGATGGCCCGGGCCGGAGGTTCATGCGGGAACGTTCCGTCACCTGGGCGGACAAGATCCCCGAGAACACCGAGGTCAAACAAGGCCAGTGGTGGACCCGCTGGAGCAAGGAGGCGCCGGAGGTGTCGATCTCGGAGGAGGCCGCGCGCATTCTGGCCATCAAACCCGGCACGCAGACGGTGTGGACCGTGCAAGGCCGGCGGTTGGCGGCGCGCGTGGCGGCGATCCATGTGACCGAGACGGTGCGGCCCGGCTCGAACATCGATTTCATCTTCACGCCGCAAGCGCTGGACGGGCTACCGGTCCTCTACTTCGGCGGCGTGCGGGTCCGGCCAAAGGACATCGCTCCACTGCAGCGGACCATGTACCAGCGCTTTCCTTCTGTGTCGGTGATCAATGTGGCCGATGTGCTCGACCGCGTTCAGGAGGTGGTGGACCAGATCGCGCTGGTGGTGCGGTTCATCTCCGGTTTTTCGATCCTGGCCGGAATCATCATTCTGGCTTCCAGCGTGGCCGGAACGCGTTTCCGGCGGATCCGCGAGGTGGTCATTCTCAAGACCCTGGGAGCCACGCGGCGGCGGGTGAGCGCGATTTACTCGGTGGAGTTCCTGCTGCTGGGCCTGGCGGCCGGCATCATGGGCAGCGCGATGGCGGTGGGTTTTTCCAACCTCATTCTGAAGAAAGTGCTCGAGACGAGCTATCGCTTTGACGTGATCCCCAACCTGGTGGCGATTGGCGCGAGCGCCGTGATCGCCAACGTGGCGGGCTGGCTGGCCAGCTATCGCATTCTCGATCAAAAACCACTGGAAGCCTTGCGAAACGAGTGAAGGATGCACAATAAGGGAATGGGCTTTGCGGCAAGTCTCGCGGCTACGCAGCGGGGACTTATCCGTGAATCGACCGGATCGCCCCGAACCGCGGGCGTGAGCCCGCGGGTTGCGTTTTCTTCCGAGCCGCGAGCGTCAGCGAGCGGTGGCGCTGAGGAACGGACGAAAATCCATAGCCACCGCTCCCTCCCGGTCGCGGCTCGGAAGTCAGTTTGTTCAGTTGTGGCGCTCATGAGTCTGGCCCTTGGCATTTGCCAGTCGCAGACCGCGCTGTTTCCCTTGAAACAGGTCAAGCCCGGACAGCGGGGCGTCGGCAAGACGGTGTTCTTGGGAGACCGCGTCGAGGACTTCCAGGTGGAGATCCTGGGTGTCCTGGAGAATGTGGGGCCCAAGCGTTCGCTGATTCTGGCGAAGCTTTCGGGCGGACCTCTGGCGCAGACCGGCGTCATGCAAGGCATGAGCGGCAGTCCCGTCTACATTGGCGGCCGGCTGGCCGGCGCGGTGGCCATGGCATTTACCTTCTCGAAGGAGGCCATCGCCGGCATCCGCCCGATCGAGGAAATGCTGCCGGTTGCGGCGGGCGCACCGTCACGCCGCGCAGGCATTCGCATCGAGCCCGATAACCTGCTGGCGGGACTTCCGGAAATTCCGGAGGTGCGCCTGGGAACCACGCGGCTCACGCCGATCGCGACTCCGGTCCGCTTAGCGGGCTTTACACAGGGGACGATCGAGCGCTTTGGGCCGCAGCTTCGCAGCCTGGGATTGGAGCCGGTTCAGGGTGTTTCGGGCGGATCGTCGCGGGTTGCCGCAATCGGGGACCCGTCGAGGTTGAAGCCCGGTTCGATGATCAGCGTGCAACTGGCGCGGGGCGACTTCAGCGCGGGCGCCGACGGCACCGTGACGCACATCGAAGGCACCCGAGTCTACGCCTTCGGCCATCGCTTCCTCGCCATCGGTTCGGCCGACCTCCCCTTCGCCCGCGCCGAGGTGTTGACGTTGCTTCCCTCGCTGAATACCTCGTTCAAGATCTCGTCGACAAAGGAGCCGCTCGGCGTGATCGCCCAGGATCGCGACACCGCGATCGCCGGCGAACTCGGCAGGCAAGCCCGGATGATCCCGGTGACGATTCACGTCGAAGGAGCGGCGAATTCCTCCTATCGCATGGAGATCGTCAACGACCGGTTTCTCACGCCCTTTCTCGTCCAGTTGATGACGTTCTCGGCCATCGATGCGACGGAGCGCATGGCTGGGCCCGGAAGCGTCAGCCTGCGCGGGCAGATCGCCTTTGAAGGAGAACGCGAGCCCCTACGCGTGACGAATTTGTACTCGGGAGACACGGTGGTGGCGGCGCAAGTAGCGTTAGGAGCGGCGCTGCCGCTGGCCTATGTCCTCCAGAGCAGTTTTGATCGCCTGCGGCCGCGATCCGTGACCCTCGAAATCAGTCTCGAAGAGCGCAAGCGGCAGGCGGTGATCGTGGACGCTTACCCCTCGCGGCGTTCCGTCAAGCCCGGCGAGACGGTGGAGTTGTACGTCGCGTTGCGCGGGGATAGCGGCGCCGACCAGGTGCGCAAAGTCGCCTATCCGGTTCCCGCCGGGATGACCCCGGGGACCGTGAACTTCACCATCGTGGACGCGCTGACCGCGAACCTGATGGAGATCCGGAAACTGCTCAACACGCCGAAATCGGCCGGACAGTTGATCGAGACGCTCAACACGCTCCGCAGCAACGAAAAAGTGTATGTGCGCGTGTGGCGCAACGAACCGTCCTACACCGCGGATGGGGCCGATTTGCCGGATCCGCCCGCGTCGGTGGCGATGATCCTGGCGAAGACGCAAAGCCAGTCTGGAGCGGTGGCCACCAGCCAGGGCGCACGCCTGGCCGAACTCGAGATCGACGCCGGGGGGGTAGCGGTCGCCGGTTCGCGCACCGCGCAGGTGGAAGTCAAGGAATGATGATGCGGAATTGGTTGGCGTTGGGGGCCTGCCTGCCCCTGTGGGCGGCCAGTACGGCCACCTGGGAAATGAGCACGTACCAGGATTTCGTGAGCGGAACGTTTGAGGGCATCGGACTCACCCGCGACGGCCGGCTGATTTCGGCGCCGAAGCTGGATTCGCTGTTCACTTCGGATCAGCCGGCCATCTGGAGCATCGTGGAGGACCGCGACGGGACCCTCTACGCGGGCACGGGCCACCGCGGCCGGGTCTTCCGCGTCGAGCCTTCGGGCAAGTCTTCCGAGTACTGGTCCGCGGAGGAACCGGAGGTGTTCGCGCTGGCGCTGGATGCGAAAGGCGGGTTGTTCGCCGGGACCTCTCCGGACGGCAAGGTGTACCGGATCGAACGCGGCAAGGCGGTGGAATACTTCAACCCGAAGGCGAAGTACATCTGGGCCCTTGCCGCCGGGCCGGACGGGGCCCTGTATGTCGGCGCCGGCGAGCCAGGAAAGGTTTTTCGGGTGACGGCGCCGGGGCAGGGCGAAGTCTACTACGATAGCGGCCAGGCTCACATCACCAGCCTGGCGTTCGATCGCGAGCGGCGTTTGCTGGCGGGCACCGAGCCGAACGGACTTCTCTACCGCATCACGGCGAAGGACAAAGCGTTCGTCCTGTTGGACGCGAACTTCCCGGAGATCCGATCCATCGTGCCGGCGGCCGATGGATCGCTGTACATTGCAGCCTTGGGCGGCAGCGTCGCCAAGAAAGCGCAGGCGGCGCAGGATGCCGGAAAATCGGGGACAGGCGCGCAAGGCGCCACCCCGGTGATGTCCATTACGGTGACCGCCGATGCGGCTCAGAAGGGTCTGGAGGTCAAGCCGGTTCAGGATCAGGCGAAGCCCGCTACGCCCACTCCGGCCGTGACCACGGCCATGACGGCGATCGGAGACGTGGCCGGCGTCGACAAGTCGGGGCTCTACCGGATTCATCCGGATAACACCGTCGAGACGCTCTGGATCTCGAAGGACGAAAACGCCTATGACCTGTTGGTTCGTGAATCAGGCATCCTCTTCTCCACGGACCAGAACGGGCGGATCTACCGGTTGACTCCGGATCGAAAGGTCTCGCTGATCGCGCAAACCAACGAGTCGGAGACCACGCGGCTGATTGCGCGCGACCAGGGGGTGCTGGCCGCGACGTCGAACCTGGGCAAGATCTACCGCCTTGGAGCGGCGTCGGCTCCCGGCGGGAACTACGTGTCGCCCGTACACGACTCCGGCACGGTGGCGCGATGGGGCCTGTTGGATTGGCGAGGAGGCAACCGGCAGACCTCCTTCCGCACCCGGTCAGGCAACTCGTCCCGTCCGGATGGCACCTGGAGCGATTGGTCGGCGCCGATGATGACTCCGGCGAAGATGACGAGTCCGAACGCGCGGTACGCACAGTGGAAAATGGAGTTTACCGGGGAAGTAGAGTTGGAAAGCGTCACTCTTTCCTACCTCCCGCAGAATCGCACGCCGGTGATCAAGGCCGTCAACGCCCAATACCAGTCGGTGGCCGCGCCCGCAAAGCCCGCGGGTTCCACCACCAGCGCGTCGGCCGAATCCTACGCGGTTACGGTCACCGAAACCGGGGAGGCTGGGCCGCAACTCTCGACCGGCACTCCCACACAGTTGCTGCAGCCCGCAGCCACTACAACGCTCTGGATCACCTGGCAAGCCGAAGATCCGGACGGTGACAAGCTGGTCTACACCCTGGAGTTTCGCGGAGAGGGCGAGCGCGACTGGAAGTTGCTCAAGCGCGGTTTGGCGGACGCCTACCACTCCTTTGATAACGAAGCTCTGGCGGACGGACGCTACATGTTTCGCGTGACGGCTTCCGACCGGGAGGCGAATCCGGATAGCGATGCGCGCGAGTCTCAACTCAGCAGTTCGCCGATCCTGTTGGATCACACGCCCCCGACCGTCTCGGTTCGCGCTTCGCGGACCTCACAGGGCGACGTGGAGATTCAGATGGAGGCGGTCGATCAGGCCTCGGCAATCCGCCGGTGCGAATACTCGATCGATGCCGGGGCATGGATGGCGGCAAAAGCGGCGGATGGAGTCCTGGATTCGCCGAAGGAATCCTGTTCGGCGCGGCATGTCGGGCTGACGCCGGGCGAGCACGTCGTCGTGGTCCGAGCAGTCGACGCCGCCCGGAACACGGGTCTTGGCAAAGTGGTGGTGCGATAGCCGGTCGCGGGTTGTCCTCACTCGGCTCAGGGCACACCTGACAAGCCTGCTTCCGGGCTCAAACCGCCGGGAGAGCATGCTTACGTCGGGTGGATAAGATCCCTTGTTTCTAGGGCATAACCCTGGTGGCCCTGCCTGACGGTCCGTGCTAGGTTGAGGGGCTGACCAGAATGAGCACCAGACCGAGGTTTCCCCGACAGCTCCTTGTATTCATCTCGCTGCTATGTGGACTGGGCGTCTGCTCCGACGCTCAGGACACGGGAGGCGCGGTGATCGTCGTGTCCGCCGCGAGTTACGCACCCGTGGTCGCCCCACTCTCCCTGGCGAGCGTTTTCACGCGACAGTTGGAGAACACTGAGTACCAAGGCGCCGAACTGGCTGAAGACGGAACATTGCCGCTACAGCTAGGAGGTGTTTCCGTCCGAGTGGACAATTCCGGTGCGGGCATCGTTGGGATTTCGTCCGGACGCGTCGATTTCGTCATGCCGGCCGAAACGCTAGTTGGCAAACGGGTTGTGGAGGTCTTTCGAGGCGATGAGTTGCTGGTGCGCGGCGAGGCTGAAGTCGGCCTGACTGCCCCGGCCGTGTTCTCCGAAGACGGAAGTGGCCGCGGCCCCGCGCTGGCTCGCAATGCAATCACCGGCCAGCCTGGACCGTTTCGGGTCTTTACTTCCCAACCAGGGGCGGGCAGCCAACCCACGGAGATCCGACTGGTGGCGACGGGGCTTCGCTTCGCTGGCAACCCCGACCGGAACCAGCCATCCGAGGACGTAGCCGGCCAGATTCGCGCCAGACTGCTGAGAGCCACGGGCGCACCAGTAACCTTGCCGGTGGTGCGGTGCCAGGCCTGGAGCGGGGATCTGACCCTCGACCGCACTTTGCCCGCACCGAGGGGCGTGGGCATTGATGAACTGGTGGTCACCGTCCCGTCAGGTGTCGCGGGAACCGGGGACACGCTGTTGCTGATCGAGACGGACGAAGGTGTTTCCAAGCCGGTCGTCGTGAGTTTCCGCCCGACGCCTGTTTTGGCGGTTACCTCGGTCACTCCTTCCCAAGTTCGTCCGGGAGAGGCTGTCACGATCCGGGGAACTGGATTCGCGACCCAGGAGGCCGGTATCCAGAGTAGGAACTTCGCCTCGCTGCAAGCGGTCGATGGCCGGCTTGTTCCGCTGCTGGTTCTGCGCGCCGCCGCTTCCACCATGGATGCGCTTGTGCTACCCGCGCCGAGTTCAAGTGATCGAGAGCTTTTTGTTGGCCGCACGAACGTGTGTGTGGAAACGGATTCGGAATCGGCTTGCAGCCGCGGCCCGATTCTGGAGATCTTGCCGGTCGAGGACCTCGGCGTCGCGGCCGGGGAGAAGTGGCTCGAGTATCTTCAGGCTTTTCACGCGCAACTCTTGGCTTTGTCCGAAGGAGTTCTTCCTCCGAAGGCCTTCAGCCGGTTGCGAGAGGAGATCCTGGAATCGGAGGCGCGCAATCGGAATCTGGTCGATGCGGCGCGCGCCGGTATTCCGGAAGTGCAGCGCATTGAAAACGTCGAGGACGGACGGACCGTGGAGTTCTGGTTCGACGAAGCCTTTTACCGAACTCTCGACGCCTCCGTTCAAAAGGTGCCTGTGCAGCAAGTGGCTTCGCTTGCGAACGAAATCAAGCGGGCATCCCTGTCCGCCAGGTGGGCCGAGGGGGACTGCGGCTTGACCGGTGAGACGTTTGCTCTCGAAGCCAAAAGACTTAGGGGTCTGATCGACAAGGGGGAGCAGGTCCTGAGCATCACCGTGGCGGTCATCGACGGGATCCTTGCCGCCCAAGGTTGCGCGACCGCGGTGGCCTGCTCGGCGGCACTCCAGATGTCAACGATACTCGCAGGCGTCGCCTTTTGGGCTCCTTTTGCGGATATCGTGGAACTGGAGTACAACAACACGGTCCTGCTGGAATCCCTCCAGGTATCGCCCGCCACCGTTACGGTGAATCCCCGCACATCCGCCCCGTTCACGGTGCATGGGCGGTTTGTCTCGCGGCAGGGTCATGAGTTGCTGTTCGACTTCGCCAAGCGACTCGTGTTCTACTGGCTCGAGGGCAAGCTCAACGCGATCGGGGTTGTGAAGAAGGGGCAGATCGTCGAGAGCGTTCTTGGCCGTGCTGTAAATTCGTTCATTGTCCAGACAGCCGATTTCCTCGTCAATCGTACCGTGGACAACGTTCGCGAGGCAGAATCGGCGGACGTGGCCGAAATCGGGTCCCGATCGCTCGTCTGGTGTTGCACTACCCCAGTCCCGTCTGGCGCCACGCTCCAGCTTGCAAACGTGAATCCTTGCCGCTCTACTTCCGCAACCGGTGTTCAGGCCTCGTCGTCGCGAGCGCTCCCATATTCTGTGTTCGCCCGAAGCGAAGTCCTCTGGCTCCATGAGTTCGCAGACCCGCCTTGGGCGTCCGTGTATGTCAGGGTGACGACCGTTCCGACGTTGCAGAAGCTCACGGTTCCGCCTTCGGTCACCGGAGGCAGTGTGTTTCAGGGCCGCATCGAGCTAGGTGCGGCGGCGCCTGACAACGGGTTCACCGTGAGCTTGCGTTTTTCGTCGTCCGCGGCAAAAGTGGCTAACGACTCGGTCCGAGTACAGCCGGGCGCGACGTCCGCGAACTTCGAAGTAACCACCACGAAAGTGACGGCCCCCACCACCCTGACCGTTACCGCAACGGCCGGCAACGATTCGCTCAAGAGTGAGCTGACTTTGGTTCCCCCGTTACCGGCTCCCTCACAGATTTCGCCCGCCAGCGGAACCTGGTTCAGAAACGACCCTTTTCCTCGCAACATGAAATTCGCGTGGACCCCTGTGACCGGGGCGTCCGCCTATCGGGTGGAACTCGACTATTTCTGTACGACGTGGGAACCCTGGGTGAGTGCCGCGGTCAACGGTACCAGCTACGACCGCGCATTCGTTGGATCCCAGCCCGGACGCTGGCGCGTTGCGGCTCAGGACGCGGCCGGCGTTGCCGGGGAGGCTTCACCTTGGTGGGGGTTCGACTTCTCACCCAACCCTGCCTTGTTGTCGTTTCCGGCCTCCACCTGCAAAGCGCAAACCAACCCTGCATTGGCGCCACCAACGCTGAATTCGCCCGCGGAAGGGGCCACATTCTCGAATGTCCCGAGAACCCTGACGCTGCGCTGGAACTCCGTGCCAGGGATCTCCCGATATGGTGTTCAGGTGGACTACGGAAGTGGAAGTAGCTGGTCGTCGGACTCCGGAGTGTTTGCCGCTCTAACCACGACCGACGGCACGTCTCTCACCGTTACCTTTGTGGGCGCCCAACCCGGGAGGTGGCGCGTTTGGGCGATTGACGAGTTCTCGAGGCATGGGCCCAAGTCCGCCTGGCGGAACTTTCGATACTTGCGGTAGTTCCCGTGAAGAAACCCGGCCCGGATCCGCAGTGCCCTCATGAGAAAATAACTTCGATGCACTTGCGATTGCTTGCCGTCTGTGCGGCTATGACATGGGTTGCCGGGTGCGGCCGCGCGCCCGAGGCGGAATCCGGCGCTGCGGCCGAGACTCCCCTTGACAAGATCCCCGCCGTGTACCACGCACGGTTTGAAACGTCCAAAGGCGATTTTGTCGTGGAGGTGACCAAGGATTGGGCTCCCCTGGGAGCCGCCAGATTCCATCAACTCGTACAGGAGGGCTTCTATGGAGGAGCGCGGTTCTTTCGCGTCCTCCCAGGGTTCGTCGTGCAGTGGGGCATGAGCGGCGACCCGGCCGCGCAGAGTGTCTGGAGCACGCGCATGATCCCCGACGACCCGGTGAAGCAGAGCAACTATCGCAGCTACCTCAGCTTCGCCAAGAGCGCACCCAATACCCGGACCACTCAGGTGTTCGTCAATCTTGCCGACAACTTCAAATTGGACGGGTTGGGATTTTCGCCATTCGGCAAGGTGATTTCCGGGATGGAGGTCGTCGATAGTCTCTACTCCGGCTACGGGGAGGGGCCTCCCGTGGGCAAAGGCCCCAATCAGCCGTTGATCGCGGCGCAAGGCGCGGCCTACCTGACGAAGGAGTTCCCGCTGTTGGACTTTATCCGGAGAGCCTCGATCGAACCATAGCACTGCCTATGCCGATCTATATCGTCAAGCCGGTTCTTGGCCGCGCGCGCGAGCGCGCCACCCTCGTGAATCGCCGGATGGACGGGCTTCATCGTATCAGGCATTTTCGCGAGGCGCTGGAGACCCGTCTGAGCGAACCCGGCGACGACGACTTACGGCGATGGTTGCGAGAAGCAGGGGGACGGGGCGTTCAGCGCCTGGGGCACGCGAAGGAAGAATGGATCACATCGACGCGCGTGGTGGCGATGTCCGAGGGCGAAGCTGAAAAGCTCTCCAGGGAAGTCCCGGGCGTCTCGGTGACCCTCGACCAGCCGATCGGCGGAGTCGATCCGCACGTCGATCAGGACAGCATCACGCAGGACGGGTCGGCGATCGACCGGTGGCATCTCGCCGAGATCGGTCTTTCCGCGGCCCGGCAAGCCGGCTTTGCGGGAACGGGCAACGGGGTTACCGTCGCGGCGCTCGACACCGGAGCCGAGGGAAATCATCCCGAGATTGAATCCCAACTTGCCGGCGCCTTCACTTTCCATCTCGACGAACCACACGTCCGGGCGATGACGCCGCCCAAAGAAACCGATCCAGTGCGAGGGCACGGAACTCACGTTGCGGGTCTGATCGCCGGAAAGACCGTAGGCGTCGCTCCGGGTGTCAGGTTGCTGGCCGGTGTGGTCCAGCCCAATTTCGTCAGCTCGGTGGGTCTGCTGGAGATCGGTCTCCAGTGGTGCCTGCGGCCGGAAAACGGCATCCAGATCGTCAACATGTCCGTCGGCGTGAACGGCTACAACGATGTGATGAGGGACGAGATCGCCGCGCTGCTGCAAGTGGGCATCCTGCCGGTGCTGGCGGTGGGCAATCTGGGACGCAATACCAGCGCCTCGCCCGGAAACTACAACGAGCCGCTCACGGTGGGAGCCTGTAATCGGGCAGGGCGGATTGCCGGTTACAGCGGCAGCGAGCAGTTGCAGGTGGACCACACCACTTATCGCGTCCCCGATTTAGTGGCGCCCGGCACGGAGGTATGGTCCGCCTGGTACCAGGGCGGGTATATCAAGGACACCGGGACGTCGATGGCTACGCCGATCGTCTCCGGCATCGCGGCGCTGATTCTCGAACGCCACCCCGACATTGAAGTGGCCGACCTGGTGGAACTGCTCATGTCGACTTGCCGCGACCTCGGCCAACCGGCCGACCGGCAAGGCCGTGGCCTGGTACAAATCGGCGCCGCGGCTACCTGACGACCTACTTCGACTTGGCGCCGGACTCGTCCAGCAATCGCATTCCTTCAAACGACGCTGGCGTGAGCAGGCCTGATTCTGAATAGACCAGCAATTTGTCGCGGCTATCGGTGATGTCGAGGTTGCGCATGGTGAGTTGTCCGATGCGATCTTGCGGCGTGAAGGCCCCCTCGCCTTTCTCCATGGTCAGGCGCTCGGGCTTGTAGGTGAGGTTCGGGCTGCGCGTGTCGAGAATCGAATAGTCGTTGCCCCGGCGGAGTTCCAGCACGATCTCTCCCGTGACGGCCTTGGCCACCCAGCGTTGAAGAGTCTCCCGCAGCATCAGGGACTGCGGGTCAAACCACCGGCCTTCATACAGCAGGCGTCCCAACCGCCGTCCCATCTCGCGGTACTGCTCGATCGTGCCCTCGTTGTGGACGCCGGTGATCAGCCGCTCGTAGGCGATGAAGAACAACGCCATGCCGGGCGCCTCGTACACTCCTCGGCTCTTGGCCTCGATGATGCGATTCTCGATCTGGTCCGACATTCCGAGGCCATGGCGGCCGCCGATCCGATTGGCCTCCAGCACCATTTCCACGGGATCGTCGTAGGTCTTGCCGTTCAACGCGACCGGCAGACCTGCTTCGAACGTGACCGTGACGGACTCCGGTTTCACCTCCACGTCGTCGCGCCAGAACGCTACGCCCATGATGGGATCCACGATCTTCATCCCCTTGTTGAGGAGCTCGAGGTCCTTCGCCTCATGCGTTGCTCCCCAGATATTGGAGTCGGTCGAATAAGCCTTCTCCTTGCTCATCCGATAGCTGAGGCCGGCTTTCTCCAGAAGCTCCGACATCTCCTTCCGGCCGCCCAGTTCATCGATAAACGTCTGGTCGAGCCACGGCTTGTAGATGCGCAGGCTCGGGTTGACCATCAGGCCGTAGCGGTAGAAGCGTTCGATGTCGTTGCCTTTGTATGTGCTGCCGTCGCCCCAGATGTTGACGTTGTCTTCCTTCATCGCTCCCACCAGCATGGTGCCGGTGACGGCGCGGCCGATGGGTGTCGTGTTGAAATACGCCAGGCCGGCGGTGGAGATGTGGAACGCACCGCACTGCAGCGCCGCGAGCCCCTCGCGGACCAGTTGCTGGCGGCAGTCGATCAATCGAGCCTTTTCGGCTCCGTACTCGAGCGCGCGGCGCGGGATGTCGTCGTAGTCGGTCTCATCCGGCTGGCCGAGGTGCGCGGTATAGCAGTACGGGATCGCGCCCTTCTGCCGCATCCAATAAATGGCGGCGGAGGTGTCCAGGCCGCCGGAGAACGCAATACCGACCGCTTCTCCCGCGGGGAGTGATTGAAGAATGTTACCCATGGAGGTGTCTTCTTTAGGATAAAGGAAAGCGCTCGAAGGCGAACCTCCCGGAGTCCTTCAAAGCGCTCCAGCCGCCGATGAGAGCGCGCGCGTGCGGCCAACCGCTTCGCCTGAGTTCCTGCGCCACACGGGCGCTGGTGGCTTCGTTCAGTCAAGCACAGAAGACGGCGAGAAACGCACCGTGAGGGATTCCGGCGGTCCGCGCTTCCTGGACCGCGCGCTCGGGATGGATACGGATGGCGGAGGGGATGACTTCGCCGCTCTCTTCGTAGGCGCGTTCGGTGCGTGAATCGATGAGGGTCACCGCGGCGCCCGCTCGCTGCAGTTCATCGAGTTGCGCCAGGGTCAGAGTCGTCCCATCGGGCAGCAGTTGACTCCCGGGAGTGGGCTCGGCAGACAGGGTAGGGAACGAAGCCTGACGGTTTCGCGGCAGAATCCAGTGCGGCGATAGCCCGTGGGCGACGACCGAGCAGAGCACGACCAGACAGCAAATGGTCAACACCTGGCTGCTGCCGGCGATTCCCGCAAACACCGGCAACAGGACCAGCAAGAGCGAACTGAGCCCTTTGGGGCCGAACCAGCCGATCAGCAGGCGGTCGCGGCGATCGATTCGCGCGGCCAGCAAGGCGGGAAGGAACGCCGCCGGACGGAGGAGAAAGGCCAGCGCGGTGAAGCCGAGCGTCGCCGGACTCAGCACTCCCAGGCCGGTCCAAATGATGGAGGTCCCGAAAAGCACGAACGTGAACAGCAGCATCATCTCGGCGGTAGTTTCACCGTACTCGAGGAAGCAGTCGCACAGCTCGGTGTCGATCGAGGAGATCGTGAGTCCGGCGGCGAAGGCGGCGAGAAAGCCGCTGCCATGAATCGACTCGGCGGCGGCGAACGCGGCAAAGGCAACGCCGATCGAGTAGATCGACTCGTAGTCGCGGCGGACGCCGATCCTGCGCCGGAAGAATTCCAACAGGCCAATCGCCCCAAGCCCGACGATGACTCCGGCGATGGGACTGAGAACCAGAATCTTGATGCCGACCTGCGCCCACTCCATGCCGGTGAGCCCTTGTCCCTTCGCCACGACAATCATGGCAACCTGGACGATCGGCAGCAAAACCGCGTCGTTCATGCCGCTCTCCAGCCGAAGCGCCTGCTTGACCCTTGGCGGCAGACCGGGCCATCGCAGCAGGCCGCGCAACAACACCGGGTCCGTGGACGCGAGGGCCGCGGCGAGGATCAGGGCCATCGGAAGGGATAAGTGGAGCAGCCAATAGCCGGCGAAGGCCACCAGCACCGCGGACATCACCGTGCCCGGGCCGATCACGAGAAATGCCAGGCGCCGGTGTGTGCGAACCTCCTTCAGGTTGAGCGAAACAGCGTCGGTGAACAGTACCAGCACGAGGCTCAACGTCGAGACGATCCGCAGAATGGGCGATTGGAGTCCGGCGTCGAGCAAGCCGAGACCCAGCGGGCCAATGGCGGCGCCGAGTGCCAGGAAGATCGCAACCTGCGGAAGCCCGCTGCGCTCGACCAGGCCCGAAAGCAGGGCCGAAACCACGATCACCGCGCCGATCAGGCCGAGCGTCGACAGGAATAGCGCGTTATCGAATGCCGGCATGACGACTTGTGCCTACGCAAGAATCGCCTTGACGACCTCGCCGTGGACATCGGTCAGGCGGAAGTTCCGGCCGGCGTATTGGTAGGTCAGCCGCAGGTGGTCCATGCCGAGGAGGTGAAGCATGGTGGCGTGCAGATCGTGGAAGTGGACCTTGTTTTCGACCGAATAGTAGCCGTAGTCGTCGGTGGCGCCGTAGCGTAGGCCCTTCTTCACACCCGCGCCGGCCAACCAGATGCTGAATCCCTGCGGATTGTGATCACGGCCATCGTTGCCCTGAGAGGTTGGAGTCCGTCCGAACTCGCCGCCCCAGACGATGAGCGTATCCTCGAGCAGTCCCCTCGCTTTCATGTCGGCGAGGAACCCGGCGATGGGCTTGTCGACTTCAGAGGCGTTGCGGGCGTGGTCCGAACGCAGTTTGTCGTGCTGGTCCCACTTATAGCTGTGCGTCACCTGGACAAACCGTACGCCGCGCTCGGCGAACCGGCGCGCCATCAGACATTGGCGTCCGAAATTGCGGGTGACCGGATCGTCCAGGCCGTAGAGCTTCTGGGTGGCCGGCGATTCGGCGGAGATATCCTGCAACTCGGGGGCGGCGGCCTGCATACGGAAAGCAAGCTCGAAGGAATTGATGCGGCCTTCGAGGGCGGCATCGGGTCCCGTTTCCGAAAGGCGCTCCCGGTTCATCTCCTGCACCAGGTCGAGTTCCATGCGCTGCACGTCGCGCGGCGTCTCTTTGTTGGCGATGAACGGAATCTGCGCCTTCTCCGAGCCGATGCCCGCGTTGCCGATGGGCGTCCCCTGGAAGGCGGCGGGCAGGAACGCTGAACTCCAGTTGTTTGCGCCGCCGTGGGTGAGGGTGGGGCAGATGGTGATGAAGCCCGGGAGATTCTGGTTCTCCGTGCCGAGGCCGTAGGTGATCCACGAGCCCATGCTGGGACGCACGAAGGTGTCGCTGCCGGTGTGCAACTCCAGCAACGCGCCGCCGTGACGGGAGTTGGACCCGTGCATCGAGTTGATCACGCACAGGTCGTCAACATGCCTGGCCACGTTCGGGAACAACTCGCTGACCCAGAGTCCGCTCTCGCCGTGCTGTTTGAAGTGCCAGGGCGATTGCAGCAGGTTGCCCGTTTCGCCGGAAACCACGCGCGGCTTGGCGAACGGGAGGGGCTTGCCGTTGTCCCGTTTTAGAAGCGGTTTGTAGTCGAAGGTGTCCACCTGCGACGGGCCGCCGTGCATGAACAGGAAAACCACGCGCTTGGCTTTCGGCGCAAAGTGGGGATCCCTGGGCGCGAGGGGGTTGACCGAAGCGTCGGCGAGCATCGCGGTGAGGGCAAGGCCGCCAAAGCCGGCGGACGAGGTGCGCAGCATCTCCCGCCGGGTCATCCGGGGCGTCGATCCGCCTGCCCAGTGCCTGTTCATAGAGCTTGAGGCCAGCTTACTACAACAAGCTTACCGGACGCGGGAGACTGTCATTCTTGACTCGTCTGCTGATCGACGACGAACCAATCGGCGGCGACTTCCCGATCCAGGTCACGATCACGCACGACAGCAAGCTCGAGTTGCCGACGAAGCGGTTCTGTGCTCCGCGTAGCGATAAACTGTCGAACGGCCTCGTCGATAAGACGGCTCCGCCCGCCCGGCCGCGTGAGCCGGTCGATGCAACGGAGGGTTTCGTCTGGCAATACCACGCTGATTCGCCTGTTCATCTAGCGTCCACAATCGCTTCATCAACGATGGCGTTGATCTCGTCTTGCGGGAGGTCCTTCACTAGTTCGTTTACTGGAACTTCAATTTGCTTCTTTGGTCATTGTAGCGGGCCAATCATCGGCCGACGCCGTTGCCATCGTCCCGCTCATTCCACGTACACAAACTCGTTCGCCGACATCAGGACCCGGCAGAATCCCTGCCACGCGCGAATCTGCCTCTCGGCCGGGTTCGATTCGCGCACTACCCACGCCTGGTCGAGGCGGCGAACCGCTTCCAGCGCCCGTGCTGTCTCCTGGTCCGATGGCGACCGTCCGAAAGCCCGTTCGTAGGCCATGATAATTCGCTCGTTCGGATCCACCGAGCGCGCGATCAGCATCTCGGCCATGCGGCGGCTGCTCTTTTGCACGAGCGAACTGTTCATCATGAACAACGCCTGAGGCGCCACAGTGGTGGTGGGACGGTCGCCGTTCAAGACGCTGGGATCGCCGAAATCGAAGGCGGAAAACACGTCGTACAACGAACTGCGAGTCACCGGCAAATAAACCGACCGGCGTTCTACGTCATAGTCAGTCGTATCTTTGTTCTCGGTGCTGGTGACGTACTCACGATCTTTGAACGTAAGCATCGTGCCGCCCATCTTCAAATCGAGTTGCCCGCCCATCGCGACCACCGAATCGCGAATGGCCTCCGCTTCCAGCCGCCGCCGGTTCATCCGCCACAGCAGCCGGTTTTCCGGATCCAGATTGAACGCCTTTTCGTTGTGCGCAGCGGTCTGGTTATAGGTGGCCGACAGCAGGATCAGGCGATGCATCTGTTTGATCGACCAACCGGAGTCGATGAACCGCCGGGCCAGCCAATCGAGCAGCGGTTGATTGCTGGGCGCCTCACCCAGCCGGCCGAAGTTGTCGACCGACGGCACAATGCCCGCCCCGAAATGCCACCGCCAGATGCGGTTGACCATCACGCGGCTGGTCAGCGGGTGGTCAGGCCGTGTGAGCCATCGCGCGAATGCCAGCCGCCCGCTCTCCTCGTTTCCGATCGGTGCTTGGTTATCGCCGGCGATCGCGCGCAGAAAGCGCCGTGGCACTTCGTCGCCGAGCGTCAGGTAGTTGCCCCGATGATGAATGCGGAGATTGGCGATCTTACCTTCCCTGACGCCCATCGCGCGAGGGTACTTCGGGGTTTGTTTCTCGAGAGACTTGATCTCGGCTTCGAGTTGCTTCACCTGGGCGGCGGCGCCGGCCGGATAGAATCTCGACGGGTTCGCGGGGACCGCGAAGGGTCCGAACTTGTCGAAGAGAACTTCGCGGAATGGTTTCTGCTCATCATTCGGCTTCTCCGCGCGGGCCGCGTCATCGAACGCCGCCTGATACTGGGCGGCGAGGGAGGCGTGGTTCTCCCGGCCGGCCGCGTGCCACTTGCGCAGGATCGAGTTCTCATCGTCTCGCGTGCGGCGCAGGAAATCGGCCCACTGAGTGAGAAACTCCGGATTCACATTCCGTTCCGCCGCCAGTTGCAGAGCCGTTTTGGGCACGCGGTCGGGCGGCAGCGTCGAAGGGGCGATCAGCACCTGCTCGACTTTCGGAAACTGGGTCTCCCGTTCCAGCCGGACGGTATTGCGGCCCGACCGCAGGGAAAAGATGCCTTCCACCGACCAGGTGTCCGGCGTGGTGGTGCCCGTGGCCCGGGCCAAGGCCGACGACTTGACAAACTCACCGTTCAGGTAGAGCGCCACCGAGCGTGCCTCAGCCGATGAGTAGTGAAACTCCAGTTGATACAGGCCGTCGCGAGGAGCCTGGAACTCGCACTCCTTGCCATGGGAGAACGCGCAGTCGAAGATCGAGGCGTCCCTCTCGGCATGGGTCAGCTTTATCTCTTGTGCCTCGGCCAGACGGCTGGCCGCCAACAGGTAATCGCCGGTCCGCTTTCGTGCCTCGGCCTGCAATTGGGAGTTGGCCGGCTTGGTGAGGGTCTCCAGTTCTTTGCGCTTCGCCTCGATTCTCTTCTCGTGGGCCTCGAGGGTTTCGCGGTCGGCGTCGGGCGCGAGAACATGCTCGTGCCACTTGGCGACGACCTTGAAGTTCTCCATCGTTTTCGTGCTGCGAAAGATCCCCGCCAGCGAATAGTAGTCGGCGCTCGGGATCGGGTCGAACTTGTGGTCGTGACAGCGGGCGCAGCCGAGCGTGAGACCCATGAAGGCGCGGGCGGTCGTGTCCACCTGCTCGTCGACGATGTCCATCTCCATCTTCACCGGATCGTCTTCTGCGAGCATCTTCGCGCCCAGCGAGAGGAAGCCGGTCGCGATGAGGCGCTCATACTCGCGGCGCGCGTCTGGGGTGCGGGGCAACAGGTCTCCCGCGAGTTGTTCGTGAATGAATTGATCGTAGGGTTTGTCGTCGTTAAAGGCAGCGACGACGTAGTCGCGGAACCGCCAGGCATTGATGAAAACCAGATTCTCGTCGAGGCCGTTCGAATCGCCGTAGCGGGCTACGTCGAGCCAGTGCCGGCCCCAGCGCTCGCCGTAGCGGGGCGAAGCGAGGAGGCGGTCCACGACCGTCGCTTGGGCGTCCGGCGAGCCGTCCGCCAGGAAGTTCCGGATCTCCTCAGAGGTGGGGGGCAGGCCGATGAGGTCGAAGGTCACGCGGCGAATCCACACCCGTTTGCTCGCGGCAGGCGCGGGCGTCAGCCCCTTCTTCTCCAGGGCGGCCAGCACGAAGTAGTCGATTGGATTCCTGACCCACGATCGGTCGCGCACCTCCGGAAGTTGGGGCTGCTGTGGAGTCTGGAACGACCAGAACGGCGCGACCGCCTGGGCCGGGGTCCCTTGTGGTTCCGCGCCCCAAGGCGCGCCCAGTCGCACCCACTCGGCGATCCGTGCGATCTCCGCATCGCTGAGCTTGCCCGCCGGCGGCATCCGCAACGCGCCATCGGAATGACGGAGCGCCTTGACCAGCAGGCTTTGATCCGGATCGCCGGGAACCAAAGCGGTTCCGCGCGACCCGCCTTTCAGGAGGGCCGCCCGGTTGTCCAACAACAACTTCCCCATGACCGGCTTGCTGGCCGCCGAATGGCAGGAATAGCAGCGTTCGGCCAGGATGGGCCGAACCTGTTTCTCGAAGAACTCGACCGCCTTGGGATCGGCGGCGGACGCGTTCCAGACCAATGCCGCCAACAGCCATCGACTTCGCATGAGATGTCGATTATTGTACGCGAACGGACCCTCGAGCCGCCGTGCACGAGGCACAAAGGAAAAGGGCGGCCGCCCCTCGGGTCAGCCGCCCAATCTCAGCCTCTGGTACCGGCTACTTCTTCTCGGGCTCCGGCTTCTTCTCTTCCGTCTTCTTGCCTTCGTCAACCACCTCTCCGAACTGGATGGTGGTCTCGGCGCCGAAGCGCTTGTAGTTCTCGTACTTCACCTGCATCCGGATTCGCTGGGGGCCCGTCTGGAACTGCAGCGTGTCGTTGGCGACCGTGTAGGTGGGGAACCAGAACTTGCCGTCGATCTGCTCCCGGTACGTTTCAAACCGCGGGAACTGGTTGTCGCTTCCCTTTTTGAGGATGCCGACGCCCTTGCCGTACGTCTTCACAATCTGGAGGTCGCGGTCGTCCACCCAGATCTGGCCCTCGAAGTAGCGTTGGCCGGGCTCCATCTTCTTGGGCTTCACGGAGAACAGGTAGCAGGGGATTTCATCGACGTTCTGCTTGCTCAGGTAGTTGACCTGGTACTTATCGATGTCCTTGGTCGTGAGGACGAATGGCTGGACGTTGCGCAGGTCCTGCTCGTCTTCGGGGGTTAGCAGAATGCGCTGTAGAGTGGGCACGGGCGCCCGTACCACCCGTTCGGTGCGCTTGCCGTCGGGGTTGAACACGATGTCGGAGACCATCTCCATCTTGCCCAGGGGAGTGCCCGACGGGCTCAGTTCGATGATCCGGACCGTCTGGCGGTACGTGTATTGTTCGCGCGCCCTCAGGAACAGGGCTTCCTTGGCGGCGAATTTGCGAATGACTTCCTCCGGCGCCACGTCCGTGGTCGCGGCCGGCGCCAGCCCGGGCATAATCAACATCAAGGAAAGAACAATCTTGCGCATCTTCTCCTCTGGCTCCAATTCGTACTGACGGACACCGCCGGCAACGGGTTACCGCCCCAACAGTTGCCGTGCGATCGTCAGCAGTTGAATGTTGCTGGTTCCCTCGTAGATCCGGCCGATCTTGACGTCACGGTAAAGCTTCTCGACCGGATAGTCCTTTGTGATTCCCACGCCCCCGAAGATCTCAATCGCCTGCGAGGCGGCCTTCTCGGCAATCTCGGAAGAGAAATATTTGGCCATGGCCGCTTCGGTCAGGAAGGGGCGGCCGGCGTCGCGAAGACGGGCCGCGTTGTACGTCAACAGGCGGGCGGCCTCCAGTTCCGTGGCCATCTTGGCCAACTGGAATTGCACGCCCTGGAACTCGCCGATGGTTTTTCCGAACTGCTTTCGCTGCCGGGCATAGCCGAGCGCGTGCTCCAGAGCCGCCCGCGCCAGGCCGATCATCTGGGCGCCAATCGCGATCCGGCCCTCGTTGAGCGTCTCGATGGCGATCTTGTAGCCCTTGCCGGCATCACCCAGTACGTTTTCCTTCGGCACGGCGCAGTTGTCGAGGATCAGCTCACAGGTCGACGATGCCCGCAGGCCGAGTTTGTCTTCCTTCTTGCCAACCTGAAAGCCAGCCGAGCCCTTCTCGATGAGGAACGCCGTCACGCCGCGGTGGCCGGCTTCGGGGTTGGCGTTGGCAAACAGGATGAACAATCCGGCTTCCGCTGCGTTCGTGATCCAGAGTTTCCGCCCGGTCAGCACGAAATGATCGCCGTGGTCGACGGCGCGAGTCGCCATGGCGAATGCGTCCGAGCCCGATCCCGCCTCGGAAAGCGCGTACGAGGCGACCGTGCCGCCGGCCAGCATCGGCAAGTACTTCTTCTTCTGAGAGGCGTTTCCCCAGCGGATTACCGCGTTGTTGACGAGCGTGTTCTGGACGTCGACGATGACCGCGGCGGAAGGGTCGACGGCGGAGAGTTCCTCAACGGCCAGCACAGCCTGGAAGAAGGTGCCGCCTTGCCCGCCGTACTCTTCGGGCACCTCGATGCCCATCAGGCCAAGCTCAAAAAACTGCCGGATGATGTCTTTGCTGAAGACTCCGGCCTCATCCATCTGCCGAACGTGCGGGAGGATCTGATCGCGGGCAAACTCCCGGACGGCATTCTGGAAAAGCCGCTCTTCCTCGCTCAGAACAGAGAGCGGAGACGGGATAGCCGTCTCGGTTGCAGGCGACGCCATGAAGACAGTGTAACAACCGGGCGGCCTACGCCGGATGAGCCTCAGGCACCTTCGCCAGGACCCACGGCACGGCCGATCGATGGTGCTTTCTCTGGGTCTTTGAGCCAAAGCCACATCCCCACAAGCGCGAGTGGCTCGAGAATCCCCCACAGCAGGAAAACCGCCCAATACAGACCGGCCGCGCTCAGATAGCCGGTGACGGTGTTGAAGAGAATGCCTCCTACGGCTCCCGCCGATCCCGCCAGGCCGTAAATGGAAGCGACGATGTTCTTCGGGTAGGCGTCGTTCGGGACCGTGTGCAGGTTCCCAGCCCAGCAACCCACGCCAAACGTGGAGATGCTCAGGGAAGCGAGAATCAGAGCGGTAGAGTCACCGCCGGTAGCGCTGAGCGCCGCACCCGTGGCAACCAGAACGGCGGCCGCCGTCATGACCATCTTCCGCGCACGCAGCAGCGGAACGCCGCTTCGCAGAAGCCGCGTGGAGGCCCAGGTGCCTGACAGGGGCCCGAGATCGTTCCAGAAGAACGGAATCCAGCCAAGGGATCCAAGCATCGCCATGCTGAACCCACGATGCGATGTAAGATAATCCGGAACCCAGAAAAGCGGGAAATACCCGGAAAAGTCTCCGAAAAACCGCACCAATACGAACGCCAGAACCCTTCGGTCGCGCAGCAATGCCAACCCCTGAGCCACGCCGAGCGAGGGTCCCGGTAGACTGGGAGGAAGATTTTCAGGAGGCTTGGCAGTGGCCCGCATCCAGAAGGGCACCCACAGCAATCCGGCGAGGCCGGGAATCAAGAAAGCCGCCCGCCAGCCGAACTTCACGCTCAGGAAAACCACCAGCGGCGGCGTCACGGCCAAGGCGATGCTCGATCCAGTGCTGAAAATGCCGGTGGCGATTCCTCGCTGCATGGCCGTGAACCGCTCGGAAACGGCCTTGACGGCGCCTGTCCAACCGCCCGGTTCCGCGATGCCCAAAAGGAACCGCCACACCAACAGGTCGGCCACTCCGCGCACGGTCGAGTGCATTGCGCTGATCACCGACCAGACCCCGACGGAAATGGCGAGCCCCAGGCGTGACCCAAGCCGGTCCAAAACCAGGCCCGAGCCGAAATACATCACGCCGTAGGCCAGCAGAAAGGCATTCACCACCCAGGTGTAGTCCGTCTGGCTGAGGCCGATCTCTTTCCGCATGACCGGCGCCAGGATCGACAGCACCTGGCGGTCGACGTAATTCAGGAACATCATCAGGCTCAGCAGCGCGGCAATCAGCTTCTGGTTCGGGGTGAAGGCCTGTCTCGGATTCTGGGGGCCCATGAGTTCTGCCAGGATATCAGACCGTTGTTCGAAGGTTGCGGACAGCCGGAATTGCTTTCAGCAGGCTGAAAGGAGGGGATCCGATCGCATTGGAAACGGCGGCGGAACTTGCTACGCTGGTTTGAAACAAAATGCCTCACGCCCCTGTCGCCGCGGCTAGAAAAACCTCGCGCCTCAAGTACACGGTTCCCGCCGTCGAGAAGACCTTTGCGGTTCTGGAGTTGTTCGCCGCCGAAAACCGTGGCTACACGCTGAGCGAGGTCAGCCGTCTATTGCGGCTTCCCGTGAGCACCACCAGTTCGCTGCTGTACACCATGCAGGACTGCGGGTACCTGTTTCGCGACGAAGGCGGCCACTTCTTCCTGTCGATGAAACTGGTGACGGAGGCATACCGCGTTCTGAACAAAATGCATCCCCGCGAAGTCGCCCAGCCTGAACTGGTGCGGCTGACCGCGGAAACGGGGTTGACGAGTTGCATGGCGGTTCTGGACGGCGATCAATTGGTATGGGTGGCCAAGGTGGATGGAAGCGGCCATTTCAAGCTAGCGGCGCAAATCGGGCGGCGGATGTACCTGCACCACACCTCAACGGGAAAGGCGCTTCTGGCGCACCTGCCTGAAGAACAGGTGGACGCGATTGTGGAGTCCGCCGGTTTGCCCGCCTCCACGGACCGGACGATCACGTCGTCTGCCAAGCTGAAGAAAGAGTTGGCGCGAGTGAGGGTTCAGGGCTTTGCGGTGGACGATCAGGAAACGGGAATCGGCATTCGCGGAGTGGCCTCGCCGGTGTTCGACCACGACGGCAAACTGGTCGGGTCCATCGGCATCGCCGGCGCGGTTTTTCAAATGGGCAACACCTGGAAGCGGCACGGCGCGCTGGTCAAGCAGACCGCGGCCCTCGTCTCCGAGCGTCTCGGATTTCAGACCGATGCCCGGTCAGGCGCCCGGCGGGGAGCCTGACCGGCCAGAACCAGCAACGCCCCGTCAGAAATTGATCTTCGTTCCGATCTGAATCTCGCGCGCGGTCAACGCGGATGTGATCTGGCCGAAGGTGGGCGTGCCGAGCCCGGTTCCCGGGTTGCCCCAATTCACGTTGTTGAAGCCGTTGAAGAACTCTCCGCGGATCTGCAGGCGGTATCGTTCTTTGAACGCGAAAGTCTTGAAGATCCCGAAGTCCCAGTTCTGAATACCGGGCCCGCGGACGGGGGCGCGGCCGGCATTGCCCGCGGCAGCGAAAGGACTGGCCCCGGCAAGAGCCTGAGCGAGCGTGACCGAGGGAGGCGCGAAGGCAGCGGTGTTGAACCATTGGGCTCTCGTCTTGGGCCCGTTGTTCGGGTCGCCGATCAGGTCCGGCCGCGTTCCCTGGCCATTCGTGTTGTCGACCGCGTAGCTCACGGCCAGGGGAACGCCGCCTTCAAACGTGGTGATACCCGTCAACTGCCAGCCGCCCGCGATCCAATCGAGCGGTCCCCGAAAGCTGAATCGTTGGCCTTTGCCGAACGGCAGATCCCACACGAAGCTGGTCACCAGGCGATGGCGGATGTCGAAGGCGCCGGGTCCCTTGTCGACGGAGAGGTAAGGATCGTCGGGAGAGAGCACACCACTCAACACCGGCTGACGGAAGCCGGAGAAGTTCCACCCGAAACGCGCACCGGCCAGGTTCTCGTTGATGCCCCCGCCGCCCCAGATAATGCCCTTGGCCCACGTGTACCCGGCCAGCAGGCTGACGGAACGGGCGCGCGTTTCCACCTTGAACTGCATCGAGTCGTAGCGGCGGTGGCCCCAGGGCACGTTGATCCCGGCGCCTCCGCGCTCGGCTGCCGGCCGGCGGGTCTGGACTCCGCCGGCTCCAAAACGGGCGGAGTTGAAGTCCACGCCCATTCGCTGGCCGGCGCCTTTGGAACCTACATACGCGAGCTCCAAGGACGTGCTCGAGATCAGCTTGCGCTGAAGCGTGACGTTCCAATTGTCCTGATACGGATCGGACCATTCGTACATGATTCCTCCGGACAGGCCCGGAGCGCCCTGCACGCCGCTTCCCGGAAACGGATTCCGGAAAGTGAACTGCGGAAGCCCGCTGAAATCGGCCGAAAACGCGAGGTTGCGCGAAAGCGGCGGATTTGTGGTGTAGTTCCACATCACGTTGCCGGCGACGACTTCGTAGAACCGTCCCCACCCGGCGCGCAGGACTGTATCGTTATTGCCGAAAATGCGCCAGGCCACGCCCACGCGAGGCTCGAAGTTGTTCCAATCGCTCTTGGCAAGAGCCCGGCCCCAACCCACTTCGCTGCGGGACTTGATGGTATACACGCCCTTCCATTCATCGATGAGCTGACGGTAGGTCTTGCCGTTGCAGCCGGCGCAGGCGGTGGGTTTGTCCAGATTGGTCTCCGCCAGGATGAGCGCCTGGTCTTTCTGGCTCCAGTTGACGATCCGGTCGGAGGCGCTAACCGGCTGCGGCATCACGTTGTACCGGAGTCCCAGATTGAGAGTGACGTTGCGCGTCACGTTCCAATCGTCTTGGACGAAGATTCCGCCGTTGAGGGTCCGAATGTCGTTGTCCGTGCGGCCGTACTGAATGGTCGAGCTGGCCGGATAGCCGAGCAGGAAGTCGGCCAGCGCCTGGCCGGTGTTGCCGGCAGATTGCGGATTGCGGGTGAATCCAGGCTGAAATCCGTAATTGCCGCGGGCGTTGGGGAATTGGCCGCCGTTTTGCCGGCCGCGGCGGAAGTCCGCGCCGGTCTTGATATTGTGCTTGCCCGAGATCACCGCCAGCGTGTCCATGAATTGGAACGCGTGGCTTCGGGGCCGGCTGGGGGAGAATTGGAATCCTCCCACCGCGGTAATTCCAGTGATGCTGATATTGGGTGGCCCCCACGTCGCGGGGTCCTGGAGGGCGCCGACAATTCCGATCTCTGCGATGATGTTGCGATCCCGCGCGGCGCTCTTCAGATCCTGCTCGAAAAAGTTGTAGCCGATGCGGGCGTCATTGACGATGCGGGGATTCACGATCTTGGTGTACCCGATTACGTAGTTCTGCTGGCGAAATCCAAAATCGGTGCCGCCGAGCGGCAGACCGGTCGAATTGAAGTTCGGAAAGAATCTCGGATTCTTGTTCCACGCAAAGCGTCCCCACAGTTGATTCGCTTCGTTGATCCGATGGTCCAGGCGTCCGATGTACTGATCCTGGTCTTCCTTCTCGACCGGGTTGTAGACGAAGTTCAGGGCATAAGGAGTCTGAATCTGGGGCTTCGGGAAGAGAATGTCCAGCGTCTTTACGGATTCCGCCAGGAACCGGTTTGCGGGAATCAGGTTGTTGGCGAAGGGAGTGCGGGTGAGTTGCGCGCCCGTCCCGGCAGTCGTCAACGGGTCAAAGATGGCGTTGCCTCCCGCGAAGTTGCCCGCGCGCTGCGCATCGGTCGGCATGATGGCGCTGACTGTCAGGCCTTTGCCGCGGCGCAGACCTTCGTAGCTGAAGAACCAGAAGGTGCGGTTCTTGATGATGGGTCCGCCCAACGTGCCGCCGTACTGGTTGCGCTTGAACTCGGGGAGGTTGGTCCGGTCAAACACGTTGCGGGAGTCCAGGTTATCGTTGCGATGAAACCAGAAGGCTCCGCCGTGGAGTTCATTCGTTCCGGAGCGAATGGCGACGTTGATATTCGCGCCCGCTCCGCGTCCGAACTCCGCCGAGTAACTTGCGCCCATCACCTTGAATTCGGCGATCGCATCGGGATTCGGGCTGACGCCCACGCGCGGGATTAAGAAGTCCTGGTTTTCAATTCCGTCGAGCGTGATCTGGTTGGCGTTGGAACTCGCGCCGTTCGCGATGATTCCGCCGCCGAAAGTCTCCATAATGCTGTCCACTTTGGCGACTGGAATCGCGCCAGGGCCGAGCGTCGCCAATTGGATGAACTTACGTCCGTTGAGGGGTAACTCCACGACGCGCTTGCCGTCGATCACCTGGCCCACGTCGGAGCGGTCCGTCTTGACCAAAGCAACTTCGGCGGCCACTTCCACGGTCTGGGTGACGGCGCCCAATTCCATCGCCAGATCGACCCGGACGGTCTGGTTGACCTCGAGCAGGACGTTCGAAACCCGTACCCGCTTGAATCCTGGCGCCTCGCCTTGAACCGTGTATCGGCCGATCGGGAGGACCGGGGCGGTGTACTGACCCTCCGTGTTGGACAAGACCTTTCGCGTGTCCCCGGTGGTTTCGTGGGTGATGGTGATGCTTGCGCTTGCGACCAGGCTTCCCGACTGGTCGGTCACCGCGCCTACCAGCGCACCGTTGGTCGTTTGCCCGAATGCCGGCATGACGAATGTGGAGAACACCGTGAAGGCCAGGAACGGCCGCACGGCGAAACCAGGGACAATCCTTCCTGCTCCCATATACGCCTCCTTTGAGAAAAACAAGATCTTCCTGCTGGCGAGACCGCGAGCAAGCCAGTCCACTTGTTGAAGCAATCTAACAGCGGATAAAAGCAGTTGTCAAGAATAATTTCAAATGCAGGAATCAGTTTACAGCCCGCTGAAACCTTCTTTTCACTTTCACCGCCAATGTTTGGCCAGTCAATTGCCAGGAATTACGACGGTGGCCGCAAGGCCGTCATTTGCTGGCGCCGGGGGCGTCGAACCCGTTCGGCATCAGGTTCCTCATCATCCGGCGCACTGCCTCGGAGTGCCCGGCCGCTTCAGCCGAATTGACGCCCGGGGCCGGCGGAGAGGCCAGGTCGTAATGACCATACGGATCCCGCCCCCGGACCAGCACAGCGACCTGGCGCTCCGGACCTTTTTGCCGGACATCGGGGGAGATGTAGCGCGCCGCGAGCCCGATTCTCGGAATCCCGGAGGTATTGGCCTTGGACCCGTGCACGATCGCCACATGGTGGAGGGACATCTCGCCGGGCCGCAGCACGATGTCCGCGGCCTGCCCTTCGTCCACCTCCACCGCAATCTCCTGTCCCCGCGACAGCGCGTTGTCCGCGGCGTAGGTCTCCACCTGCGGCAGCAGGGGATTCCGGTGCGAGCCTGGAACGACCCGCATGCATCCATTTTCCGGAGTGCTGTCGCCCAGCGAGAGCCATGCGGTGACGACGTTCGGCGGATCGAGTCCCCAATAGGTCGCGTCCTGGTGCCACGAGATATACGTTTTCTCGCCTGGGAACTTGGCGAACCATCGCGTGTTCCACACCAGCAGGTCGGGCCCCAGGAGACTTTCCACCGCGTCGAGCACGGCGGGGTGCGACACCATTTCGTACACCCAGTCGAGGAACGTGTGGGTCTCGGAGAAGACGGCATACTGGTCGCGCGCGGGAAGCGAGGCCAAACGGCCCGCAAGGCTTTGCCGGTACTCCAGAAAACTCTTCCGGAAGCGCCCGGTGGCCGAATCGTCATAGACGCGGAGCGGAGCCAGGTAGCCGCGCTCGCGAAACTCTCGAGTTTGCCGGGCACTCAGCGTATTGACAGGCGGTGGCAAGTTCGACACAATGTCCTCTGATTGCGTTCCTGGATTTCGAAACAGTTTACAGTATCCTGCAAGAAGAGACCAGGCCCGCGGAACGCCGAAAGCTCTGGAGATGGGAGAAAATCGCCATATGGCAGAATCGACACGTCGGGGATTTTTGGCCGGTGCGGCGGCAGCCGCGGCGGCGGGTGAGGACCGGAAACTGCGGATCGGAGTGGTGGGCGGCGGTTTCGGCTCTTCGTTTTCCTGGCACATGCACCCGAACTGCAAAGTCACGGCAGTGGCCGACCTGCGAGACGACCGGCGCAAGCGCCTGACGGAACGCTTCGACTGCCCAAACGGCATTGGCGACTTCCGCCCCATGTTGAAGGACAAGAACGTGGATGCCGTGGCCATTTTCACCGGCGCTCCGGACCACGCCAATCACTGCATAGAGGTCATGGAATCGGGCCGGCACGTGATTTCCGCCGTCCCCGCCGCGCTGACCCTGGAGGACTGCCAGCGGTTGGTCGACACCGTGAAGAAGACCGGCCAGATCTATATGATGGCCGAGACCAGTTGTTTTCACGCGCCGACCATGACCGCGCGAAAGTGGCGCCAGGAGGGCAAGTTTGGCCGCCTCTACTATACCGACGGCTACTACCTGCACGACCACGGGTCCCAACTGATCAAAGGCACGGCGCCTCAAAGCCTGATGAACATGTTCATGTGGGAAGGGAAACCCACCTGGCGCTACGGCAACGCGCCGGGCCTGTACATCACCCACGCCAGCGGTCCCATCATCTACGTCACCGGCGAAACGCTGACGGAGGTCGCCGCGATCGGCACCCCCATCGATTATCCTTTCTACAAAAAGAATCAGTACAACAATCCCTTCATCGACATCACCTTCTTTTTCAAGACTTCGGGAGGGAATTCTTCGCGAATCGCGATCCATTGGTGGACCGCCGCTCCCGGACGCGAAGGCGCCGATTACTACGGGACGGAGATGAGTTTCTTCGAGCCCCGGTTCGGCCAGCCTGCTCTGGTCAGCTACCCGTCGAAGAAACCGGAACCGTGGACCGTGGACACGCATGCAACGCTGCTTCCGGAGAACCTGCGCGACCGGGTAAATCAAGGGCACGGCGGAGCCGAGGTCTTCATCGTCAACGAATTTGTCACCGCCTGTCTCCAGCGTCGTCGGCCCGCGGTGGATGTCTATCACGCTGTGGCGTACACGGCGCCCGGGCTGTGCGGCCAGCAGTCGGCGATGAAAAACGGCGCCTGGATCAAGGTCCCGAACTTTGGAACCGTCAGCTAGCGCCCCGAGCCGCGCCGTTGCCTTGACGGTTGAGCGGAGATCGCACTACCATTTCGAAATATCGAATGTCTTCACTACATCCTGAAACTCGGATATCTACATGAGAATCGGCATCGACGTCGGCGGAACGTTTACGGACATTGTGTGCGTGGAGGACGACGGGACGGTCACCACCGCGAAGGTCTCCTCAACAGTCGATGACTACAGCCGTTCGATCGCGGAGGCTCTCCCTGGACTCTTCTCCCGCCGGGGCGCCACGGGGCGGCAGGTCCAGGAGGTCCTGCACGGCACGACGGTGGCCACCAATGCCATTCTGCAGCAGGCGGGCGCGCGGACGGCCCTGATCACCACCAAGGGCTTTCGCGACGTGCTGGAGTTGCGCCGCATCCGCATGCCGGAACTCTACAATTGGAACTGGGACAAGCCGCCGGACCTGGTGGAACGCCGCTTCCGCTTCGAGGTTAACGAACGCGTCGACTCGCGGGGCAATGTCCTGACCGCGCTCGATCCCGCGGAAGTGGCCGCCCTGGCCGACCGGATCGCGGCGACGGACATCGAGTCGGTCGCGATTTGCCTGTTGAACTCCTACGTGAATCCTGGGCATGAAGAAGCGATCGCCCGCATCATCGCCGAGCGTCACCCTCGTCTCCTGGTTTCGGTTTCGAGTGAGATCCTTCGTGAGGTCAAGGAGTACGAGCGAACGGCGACCGTGGTGGTCAACGCGTACGTGCTGCCGATGGTCAGGCACTATGTCGATTCGCTCGACTCCTCGCTGCGCCGCATCGACGTCGACGCTCCGCTGCTGATCATGCAATCGAACGGCGGCGTGATGACCGCCCGGGCATGCACCCGCAAGCCGGTGTTCATTATCGAATCGGGACCGGCCGCCGGCGTGATTGCCGCGCACGCGCTGTCGCGCCTCGAGACGCTTCCCAACGCCATCACATTCGACATGGGAGGAACCACGGCAAAAGCCTCCATCATCGAGAACGGCGAAATGAGCACCGCCGCCGAATATGAGGTAGGCTCGTCGCTTTCGCTCGTCAGCCGCCTGATCAAGGGCGGGGGACACCTGATCCGGGTACCGGCCATCGATGTCGCCGAGGTTGGCGCCGGCGGCGGAAGCATCGCCTGGCTCGACGCAGGCAATGCTCTCCGGATTGGACCCAAAAGCGCAGGCTCCACGCCCGGACCGGTTTGTTACGGCCAGGGCGGCGCCCTCGCCACCATCACGGACGCAAACCTGATTCTCGGGTACATCAACCCCGATGGACTCGTGGGCGGAGGGGTTCGCCTGGACCGTGACAGGGCGGAGGCGGCGCTACTGGAGCAGATCGCCCGCCCCCTGGGAATGGGCCTTCTCGAAGCGGCGTACGGCGTCCACCTCATGGCCAACTCCAATATGATGCGCGCCGTTCGCAGCGTGTCAACTGAGCGAGGCCGCGACGTCCGTAACTTCGCCCTCATCGCGTTCGGAGGGAGCGGGCCCGTCCACGCCTGTGAGATGGGACGATCGCTCGAGATGAAGGAAGCCGTAATTCCTCCGTATCCCGGGTTGTTCAGCGCCTTCGGCCTGTTGTCCGCCGACATTGAGCACCACCAGGTGCAGACCTTTTTCCACCGTACCCGCTCCATCGACCTCGACGAGATCAACCGTGTCTTCGCCCGTCTGGAAGACGAGGCGGCCCAGATGTTGCGCCGCGAGGGATTCGCTCCGGAGTCCATCCGGTTGCGTCGCTTCACGGACCTCCGTTACGCTGGGCAGTCCTCCGAACTGACGATTCCGGTACCGCCCGGGACTTTGGACTGGGAGATGATCGGCGGCATCGAGCGAGCCTTTGACGACGAACACGAGCGCACCTACGGCCATCGGGGCGGGGAAGGCGAGCCCTATGCCTTCGTCAACCTGAGGGTGATTGGAGCCGTGCCGCGGCGGCGGCAGGTGATCGGCCTGAAATCGGCCAACGGCTTCCACCCGGCCCGCCTGAGCCGGAGGGCTTACTTCGGCGCCAGGCACGGCCTACTGGAGAGTCCAGTGGTCGCTCGCAAGGATCTGCTGGGCACCACGATGGCCGGACCGTTCCTGGTGGATGAGTTCGATTCCACCACCGTGGTTCCGCCGGGTTGCACGGCGCGCCTGGACGCGCTCGGCAATATCCGCATTCTGATTGAAGGAGGCAGGGCATGATGTCGCCGGTCACGACGACAGTCGACCCGATTACCCTCGGGCTGATTCGCAACTATCTCAGCAGTGTCGCTGACGAGATGGCCAATACCGTCATCCGCACCGCCTACTCCACGGTCGTGCGCGATTGCATGGACTTCTCCACGGCCTTGTGCGACCGCAACGGTCAGATGGTGGCGCAAGGCGTCACGATTCCCTTCCAGTTGGGCTCCATCCCGTTCGCCCTGGATGCCGTCATCCGCAAGTACAAGGGCAACATCAACCCCGGTGACGTCTTTATCTTTAATGATCCCTTCGACGGCGGCATTCACATTCCGGACATTTTCCTGTTTCAACCCATCTTCTATAGGGAGGAATTGATCGGCTTCTCGGCCGTGATCTCCCACCATCTCGACGTCGGCGGACGCGTGCCGGGAAGCGCCGCCTGCGACAACACCGAGATCTTCCAGGACGGCCTGCGCATTCCCCCGTTGAAGTTGTACGACCGCGGCGTCGCGAACGAAGCAATCTTCGCCATTCTGGAGAAGAACATCCGCGTTCCGGTGATGACGCTGGGCGATATCCGTTCGAACCTCTCGGCGTGCCGCACGGGGGAAAAAGGGATGATCGAGCTTGCCGAAAGGTACGGCATCGAGACACTCGAAGCCCACTTTGCGGAACTGCTCGACTATACCGAGCGCATGGTGCGGGCGGAAATTCGTACCTGGCCGGACGGCGAGTACTCCTTCACCGACTACCTGGACGAAGATGGCGTCGACCAGCAGAAGCCGATTCCCATCTGCGTGAAGATGACCGTGGAGGGCGATTCGGTGACCATCGATTTCACGGGCACCTCCGAGCAGGTACGCGGCGGCATCAATTCGCCGCTGCCCTTCACGATCTCCTGCTGCGGCTACGCGGTCCGCAGCATCATGCAGGCGGATATCCCGAACACGTCAGGACTGTTCCGCCCCATCCGAGTGATTGCTTACGAGGGTTCGATCGTCAACCCGGTGATGCCGGCGGCGTCCGGCATGCGCGGTGTGGTCGGCTTCCGACTCTCCGACGCGTTGTTCGGAACGCTTGCCCAGATCGTGCCCCACAAAGTACCGGCGGCCGGCGAGGGTGGTAATTCCTTGATCATCATCGGTGGGTATAGCCGGAAGCGCGAACCGTTCGTCATGTTCGACCTGATGGCCGGCACCTGGGGCGCGAGGCCCATCAAGGACGGCAACGATGGATTGACCAACCCTGGCTCGGTGATCTCGAACATTCCGGCGGAGTTGATGGAACTGGACTACCCGGTGCGGTTGGAGGAGTATTCCCTAGCCGATGATTCGGGCGGCGCGGGAAGGTTCCGGGGCGGCTTGGCCGTCACCCGGGAGTGGCGCTATCTGGGTGAAATGCCGGCCAATGTCAGCGTTCGCAGCGACCGCCGCGACTTCCCGCCGTACGGTTTGGCGGGCGGGGCTCACGGAGCGCCGTCGAGCGTGATTGTCAATCCCGGCGCCGAGGGCGAACGGATTCTCCGGACCAAGGTGACCGATACGCTGCAGCCTGGGGATTCGATTCGCCACACGCAGGCCGGCGGCGGCGGATGGGGACACCCTTACGATCGCGATCCCGAGAAGGTCCTGCGCGATGTGCTGAACGACAAGGTTTCTCTGGCCAAGGCGGCGGAACTCTACGGCGTCGTCATTGACGGTTCCACCATGCAGGTGGATCAGGCCGCCACGTCCCTCCGCAGATCCAAACGATCATGAAGATCACCAACGTCAAAACCACCCTTTTGTCGGTCCCGCACCGTGAACCCGAGTTCATCTCCACCGGGATGCGCCGCGGCGTCACGCAGTGCCTCATCGAGATCGAGACCGACGAGGGAATCACCGGACTGGGCGAGAGCATCTGCCGCCCCAACGCCAAAGTCATCGAGGCGGCGATCCACTCGATGCAGCCGTTCCTGCTCGACGCCGACCCGCGCAACATTGAAGCGATCGTGAACAACATTCGCTACATCGGTGGGTGGAACTTCTTCGAGCGCGTGGGCAATGTGGCGCTCGGCGGCATCGAGACAGCGTTGTGGGACATCGTCGGAAAAGCCTGCAACAAGCCTCTCTACGAATTGCTCGGCGGGATGGTCCGCGATCGCATGCCGGTGATGTTCTACCTGTTCCGCTTCCCGATCCCGGAAATGGTGGCGCGAGCCAAGCAGGCTGTCGCGGACGGCTACACCACGATTTATTTCAAAGTGGGCCACGACATTCACGAGGACGCCGAAGCCGTCGCGGCCGTGCGGGAAGCCGTCGGTAAGAAGACACAGGTCCGGATCGACGCGAACGAAGCCTGGACTCCCGGCACGGCCCTGCGCTTCATCAAGCAGATTGAACAATACGACATCGAGTGGGTGGAGCAGCCGACCCCGATGAAAGAAGTAGAAGCTCTGGCGCACCTACGCAAGGCCGTCCAGACTCCGATCGGCGCCAACCAGACCACCTGGACCTTACACGACGTCCAACAGGTGCTGCGCAACGATGCGGCGGACGTGGTGGTCATGGACTTCTACCAGACGGGCGGAATCCTCACCTACAAGAAGGCGATCGCGTTGTGCGAAGCATCGGGCATCCCGGTGAACCATCACTGCTGGGGCGAGTTCGGCGTCGGTACGGCCGCGGGCGCGCACGTGGTCGCGTCCAGCCCGCCCTTCCTCTACGCCAACCAGACCTACGCCAACATTCGCGCCGACGACATTATTGAAGGTGGTGTGCCGCCGGTCAAAGACGGCTGCATTGACGTGCCGAAAGGCCCCGGACTCGGAGTGAGCCTGGACCCGGACCGGGTCGCACGGGCGATCGAACGCTTCCGGAAAGAGGGTGAGTTCCCGGCCAGGCTCGCTCACGACAAGGCGTCTGTGACCCTCATCCCCAAGCTATAGCCATGACACGCCGCGAATGGTTGGCGACACCGGCCGGACTCTGCTTTGCAGCCTCGGATCGGGCTGTGCTCTACCGCGGTGATCAGGCACAGCAGCAGTCTCCGCCGATACGCGTCGAGGGCTTCCGCAACCTGCGCCTGGAGTGGCGGGAGCGTTGGACCGCTCCCGTCGCCTGGGAAAAGCACACCGGAAATCCGGTTCTCGCCGCACCCAGAACCACGCCCTGTGTGGTTCGCACCGGCGACCGATTGCGTCTCTTCTACGGCTCCAAACCCCGCCAGATCGGTTCTGCCACGGCTGACCTGGAAAATCCGGCTCGATGGACGGACTCCGGCCGCCCCGTGCTCGGATTCGGGCCACCCAATGCGTTTGACACCGCCGGCGTGAATGCCGCCGAAGTCGTCCAACTCACCGACCGGCACTGGCGCATGTACTACGTCGGCTATCATCCCGAGTGGAAAGAGGGCGGGATGCCGGTCCACCAGATCGGCCTGGCGGAAAGCGAGGACGCCGGCAACACCTGGAGACGCCACTCTCCCGACCCGGTGGTGCCGCGCGGGCCCAAGGGCAGCTACGACGCCTTCTCCACCAGTTCAGCCAGTGTCGTCCGGGTGGGCCGCGAGTGGTGGCTCTGGTACGGAGGCATTGCCCAAGTCCCGTATCTCGCGGGCATCTGCCTGGCCACTTCGCCCGATGGTGTGACCTTCACCAAGCACGAGCGCAATCCGGTCTTGCCGTTCAATCCGCACCTCCGCGCCGAGGCGTTTATTTGCGCCAAGCCGCACGTCCTCTACGAAGGCGGCGTGTTCCGCATGTGGTACACGGCGCGGGGATTCGGAGAGGGGGCCCGGCCTGGCGACTACCGTATTTGTTATGCCGAGTCGGACGACGGCATCCACTGGCAGCGGCACCCCGGCAACCCGATCATCGAGCCGTCTCCAACGGGCTGGGACCAGAAGATGGTCGCCTATGCCGAAGTGCTTCAGGACGGGGGCAACTATCACCTGTGGTACTGCGGCGATGGGTACGAGGCGATTGGCTATGCCCGCGGCCGGCGCGCCGTGGTGGAAGTTCGCACGCGCTCGGGAACGGATGCCCGGTGGAGCCCATGGTCGCCGCCCCATCCCGATCCGCTCGGCTCGCCTGTCGCTTCGGGCGCTGCCTTCGTGCAGGTACAGGCCCGCTGCGTCGATGGTAAGGCAACCGTCGAGAATCTCATGTTGACCGGAGAACGCTCATGACCAGACGCTCCCTTCTCGCCCTGATGGCCGCCGGGCCGTGCTTCGGGGCAGGGCAGCCGTGGACGAAGAAGGGCACGATCCTGACGCCCGGCTTCGCCGGATCGAGATCGACCAACCTGCTCTCGGCGCCTTCCGTCGTCAAGCTCAAGGATGGCCGCCTTCGTCTCTATTTCTGGGCCCGCCACGGCGAAGGACACCCCTCCACTCCCGAAGGCCGGCGTCTGAAGAACTATATTTATGCAGCAGAGGCTTCGCCGGATCGGCCGACGAACTGGACCCTGCTGACGAAAGACCCGATGCTGGGCCCCAACCCGATCGGCAATGTCAATGACGCCGGCCCCGGCTTTCCTTTCGTCTTACCCCGCGAGGACGGACCCTGGATGCTGTACTACTGCACGTGGGGATCCTGGGCCCCCAAGGGGCAGATCTCCAACCGCACCGCGCTCGCTCTGAGCCATGACCAAGGCATTACCTGGTCGGTCGCCCGGGAACCTGTCCTCGACCTGGGGAAACCGGGAGAGTGGGACGCAGGCCTCACCGGTTCGGTGTGTGTGCTCCGGGCCGGCTCCGGTTATCGAATGTGGTACACGGCGGGCGACTACGGCCCCTACGACGATGGCACTCGAAACCTGATCGCACAGATCGGCCACGCCGCGTCGCGCGACGGCATTCACTGGACCAAGACGAAGTCCAACCCGGTGATGGCCGCCCGGCAGAACGCCATTCCGCGCTTTGAAGCCGTGGTCTCCAAGCCCTTCGTCCTCCAATTGGGAGGCAAGTATCATCTCTGGTACAGCCGCCGGGTCAACGACGGCAGGGGATACCAACTTGCCTACGCGCGATCCTCGGACGGCCTGCGGTGGGAGCGGGTCCACGACGACAACGTCATGCCCCTCACGCCGGGCGGCTTCGATTCGGACAACACGTCGTACCCCAACATCATCGAGATGGGCGACGAGTTGTGGATGTATTACGTCGGGAACCGCTTCGGGTCCACCGGCATCGGCTGGGCCACGCTGAAGAAATCGGAGCTGGGGTAAATGGAGTTGACCAGGAGAACGTGGCTGATGGGGTCTCTCGCATCGGCGGCGGCGAGTGCCGAGCCGTTGCCCGCATGGCGGAAACACGGCCGGATCCTGACGCCGGGCTTCGCGGGATCGCGGTCGAACTCGTGGCTCTCCGCGCCGTCGGTGGTGAAACTCAGGGACAACCGCCTGCGCCTCTATTTCTGGGGCCGGGCCGGCGGTCCGGGATACATCTATGCCGCCGAGTGCGCCCCGAGCCTGCCCCTTGATTGGAAACTCGTGACGCCCGATCCCGTGCTCGGTCCAAACCCGATTGGGAACATCAATGACAAGGGACCCGGCTTTCCGTTTGTTCTACGCCGCGATGACGGGCCCTGGCTCATGTATTACTGCAGTTGGGGTTCCTGGGCGCCGCCTCGCGAGATTTCGAATCGGACTTGTCTCGCCGTCAGCTACGACGAGGGAATTACCTGGACCGTGATGAAGGAGCCTCTTCTTCCTCTGGGCAAGCCCGGATCGCACGACGCCGGAATCACCGGTTCGGTCTACGTGACCCGATCCGGTCCCAAGGACTACCGCATGTGGTACACGGCGGGCAGTCACTATGAGGACATCAAGGGCGTGCATCGCGCCATCGCCCACATCGGCTACGCGACCTCGCGCGATGGCATCGCGTGGGTGAAACATCCGCGCGCCATCCTGTCGCCCAGGCTCGGCGCGGTGGACCCGTATGAGGCCGTCGTCTCCAAACCTTCCGTCCTCTATTTGAATGGCGCCTACCATATGTGGCTGAGCGTCTTTTGTATGGATGGGCGCGGGTATCGCCTGAACTACGCCCGTTCGAAGGATGGGGTGACCTGGCAGCGGTTCTTCGACGATGAAGTTTTGCCGTTGAGCCCGGGCGAGTTCGATTCGGCGAACCAGTCGTACGCCAATGTCGTGGAAGTGGGCGGCGAGCTATGGATGTTCTATACCGGCAACGGTTTCGGCGTGACTGGTATCGGCCTGGCAACAATCAGCAAGTCTGCTTTGAAAGTGTGAAGAACGCGTCGCCGCCCCGACACTGGCAGCCCCGACCGTCAGGGAGGGGGTTGTCATGTTCATCGCAGTCAAGTCCCTGGTTTCGCACAGCCGGCCTGATCGCCCTCGCATTGGCCCCCGCCCTCTGCCAGACCCCGCTCTTTCCACCCGCCTATCCTCCCCAAAACAGCATCGTCCTGGAAAACCACGTCGAGATTCGCATGCGCGATGGCGTCAAGACGTACGCCGACATCTACCGGCCCAGTAAAGAAGGCCGGTATCCCGTCATCGTCAGCCGGACCCCCTATAGCACCGAACTGCACGCGACGCCCGTCTATCAGTATCCCCACGCCTATGAGGCCCCAGCGCTGTTCGCGCGCCGGGGGTACGTCTTCGTGTTTCAGGACATCCGCGGGCGCCATGAGTCCGATGGGACCTGGGAGCCCTTCCGGAACGACATCGCAGACGGCTACGACACCATCGAATGGGCCGCGCGACAGCCCTGGTCAAATGGCAAGGTCGGGATGTGGGGCGTGTCGTATCAGGGGACGGTTCAATGGCTGGCCGCCATGTCGCGCCCGCCGCATCTGGTCACCATTGTTCCCAGCGTTGCTTCCACCAGCATCTACCGGAACTGGATCACCCAGGACGGTGCCTGGAGGCTAGGCTTCAATTTCGAGTGGGGCCCAATCCGCCAGGAAACCCGAGTCGTCCAGAACAGCGGTCTGCATCACGTCGCGGGCGGTCCGCCCGAACTGAGCATCGCCACGATGCTGTGGCATCTGCCCCTGCGCGACATGCAGCGTCTGGCCGGGCGCAATGCGCAGTTCTACCGCGACTGGATGGCGCATCCGGACTACGACGACTATTGGAAAGCCATCGACGCCGAGGAGACCTTTGGCGAACTCGACATCCCGGTCCTGAACTTTGGAGGCTGGTTCGACCTGTTCCGGCAAGGCACGCTAAACGGCTACACGCTCCTCCGGGCCAAGGGTAAAGGCGCTGCGCGCGACAAAACGAACCTCGTGATCGGCGCGTGGGGCCACTGGCCTTCGCGCAAAGTGGGGAACCTCGACTTCGGCGAAACGTCCATGGTGGATCAGAACGCACTCGCCCTGCGGTGGCTCGACTATTGGCTGAAAGGCCTCGACAACGGCGTAGACCGCGAGCCTCCGGTCAAGATCTTCGTCATGGGGCGCAACGAATGGCGGGCTGAAGCGGACTATCCCCTGAAACGAACCCGGTATCAGCCGCTCTATCTCCACAGCGCCGGCCACGCGAACGGCCGAGGCGACGGCCGCTTGTCGTGGGAGAAGCCCTCCGGCCCGCAACCCGCCGACCAGTTCACGTACGACCCGGCGGACCCCCTGCGAAGCGGCGGGCCCGGCGGAGAGGGGAGCGCTGCCGAATCGCGTCAGGACGTGCTGGTCTATACGTCAGACCCTCTCCCGCGAGAACTCGAGGTCACCGGTCCGGTTCGAATGAAGCTCTTCGCCGCCTCCTCGGCCGTCGATACCGATTTTGTCGCACGCCTGGCCGACGTCTATCCGGACGGGCGATCCATTTGTCTGGCTCAAGGGATTCTGCGCGCCCGATATCGCAACAGCGTGAGCCGTCCGGAATGGCTGGAGCCCGGAAAGGTCTATCCCCTCGACCTCGATCTGATCGGCGCCAGCAATGTCTTCCTGCCCGGCCATCGGATTCGGATCTCGATCACGAGCAGTCATTTTCCGTCCTTCGACCGCCACCCCAACACCGGTGCTCCCTTCGGTGAGAAGGCGGAGGCCCAGGTGGCGTGGCAGACCGTCCATCACGACGGCTCGTTTGCTTCGCACATTCTGCTTCCCGTGATCCCTGGGCACGAGCGTTCGGGATCGACCCGCGGCGTATCCGGGCAACAAAACGCGCGGCCCTTGGGCCAAAAGCGGTGAGATCGGGCATCCATCGTGACGCGAAGCGGGTTTCACCATGGTGTAATTGTTTTCGACGGGCTGAAGTTCCTCTTGACTCACCCCTATGACACGCCATAGACTGTTGCCTATCACTCATGGGGTCGATTGTTGAGGTCGAATTCACACGGCCCGGTGAACTCCATCTGTGTCGGGCGTTCGTTTCTCCCCCAGCCGGTCTCTGATCGGTAACGCTCCGAAGCTGTCCTTGGTTGGCGTAGTTCCGAATCGCATGTTGGGAGGAAGTAGATGCGCATGAAACTGCTTGAAGGGTTCGTTTTCGCCCTGGCGACGTTGGCGCCCGCCTATGGGCAAGTGGCCGGAGCCACACTGGTCGGCACGGTGAATGACTCGTCCGGAGCGGCCCTGCCCGGCGTCGAGGTGACCGCCACCCAGGTGGAAACGGGCTTCGTCCGGACGACCGTGGCCAACGAGAGCGGCGACTATCGGCTACCGAATCTCCCGCTCGGCCGCTACTCCGTTTCCGCGCAAAAGCAGGGATTCAAGAAGCAGGAGATCAAGGAGATTGTTCTCCAGCTCGACCAGACCGCACGAGTGGACCTGTCGCTGCAACCGGGCGCGGTGACCGAGGTCATCGAGGTCACCGGCGCACCGCCCCTGCTTGCCTCCACCACGTCGGATGTTGGCGCGGTCATCGAAAACAAGCAGATCGTCGAACTACCCTTGAACCGGCGAGAGTTCCTTCAGTTGGCTCTTTTGGGGCCGGGCGTTGTGGAACCGCCTCCCGGAACGCTGGCCGACCGCAACCAGGGGGCCTTCACGTCGGTAAACGCGATGGGAACGCGGCAGGAATACCAGCAGGTCACACTTCACGGCATCACCAACATGGATCCCCAGAACAACAATCTGGCCGTGCGGCCGAACGTCGAAGCGATCCAGGAGTTCAAGATCCAGACCAGCAACTACTCCGCGGACCTGCCCACCAAGGGCGGCATTGTCGTGAACCTGGTCATCAAGTCCGGTACCAACAGCCCGCACGGGAGCATCTACGAGTTTGTCCGCAACTCCCAGTTCGACGCCCGGAACTTCTTCTCCATCCAGCCCAAAACTCCTCCCTACCGCCAGAACCAGTATGGCGGCAGCTTCGGGGGCCCAATCATCAAGAACCGGACGTTCGGCTTTTTTGCGTACGAAGGCTTGCGGACGCGCCTCTCGCAGACTGGCGTGAACCTGGTCCCGGATGACAACCAGCGTCAGGGCATTTTCGATCCCGCCCGTGGAATCATCTACGATCCACAAACCTGGAACGCCACGACCCTCGCCCGGCAACCCTTTGCCAACAATCGTATTCCCCAGAATCGCATGCACGCCACCTCGCTCCAGGTGCTCGAGTACGTCGACCGCGCCAACAATCCCAACGATCCGAGACGCAACCTCATCTCCAACTCCAGCGCCCAGGACGATTTCAACCAATACAATTCCCGTTTCGACCACATCTTTCGCGAGAAGGACAGCGTCATGGTGAGCTACAACATGACGGACCGCAAGAGTCTCTTCCCTGTGATCGGAACAGTCGCCGGCGGTGCCGCCTCCGGGGGCTTTGCCAAAGTGGGCGGCGCCCGTTTCAACGACCGTTCTCAACAGATGAGTTTCGCCTGGTCTCACATCTTCTCCCCCAGCACGATCAATGAATTCCGGGGGGGCTTTGTCCGTTACCAGCACAACGAGATTGGCCGCAACCAGGGCACATTGTTCGAACCCGAGGTCTTCAAAATCCCCGAAACGGAGGCACGGCCGGAGTTCGCCGCTTTCCCAACCCTTTCCGTTGCGGGATATAACTTCCCCGCGGAAGGCCGCACCGGTATCTATTGGAATTCCGTGTATCAACTTGCCGACGGGCTCACGATGCAGCGGGGGAGCCATGCCCTCAAGTTGGGTTGGAGCGGCATGCTGGTCAATAACTTCAACTTCTTTTGCGTCTGCGTGGGTAGTTACTCGTTCAGCGGCGTGTACGCGGGAAGGGCGCGGGGCGTCGTGGGCGACGGATTTGCCGATTTTCTCATGGGGAACATCGCCGGTCTGTCCAAGTGGGACGTGTCGAATCCGAACTACCTCTATGGACAACAGCACGGAGTTTACTTCCAGGACGACTGGCGCGCCACCAGCCGTCTCACGCTGAACTTCGGAATCCGCTACGACTACCAGCAGAGCATCAAGGACAAGTACAACCGAGTGGCAAATTGGGACCCCGTCACCGGCGAACTGGTCTACGTGAAGGGCGTGGCCCTGTTGAATCGCGATCCCAGGACGGGCCAGACGGTTCCGTTCGTCCCACCGTTCCCCCATCGTTTCAGCGATAACCGTGGATTGTACGAGACCGACAAGATGAACTTCGCGCCGCGTTTTGGGTATGCCTACCGCCTGAAAGACAAATGGGTCGCTCGCGGCGCGTTCGGTGTCTTGAACGGGATGAATCCCACTCGCCACGAAGGGCTGTCGGCCTTCAACCCGCCATTCACGTTCCTGCCATCGCAGGCCCCGAACATCGATCCCGACGTGCCGACCATCAGTTGGCAGAACGGCTTCACCGGCGCGGCTCGCGCCTTCATGGCCGGCCTCTGGAAGTCCCGGCCGCTCTATGGCCTGAAGAACCCGTACATCATGATGTGGAACCAGGGTTTCCAGCGTCAGATCAAGGGCGACATCCTGCTCGACCTCGCCTATGTCGGTTCGGTCGGGCATCAGCAGACGGTACAGTGGGCCGAAAACGTACCGCCTCCCGGGGAAGGGAATGCTCAGTTGCGCCGCCCCTTCACGTCCTTTGGCGGCATCACCACCTTCTGGACCGGAGGTAATTCCGCGTACCACTCGCTGCAGGCTAAGCTCGAACGCCGCTTCTCGAAGGGTCTGGCGTTTACCGTGGCCTACTCCTTTAGCAAGTCGATCGATACAGCCTCCAGCGACACCGGCGCCACCGGCGACGCGGCAACCGCCGACAATCCGTTCGACATCATGCGATCCCAGCGAGCTGTGTCTGCCTTCGATATCCCTCACCGCATCGTCTTTAACTACGTCTGGGAGATCCCCTACGGCAAGCGATTCGGCAATATTTCCAGCACGGCGCTCGACCTCGTGCTGGGAGGCTGGCAGGCCACGGGCTTGATGTCGACCCAAAGCGGCTACCCCTTCACCGTTACCGCGCCCAGCCAAACCAACGGTTCCGGCGGTTCCAGGCCCAACCGGATTTGCAGTGGGGCACTCGATACCCCCACGATCAACCAGTGGTTCGATGCCAGTTGCTTCGTGAACCCGCAGCGGCTGTTCTTCGGCAATTCCGGACGCAATATCCTGCGCGCCGACGGCCGCACCAATGTCGATATCGGGATCTACAAGAATTTCGCGCTGCCCATCATCGGTGAGTCGGGAAGGCTGCAGTTCCGGGCCGAGGCCTTCAACCTGAGGAATCACGCCAACTTTGGCATCCCGGTGATGTCGATTCAGGCGGCCAACCGCGCGGCCATCAACGACGCCAGCGCGCCGAGGCAAGTGCAGTTCTCGTTGAAACTAATGTTTTGATCCGCGCGGCGTGTCGTATTCGTGGGCGGGTACTGCGATTGCCGCTTCGGAAGGGCCCACGGGCCTCCTCAAGCGGCTGTGCAACCCCACGGCTTAACGCCGTGGGCTCCAGGGGGAACGCAACCCCTCGTTGAGGGCTCGGCTTAATCCTTCAACCTGGCAACGGGGGCGTCCGCGCCGAGTTTGAGTGGGTTTCATCATGGCGTAATCGCTTTCGACTGGCTGAAGTTTCTCTTGACTCATCCCTATGCCACGCCATAGACTGTTGCCTATCACGGATGGGAGTCGATTGTTGAGGTCGCATTCTTACGGCCTGTTGAACTTCCTTGTGAGCTTTTGTTTGCCGCCGGCCGGTCTGTGATTGGCACGGCTCTGGATCGCATGTTGGGGAGGGAAGCACGATGCGCAGGAAACTACTCGAGGGGTTTGTTGTCGCCCTGGTGACGCTGGCGCCCGCGTATGGGCAAGTGGCCGGAGCCACCTTGGTCGGCACGGTGAACGATTCGTCCGGCGCGGCGCTGCCTGGCGTCGAGGTGACCGCGACGCAGACGGAAACGGGCTTCGTGCGGACCACCATCGCGAACGAAAGCGGAGATTACCGGATTCCCAATCTCCCCCTCGGCCGCTATTCGGTCTCCGCACAAAAGCAGGGATTCAAGAAGCAGGAGATCAAGGACATTGTCCTTCAACTCGACCAGACGGCGAGAGTGGATTTGTCTTTGCAGCCCGGCGCCATCACCGAGGTGGTCGAGGTAACAGGCGCTCCGCCCCTGCTTGCCTCCACCACATCGGACGTCGGCGCGGTCATCGAGAACAAGCAGATCGTCGAACTGCCTTTGAACCGGCGAGAGTTCCTGCAGTTGGCGTTGTTGGGGCCCGGCGTGGTGGAACCGCCGCCCGGAACATTGGCCGACCGCAACCAGGGCTTCTTCACGTCGGTCAACGCCATGGGGACGCGGCAGGAGTACCAGCAGGTCACGCTGCACGGCATCACCAACATGGATCCCCAGAACAACAATCTGGCCGTCCGGCCCAATGTCGAGGCCATTCAGGAGTTCAAGATCCAGACCAGCAACTACTCCGCGGACCTGCCCACCAAGGGCGGCATCGTGGTCAACCTGGTCATCAAGTCGGGCACCAACAGCCCACACGGCAGCCTCTACGAGTTTGTCCGTAACTCCCAGTTCGACGCGCGGAACTTCTTCTCGATCCAGCCCAAGACTCCTCCCTACCGACAGAACCAATACGGCGGCAGCTTCGGAGGCCCGATCGTCAAGAACCGCACGTTCGGATTCTTTGCCTACGAAGGCCTGCGGACGCGGCTCTCGCAGACCGGCGTGAACCTGGTGCCGGACGAGAATCAGCGCCAGGGAATTTTCGATCCCGCCCGCGGAATCATCTATGACCCGCAAACGTGGAACACCACGACCCTGACGCGCCAGCCCTTTGCCAACAACCGCATTCCCCAGAATCGAATGCACCCCACTTCGCTTCAGGTGCTCGAGTTCATCGACCTTCCCAACAATCCCAACGACCCCAGGCGCAACCTGATCTCCAACTCCAGCGCCCGGGACGACTTCAACCAGTACAATTCCCGCTTCGACCACATCTTCCGCGAGAAGGACAGCCTCATGTTCAGCTACAACATGACGGACCGGAAGAGCCTGTTCCCTGTGGTGGGTACCGTTGCCGGCGGCGCGGCCCAAGGCGGCTTTGCGAAGGTAGGCGGCGCCCGGTTCAATGATCGCTCCCAACAAATGAGCTTTGCCTGGTCGCACATCTTCTCGCCGAACACCATCAACGAATTCCGCGGCGGGTTCGTCCGCTATCAGCACAACGAGATTGGGCGTAACCAGGGCACGACTTTCGAGTCCGACTTCAAGATTCCGGAGACCGAGACCCGACCCGAGTTCGCGGCGTTTCCAACGCTCTCGGTCGCCGGATACAATGTCCCCGCCGAAGGCCGCACCAGCATCTACTGGAATTCGGTCTACCAACTCGCCGACGGCCTGACGCTTCAACGCGGGAGCCACGCGCTCAAGATCGGCTGGAGCGGCATGCTGGTCAATAACTTCAACCTCTTCTGCGTCTGCGTGGGCAGTTACTCCTTCAGTGGCCAGTACGTCGGCCGTGTGCGAAATACACCCGGCGACGCTTTTGCCGACTTCCTGATGGGCAACATCGCCGGTCTCTCCAAATGGGACGTGTCGAATCCCAACTACCTCTACGGACAACAGCACGGAGTCTACTTCCAGGATGACTGGCGCGCTACCAGCCGTCTGACGCTGAACTTTGGAGTCCGCTACGACTACCAGCAGAGTATCAAGGACAAGTACAACCGGCTGGCAAATTGGGATCCCGTCACCGGCGAACTGGTCTACGTCAAGGGCGTGGCCCTGTTGAATCGCGATCCCAGGAAGGGCCAGACGGTTCAGTTTGTCCCACAGGTCCCCCATCGCTTCAGCGATAACCGTGGATTGTACGAGACCGACAAGATGAACTTCGCACCTCGCTTCGGGTATGCCTATCGCCTGAAAGACAAGTGGGTCTCCCGCGGCGCGTTCGGTGTCTTCAACGGGATGAATCCCACCCGCCACGAAGGACTCTCCGCCTTCAATCCGCCGTTCACGTTCCTTCCCTCCCAGGGCCCGAACATCGATCCCGACGTGCCGACCATCAGTTGGCAGAACGGCTTCACCGGCGCGGCGCGTGCCTTCATGGCCGGCCTCTGGAAGTCCCGGCCTCTTTACGGTCTGAAGAACCCGTACATCCTGATGTGGAACCAGGGCTTCCAGCGTCAGATCAAGGGCGACATCCTGGTCGACCTCGCCTACGTCGGCTCGGTCGGGCATCAGCAGACGGTGCAGTGGGCCGAAAACGTGCCGCCACCCGGGGAAGGGAACGCTCAGTTGCGCCGTCCGTTTACATCCTTTGGTGGCGTCACCACCTTCTGGACCGGCGGCAACTCCGCGTACCACTCGCTGCAGGCAAAACTCGAACGCCGTTTCTCGAAGGGTCTGGCGTTCACCGTCGCCTACTCCTTTAGCAAGTCGATCGATACAGCCTCCAGCGACACCGGCGCCACCGGCGACGCGGCCTCGGCGGACAATCCGTTCAGCATCATGAATTCACAGCATGCCGTGTCCGCCTTCGATATCCCTCACCGCATCGTCTTCAACTATGTCTGGGAGATTCCCTACGGCAAACGGTTCGGCAACGTGTCCAGCACCGCGGTCGACCTTCTGCTCGGAGGTTGGCAGGCCACGGGCCTGATGTCGACGCAAAGCGGCTATCCGTTCACGGTCACTGCTCCCAGCCAGACGAACGGTTCCGGCGGTTCCAGGCCCAACCGGATTTGCAGTGGGGCGCTCGATAACCCCACGATCAACCAGTGGTTCGATGCCAGTTGCTTCGTGAACCCGCAGCGGCTGTTCTTCGGCAATTCCGGCCGCAATATCCTGCGCGCCGACGGCCGCACCAACGTCGATATCGGGATCTATAAGAATTTCGCGATGCCCATTATCGGCGAGTCGGGAAGGCTGCAGTTCCGGGCCGAGGCCTTCAACCTGAGGAATCATGCGAACTTCGGCATCCCGGTGATGTCGATCCAAGCCGCCAACCGCGCCTCGATCAACGACGCGAGCGCGCCCAGGCAAGTACAGTTCTCGCTAAAGTTGATGTTTTGACGCGCGCGGTTCATCTGCTCCTCTGCGTATTCCTGGGCGGGACGGTGTTGTTGCCCGCTCCGCCCACTCAACGCCCGCTCGATCTCGCGCAGGCCAGCTACCGCCGTGGCGACCTGCCGGGCGCTCTGTCCCACCTCCTTCGGCAACTTCAGCAGACTCCGCGCAACGCCGCCGTGCATCAATTGCTGGCCGTGGTCTTTGTTCAACTCGGTGACCGGCGCAGCGCCCGACCTGGGCGCGTTTGAATTCTCCGATGGTTCCACCCCCGACAACACCCCACCCATCGTGGCGACGGCCACCAGGGCTTCGGCCAGCGTGGTTCAGGGAACCAGCGTCACGCTCTCGGTCCTGGGGGCGGATGATGGCTCGGAATCATCGCTGACCTATGCCTGGACCAGCGATGGACCCCAGACCGCCACCTTCAGCCGCAACAGCACCAACGCGGCCAAATCAACTCAGGTGACCTTTTTGGAACCTGGTTTGTATTCATTTCAAGTCACCATCACCGACCCCCAGGGCTTGACGGCAACCAGCAGTGTCTCGGTCACTGTGGCGCAGACGCC
>CAZGUX010000297.1:0-26406 GCA_964529305.1 uncultured Solibacteraceae bacterium | reverse complement strand
GTGTGGCGTTGTGTGGTGTCGCGCGCGCCGTGGCGCGCCACCAAATCCCGGACCAGATCCGGCCGATCCAGCACGATGCAGCCTTTGGTGGCCTTGGCCGCCGTCTCGCGGAAGTCGCGCAGAAACGCCGACTGCGTCATGGTCTGGAAGACGCTCTGGTGGTCGTGGATGGTTTCCCGGGCGAACTGAATAATCGGGCACGGCTCGATGTCGCCGTAGGGACTGATGTGATGGCTGACGCCGGTGGCCATCGGGCAAAGCGCCTCTCCCTTGTCGTCCCAATAGGCGTCGACAATCGCGATCGGAAGGCGCGACCGCATCTGAACGACAAAGCGGCGCACGTCGACGATCTGCTCCGGCGACAACGCCAGCTCGGGATTCGCCTTTGGCCCCACCGGGCGATAAGTGTGGAACCAGGCGTAGTGCACGCCCATGTCGATGAGACGGCGCAGCCATTTTTCCGTCACCAGATCGTCGATGTTCGAGCGGCAGACGCTGGTGGCGACTCCGGTGATCAGCCGATGGCGGCGGCAGGCCTCCAGCCCCGCCAGCGTTTTGCTCAGGACGTTCAGGCGTCCGCGGCGCTGGTCGCTGATGATTTCGGAGCCTTCGACGCTCACCAGCGGCGACACATTCCCCACCCGGCGCAACCGCGCAGCCACCGGATCGGTGATGATCTGCCCGTTGGTGAAGACCTGAAAATAGCAATCCGGATGCGCTTCGAAGATCTCCATCAACTGCGGATGCAGGAAGGGTTCGCCGCCGAGGATTCCGAAATAGCTATTGCCATGCTTCTTGGCATCGTCGATCAGGCGATTCATGTCCTCGAGCGAGATGTGCTTCGACTCGTCGGCGACATCCACCCAGCAGCCCTGACACCGCAACTGGCAACCCGAAATCACGGAGATGAACAGGAACGGAGGAAAGTATTCTCCCCGCTTGAGACGCCGCTTGTACTTCTCGACGGAGAGCACGCCCTTGACGCCGAAGTTGTAGGCGAACTTACCGAGCAGCCGCAGATCCGGCTCGGTCAGCATCCGCTTGGCAAAGGAAAACACCATGCTGTCAGGACACCTCCCGGGAAACCTGCGCGCCTATTGCTTCACGGGCACGCGCCGCCGCCTGTTCGGCTTTAGCGCGAATCTCGTCAGGCGATGGCAACGAGGCCAGCACCTCCATCGGAATGTCCATCTCTTTTTGCAGCTTCAGCAGGCAGTTCTGCCGCTCCTTGAGCGCGCGTTCGTCATCCCGCTCCTTGGAGAACCGTGATTGCGCCTTCACGCTGCGGTCCCGCAGGAGCGCGTAGACATCGCCGCCCAGCAGGGCCGAGATGTCTACCTTCATCGCCTCGCGGCGCATGTCGTCCTCGCTGACCCGATCGCCGTTGATGGGGCCGTGGCGGTACTTCGGAAACATGATCGCCACCTCGGGGCAAACGCGCGAACAGGCAGGGCAGTCGGTCTTGCAGTTGTCCTGGTTCCTGACCTGGATTTTGCCCTCGGCCGAGATCCCGTACACGTCGAACAGGCAAAAGCTGAGGCACTGCATGCAGTTGGTGCAGCGCCGGAAGTCGATGACCGGAAACCACGGCTTCCAGGCGCCGGCCTTCACCGCGCCGGTACGATCGTTGAGTTTTTCCGCCGCCTCGACCACGGCGGGCGCATCCATTCCGTCGATCTGTTGAAAGCGCATCGCGACGCCGCCGTCGAGCAACGGCGGATCGCCCGTAAAGCGTCCCAGCACCAGCAGAAAATCGCGCGGCAACGCGGCGACATGGGCCTGGCCGCGCAGGCTGGTCACGGCAAATCCCTTGTCGAGCAGCGCGGTCATGATGCGAGACCGCGCACCGGGTTCGATGGGCAGACTTCCAGGCCCCTCGTACAGCACAGTTCGGATCTGCGTGGTGTCCAGGCGGCTCATGCGACACACTCCGCCATCAGTTCTTCCATCACCTTCTCCGCCGGATCGGTCCGCATGTTCAGGATCCGGGCCGACTCCGCCAGACGGCAGCCGGCGGCCTCGAACAAGCCGTGGACCGCGCGCGGGAAACACGCCGCGATGCGCAGCGATTCGGCGGACGCCAGTTCGGCAAGCCGGGGGTCGCCCCGCGCGGACATCTCGCAGAGGTCGGGAACGGCTTCAAACTCAACGCCCGATTCGGCCAGGCGGGAGAGCACGCCGGACTTCACATCCGCGGGCACAACGCGCGCGAACGCGCAATGGCAGTAGAGGATGCGAAGGGGCGTGGTGCTCATACCGTTGCCATTCGATACGTCGGTTGCGGTTTCCCTGGACGGAAACTCTCGGTATGGTCGATCTTAACATCGATGGCCGGCCGGAGACCGTCGAGCGCGGCAAGCACGGCTTCGCGCAGAATGTCGGGGTCGGCTTCCGCCCGCAGGTTCACTAACAGTTCGCCCGCTTCCACCTCATCCTGAAGCCGGTGGATCGATTCGGGCGTCGCATCGCCGCGGACCACGTTCAGAACCGCAAGGTCGTTGCCCTCATCGGGCGACAGCGTCATCTTCAAGTGGGCGATCTCGGCGCCATGTTTCGCCAGCCGGGCCTGGATGTCGTCGGCGATGCCCCGCAGCAGCGAGTTGCCGTCAAATGCTTTGCGCGCACTCAGGAGGGCCGCCGCGTTCAGCCATCCCAGCAGCGCTTCTCCTTCGGCATACACTTCGTAGTCCACCTCGGGGGCTTCGCGCAGGTCCATTTCCTCGTCGAACACCTGGTCGTGCCACGCGCTGGTGCCTTCTCCGGTCCGCGCCGACATCGCCACGATGCGGGCCTTCGGGTACTTCTCGGCGAGAGCCGTGCGCAGCCGATCGAGCTTTGCGGGATCGACAAGATCGGTCTTATTGATGACGATGATGTCGGCCTCTTCCAGTTGTTTGTCGTAGACGTATAGGACCTTTTCGGAGAACGCCTTTCCCGTTTCGAGCCCGAGAATCCGGCTGGCCCGGATCGGATCGACCAGGACACTCAGCGGCGAAATTTCGTAATCGTCGCCGTAAATCCGCCGCAGCGGATAGCTGACCGCGGCCCGCAAGTCCGTGCAACTTCCCACCGGTTCGGCAATGAACACGTCCGGCGCCGCCTGCTCGGTCAGCTTGCCGGCGGCGTCCATCAGCGACTGGAAGCGGCAGCAGAAACAACCGCCGGTAATTTCCTCCACCGGCAGCCCTCGGGAGGCCAGCAAGGTGGTATCCACCAGGCCGAAACTCTGATCGTTCGTGATCAGGCCGACACGCGTCCCCTGGGCGTGAAGCTTTTCCGCGAGTTGCAGGATCGCGGTGGTCTTCCCGGCGCCCAGGAATCCACCGATCATGATGTACCGGGCTTTAGCCATTCTGTTTTTCTCCCTGGTCGTGACGGCTCCGCAACATAGTGTCGATGGTGGCGTCGAGGACGGCGATGTATCCCTCCACGCCGGTGCTGCGCGCGTCCGGCTCTCCGCGCACGCTGTAAAGCCATCCGTCCCCGTAGGGATCGTGATCGATCAACGTGATGGCGGCCGCCAGCGCCGGATTTGCCCCTAGAAACTCGCCCGACGCCGCGCTGTAGATGTCGCTCATCGCCTTAAAACCCTCTGTCCAGCCTATCACCTGCCCCGATTCTACTCGCGTTCCCGGTTGCACCTTGAAGTCGAACTCGACCATGTCTCCCAGCATTCGAACGGCGAACTTCGTGAAGCCGATTTGCCACACGCCGGTTTCGCTTTCCCGCAGCCAGTAGTGTGCGGGCGTATACCGGTAGGCGACAGGCAACCGGGTGGCGAACCTGGCTCGCTTGTAGGCTGTGGTTTCCTGTTTCATGGCCGGATCGCGTCCACCATGGCCTTGACATCCGGCATCCCGGAAAAATGACACCACGAGAGCCGGAGCGCGCCCGCCATCTGTGCTTCCGGAAGCCCCATGGCCGACAGGACATAGCTGCAGGTATACGAGGCGGAAGTGCAAGCCGCGCCATCGGAGACGGCCGCCCGATCGCTCCAGGCCTCGATTGCGGTTTCCGCGTCAACGCCCGGAATCGAGAGATTGACGATGTGGGGCAGAGAGCGGTCCGGGTCGCCATGGAGGATCGGCCGCAGCGGTGCGAGTCCCTCCAGCAGGCGTTCACGGAACGCGCGGCAGCATTGGTCACGGCCCTCCCATTCCGTTAGCGCGAGTTCCGCGGCCTTGCCGAAACCCGCGATCAGGGGCACTGGAAGCGTGCCGGGACGCAGACCCCGCTCCTGCCCGCCGCCGAAGAGCAGCGGTTGGAGGGGCGGGCGCTGGCCGTTGCGCCGGCGCAGGATCAGCGCGCCGACGCCCTTGGGTGCGTGGATCTTGTGCCCGCTCACCGAGATCATCTCGATGCGAGGGTGCTGGAGCGCCGCGATGTCCTTGCCGAAGCCCTGCGCCGCATCCACGTGGAAAAACGCCGGATGGTCGCCCATCGCATCGGCGATTTCAGCCACGGGTTGCAGCACGCCGGTCTCATTGTTGGCGTGCATCACGCTGACCAGCAGGGTGTCCGGACGGAGCGCCTCGGTGACTGCCTCCGGTGCGATCCAGCCGCCCGGTTCCGGACTCAGATAGGTGACGTCGAAGCCGCGGCGTTCGAGTTCCGCCATTGGTTCGAGAACCGCGTGGTGCTCGATGCGAGTCGTGATCGCATGCCGGCGGTCTTGCCGGTCCAGGCCCAGAATGGCGAGGTTGTTGCTCTCGGTGGCGCCGCTGGTGAAGAACACATCGCCGCGCGATGCGGCCACCACCGCGGCGATCCGGTCGCGGGCGCCCTCCACCGCGTTGCGCGCACGCCGGCCATACTCGTGCGTGCGGCTGCCCGAATTGCCGAACTCCTGTTCGAGATAGAAAAGGACTTCATCGCGCACGCGAGGGTCGATGGGCGTCGTTGCAGCGCAATCCAGATACACGGCCATGCGTGTGGCGTGCCCCATTATGGCATAGGTATCATTGGCGAGAGCGCGCCGGAAATGCCACTTGGGTTCACCTGGTCGGACGATGCTCCCGAAGGAGCCGAGGAGAACCTCCGCATGGACTTGGACCTCCTCGCGAACGGCCAGCCTGTCCTGCGGTTGTGGGAAAGCCCTCATGAATGCGTCGTTCTGGGCCAATCCGGCCAACCGGAGCGCGACGTTCATCTCGATGAAGTCCAGCGGGCCGGCGTTCCATTGCTGCGGCGCTGCTCGGGTGGAGGCGCGGTGCTCCTGGGTCCGGGTTGTTTGAACTACTCGCTGGTGGTTCCCCTGGCATGGCGCCCCAAATTGAGCGATGTCCAATACAGCATGCGCTGGATTACGGATCGGGTCCGCGGCGCGCTCGGCTTGAGGCAATTGCGCTGCGAGGGACTGTCCGATCTCGCCCTCGGCGGCCGAAAGGTCTCCGGCAGCGCGCAGCGGCGGACGCGCGAGGCGATCCTGCATCATGGGACACTGCTCTACGGGTTCGATGCGATGCGCGCGGAACTGTTCCTGAAGCCGCCGGTACGGGCGCCTCTCTATCGCGCCGGCCGCTCCCATTGCGATTTCCTCGGGAACCTTCCCCTCACACCGGGCGAGATCCGGCATCGTCTGCGGGAGGCCTGGTGTTGACGAGGAGAGCGTGGCTGGCTTCCGCGGCGGGGTACGGGTGCTCGCGCCGAGGCGGCCGCCCCGCATTGACGGTGTTCACCTGGGCGGGACCGTGGGGCCAGACCTTCGAACGTGCCCTGAAGCCCCGTTTCGAGCGCGCGACGGGCGCGACCGTGTTGTTCGACAACGGCTGGGGTGAAGAGATCCCAAAGCTTCTGATCGCGCCGCAGGATCAGCCTCCCTACGACGTCATGATTGTGGCCCCCTTCGCCGTCTACGCCGTCATCCGGCGCCGCCACTTTCAAAAGCTCGACTGGAGCAAGATTCCCAACGCGCGGCATTTTCACCCGAGCGCGCTCCGCAACTGGGTTTTCGAAGAAGGTTGGGGACTCACCTGGCCGGACGCGCTGCACACCGGCATTTACAACACCTCGGCGACCAGGCGTCCTGAGGGTTGGAATGAAGTTTTGGAGCGACGCCCCGGCCTGTACCGGGCCAGCTATATGTCGTTGTACACGTTCGCGGCCGCGAGGTACCCGGGTCGTGCCGCACAGGCACTTGCCGAGGACTTCGAGGACAACTTCGCCTTCGCACGGTCGCAGCGCCGCAAGGTTGCTTACTGGTGGGCCACCTCGCCCGACATGGCCTTTAATCTGTTGCAGGGGAATGTGAAGGTGGGCAATATCCACAGTGTTGACGCGATGGGACTGCTGCGGGAACAACGCTCTCTGGACGTCTTTCTCACAGAGGACCGCGCGCACTTTCAGGCGATCTGGCTGGTTCCGCGCGGGACGCGGCACCGTGAACTGGCCCACGAGTTCATCAATCAGTTTGCCAGCGTCGAGTTCCAGCGGGAGTACGCGGCTGAGGGCTTTCCCAGCCCGATCCCGGAAGTCGCCGCCGCGCAGGCGGGACGCGATGCATTGTGGGCACGCGTGAACCCCCACACGGATGAGGATTTCGCGAAACTCCACTACTATCCCTACGACACCTATCTGAGACACTGGGACGATATGACCTCGAGATGGAATCGGGAGGTTCTCGTCTAGAGCCCAATGATCGAGTTCGTAGAGGTCACCAAGCGTTTCGGCGCCATCACGGCGGTCCGCCAGGCTTCGCTCACGGTTGCGGCTGGGGAGCTTTTGGCAGTTCTGGGACCCTCCGGGTGCGGAAAAACGACCTTGCTTCGTATTGCGGGAGGCTATGAGCCGCCGGACTCCGGGAGCGTGCGGATTCACGGCCGCGACGTCACCGCGATGGCCCCCGAGGCCCGCAACATCGGCATGGTGTTCCAGAACTATGCGTTGTTTCCGCATATGACCGTTCTTGGCAATGTCGAATTCGGTTTGCGGATGCGCGGAATCCCAAGTGACGAGCGAAGGCGCCGCGCCGCGGCCATCCTGTCACTGGTTGGTCTGGAGGGCGTCGACCGGCGCAAACCGGCCGAGTTGTCGGGCGGCCAACAGCAGCGTGTCGCCCTGGCGCGGGCGCTGGTGATCGAACCCGCGGTGCTTCTGCTCGACGAACCCTTGGCCAACCTCGACCGCAATGTTCGCCTGAGAATGCGCGACGACCTGCGATCGCTGCAGCAGCGTCTTCGCATCACGACCATTCTGGTGACGCACGACCAGGAAGAAGCCCTGACGATCGCCGACCGGATCGCGGTGATGGATGCCGGGCACATCGAGCAGACCGGCCGCGCTCTCGATCTGTGCCTGAACCCGGCGAGTCCCTTCGTCTCGACCTTCCTGGGCTTACAGGGATGAGGAACTGGAGGCTTCTGCTGGTGCCGTCGGCGCTGCTGTGGCTTGGCGGCGTCCTCACTCCTCTCGTGTTCACGCTGCGGATGAGCCTCTACTCCCGCGGCGACGTCTCCGGCTCGAAGCGCTTCGATACGCTTTTCTATCAGCCCGGTACGTGGTCCCTCGAGAGCTTCGTCGAGGTACTCACCGAGCCGTTCTACCAGCGAATGTTCGGGTTCACGGCGCTGCTCGCCCTGGTGGTGACGATTCTCACGCTGCTGTGCGGCTACCTGCTCGGGTACACGGTTTACCGCGCAACGCCGCGCTGGAAGATCGCGCTGATTCTGCTGATCGCGTTGCCGAAGTTCACCAACATTCTGGTTTTTGTTTTCGGGATCAAGATGATTTTCGGCTCGAACGGGCTTGTGCCCGTCGTCGCCGGCGAAGTCATGCTCCTGATTCCGTACGCCGCGCTGACGATTGCCGCGGCGCTGGAGGCAGTTCCGTACCATCTCGTGGAAGCCGCGCGAGGACTGGGAGCCTCGGCCTCGGCTGCATTCTGGCGAGTGACCCTGCCGCTCAGCATGCCCGGCGTGTCGGCAGCCGCGATCCTTACGGTGCTCTGGAGCGCCAGCGCGTTCCTCGGCCCTTACTTGCTGGGACAACCCGGTCACTACACCGTCGCCGTGGAGGTGGAGCGGCAAGTGCACCAGGACTTGAACTGGACGGTGGCCGCCGCCCTGAACGTCGTGCTCATCGCGACCCTGGGGGGCACGGCTTTCCTGATCTCCTCCCTCCGCCGGAGGTTCGCGTGAAGTGGCTTGCCTATGCCGTTCTCGGCCTGCTGTTGACGCCGTTGATCCTGTCGATCGCCGTTTCATTCACTCCGTCGCGCTATCTGGAACTGCCCCGCGACCAGTGGACCTTCGGGTGGTACCGCCAGTTTTTCGATAGCCCTGTCTGGACCCAGGCGCTCGCCGAAAGCCTCGTCGTCGCGGCGATCACCGCGGCGCTGTCCGTGTCCATCGCGCTCGCGACGGCGATGGCAATCGTTCGCCACAGTTTTCGCTGGAAGGCCGTATGGGAGGGCTCCCTCCTGATCCCGATGGTGTTGCCGACAGTTGCTCTGGCGACGGGCATGCTCGCCCTCATGCGCCTGACCCCGCTGTGGGGAAGCCACCTCGGCCTGGCATTGGCGCACTCCGTGTTGGCGATTCCCGTGTGCTACCTGGTGCTCCGCGCCTCACTACGACAGGTAGATCCGAACCTGGAGGCCGCCGCCCGCGGGTTAGGAGCCAGACCATGGCAGGTTTTCCGGTTCGTGACCCTTCCGCTCATCACGCCTGCCGTGCTTGCAGCGACGCTCTTCGCGCTGGTGATCTCCCTCAACGAGGTCACGCTGACGCTCTTTCTCGCCACCCGATACACGGAGACGCTGCCTCGTGTTATCTGGCCGAATTTGCGTTTCGCGATTACTCCGCTCGTCGCCGCGGCATCCGTGGTCCTGCTCGCGCTGACGCTGCCGGCGTTGATCGCGGCAGGCTGGTGGATGCGCCCGCGCCGCGGCAAGCGCTAGAGAGTGGACAGCAGCGCGTGGATGCTGCAATTCTGGAAGCCAGAAGTGGAATCGATCTACTACGTACTGTGTTGGCAGTGCCATCGGCGTTGCGTCCACTGCTACGACGACCGTTTCCGCCCCTACTACGGGGAGGAACTCGATCGGATCGTGGCCGAGTCGCGCGCGTCGTTTCCGCGCGTTCTGGCAAATTTCCCGGAGCGCATGACCTTCCTCGACCCGGCCGATCCGTTGCCCGACGGTTCGTTCGGGGAACGCAAGGGGCGCATCATCCTCGCCGGAGGAGAGATTCTCCACAAGGCGGTCCGCGAGCCGATTCTCTATCCGGCCCTGGAAATTATCCATGAGCGTTACCGGGATGCCGGCGGCGTCGAGATCATCGTGCAGACAACCGGCGATCTGGTCACCGATCGAATCGTCGAGGAACTACTCGTTCATCACACCGACAAGATCAGCGTGGCCGGTCTGGACGCCTTTCACGAGGGACTGGAGAGCGCGGACACCCGTACGGCGCTGCGGGAAAAACTGACGCGCCTGTTCGAATCGCATGGTATGGTCCTCGATCGGGGCGAGGACTCCGGAGCCCCCGGACCTTCCTTCTCGTTCTTCGGCGCGACTCCCGATTCCTGGATCGGGGCTCTGTGGCCGCGCGGCCGCGCTCACCAGAACGAACTCTCGACCGCGGGCCTGGACGAGAACTTCTGCAACCGCTGGTCCGGAGGGCTGAACTTCCTGCAGTACCGTCTCGCCGGGTCGGAAGTATCGGTCGACCCCGATGGCAATGTGTACCCTTGTTGCATCAAGACAAAGAAGGCGATCGGCAGCCTGCTGGAGGAGTCGCTCCACGACCTTCTCGAACGGCTGACTGGGGATCCCGTTTACGAAGCCATCTCCATGGGGCACCCCGAGCGGATGGGCATTCAGATGGGTTGGAGTGTCGAGCGATTCCTCGAGAAATCGTCGGTCAGGCTTGCCTCAGGGAAGACCTATCGAAATCTGTGCATCGGCTGCGACGCGTTCCACGAAGAGGTCCTCATGGGTCAGGCGCCGCGTCTGGTCAGCATCGGGCGGCAGAGCTAACATTGCGGGCGCGGCAAAGGTTCTGGTAACCTGCGCGCGTGGCCCCGGGCCACGACCCTTCAGGTAACCATGCCGAACGGCCGGGCCATCCTGGTGTTTACGCGCGCTCCGGAAGCCGAAGCTCGCGTGAAGCGACTGCCGGTGGCGGAAGGCTCACGCCTGTTTGTGGGTTTCCTGCAGTCCTGGCAGAAGAGGGCGCACGACACCGGGGCGGACCTTTTGGTGGTGACGCCGGCTTCGTCGAAGGCGGCGCTGGCGAGGCTCTTGCCGAACGCCAGCATCGCCGCTCAGTCGGGAGAGTCGTTCTCGGCCCGGGTCGAAGCCGCGTTCGCGCTTGCGTTTGATCGTGGAGCCAGCACCGTTCTGATGGTTGGTGGGGACAGTCCCCCGCTCGAGTCGCCGGACCTTCACCGAGCGTTCTCGCACCTGGAATCTCATGACCGTGCCCTGGTGTTGACGCCTTCCGCGGATGGCGGCGTCAATGCGATTGGGTTCAACGCCGAGGCGGACCGGCCTCTCGCGGGAATCACGTGGCAAAGCTCCGACGTTTGCCGGCAGCTTGCCTCCGAGGGTGCCCGCGGCGGCCTGACCCTTTTGCTGACGGCGGCCGGCCACGACCTGGATTGTGCCGCCAACATTGCCGCGTTGTACCGGTTGAGCCGCATAGAATACGCCTGGAGCGTTTTCCGCTGGCTCCTTCGATCTCTTCTTCTGGTTTGCCGCTCCGCCCCGGTGGTGGTCCCACAAATTGCCGCCCGGATCTTCATCGACGCGCGGGCGACCCGCGGTCCTCCGTGCGCCTCCTTAGCCTGATCCACGCCTGAGTTTCGACTGGCCGTATTGGCACCGTCGCCTTTGCAGGCATGTTCTCTTTTCCGATTTGAACAGATAAACAGATAACAAGGAGCGCTTCTGGTGTGTCGTTTGTTGCAGTTCTACTTTGCCGTCGTGATGGCCTCCGGCGTGTGGGCCCAGGGTCCCACCGCCGTGGTCGTGGGCACGATTACCGACTCGAGCGGAGGGGCGATCTCCGGAGCCACCGTTCGAGCCCGTCATGTGGAAACGGATGTCGAGCAGGTCACCACGACCAATCCCGCCGGTGCGTACCGGATCGTCGGATTGCAGGCCGGCCCCCACGAACTCATCGTGTCGGCGCCCCAATTTTCAACTCTCCGGCAGACGGGCATTGTCCTCAGGGTCGGCGAGGAGGTTCGCTCGGATGCTTCGCTCAAGCCCGGCGCGGTGGAACAGACCGTGGAGGTGACCGCCTCCGCGGTGAACACAGCCACCGAGACCGCCACGGTCGCGACCGTCGTCGACACCCGCAACATCCAGGAGCTTCCGATGAACGGCCGCCAGCTTCAGAACCTCGCCTTGCTGGCCCCCGGGATTGCCGCCGGATGGAACTGGAGCACAGCGGCGAACCGCTACGGCAAAGCGCGCGAGAACACCGAGGGCGCGTTCGTCGTGAATGGTATGCGAGGCCGCTCCAACGATTTTGTGCTGGATGGGATGCCGATGAACGTGCGGCAATACGGGGTGATCAACTTTGAACCTTCCAACGAAGCCGTGCGCGAGTTCGAGCTGAAGTCGAGCGCACCCCAGGCGGAGTTCGGCGGCACTCTGGGCGCGACCGTGAACATCGTCACGCGAATGGGTACCAGCCAGTTGCACGGCTCGTTGTACGAGTTCTTTCGCAACGACGTGCTTGACTCGAACAGCACGTTCGGCACGCGCGCCGGGCTGCCTCGCGGCAAGCTGCGGCAAAACCAGTTCGGCGGATCAATCGGCGGGCCGATCGTTTCGAACAGGCATTTTTTCTTCGGCAACTTCGAGCAACTCCGCATCCTGGAAGGCGTGGAGACCCGAGTGGTCAGCGTCCCCACGGCGGAAGAGCGCGGCGGCCTGATCCGGTACCGCGACGCATCCGGCGGCCAGCAAACCCTCAACCTTGCAGGCAGGATCAACTTGATCAGCCAGGGTCTTCTCGCCTTTTATCCGCAGCCGAACACGGCCACCACGGGTCCGCTGAACTACACATCGGCGCTGACGATCGGTTTGGTGGACACGCAGTTCCACGTCCGCACCGACCATCACCTTACAAGCCGCGATACGGTTACCGTCCGTGTATCCCGCAACAACAACGACCAGGACTACATCATCAACCGCTTCGGCGGGCCGTATGTTCCTGGCTTCAACCTGCCCAATCCCGAGAAAACGATCAACGGCACCATCGCCTATCTCCGCGTGTTCAGCTCGCGGCTCGTCAACGAGTTCCGCGTTGGCGTCAATCGGTATTCGAACGATCTGGCCAACGGCGATCAAACGGCGCCGTCGCAAGTAGGATTGCCGAACGGGAACGAGATCGCCAATGGAATGCCTTCCGTCACCTTCGCCGGCGGCGCGATCGAACCGTTGGGCGGATTGACCTGGTTCAACCGGGAGCAGAATGAGCTGACGACTATGGTTTCCGACTCGGTCAGCTATCTCGCGGGCCGCCACAGTTTCAAGTTCGGCGGGGAAGTGACCCGGATGCAGTTCAATACGCGTGGCGCGTCCAGCCAGCGCGGGACGATCTCTTTCGATGGTTCGCGGAACGGGACGATTCCTCGTATCTCCGGAAACGAGCGCGCCGGCGCACTAGCCGATTTCCTGCTCGGCCGGCCGTTTGAGGCCTCGATCGTCGTCGGCGAATTCGGACGCGGCTACCGCCAGTCGCACGTCGCATTTTTCGGTCAGGATAGCTGGCGTGCCTCCACCAGGCTGACCATCAACCTGGGGCTCCGCTACGACTATTCGGCGCCCTGGACCGAAGTCAACGGAAAGCTCTCGAACCTGGCGCCAAACGGGACGCTGGCGGTTGTGGGCGCCAGTGGCTTGGACCGGTTCTACCGCGCCGACCGCAACAACTTCGCGCCGCGTCTCGGCCTCGCCTATGACGTTTCCGGGGCCGGCCGCACCGTGATTCGCGCTGGCTTCTCGATGCTGTACGAAACGCTGCTGCAAGCCAATTCGGTGCAACAGGTGGAAAACAATCCGCCGTATTCCGCCTTCGCCGTGACGCGCACGCCGACCCCCTTTCCTGCCAGCGGACCCGCATCGACGCTGCTCGACCTGCGCGCGCTGGCCCAACCCTCGCGCGCCATCGCCGCGGTGGACTACCACGACTTCCGCAATCCCTACTCGATGCAGTTCAACCTCGGCCTGCAGCACCGGTTCGCCGGCGCCTGGCTGGTGGAGGCCGCCTACATCGGGTCGAGAGGGCTGGAATTGCCGCTGTTTTTCAACGCGAACCAGGTGCCGATCCGATCGTTATCAGCCGATCAGCGCAGCCGCATCGCCCAGGCAGTGGCGGCCGGACAGGACACCACTCCGATTTTGAGCACCCTGCGCTCCTACGCGATCTTCGATACCGTGACGCTCAGCCGCAACGCCGCATCGTCCACCTACCACAGCGGGCAGGTCAAGCTGGAGCGGCGCTTCGCCCGCGGCCTGAGCCTGCTCGCTTCCTACACGTTTTCCAAATCGATCGACAACTCGAGCGACTACGGCTCCGGCGACGCTTCCGAGCGCGTCCTGGACTCCACGAATTTTGCTCTACAGCGCGCCGTCTCCAGCTTCGACGTGCCGCACCGCTTCACATCGGCCGTGACGTACGAAATCCCGTTCAACGGGTCCCGGCCGGTCCGTACGATTGTAGGCGGATGGCAGGTGAACGCGATCCTCACGCTTCAGTCCGGACAGCCGTTCACGCCCAACACCACGGCGTTCGATCCGTATCGCAACGAAGGATTCAACCGGCCGGACGTCGTCGGCAATCCGAACGAGAACATTCCGGCGGGTCTGGCGTTCAATCCGGCGGCGTTCCGCAGTCCCGCTATCGGCACGTTTGGCGCCTCCGGCCGCAATGTGGTTCGCGGCGACGGCTTCCACAGCGTCGATCTCTCGCTGTTCAAGAATTTTGCGATCACCGAACGTTGGAGGCTTCAATTTCGTGCCGAGGCCGTGAACAGCTTCAATCACGTGAACTATCAGGGGCCGGTGGTCAACCTCAACACGACTCCCGGCGCCTTTGTCGCCGCGGCTCCTCCGCGAATCATTCAGTTCGGCTTGAAGCTGAGTTTCTGATGACTGCCGGTCCGATGCGGCTCTACTGCGGGCCTCGCGCCCGGACCGCCGTGACCGTCTTCGCGGCCATGCCCGGCTCATTCCACACAACGTCAAGCCCGCCGTCTTTGCGAAGTTCGAGTTCCATCAGGGCGGCCCGGCTTCCGTCGAAATAACTCAGCACGAAGAAGGCTCCATTGAAGCGCCCCGTGACCGGGCCTATCTTGTCGTCGCCACGCGAAACCGCGGCCAGGGTATCGTCGCCAAGCCGGCGAATCGCCATTCGCCAGCCGGCATCGGGAAGCTCCCAAACTCCCGCGATGTCCGGCCCAGCTTCACCCACGAATCCGCATGTGCAGAAGGCCGTGGCCTCGAAGCGGTGGACGCCGCTCCTGGCATCGGTCAGCGTGCCGGTCAAACCCCCGTTGTCCAAGGTCGCTTCCAGGCGAGCGCCCGAGTCCGGGAACTGAAGACGGACCGCCTTGCCGTCGAAACTCCCCAAGGCCGACCGGACGCGGGCGTCCCCGTTGACCAGCGTTCCGGCGAAAGCCGTTCCCTCGCCTTCGAACTGCATTGTGAACGGGACTTTCAACTTGCCCATCGTTATGGTTGCGTCCCATCGCCCCGCGGGCGTCTCCGCCCACATCGGAATCGCGGTCAAAAGCCATGCGGCGATCAGCCTGCATGTGCACAGTGTTCCCAAGACTTGCCCTCCTCGCGGGTCGGGATCCTCGGTCGATCGTAGCACCGCCTGGACCGTTCAAAAGTGCACTCCGAACCGCGTTCCGTAGGTGCGAAACCAGCCGTTCGATCCCGCGATCTTGTTGAACCGCCCGTCAAAGCCTAACGACAAGTTGCGGTTCAACCGGAACTCGAACCCGATCCCCGAATGAACCCCCAGGTCGAGATTGCCGTGCCCGCCGGGCAGCCCTCGCGCCTCCAACTCCGGCGACTGGGAGATTTGTCCCGCCACCAGCGGGCCGCCGAACGGCGCACGCCCGCCGAACACGCTTCCTACCGTGGCCAGGATGTCGGGCGGCAGCGCGGCATCGGGCCGGACTCCCGTATTCGGCGGCGTTCCCCGCCCCGGGTTCTGGTTGTGAATCGTCACGAACGTACCGAACCCCAGCACGCCATAGGGCCGCAGACGCCAGTGGTCCATCGCCGTGCTGGTGTACTTCAAAGCAAAAGGCACAACCTGCAGCAGGCGAAGGCGCGTCTGGGTGGACGCCGTCACCGGGAAAGGCGCCGGACCGGTGCCGGATACCGCCGCGACCACGTTGTTCAGTCCTCCATTCGGCTGGAGCGCCGTCAACACCGCAAGATTGGCGACCTGCGCAACGTTCGAGGTGGTGTTGAAGGTGGTCCGCGATTGCGACATGCCGACCAGAATCTCGTATCCCAACTTGCCGCGAAGGGGTCCTTGCGTACGTTCGAGCAGCGGCAGGTCGATGAAGCCCGCGGCGAAGGTTCCGGCATTCAGCCGGAACGGATTCGACGACCCGGAAAGAAGCAGTCCGACCTCCGCGCCGATCTTGCCGACATCGGGAACCAGTTCCGGGGGCGTATACTCGCGCCGGGCGGGCATCACCGGCACAGGAGGAGGGGGCGTGGGGATAGGCACGGGCGCGCGGTCCGTCATCACTTGCCGCAGCATCGATTCCAGTTGTGCCACGCGTTCCTCCAGCCGCCGGATCCTCTCCTCCTGCGCGTCCTGCGCCATCGCCGCCAACGGCATCATCGCTGCGATCAGTGCCAGTGCTTTTCTCATATGCTCAGGATTTCTTGAGCTTAGCTCGTTTTCCCGAGCTTGCCAGATCGAACGCGGACGCGGTATTCTGGAAGTTAGACGTTGACATCGCGGGGACGTAGTTCAGTTGGTTAGAACGCCGGCCTGTCACGTCGGAGGTCGCGGGTTCGAGCCCCGTCGTCCCCGCCAATTCTCTCATTCACTTGCCGACAACTTGAGCTTTGTGTTTTCGGCGCCAGAGCCGAGAACGAGGTTAGAATTAAGAGCGTGGAGAAAGTTGTCCGCATTTTCAGCAGTTTTGAGGAAGCTGATGCTGCCGATACCATTTCCCGCGCTCAGATGACGCCGCAGCAGAGGGCCGCCATATTTTTTGAGCTACGAGAGCGAGCCCACCCCGATGCCCTTAAGCAGCGACTTGCGAGAGTTTATCGAGTGCTTGAACTCGAACGACGTTGAGTATCTGGTGGTCGGCGCGCTTGCTGTCTCGTGGCACGGATTTCCCCGGTACTCCGCGGACGTCGATTTCCTGATCCGCCCGAGTCACCCCAACGCGATGCGTGTGCTGCAGGCTCTCTCTCAATTCGGTTTCGGCAGCCTCGACATATCCGCCGACGATTTGACACTCCCGGGAAAAGTGATCCAACTCGGTTACGAGCCAAACCGCATCGACCTGATGACTTCCGTCACCGGCGTCAGTTTCGATGAAGCTTGGGACGACCGAGCCCCAGGCGATCTGGAGGGCCTTCCCGTCAACTTCATTGGCCGCTCGTCTCTACTGCGCAATAAGGAGGCAACAGGCCGCCCCAAGGACCGTATTGACGCCGAGGAACTCCGGAAGCAGAAGCGATCGAACTAGCTTCCGGCACATCGCTAAGCGCTGCGCAAAGGGTATCCGAACTTCGAATCGACTTGGGGGCCGGGATACCGGGTGTACTGCGCGATGGTGCGTCGCGGAAGCTCGCGGCTTGGCGAACGTCGTCAAAACTGCCGGCATTGAGTGCGAGAGCCTGTATCTGGCGCTTTCGCCGCGCGGCAATCCCTGGTTTTCCACGCTCATCGCCGTCGCCAAGGCAATGGGGCTGAAGCTGACGTTCGAATCCGAACGATAGGTCAGGACATCGCCGGCGCGGCCTGCGTGAGGTACTCGGCATAGGGACCGCGGAAGTCCTCGATGCGGCCCTTTTCGAAGTGCCAGATTCGCGTCGCCACTTCGTCGATCACGTCAAAATCGTGAGTGACCAGCAGCACCGTTCCGTCATATCGCTGGAGCGCGATGTTCAGCGCGTTGATCGATTCCAGATCCAAGTGGTTCGTCGGCTCGTCCAGCACCAGAAAGTTAGGCTTCTGCAGCATCAGCCGGCAAAAGATCAATCGCGCGGCCTCGCCCCCTGAGAGCACATCGGTCCGTTTGGTTGCGTCCTCGCCGCTGAACAGCATCTGGCCCAGCAATCCGCGCAACTCCTGCTGGGCGGCCTGCGGATCGAATTCGTGCAGCCACTCGATCACGGTCGTGCCCTTGCGGATGGACTCGGTATGATCCTGCGCGAAATACCCGACCGAAACTTCGTGCCCCCAGGTGACGGTTCCGCCATCGACGGGAAACGCCTGGTCCGGCCCTTCGATGAAGCCCTCGGCGTTCCGGATCAACGATTTCAGCATCGTCGTCTTGCCCGCCCCGTTGCGTCCCATCAAAGCGATCTTCTCCCCCCGGGCGATGGAAGCCGTGAAGTTTTTGATCACCGGAACGCCGTCGTAGGACTTAGAAAGTTTCTGGATCTCCAGCGGGTGCTTGCCGGAGGGCCGCTTCAGGTCGAAGCGAATGTAGGGGCGCTGGATGTTCGACTTCGCGAGTTCCGAGGTTTGCAGCCGCTCCACCTCTTTCTTCCTCGAGGTGACCTGCGACGATCGGGTTCCCGCGGAGAACCGCGCGATGAACTCGTTCAGTTGGGCGATCTTCTTCTCCCGCTGGACATTGCCGGCCTCGATGGCGGCGCGGCTTTTGGTCTTGGCCAGCACCATGTCGTCGTACCCGCCCGGATACAGAATGATGGCTTGATAGTCGATGTCCGCGGTGTGCGTGCACACTTCGTTCAGGAAGTGCCGGTCGTGCGAGATCACGATCGCGCAGCCTTCGTAATGGCGGAGATATTCCTGCAGCCAGCGCACGGAATCGAGGTCGAGGTTGTTGGTAGGTTCGTCCAGCAGCAGGGCGCTGGCGTTGCCGAACAGCGCTTGGGCCAGCAGCACCCGGACTTTCTGTCCGCCCTGCAGCTCGCTCATCTTGCGGTCGCGCAGGTCCTCGGGAATATCCAGCCCGTCCAGCAGAATGGCCGCGTCCGTTTCCGCCGTGTATCCGTTCTCGTCCCCCACGATGCCTTCGAGTTCCCCCAGACGCATGCCGTCCTCTTCGGTCAACTCGGAGTGATCTTTTGCATAAAGCAAGTCGCGCTCCTGAAGAGCGTTCCACAGGAGGGAATTGCCCATGATGACGGTGTCGATCACCCGGAACGAGTCGAATGCGAACTGATCCTGCCGCAGGACGCCGAGCTTTTTCGGCCGAGTAACCGAACCCTGATGGGGCTCGATGTCACCGGTCAGGATCTTGAGAAACGTGGACTTGCCGGCGCCGTTGGGTCCGGTGATGGCGTAGCAGCGTCCCGCGAGAAAGGTCACGGTCACGTCCTCGAACAGGAAGCGGCCGCCGAAGTGCATGGAAATGTTGTTGGCAGACAGCAAGGGCTAGGTTCTTTTCCGGGAGATTGGCGGGATGGCTTCGGAGCCGTGGCGTTTCGCCGTTCGCCTCCCTCGATTATACCCCGAGGCGTACACTGATGGAGTGCGTCCCCATCCCATTGCGGTACTCGGAGCCGCGTTGCTCGCTCCGGCCGCTCACGTGGCGCAGGTTCCGCTTGGCGGCGGCGAAGTCCTGATCCTGGTCGGGCCTCCCGGCAGCGGGAAGACTCTGCAGGCCGGCAAGCTCAGCCGGAAGTACAAGGTTCCTTCCATCTCGGTACCCGATTTGCTCCGCGAGCACTTAAAACAGGGGACCAATGTCCCCGAATATTTGCGAGCCAGCGTCGCCGCCGGGGACCTGCTGGACGACCGGTCGGCCATCGAACTGGTCGGCGCACGGATTGGGAGACCGGACGCGGCGCGCGGCTTCATTCTGGACGGTTATCCCGCCAGTGAAGCGCAGGCGAAATACCTGGAGCAATTCATCACCAAGAACAACCTCAAGGCGCCCATCGTCCTCGTACTCCGGGCTCCGGACCAGGTTGTGCGGGAACGGCTGCGAAAACGGCGGCGCTCCATGGACACGCCCGACAACATCGAACGCCGAATGCGGGAGTTTCACCAGGAGCGGACATTTCTCGAGACCTGGTATACCACGCAGAACACGGTGTCGGCCGATGCTACAGGCACCCCGGATGAGGTCTTCCGCCAGGTGGAGCGGGGGCTGGAGGAGGTTTTCGGGCGCCGGAGGCTCAAGCGCCGGTAAGCCGGCATTTCGCGGTTCACGCGACCGTGCAGTCGCGGGATCGTTCGTCCGCCTATGTCCTCAGATTCGCTTCATCGCCCGAGATTAAAAATGGAGGCATGCCACCCCGTCTTCGCGGGCATCTGCGGATCGACCGCCGCAGTCTGGCGCTTCACCGCGCCATCGGGGAGAAACTGCTTGCGAACCCCGGCGCTCCTCGACATCGCGCGCGAGAATCTCGACCGGTGGTCTCTCGCCGGTGGACGCTCGCAGCCTTATTGGGACGCGTGGCGAGAGATCCTCGACCTCCCTCTGTCCGAAATCGTGAAACTGCTGGGCCAGGAAGACGAGCGGATGGACGCCCTGCGTCAGGCGACACCCTTCGCCGGTGTACTCGAACCACGGGAACGGTGGGCGATCTACGAAGAATTCGCTCTTGGCCGGTCCGCGCCCGGTTGAACTCGCACTCACTTCTCTTCCAGAACCCATTCCCGGTTGAACCGCGCCCACCGAATGTCGCGGCCGCCACCTTTGATCTGGTGCTGCCAGAACGCGACCAATACACCATCGGAGGCTTGCGTGATGCTGGGATAGGAAACCTGCCCTCCTTCGCCCGCCGCCACGACGCGCGGCTTCGACCACGTGTGCCCCCCATCGCCCGAGATGGCCACGGTGAGCGGATAGCGGTTGATCGGCGAGTTGTTCCAGATGGCGATGATCTCCTTGCGGTTCTGGTCCAACCGCCAGAGCGCGCTGGGCGTGTTGTGGCCGGTCAGCGCACTCGGTTGCGGATCGCTCCACGTCAGGCCGCCGTCACGGCTGCGGCTTTCGTAGTGATTGCCCGTCCCGGTGCGGAGGATCATGAAGATCTCACCGCTGTCCAGTTCGACGATGGAGGGTTCGCAAACGCCACCGGTCGAAAACGGACTCACCTTCGGCAACAGCGCGTGAAGATACCCAAACGGCTTCCAGTTCACACCGTCCTTCGATCGCAGGACGCTGGTCACCAGGTTCATCTCGCCTTCCGTGCGGGCCGGAGTTCCCTTTTCCGCCCAGATGTCCCACGAGATGCCCATGACGAGCGTGCCGTCTTCGAGCCGCAATCCGTTGTGCTGTTTGCCCGCGACGTACTTGCGCGGCATCTTGACTTCCACAGGCTTCGACCAGGTCTGCGCATCGTCCTCGCTCGACACCATGAAGGTCCGGCTGACGTCGATCACCTTCAGATCCATCGCGCTGTTGGTCGTGTACACCAACACGCGCTTGCCGTCCACGATGAGGTTCGGGTCGCCGTCCCACTCGCCCGGATGATCGACCAGCGTGACCGGCCGGGACCATGTCCGGCCTTGGTCTGTGGACGTCGCGGCGACTACGCGATTGTCCTTGCCGTCGCGCTGGTGACCGCTCCAGACCACCAGCAGTTTGCCGCTCGCCAATCGGGCACCCTGTGAGTAAGCGTTGGTGTGAAATGCGGCGCCGTCGGTCTTTTGCACCGCTCCGGTTTCAAAGAACGGAGGAGCGGCTGCCAGCAGGGCGGGCATCAACGTAAGAAAGCAGCGCATGATCATTTCCCTTCCAGCACCCATTCGCGATTGAAGCGGGCCCATCGCACGGTGCGGCCGCCCTCCTTCAACTGCTGCTGCCACACGGCGACAAACGTGCCATCGGCCGCCTGAGTGATTCCCGGATAGGAAATCTGTGGTCCGTCGGATTCTGCGACGTTTCGGGCCGCGGACCACCGACGTCCGCCGTCGGCCGAAAGGGCCACGCTCAAGGGGTAGCGGTTGATGGGGGAGTGATTCCAGATCACGATGATCTCGGGGCTGCCGTCAAGACGCCAGAGATTCGAAGGCGTGTTGTGGCCGGTCAGGGGACTGGGCTTCGGCGTCGACCACGTGATGCCGCCATCGCGGCTCCGCGCTTCCCAGTGACGCGCGCTCCCGGAACGCATCAGCATGAAAATCTCGCCGCCGGCAAGCTGGACGAACGAAGGCTCGTCCAGGCCGCTCACGGAGAATGAGGAAACCTTGGGGTAGTGCGCGGTCAGTTCGCCGAACGGCGTCCAGTGGACTCCATCGCTCGAGCGCAGGGCGGCGACCACCCCGTGAGACGACGACTCGGTGCCCGGCGCCGTGCCTTTTTCCGCCCACAGATCCCAGCAGATCGCCATGAACAGGCTGCCGTCGCGCAATTTGATGCCGTTGTGCTGCTTGCCGGAAACATAGTTGCGCGGGATTCCGATCTGGACGGGCGCGCTCCAGCTCAGCCCTTCATCGTCCGACCGCATCATGAACGTCATCGACTTCGCGAAGGGCGGGTTGATGTCTCGTGAGGTGACATAGACGAACACGCGCTTGCCGTCCACCAGGGTATTCGGGTCGCCGTCAAAGAGAGTGGGATGGTCGACGAGCGTCTTTGGCTCGGACCACGTGCGCCCACCGTCGCTCGACAAGGCGGCCGCGACGCTACTGTTGCGCGATCCCTTGGCCTGGACGCTCCAGACAGTAAGCAACCTTCCGCTGCCCAGGCGATTCACCTGTGGGTAGGCGTTAATGTAGTAGGGGCCATTGCCGGAGAGCCGAACCGCGCCCGTGTCGAAGAGCGCTGCACCGGGAAGGAGAGCCGGGAGCAGCAGAAGTGCGATCCGCATCGAAGGTGGATCTTATCACGACCCCGAGGGCATACAATAGCGGGAATCAGGACCATGATCTCCCACAAGCCCTGCCGCTTCCTCCTGGCGATTCTGGCTGCGCCGGTCGCCTTGTTTTCGTCCGACTGGCTGACCTTCGGCGCCGACCCCCAGCGAACCGGATGGGCTCGCGGCGAAGAGACGCTGAACGCCCGGAACGTCAAGAACCTCAAACTCGAGTGGAGCGTCAAGCTCGAAAACCAAGCTAGGGAGATGAACTCGTTGACGGCGCCCATCGTTGTGAATGGGGTCATCACACCGCGCGGCTTCAAGGAACTGATCTACGTGGCCGGCAGTTCCGACATCCTGTATGCGATCGATGCCGATGCCGCCAAGGTTTTCTGGAAGAAGAAATTCACCGTCGAGGCCACGCCCAAACAGCAGCCTGGGTGGCTGTGCCCGAATTCGCTCAACGCAACGCCCGTGGTCGATCGCCGGGCCCGCACGGTGCACGTCATCACCAGCGACGGCAAGCTGCATTCGCTGAACACCGTGAACGGCGAGGACATGAAGCCGCCCATCGATTTCGTGCCGCCGTTCTCCAAACCGTGGAGCCTGAACCTGGTGGACGGGATTCTGTACGCGCCCATCTCGCAGGGCTGCGGCGGGGCGAAGAATGCCGTGTACGCGATGGATCTGACCAAGCCGGACCGTCCGGTCGCCCGCTTTCAAGCCACCACCACCGGCGGCGCCGGCATCTGGGGCCGCGCCGGCGTGGCCATCGGCTCAAACGGCCGGGTCTATGCCGAGACCGGCGACGGATCGTGGGACCCGGACAAAGGAAAGTTCGCCGACACCTTCCTGGGACTCTCGCCGGGCAGTCTGCAACTGGCCGACTACTACACCCCGGCCAACCGCGCGTGGATTACCAAGAAGGATCTCGACATGGGCTGCATCAGCCCGGTCGTGTTCAACTTCAAGAATCGGGAGTTGATTGCAGGAGGAGGAAAGGAAGGCGTTCTCTATCTTCTCGATTCGACATCGTTGGGTGGAGAAGATCACCGGACGCCGCTCTATCGCAGCCCGTTGTTGACCAACGAAGACGTCGATTTCGCGGGCCGCGGATTCTGGGGCGCGCTCTCCACCTGGGAGGACGATGAAGGCGCCCGCTGGCTGTACGCCCCCGCCCATGGACCGCCCACATCAACGGCGCCGAAGTTCCCGCTGAGCCAAGGCGAGACGCCCAACGGCAGCGTCATGGCCTTCAAGGTGGAAGAGAAGGACGGCAAGCCGGCATTGACCGCGGCCTGGAACTCCCTGGACATGGCGGTGCCCGAACCGGTGGCGATTGCCAACGGCGTCGTCTTCGCCCTGGCCAACGGCGAGTTCGCCCGCCAGGTGGACGACAACGGGCGCCTCTACAATTCGAAAGAACGCGTGGACAAGAAAGTCGGCAACGCGATTCTGTATGCCCTAGACGCCAAAACGGGCAAGGTGCTCTTCTCGAGCGGGAAGACGATCCCGGGCTGGGTGCATTTCAGCGGGATCGCGGTCGCCAACGGGCGGGTTTATTTGGTGACCTACGACTCGACCGTCCATGCCTTCGGGTTGGGCCAGCAATAGCGGCATGATGCGGCTCCTGCTAGGCCTGTGGGCGACGGCGGTTGTGGCCGCGGACCTTCCCGCGAACGTCCGGGCGCGCCTCGACAAGTCGTGTCCACAGTGGCGGCTTTCCGAGATTGCCCCGCAGATCGACTCGTGGTTCCGGCAGGACCGCTGGCCGCAGAAACCGAACCTGGTGCACGCCGACTTCGATAACGACGGCAGACCCGATTTCGCCGTAGAGGTGATTTGCCGGGGGCAGCGGGGTCCGAGACAGGAAACCTACGCTTTCCTGGGCCGCTCCTCGGGGGAGGCCGCCTTCCCGCTGGCCTCGAGCGACCCGGATCCGTTCACGTTTCTGGTTCTCTTTCGGAAAGGGGAGAAGGACTTTGACTTTGAGTCGATGAAGCCCTTCCGCTACCCCGCCGATACGCTGGCGGTGCTGTATCTACGCAAGACGGCGGTCACATTTCAGTGGAACGGGAAGGACTTCACCAGGCGCGAAACGCCGGGGGACGAAGAACTGCAATAGACGGAGCCGGCTACCAGGTCGGCGCAACCGGCGTCTCGCCTGCAAGGGGGCGAGGGTTCAAGCGATGGCCGAAACCCGGTGTGTAAGAAATCCCCGCTTTCCCTCGGATTTCCTCTGCAGCAGAGCTGTTGTTGGTGTTCGGGCGCTTCGCCGTCACCATCCTGCCTTCATTGTCCTGGCAATCGGATCAAGAAACTCGCAAAGCAGTTGCTGTCCCGGATTTCCCGCGGGTTTCCGGGTCTACGACGTGTTAAAGCCTTTCCCCTTGACTTTTCCTAACATGAATGTCCCGGATTTCTCCCGCGTTGTACTTGCTTTACACATTGTTGATGACGTAACATGCTCCATGGGCGTTTTTCGATCGCAGGCTGGAGGGGCTACGTGGCTGCGAGATCCTTTTTCGTTGAGGAGGATCTCTCAGGCAAGCGGTGTAGTGCCGGGCAAACGCTTTGAGGTGCAGTCTTCTGTGTAGCTGGTTGAACTCTCCCGGCGAGGCCTGTTCCTCGTGACGGGTCGCTGATTCGCGCAACAATGGAGTTACCCGACGGCACGCAAATAGGAGGAACTTATGAAATGGATACTCTGGCTCAACACGATCGGTGAAACGATCATCGCGATTGGCATGTTTTCAGCCCCAGCCTCCTTCTTTCCGGGAGCAGGAGAGCAAGCCGCCGCCATCGCGAGGATATTTTCATTTGCGATACTCGCGGTTGCCTTCATCAGTTTTTCAGTTAGCCTAAAAGGGACTTCGGTTGAAACTCTGAAAAACGGAGTGGTGATTCTCACGTTTTACCACGTATTCCAGTTGCTCGCCCAGTTCGTCAGCGCGGCTATCTATCCGCCTCTGCTGATTCCCCCAGTGATCATTCACATTGTGTATTGTGTGCTTTTCATCACTTACTTGATTCGCTTGCGGGCTTCCTCTGTAACTTAGGGGCGACGGCCCAGAGGGTGTTCCGACCGGGTACGGAGCCTGGGAGAAACCTGGGGACGCGATTCTACCTTGCTCTACGCTAGGTTCTACTCTAGCTCGCGCCCATAGAACTAGCGGACCCGAGGTCGTCATCCCACTCCGCAGTCTCTGTTCTGCCTCCGCCACCCCATCAGCTTCGAGCCACACCCGCCACTCGGCGGGTGTAACCGACCTAGCCGCTCCTCCACCGACATCCAAGACGGCGCCACGGGGGCGTTCAGAAGAAGGGCAGACTCACCGGTTGGGGCGAGGGGGCGGGCGGGTTGAGCTTGCGGAAGTACCAGCAGGCCAGCGCCAATGCCATTACCAGATCGTCATGCTGGCGCGCGCCCCGGGGGCCGAAGGCGGGGCGCGCCGTGGGCCGGATTTCCACGTCGAACGAAGCCAGTTCCTCCAGGAGCGTCCGTGCGTAGGGCAGGTCGGCCACTACGCCGAGTTTTTCCTGTTCGATCAGAACGGCCAGGGTTTCGGCGAGCAAGCGGCGCGGAACGTGCCAGCGGCCGTTCGCGAGCGAAGCGCGGTCGCCGCCCGTGATGGTGACCGCCACCACGGGGAAAGCCGAGCCTTTGAACAGATCGACCATCACTTCGCCCACGCCGCTCGCGTCGATCACCAGCGGAGTGTCCGGCGGCAGGGCCGCCTGTCCGCTCCCTCCCGGTCGCGGCTCTGATTGTTCGATCAGGCCCAGGAGGTCGCGGTACGAGGTACCGAGCGGAAAGCGGTGGAGGCGGCGGACGCGGAGATCCCAATCGTACATGTGTTGAAACGTGACCGCGTTGCGGCCGAGATAGGAGCGGCGATGCTCGATCACGACAAACGCCGTGTAGTCCTGAAGCTTGCCAAGGTCGAGGCCGCAATAGAAACGAGGAGGGTTGATCATAGAGCCACCGTGTCGCGGATGAGAAGGCGCTCGAGGCGGCGGCGTTCGAACAGGCCGGCGCTGAGCGGGACGAATTCACAGAGATATTCCTGGCGGAACCACCATTCGCAGATGGAGCGGCGCTCCTCGTCGAGGAAGGGGGCGGGGAGGCGGGTGCATTCCGTGGCGGGAATGACGTACCGTTCCCAGGTTTCGTCGAGGGAGGCCTGGTAGAAAAAGCCGCGCTGGCCGGCAGGCGTGCTGAGGGCGACGATGGAGCCACCGGAGGCGGCGACCATCGGGCGGACGGAGAAGTAGATGTCGTCGGAGATGCGGGCGGCCTCGTCGAGGATGAGGAGGCTGACAGCGGAGAAGCAGCGGATAGTGTCGGCGCGTCCGGGCAGGGCGAGGATGCGGGAGCCGTTGTAGAGGAGGAGCGAATGCGGATTGCCGGATTCGCGACCGGGGCGGAGGCGGAGACGGCGCAGGAAGGCGGAACA
>CAZGUX010000296.1:0-2870 GCA_964529305.1 uncultured Solibacteraceae bacterium | reverse complement strand
ATGAAGGAGTGGTCGTAATACTCGACGATTCCGCTCACTTCGTCGTTGTCCGCCATTTTCACCCTCACCGGAATGCCCTTCTCGATCAGATACTTCAGGTACTTGATCTCCTCGAACGTCTGCTCCGGGGCCTTGGTCCCCGATTTCGTGTTCTTCGCCAAAGTGCTCACCTATTTATCCGTACCTGTGTCTTTGGGAGCCACGGAGATCCCGCGGCTCTCTCCGTCGGGCCTCTGCTCGGAAACTCCATAATATCCGTTACGCGCCGAGACCCGCAATTCACCGTGGCGGACCTGCACGTCCAGCCGATGGAAGCGGTCCTTGCCGGTGGGAACGCCGCGAGGGTAATAGCCGATCAGATACTGGGTCCGCAGTTCCCTCAGGACCGATGAAAAGGCCGCGTCGAGCGCCGGTCCCACCGACGGGGTGAACACCCGGCCGCCGGTTCGCTGGCCCAGCGTGGTGAGGGCGTTCTCGCCGCCAACGTTGCGGCCCGCGTCGTTGGTGATCGGCATGACCAGAACGGAGTAGATCACGGCGTCGGCCAGTTGAGCCGACTCGAGCGCCTTGTGGAAGTCGACGGTGGACGTCGTGTCGCCGCCGTCGGTGACGACCAGCAGGACCTTGCGTCCCTCTTTTCCCTCGAGTTCGCCGCTGGCCAGATAGAGAGCGTCGTAGAGGGAAGTGCCGGCCACGGGCCGCAGGGCCCTCAGCGACTTGTCCAGGCTTGCCATGTTGCGGGTGAAGTGATTGTGTTTCCGGACTTCGTAGTTGAAGCTGTACAGGGCGACGCTGTCCCTGACGTTGCCCTCCGCGAACAACGTGCGAAGAAAGCGGCGGATCGCGTCGAGCATGTAGCTCAGGTCTTTCGCCGTCGAGGCGCTCTCGTCCACCAGGAGGGCAATGCGCAAAGGCTGCTCTGTCTGCCGGTCGAAGACGGAAATGTCCTGCGGCACGCCATTGTCGGCGACTCGGAAATCTTCTTTTTCCAGTGTGCCGACGAGTCTTCCTTCGGCGTCCTTCACGGTGGCGAGGATGCGCACCAGATTGACGTCGACGCGAATGACGGTTTCCTGGGCGAAGACGCTAGCGCACCACAGGCTCGCCAGCGCCCACTTTCGGAGCATGGTCGTCCCACTCCCCTTCCACCCACACTTCTCCGTCGGCAAAGTACTCCTTCTTCCAGACCGGAACCCGTTTCTTGAGCCGATTGATTCCTTCGAGCGCGGCCTCGAAGGCCGGCTTGCGGTGAGGGGCCGTCGCGATGACGGCGACACTGGCCTCGCCAATTTCCAGGCGCCCCAGGCGATGGACTAGGGCAATCCGGGTGATCGGCATCGAGGCTGCGATCTCGCTGCCGATTTGAGCCATGGTTTTGATGGCCAACCCCTCGTAGCACTCGTAGTCGAGGTAGCGGGTGACACGGCCCTTGGAATTGTTGCGGACGACGCCTTCAAACGTAATGACGGCGCCGTCCAGACCCTGGACGAGCCGGGAGGCGATCTCCCGCGAATCGATGGGTTCGCGCGTGAGGGCGAAGAAATGCCCTTCCGCACCCTCGATCACGTGGGTGTACCTGCCGGCGCCGCCGGACACCGGAGGCAGGAGTGCCACCTCGTCGTTCTCCGCGAGCGGCGAGGACGCGGTCGCGAACTCCTGGTTGCGGGCGAGCACGATGCTTCCGGCCATCTCGCGCAGACGCGGGAACCGGTCGGCGTAGATCTCGAAGACCGAGCCGAGGCTGGCGGCGGCGGGAACGTCGATTTCTTCTCCGGCCCGACCGGTAATGTCCTTCAGCATGCCGAAGAACAGCACACGAATACGCATGAGCTTTTCGTTCAGCTTACCAGACGCGCCGGGACCGGCCGGCGTTGCCCCTATCATGGAAAGGAATGCAGACACATGAGACGCGGGTCCGGGTGCGCTACGCCGAGACCGACCAGATGGGGGTCGTGTATTATGCCAACTACTTCGTGTGGATGGAGGTGGCGCGGGTGGAATTCTGCCGTTCCATCGGGTTCAGCTACCAGCAGATGGAGGTGGAGGACGGGGTCCTGCTGGCGGTGGCCGAAGCGCATTGCCGGTACTCGTACCCGGCGCGGTACGACCAGGAAGTCGTCATTCGCACCTGGACGCCCGATGTGCATCCGCGCATGGTGCGGTTCGGCTACGAGATGAAGTCGGTGGAAGAAAACCGCGTGCTGGCGACGGGGGAAACGAAGCACATCTTCTGCGGCCGCGACATGAAGCCGACGCGCCTGCCGGAGAAGTACCGCAGGCTGTTCGGGATGGAGTGAGGACGGGGGTCTAGTGCTCGTCAGAATTCGAACTCTGCATCCAGGTCGCGCGCGCCGTGGAGAACACGCACTACCTCAATCCGACGGGCCGACGGACGATAAAACACCAGGTGCCTGGTAAAGTCGAGGACCGGGAATTCCCGGAGACCCGATTGACGGGCGCGTCGAATTCTGCTTGCCTTCCCGATTTGCGGATGTCCCGCCAGCAGTTGAAACGTTCGGCGTACGGCTTCCTGATAACGGTTAGCGAGTTCCAGGCCCGCCTTGTCAGCGTAGTAGCATGCCTGATCGACGATATCCAGCCTCGCTAATCCGAAGTTCCTCCCTGTGATAGGCACGGAAACGGAGATAACTCAAAGCAAGTAAGTGGTTTGCGGCCAATCAGAGAGGAGGATGTACTGGGTACACCACGATTTGCCGGGCGGAGGGCGGTTCCTGCTGTGGCAACGCGGTTAGCTGAGGCTGGGAACTTTGAGCAGATCGAGAGCGTGCTGCTGCAGAGGAGTGGGGGTCGTGGTCATCATGAAGCTGGTCGCACCCAGGGTGACCGTATTCAGCGCGATGGTGCGCAGG
>CAZGUX010000295.1:0-3622 GCA_964529305.1 uncultured Solibacteraceae bacterium | reverse complement strand
AGGCTATAAGTAAAGTGTCATATGCGCTATTACATGGGTACACAAAGGGAGTCGAAAAACCTCCAACCCGTTACGCTGCGCGGAGATAAGCGATCAGATGCGCTCAAAGAAGGAGGAACTTCGGGCTAATGGCCGGACCAGGACCCGGCGGGTCACTTGGTCTTCTTCAATCGCCGTTGGCGAGACAGGCGAACGACGTCCCGCCGAATCCCGTCCCAAAAGGCTTCGTCAGCCTCAACCGGCTCACCCGAATCGACTCCCTCAGCAAGCAGAAATTCCAACTTCTCTTCGACGCGGCGCTTTTGGTCGGAGCGGAGAAGTTCGCGGACGAACTCGCTTGGCGTGCTGTATCCGTCGCGCTTGACTCGCTCGTCCACGTACTTCTTCAGGGGCTGGGGAAGCGAAATATTCAACGACGACATCGCCATACGAAAACCGTAACAACCCCGCCAATTCCTGTCAATAGTTCAAAGTAAACCGGCGAGGTTCGCTGGCTCGATGAGGAAGCAGTCGGCTACCGCACCCTGCCCCTCGCCGCCACCTTCCAGGAACCTTCCACAATCCCCTTGCGGTGATAGTAAATCTCGTCGTGCATGTTGACGCAGCCGCAAACGTGGTTCGGCACGATGCTCAACCGCTCGCCCACCTCGGGACGAGACCCGCCTTCCGGCAGGTTGACGTGTCCGTGCTCTTCGGTCATCGACTCGAAGTACGCGTCCGGCCGCTCGCAGATGTAGCCGAAGCCCCTCTGGTCGCCGGAGATCCAGCGGTCGGCGCAAAAGGTCTTCGAGCCTCCGTCCAGCATCACCCGGCCGGGCACGGCGTTGCTGATCACGGTAACCAGCACGCGCAGGGCGCAGTTCTCGAGCGTGCAGTAGCCGCCGCCCCACTCGTTGCGGTCGTAGAAGACGTACGTCCCCGGCCGGATCTCGGTCAGTCCCTCGACCAGGTGATTCTGGAACAGCGTCGGCGTGCTGCCCCCGGAAGTGACCTCGCACTCCAGGCCATGTTCGCCCAGCGTGCTTTTGATCTCCTGGAGTTGTTCGGCAACGCGGGTGAGGGCTGGACCCTGCTCCTCCGGAGGATTCCAGATGTGGCCGGGATAATACATGACACCGGCGAAACGCAGGCCCGGCAGGCGGGCGATGAGCAGCGCCAGTTGTTCCACTTCGGCCGCCGACTGAACCCCGCAACGGCGCATCCCGGCATCGAACTCCACCAGCATGTCGACGCGAGCGCCGAGCCGGTTCATCGAGTCCGAAATGCCTTGAATCGTGATCGCGGAGTCGGCTGCGATGGTGAGTTTGCGCTCTTTGGCAATCCTGGCCAGCCGGTCCCACTTGCTGACTCCGAATACCGGATACGCGAGCAAAATGTTGTCCAGGCCGCCTTCCGCCATGATCTCCGCTTCCCCTACTTTGGCGACGGTGATGCCGGTGGCCCCGGAGGCCAGTTGCATTTTGGCAATCGCGGGAATCTTGTGAGTCTTGGTGTGCGGCCGGAGGTGAAAGCCGTGTTGGCGGGCGTAGTCTCCTACGCGCTTCAGGTTGTTCTCCAGAATGTCCAGGTCGACGACGAGGGCCGGAGTTTCCAGTTCTTCAATACGCATACGAAGCTGTCAGTATGAGACGGACAGTGAGCCGTTGTAAAGCAGCGGCGATTAGACGCGGATCCGCTCGGTGAGACCGTTCACCTGGAACCACTTCTGCCGGCGGCGGCGGAACCGCCGGGCCAGGGTGAACTCCGCGTGATCTCCTTCTGCAAACAACCAGGCCGCTGTGTCGCAGAAACTTTCGCAGGCGTACTCGCGCCAGCGCCGGCTACGGACGCGAACATCCGCGGCCGCGAGCGCTCGTTTTCGCCACTCGGCGGACCAGCCCAACTCGCCCCGGCTTTGCTCCTCTTCGAGGAGCCGCTCCCAGGACCGGCGCGCCGGATTGCCCAGACGGACCCACGCAAAATGGAAAAGCTCGTGAACCAGGATGCGCCGCCACTCCGTTGGGGCGCGCTCGAGCGAAGAATCGAAGACGATCCGCCTCTGGCGGAGAAAGCTGGCCCCCAGGACCTCGCGACCTCGCCGTCCCTCGCTTTCCAGGCGGCCGCGATACACGCGCGTAGCCAGCCGGAATTCCACTTCGATCGGATCGCCCGTCAGTTCAGGAAACCGTATACAGGGGCGCAATCGACACCAGCCCAAGGCCCGCGAGAAAGAGAACGAACATCATCGTCAACAGCAGGCGCACCCGCAGATCGGAGCCTTCAAACTCCTTCCACACCAGAATGCCCCACAGCGCGCTGATCATCGTGGCACCCTGCCCCAGACCGTAACTCACCGCCGGGCCGACCATCGCGTCGCCCTCCGCGCTGGCCGCGACAAAGCTCGCGATCGCCCCGGAATACCAGATCACGCCTCCAAGGATGCCCAACGCGTGTTCCCTCAGGCCACCGGTGAGAAAGTAGTCGCGGACTTCCACCGGGCGTCCCTCGACCGGCAGATTCATGAAGAACAGGTTGAACACGAACGTCGAGGCAAACACTCCGAAGGAGAACATGAAACCCACCGTGTAAGGCCCGATACCCAGTCCGGACGTACGCGCCATTTCCACCAGTGGGAAAAACGACCCCATCAGGAGTCCGCAGGCGATGCACAGAATGAGTCCCTTGGGTGAGACGGTCGGGGCGCTGGTCTTGAGCAATCCCTGCTTGGCGCGCTCCAGCAGGCGGGTCTTTTCCTGCATCCGGTAGGCGATCGCGTTGAAGATCACCGCGCCCAACACCAGCACGGCGCCGCCGAACAGCAGCGTCGGGCTCCCGGTCGGTTTCAGGAAGTAGCTCCACACGACCCCAATGATCAAGGCCATCCCGATCCCCACGGGAAACGCGACGGACAGGCCAGCCACCGTGATCGCAGCCACCAGCAGCATGTTGGCGAGGTTGAACACGGCTCCCGCGAACGCCCCTATCGCCAGGCCGCGTTTGCCGGCCAGAAGCAGGTCGTCCTGGAACAGGAATCCGTCGTACCCGAGGCTCCCGAACGTAAAGGCATACACGGTCGCGGCGAGGAGAACCCCGAAAGCGTAATCGAAATAGAACAACTCGAAGCGCCACTTCCCCGTTAATTTCAGGGTGTTGGCCCACGACCCCCAGCAGAGCATGCTCAACACGAGGAGACACAGCGTCATCAGATACGAGTGGGGCAGGATCATGTAGTGCAGTCGAGAGTACAACGGCGCCGGATGCGGGGTCAACCCGTGGCCCTCGCGCCCGGAATACACTGGAAAGTCGCCCCTCATGGTGTTCAGCTCGCACATCTTCCTGTTCTACTTCCTGCCGCTGGTCCTGCTGCTCAACTACACGCTGCCGTTCCGCTGGCTGTCGCTGGCGCTGACCTCGGTGAGCTACGTGTTCTACGGCTGGGCCAACCCCAAGTGGGTGTTGCTGCTCCTGCTCAGCTCGTATATCGACTATTTCTGCGGCCTGGTGTTGGTGAAGGGACTGCCGCGCGAAGGCAACGACCTGCCCTTCCTGCCCGCCGATCAGCCCCGCAGCCCCCGGCAGAAGGTGGCGCTGATCCTTTCGCTGACCTCCAACCTGTCGATTCTCGGGTTCTTCAAGTACTGCG
>CAZGUX010000294.1:0-6436 GCA_964529305.1 uncultured Solibacteraceae bacterium | reverse complement strand
CGACCCGAAGCGGCTGGCGTTGACCGGCGCGGCGCAATGCGCGGTGAGCAGTCCGGCGGCGACCGACGCCCAAGGCCAGACCACGTTCAAGGTCACCACCCTCAAGGCCCAGACCGCCAGCCTCCACTACAACCGGGTGTTCACCCCGACCTTGGTCAACAACCTGACGCTCGGATACACGCGGTATCGCAACCGTCTCGGCACACTGAACTCCTTCGTCAAGGACTACGTGACCCCGTCCGGGATCACGAACACGCTGTCGGCTGTCGATCCGCTTTTCTGGGCGGTGCCTGTAATTTCCGTGCCCGGCTACCTCACCACCAGTGAGATCACCGGCAACTACCGGACCATGAACACCTACCAGATTCAGGAGAGCCTGCTCTGGCAGAAGGGGCGCCACAACATCAAGATCGGCGGCGACACCCGCATGATCAAGACGTACATGTTCTACACGGGAGGCAACGGGTCCACCGCGTTCGGCAACTATTACACGAACCAGGGACGCGCGCTGCTGGCCTCCGGCGTGGCCGATTTCCTGCTCGGGTATGCCTCCAGCGCGAATAAGACCGCCCGCGCCACTCAGTGGAACTCGGAAGTGAAGTACGTCGGCGCGTTTATCCAGGACGACTGGAAGGTTACTTCAAAACTGACCTTGAACCTCGGCTTCCGTTACGAAGTCGAGAGCGCGCTGAAGCAGATCGACAACGGCGGCTTGGGATGGCACGTTCAGGACCGCGTGATGCTGGTCTCCAAACTGGCCACCAATCTGCCGGCCATCCAGGACTTTTACAAGACCATCCGCCCGGAAATCGGGCTTCGCATCGTCGACAACCGCGCTCCCTACAATGCGGACACCAACAACCTCCAGCCGCGGTTCGGCTTTGCATACAGCGTGGCAAAGAACACCGTGATACGTGGCGGATACGCCATCTTCAACGACTCGCCGCAGATCCAGTCGCTGGCCTCCACCAACGACTTTGCGCCAAACACGCTACGGCCGATCTGGACCGCGGCGCCGGCGCCGGCCCTGCCCACCTTCGGGTACAACCCGGAAGGCGCTACGTCCGCCGAGCGGGCCTTGCTGACCGCTCCGCTGACGATCTTCCCGTACATTTCCCGGAACTTCCCTTACGCCAAGATCCAGCAGTGGAACCTCACCATCCAGCAGCAGTTGAACAAGTCCCTGGTCTTCGAAGTCCAGTATCACGGGGCGAAGGGCGCCAACCTGCTGGTGTTCGACAACATCAATTTCCGCGCTCCCGGACCCGGGAACGTCCAGTCTTTGTTGCCAATGCCCTATTTTGCAAGGATTCAGAACGAAGACATGTGGGGCATGTCCAAGTTCCACGGGTTGGGGATGAAACTGGAACAACGCCCTTGGCATGGTCTGACCTACCTCGCTTCGTTCACTTACTCCAAGTCGATCGACAACTCGTCGACGCTGAACGCCGGTCCGGCCTGGGTGAATCCGTTCGATCGCAATACCGCGTTTGGGCCCTCGGACTTCAATGTCCCGCTGCGTTACACGACGGCGTTTGAGTACGCACTGCCCGTGGGCAAGGGGAAGAAGTTCGAGTTCAACGGCACGGCCGACAAGGTGCTCGGCGGTTGGGGTCTCCGCGGCATCGCTCAGTTCATGGGCGGGTTGCCGACCAACCCGGGCATGGCCCTCTCTCGGACAGGCGTGTGTGCCGCGGCCTGCTCGGCTCGGCCGGACCGGGTGGGTGACGGCAACCTGCCGAGCGGCGAGCGAACGATCCAGCGCTGGTACGACGTAAACGCCTTCCGTCTGCTGGCGCCTGGCGGCGCGGACCGCCGGGTCGGCAACGCGGGACGCAACATCCTACGTCAGCCCGGAGTCAACCAATGGGATTTGCAGATCTTTAAGGACACCAAGCTCTTTGAGAATCACTCCCTGGAATTCCGGTGGGAAATGCTGAACGCCTTCAACCACACGCAATGGGGCGGCGCCAACGCCAACGCCGAAACGCCCGCGCAGTTTGGGATCATTTCGAGCACACGGGCTCCGCGCATCATGCAGTTGGTGCTGCGCTATTCGTTCTAGCCGCAATGCTGTTCACGTAGGCGCCTGTTCCAGGCGATGGCTCCGAACCGCGAGTGTTAAACCCGCGGGTGTAGTGAGGGCGGATGTGAATGAGGGCCCCTCGCAACCCGCGGGTTTACACCCGCGGTTCGGAGAGATGGTGCGCCGCGACTATTGGCGCCGGACAAGCGGCCCAAAATGGCCTTGACTGCCAAGTGAACAGCATTGGTTCCAGCCGAACTTCATTCTGGCCATGGGGCCTGGCGAAAAGCCGGGCCCTTTTTCTTGGTGGGGTCAGATGAAAGGGCCTCTTGTGTGGCCGTTGAGTGAGTCCGGCTTGGAGTGGGCTCACCACTCACGATGGCCTGGAACCAGGTGGCCCCTTACAATGACGGTATGACGGTTTCCCTCGCTTCCTCGGCCCGGGCCGTGGCCTACTCGCGCATCCGGGAACTGGCGGAAGTGGCCATGGGCATGGACGGCGTACTGAAGCTTTACTTCGGCGAGTCCAACCAGCCCACCCCGGAGTACATTAAACAAGCCGCGATCGACGCCATGGCGCAGGGGTACACGTTCTATACCTCCAACGCCGGGCTGCCGTCGCTGCGGCAGGCGATCGCCGAGACCTATACGCGGTTACACGGCGTCGGGCTCGATCCGGCGACGGAGATCGTCGTCACCGCTTCGGGCGTGCAGGCGCTGAACGTCGCGTTGCGCTGCGTGCTCGATCCCGGAGATGAAGCCATCGTGCTGACCCCGGCGTGGCCCAACGGCGCGGCGATCGTGACCATGTGCAATGCCACGGCCCGGGAGAAGGCACACCCGTTGTGCGGTGGGCGCCATGCAATCGACTTCGACGCTCTGGAGGAGGCGGTGACGGCGCGCACGCGCGCGTTGCTGTACACGTCCCCCTCGAATCCACTGGGCTGGGTGGCCACGGTTGAGGAGCAGCGAAACCTGCTCGACTTTGCCCGGCGTCACGGGTTGTGGCTGCTCGCCGATGAAGTGTATGACCGGTTGTTTTACGGCGGAGCCCGGCTGGGCGATCCCGTGCCGTCCATTCTGAAGCTGGCTACCCGCCACGACGCGGTGATCGTCGCCCACTCGTTTTCGAAGAGCTATTGCATGACCGGGTGGAGGCTGGGCTGGCTGGTCGCGCGGCGGGATCTGGCCACGAAGGCCGCCCAGTTGAACGAGTTTGTCGTGTCGCACGCGGCCTCGTTCGTCCAGAAAGCCGGCGAGGTGGCGTTGCGTGACGGCGAGGGAGAGATCGTCCGCCAGTTGACGCAGTTGAAGGCCAACCGTGATTTCTGCCTGGATGCGCTGAGCGGTCTTCCGGGCGTGACGGTGCCGCGGCCCGACGGCGCGTTCTACCTGTTCCCCCGCATCGACGGGCTGGCGGATTCGTTTGAATTCTGCCGGCGGCTGCTGGTGGAAAAGCGAGTTGGGCTGGCGCCCGGCGTGGCGTTCGGCGCCGGGGGAGAAGGGTCGATCCGGATCTGCTACGCGGCGGATCGGGGCGTGCTGGAGCCGGCGATGGAACGGATGGCCGAATTTCTGAAGGAGGGTTGACCATGCGGCGGCGTGAGTTTCTGGCTTCTTCCCTGGCCGCGGGCACCGCCGTGGCGCAGGGACGGAAGCCGAATATCGTGATCGTCTTCGCCGACGATCTCGGCTACGGCGACCTGGCCTGCTTCGGGAGCCGCGTCAATCAAACTCCGCGGCTCGACCAGATGGCGCGCGAAGGGGTCCGGTTCACCGACTGTTACGTGCCGATGCCGTTCTGCGCGCCGTCGCGGGCTTCGCTGCTGACGGGACGTTACCCTTTCCGGCACGGTGTCGTGTACAATCCGTCGCCGGACTCGGGCGCCAACAGCGTTCGGCTGCCTGCGAGCGAGATTACGCTTGCCGAGCAACTGAAGCCGCTGGGGTACCGGTCGATGTGCATCGGAAAGTGGCATCTGGGCCACCGGCCGGAGGCGCTGCCGCGGACGCAGGGGTTTGACGAATACTACGGTATTCTCTATTCGAACGACATGCGCCCGGTGCAACTGGTCCACAACGAGCGGGTGAGCCAGTATCCGGTGCCGCAAGGGCAGCTCACGCGCGACTACACGGAGCGGGCGCTGGGCTTTCTCCAGGCGAATCGCGCGAATCCTTTCCTGCTGTATCTGCCGCACGCGATGCCGCACAAGCCGCTGGCCGTATCGGAGGATTTCTACCGGCCGGGGGGCGCCTCGAAAGACCTCTACGCCGCCGTACTGCGCGAATTGGACTGGTCGGTTGGCCAGATCCTGGACCGGCTGAAAGCGCTGGGGCTCGAGGAGAACACGCTGGTGGTGTTCGCCTCCGACAACGGCGCATGGTACGGAGGAAGCACAGGGGGCCTGCGAGGGATGAAGGGGCGGCCCTGGGAGGGCGGCGTCCGGGTTCCCATGATCGCCCGCTGGCCTGGCCGGATTCCAGCGGGACGGGTGTCAAAGGAGGTGTGCGGCACCATTGACCTGTTTCCGACCGTGAGTGGACTTGCCGGAGCCACTCTTCCGAAGGACCGCGTGATCGACGGCAAGGACATCTTCCCGCTGATGAGTCAGTCCGGAGCCCGGAGCCCGCACACGGCTTTGTTCGCCATGTCAGGCCCGAAACTCGCTATGGTGCGAAGCGGAAAGTGGAAGCTTCTGGTGGGCTCGCCCGGAAGCGCCGATATGATCGCCTACGACCGCAGCCAGCGTTGGATCGACCCGCGTGGTCCGGATGGGGTTACGATCCTGGCGCCGGACGAACAGGCGCAGCCTTCGGAGCATCCCGGCGTGACCACCGGCGACGCTCCGGTGGACCTGATGCTGTTCGACCTGGAGGCCGACCCGTCCGAACAGCACAACCTGGCGGCGCGGGAACCGGCGACGGCCGCGCGGCTGAAGGGTTACTTCGACAAGCTGAACACAGAGGTACCGGCCTTTCAGGCGCCGGAGCGGGCTCCCGGGGGACTGTTGCGCCTCAAGGGGGGCAGCCTGGAATACGACCGGCTGCCGAAGGAACCCTAGCTGCCAGCCTGCGCCTGAGGCCAGGGAAAAGAATCGGCGGCCGGCAACCTCGACATGTGCCACTCGGCAGTGATCGAAAAGGAGATACACCTGCGGTCCGTGGACCTGGGGTAATCTGCGAACCGACGCATATCTGATTGTACCGAAAGCACTTACGAATCCACAAAAAACCTCATTAACCGGACGCAACTTCCTGCCGCACGACACGATAAACGGTTCGGTGTGACGTAGATGACGTCAAACCAGGGCAAACAGGAGACGAGCGACAATGAAGATTCAGCCAAATCAGTTTACGAACTTCCGGAAGGGCGCTAACGACCCCGTCGTCATCGGCGGCGGCAACGGCAACGACAAGATCTCAGTAACCCCCAACAAGTGGGGCGGTGTCGATGTAAGTGTCCAAGAGCAGTCCGGGAAAACGCGCCAGTACCACCTGACTCCTGATGAGGCTTCGCGTCTCGTCATCAAGGGCGGCGCTGGCAACGATAACGTTTATGTGGATCCGCGCGTGAAGCAATCGATCACAATCGAAGGCGGAGCCGGAAACGACACCCTCCGGGGCGGCAGCGGCAACGACAAGATCTCCGGCGGCGCGGGCAACGATGTGATCGACGGCGGGCGCGGCCGGGATGTCATCGACGGTGGACGCGGCAATGACCGCATCTACGGCGGTGCGGGCAACGACGTGATCCGTGGCGGGCGCGGCAATGACGTTGTTTACGGCGGGTCGGGGAACGACAAGATCTCCGGTGGACGCGGCAACGACCGCATCTACGGCGGGTCTGGCAACGACAAGATCTCTGGAGGGCGCGGCAACGACGTGATCTCCGGTGGATCGGGGAACGATAAGATCTCCGGCGGGCGTGGCAACGACGTGATTTCCGGCGGGTCTGGCAACGACAAGATCTCGGGCGGGCGCGGCAACGACGTGGTTTACGGCGGCGCGGGCAACGACAAGATCTCCGGTGGCGCGGGTAACGACCGCATCTACGGCGGGTCCGGCAACGACAAGATCTCTGGCGGGTCCGGAAACGACGTGGTCTACGGCGGCGCGGGGAACGACAAGATCTCCGGTGGCGCCGGTAACGACCGCATCTACGGTGGGTCCGGGAACGACAAGATCTCTGGCGGGTCCGGGAACGATCGGATCTACGGCGGCGCGGGCAACGATGTGGTGTCCGGCGGACGTGGGAACGACACCATCTATGGCGGTGCGGGGAACGACCGGGTTTCCGGCGGGGCTGGCAACGACCGGATCTACGGCGGGTCGGGCAACGATGTGGTGTCCGGCGGCGCCGGCAACGACGTGCTCAGCGGCGGGTCGGGCAAGGGTCTCCGGACCGGGGGG
>CAZGUX010000293.1:0-55501 GCA_964529305.1 uncultured Solibacteraceae bacterium | reverse complement strand
GAGCGGTTACGACCTCTTCACCTCCCCGCCGAGTCACAGCTTACACCGATCGCGGCGATTTTCATCTCCTTCCCTGGGCATTCCCAGGCCCATCAGGACTCCCTTCCGGTCGCGGCTCTGACAAAACGCAACCCCCCGGCTTAGAACGTGTAAGAAAATGAGGCTGCCCGCTCCCTTCCGGTCGCGGCTCTGACAAAACGCAACCCCCCGGCTTAGAACGTGTAAGAAAATGGGGCTGCCCGCTCCCTTCCGGTCGCGGCTCTGACAAAACGCAACCCCCCGGCTTAGGAGTCGCCGATACCACCCGAGGGTTCTCCGCCGATCTCCTCGTCGTCGAGGAGGCCGCCCTCGGCCTCGGCCGCGAACGCGACCACTCCGCCCTCGCCATCGTCGAGCGTCCCAACGTCTCCACGCTCCGCCCTTCCTCAGCCGGACCCCTCTGGTCGTCGACGCGACCGGCGTCGGCGCGGCGGTGGTCGAGATGCTCCGCGAGACCGCCCTCCCGCTTGTTCCGGTCATCCTCACGGCCGGCGAGCACGTTAACTACTCGAGCGGCCACACGCACGCGCCCAAACAGGACGTCGTCACAGCCCTCGCTGTACTCTTGGAGCAGCACAAGTTCTTCGCCGACCGGGCCCTCGCGCTGGCCCCGGCGTTCGTTCGGGAGATGGAGTCGTTTCAGGCGCGCCCTTTACCCTCGGGGCGAGTGCGTCTCCAGGCGCGCCGCGAAGCCGATCATGATGACCTGGTGATGGCGGTGGCGCTCGCCTCCTGGTATGCCGTGCGCCAGTGGCCGGAAGTCCTGCGCCAGGAGCCCCTTCCCCGCCAAACGGACACCTTTGTCCTGTGACGTGCGGACGCTTTCAGGCGCGCTCTGCGTCCTCGGGGCGACCGGTCCCGCGGATCGAAGATGCAACGGACGGCCTCGCCGTTCGTCTCAGCTCAAGTGAACCAACGGCTCGGGCGCGGGCTTGCCTTCAGCCACGGCCTGCGCTTCTTCGGCGGTGAACGATTCCACCTTCGCCGAGATGTTCATGGAGCAGAACTTCGGCCCGCACATCGAGCAGAAGTGCGCTTCCTTGAAGCCATCCTGCGGCAGCGTTTCGTCGTGCATCGAGCGCGCCGTCTCGGGATCGAGCGACAGCCGGAACTGCTCGTTCCAGTCGAACTTGTAGCGGGCGCGGGAAAGCGCGTCGTCGCGGTCGCGCGCGCCGGGGCGCTTGCGGGCGATGTCGGCGGCGTGCGCGGCAATCTTGTAGGCGATAATCCCCGCCTTCACGTCCTCTTTGTTCGGCAGGCCCAGGTGCTCCTTGGGCGTGACGTAGCAGAGCATCGAGGCGCCGTACCAGCCGATCATCGCCGCCCCGATGGCGGAGGTGATGTGATCGTAACCTGGCGCGATGTCGGTGACGAGCGGGCCAAGCGTGTAGAACGGCGCTTCGTGGCACATCTCGTTTTCCTTTTCCACCTGCATCTGGATCTGGTCCATCGGGATGTGGCCGGGCCCTTCGATCATGACCTGAACGTCGTACTCCCAGGCGCGGCGGGTCAATTCGCCGAGAGTCTTCAACTCGGCAAACTGGGCCTCGTCGCTCGCATCGGCCAGCGAACCCGGGCGCAAGCCGTCGCCCAGCGAAAAGCTCACATCGTACTTCTGGAAGATTTTGCAGATTTCATCGAAGTGCTCGTAGAGCAGGTTCTGCTTGTGGTTCTTTACCATCCACTCGGCCAGGATCGACCCGCCCCGGCTGACGATGCCGGTGATGCGTCTGGTCGTCAGCGGGATGTACTGCACCAGCACGCCCGCATGGATGGTCATGTAGTCGACGCCCTGCTCCGCCTGCTCGTGGATGACTTCAAGCATGACGCTGGGGTTGAGGTCTTCCACGCGGCGGACCCGGCTGAGCGCTTCATAGATCGGGACCGTGCCGATGGGCACCGGGGAGGCGTCGAGGATCGCCTGCCGGATGCGGGGAATGTCTCCGCCGGTCGACAAGTCCATGACCGTGTCGGCGCCGTACTTGACGGAGGAGTTCAACTTCTCCACTTCTTCGCCGATGTTGGACGTCACCGACGAATTGCCGATGTTGGAGTTGATCTTGCACTTGGAGGCCACGCCGATCGCCATCGGCTCCAGGTTGCGATGGTTGATGTTGGCCGGGATGATCATCCGGCCGCGGGCCACTTCGGAGCGAACCAGTTCAGCCGAAAGGTTCTCGCGGCGCGCGACGTAGTGCATTTCCTCCGTCACAATGCCTTTCCGCGCGTAATGCATCTGCGTTCGGACGGAATCGTTCAGGCGTTTTTCGACCCAGGGCGTTCTCATCGGTTTGTCACCTCGCGCAATTGGCCATTGTAACAGCGCGGGGGCAGGCAGCCCCTGAGACGCTACGATAAAAGAGCGTATCTATGTCATTGCCCACTGCCCGATTGAAGACGTTGTGGCCGGACATCCGCTCGCTGGTTCTTCCCCGGCGGCGCGTGCTGGCCTTGGGTTTCGTGCTGATGATCGTCAATCGCGTGTCGGGCCTGGTGCTTCCGGCATCCACCAAGTTCCTGATCGACGACGTCATCGGCAAGAAGAACTTCGAATACCTCACCCCCCTGGCGCTGTCGGTGTTGATCGCCACCGCGATCCAGGGCGTAACTTCCTACTCGCTGACGCAACTGCTGTCGAAATCGGCGCAGCGGCTGATCGCCGAGATGCGGCGCAAGGTGCAGGCACATGTAGGACGCCTGCCCGTCACCTATTACGATGCGAACAAGTCGGGGACGCTGGTGTCGCGCATCATGAGCGATGTGGAGGGCATCCGCAACCTGATCGGCACGGGCCTGGTGGAATTCGTGGGAGGACTGCTGACCGCGGCGTTGGCGTTAGGCGTGTTGATCTGGATCAGCCCGCTGTTGACGGGCCTGACCCTGCTGTTCCTGCTGGTCTTCTCGGGAGCCCTCGCCAAGGCCTTCAAGACGATCCGTCCGATCTTCAAGGAGCGCGGCAAGATCACGGCGGAAGTGACCGGGCGGCTGACGGAATCGCTGGGCGGCGTGCGGGTAGTGAAGGGGTATCACGCCGAGGACCGCGAGTCGGGCGTGTTCGCCAAAGGCGTCGACCGTCTTCTGCAGAATGTGCTGAAGTCGCTGACGTCGATCTCCCTGATGAGCTTTAGCGCTACGGTGCTGCTCGGTGTGGTGGGGTCGACGGTGATGTGGATCGGCGCCCGCAACATCGGCGACGGAACGATGACTCTTGGCGACTTCGCCACGTTCACTGCGTTTTTGGCCTTTCTCACGGCGCCCGTCTTTCAGATCGTGGGCATCGGGACGCAACTGTCGGAAGCGTTCGCGGGACTGGAACGCACCCGGGAAGTACTGAACGAGCGGCCGGAAGACGAGGACCCGAAGCGGCAGCATCCGCTGGGTCCGATTCAGGGCCTGGTCGAATTCGATCACGCCGGTTTTGAATACGAGGAGGGCAAGCCCGTCCTGAAGGATGTCTCCTTCCGCGCCGAGCCCGGAACGGTGACGGCCTTGGTCGGCCCGTCGGGATCGGGCAAGTCGACCATCATCGGGCTGGTCGCGGCGTTCCACACACCCGGGCAGGGTCAGATCCGCGTCGACGGGGTGGACCTGTCGACGGTGCGGCTCGACTCCTACCGTACGCAGTTGGGTGTTGTACTGCAGGAGACGTTCCTGTTCGACGGCACGATTCGCGAGAACGTCTCCTTCTCACGCCCGCACGCGACCGAGGGGGAAATCATGGCTGCCTGCCGCATCGCCCGCGTGGACGAGTTCGCCGAGCGGTTCACCGAAAAGTACGACACGATCGTGGGCGAGCGAGGCGTCAAGCTCTCGGGAGGACAGCGGCAGCGGGTTTCCATCGCGCGGGCGATTCTGGCCAATCCGCGAATCCTGATTCTGGACGAAGCCACGTCGAGCCTGGATTCGGAATCGGAGGCGCTGATTCAGGAAGGCCTGGCGTACCTGATGAAAGGCCGGACGACGTTCGTGATCGCGCACCGGCTGTCGACAATCCGGCGGGCGGACCAGATCCTGGTGGTGGAGAACGGCGAAATCGTGGAGCGCGGCACGCACGCGACCCTGTTCGCGCAGCAGGGCCGGTACTGGGATCTGTACACGCGCCAGCATGGCGTGGAGGCGAACCTGTTCCTGGCTCCGGGTGAAGGAGATCAGGCGGTGGAGGCCGCCACCGCCACGCCTCGGCGGGAGCAGGACGGCCTGTCGAGCGCGATTCAGTTGCTGCGGGGATAGAGAACCTAGCCGATCAGATCCCGCACGGTGCGGCCGTCCGGCTGGAAGCCGGGGAAGATCCCGGCCACGCCGCCGTGCCCGAGGTGCCGCACCGCAATTGCGGAGAGCACGTCGCGGAAATCCGTAGTGACCGCCAGGTCGCGGCCTTCGTAAAGCTGTTCCCGCTCCAGGCCCGGCCATTGGCCATACACATTGCCTCCCCGGACCGGACCGCCGAGGACCATCATGCAATTGGCGTGGCCATGATCGGTGCCGCGATTGCCGTTTTCGGCGGCGGTGCGCCCGAACTCCGACATCGTCACCAGAACCACATCCTCCATGCGGTCGCCGAGGTCGCGGTGGAACGCGGCAAGCGCCTGGCCGAACTCGGCGAGGAGATTGGCCAACTGGCCCTGGACTGGTTGCGGGCCGGTTTCATTCACGTGGTGGTCCCAGCCGCCCCTATCCGCGAACGCCAACTCGAGGCCGACTCCGGCTTTGATCAACTGCGCGACCTGCTGCAGGCTCTGCCCCAGCCGCCCGCGCGGGTAGACCGCTCCCGCCGAGGGCTGGTAGGGATTCTTCTGCAGGGACTCCAACAGGCGAATGGCTTCGAAGGTCTCTTTACCCGCGCCTTGCAGGGTGGCATCCACCGATTCGGCGTACATGGACTGAAACGCCGCGGAAGCCTCCTGGTCCCGAACGCGGAAGCCGGCCAGGCGGTTGACGGCCACCGCCGCGTTTGCGCCGCGCATCGAGCGCGGCAACGACGGACCCAGCGCCACCGCGCGGACGGGCGAGGGTTTTCCCTCCGCCGGCGGAAGCGCCCGATTCATCCAGCCGTCACGCGTCGACTTGCGACCCGGCGTGCCGGACTCCATGTAGTCCTGGGCGTCGAAGTGCGAACGTGTCGGGTCAGGCGAGCCGGCCGCGTGAACGATCGCCAGTTGCTTCGAGTCCCAGGCCGCTTTGAGCGGCTCGAGCGACGGGTGCAGGGCGAAGAAGCCATCGAGGTCGATCGCCTGCTTTATGGGAATGCCGATGGTTGGGCGGAGCTGCGCATACCGCTTCTCGCCGAAAGGAATCACCATGTTCAGGCCATCGGCCGCGCCTCGCTGGAAGACGGCCACCAGGATTTTCCCCGCGTGCGCCTGTTTCGCTTCCAGGGCGCGCTCGAGCCACGCCGGCGTCATGCCGACTCCGGCCATCGACAGGGCGGATCGTCTCAGAAATACTCGTCTTGTCGGCATGGTCTCGACTCCTCTCCGTCGGGTGTCCGCTCACTTCCGTTCGCGGCTCGGATATCGCGGTTCTGAAGGGCTACCGGCGTTGGAAATCGGGGCTGCCCAGAAGCAGGCCCGCCACTTTCCCCGGTTCCGCCTTCTCGATGGCCGCTTTGGTTTCCGGCGAAAGCACGCGTAGGGACGGAACGCGGTCCGGCTCGACCTTCACGCCCGGAATGCGATTCTCCGCCAGCGCGCTGGCGAAGTTCATCCGGGCCACCAATGCCGCGGAATTCACCCATTCGGCCGAGGTGTTCGGATAACCCGTAGGCTCCTGCTTGCGGTAGAGAGGCTGGCCCAGTTGCGCCACCTGCCGCGCCAGCGGCAGGCCGCTCTCCACTTGCGCGTCCATGGCTCGCGCGGCGCTCGCCACCAGCTCCAGCGGCGACTTCATCTTGACGCGGTAGTACTTCTCCGACCAGAATTCCGGTGATTCGAGCAGGGTCTTCATCACCTCGCGGATGTCGCCGCCGCTCGACTGGAAGCGCTTCGCCATCTTATCCACCAGCGAGGCGGGCGGCTCGTCGGCGACGAAGCGCTGGGCCAGCTTCCGCGAGACAAAGCGCGCCGTCGACGGATGGTTGACCAGGATGTCGATCACCTTCAAGCCGTCCTCCTGGCCTCCGCCGGCCGGGATCGGGACGCCAAGCACGGTCTTCGAGCCCCGATCATGCGCCCGCTCCGCGAACCAGAAGCCACCGCCCTCCCGGGGATTCCGGATCGTCCAGCCGGTGAAACAGCGCGCCACCTCCGTTACGTCCGCCTGCGTGTATCCGCCGTCGACACCCAGGGTGTGCAGTTCCATCAGCTCCCGCGCGTAGTTCTCGTTGAGGCCCCGGGTTCGCTTACCGCGGCCCGCCGCGCGGCTCCCCGGATCGACCGACTGCCAGTTGTCGAGATAGAAGAGCATGGCCGGATGCCTGGCCGTTTCGAGGACCAGGTCCTTGAACTTGCCGAACACGTGAGGCCGGATCGCATCGCGTTCGTACGAAGTCACCAGCAGCCGATCCGCTCCCTTGTCCAGGTTGACGTTGAAGTGGTTGAACCAGAAGTCGGTCATGACCTCCGCGAGTTGGCGTTCGCTGAGGAGGGCGCGGTCGAGCTTGGCTTCGTTCAAGTCCATGGCGACGACCGCGAGCGGCGCGGTTTGGGCCACGGCGTTGCGCATCCTGGAGGAGCCGCCCTCTCGAAGCGAGCGTCCCCTCCCGCCAAAGGCGGCGGCGATCTGCTGCCGCGTCTCGACAGGAAGCGACTGAAACACGGCGCGGCGCTCTTCCGGAGTCCCCTCGCGCAATTGTTGCCGCTGCTCCTCGCTCAACCCCGCCAGGTCTGCTCCCTTCCGGCCGCGCTTTTGACGTTCCTCATAGCGGTCGACCAGAGTCTGTAGCCGTTGCCGTTCGGCCGGATCCTGGGGCATGCGGGCGCGTCCTTCGGCCAGCGCCTTGATTCGTTGCGGCGGGGGGTACTTCTCGGCCATCTCGCGCGGCGACATTCGCAGCGTGTCGAGCGACGCCAACTTCTCCTCAAGGACCGGGTTCTCCTTGATCTGCTCGGGGTGCAACTGCCGGTCGATCCATTTCTCGAGACCGATCTTACGGACCGCCTCCAGGTCGCCCGGCCGCGCGCCAAAGGTCAGCCGGTCGAGAGCGTGGCTGAGTTTGTCGTCCGTCGAGAGCTTTCCCGCCAGGGGAACGCTCGCCCCGATCAGGAGAATGGCCAGCCAGGAACGGGTAGTTCGAGTCCGCATACACCGGGATAAACGCGGTGCGCGGGCGAAAGTTGCGTCGCGAGGTTCGCCGGGGCCTTAAAGCACGCCAGAGATTCTCCCGATAGAAGGCTGTGGGGCGGCTGCTCTCTCAGGATGAGATCGACAAGGTCTTCCGGAAGTCTCGGGATGGCGACGGGGAAGACTCGATCAACCGGAAAGCGCTTCCGTATGACTTTCGGCGGCCGGATCGGATTGCCAAAGATCAGCTTCGGGCGATTCATTTGCTGCACGACAACTTTGCGCGAAATCTAGGGTCCAGCCTGTCGGCCTATCTTCGGGCCTACGTCGTCGTTAATCTCGTCTCGGTGGAACAACTCTCATTCGCCGAGTTTTCCCAATGCCTGCCATCGCCCACCTGCCTGGTATCGCTGGGAATGAGACCCTTTGACGGCAACGCGGTCATGGAGTTGAACCCCTCGCTCGTGTTCCCCCTGCTGGAAATGCTGCTGGGGGGCACCGGCAAGAGCAGTCTCAAGATCAACCGGGAGACCACGGAGATCGAGCAGAGCATCCTCGACGGGCTATTCCGCATCATCCTGAACGATCTGAAAGGCGCGTGGTCGCAGGTGTCGAACATCGCCTTTACCATTGAAGGCCGCGAGACCGAGCCGCAATTGCTCCAGATCCTGGCCCCGAACGAAGCGATCGTGTCGATCGGGCTTGAAATCCGCATTGGCGACAACTCGGGGATGATGAATCTGGGTTTCCCGTCGATCATCATCAAGATGCTGCGCAACCGGTTCGACCAGCAGTGGTCGATCCGAAAAGGCCAGATCAGCGACGAGCAGCGCGAGCGGACGTTCAAGCTGATCAGTCCCACGCGGCTCCATGTCGACGCGAGGTTGACCGGTCCGACGATGCTGGTGGAGGACATGCTCCGGCTGAAGGCCGGGGATGTCCTTACCTTTGACTACCCGGTGTCGAGGCCGATCCGATTGACGGTCAACGGGAAGCCAAAGTATGAAGGCCAGATTGTGGCGTACGACCGGAAGCGTGCCCTACGGGTCGACACGCTGCTGACGGGATAGGCCGCGACTTCCAAACCTGTCGGCCGGGAACCCGCTTCCGCTGACCCTTGCAGGCATTCATATCGTTGGATATTTGGCGTCTTGCGCCAACTCGTCCCGGTTACCACGATCAGCTTGCCGGCGTTCGGCCGGTCGGGTCGCAATATTCGACCCCTACGGTTAGGCGCAATGGTCGAACTGGAAGGCGGATTCTTCGATCCGCAACGGGCGAGCTAACGCTCGCCGCAGGGGAACTAGAGTTCCCTTGCACGCTGGAAGCGTGCGCCACGAGCCTCGTGCGCGACCAGGTTCACGTCCATCTCCAGGGGGCGTTACATGCGATCCCCACGTTTTAGGCGCAAAAGGGCCAGACTCGAAGGCGGATCCTCGATCCGCATGGCCGGTTCGGAGACCTCCACGTGAAGCCGAACTCGAAGGGCGCGCTGAAGCGCGCCGCGGCCTGAAGCGCCGCCCCACGGTCGGGTCGGTCAGCGGCCCAGGTGCTGCTTCACCCAAGCCAGCGCATCGGGAACGTAGATTGCGGTCAGTTTGTGGCCGCGGTCATACCAGATCAACCTCGTATTCGGCCGTTCCAGATAGGCCCGATAGGACGCTTCCACTTTCCCCGCATCGTACATCTCATCCCGACGGCCCATCAGAAGCAGGAAGGGCTTGTTTCCAATTCCCCAGGAGTAGTCGATCGGCGATGCCGGACCGTAGCCCTCGCTGATCAGCGGCGGCACGCAGGCGACGGCCATGCGGATGCGAGGCTCCACCGACAGCAGGTAGAACGAATCCATGCCGCCCATGCTGTAACCGACCAGGCCGATGCGGTTCGTATCGAGGTCGCCGCGCGAGGCGGCATAGTCGAGGGCGCGCCGATAGTCTTTGACGGTCTGTACCGTGATCTCGACAAAGGTGAAGTAGTTGCGCCGGGACGGGGCCTTGGGGTCGTCAAAGGGATTGACATGCTGGTAATCGATCTCGTTGCTGCGCTCGCCGTGAGTAGCCGCGTCCAGCGCCAGCACGGCGTACCCCTCCCGCAGCAAGGCCTTACGCATCTCGCCGCCGCTGATGATGTTGTCGTCCTCGTACCAGTTCTCCTTGGAACCCGACCAACCGTGGAGCAAAAGGACCAGCGGGCATGGGCGCGGACAGGCTTTCGGGATTTCGAGATATCCGGGCACGAGGAAACCCTGGGCGCCGCGGAAGACGACTTTGTCCCGTTGGGTGTCCGGCCGGTCCCGTCTCTGCACGATGCGACCCTCGAGGGGGATGGTGGGGTCGTAGGAAAAGAACGGCAGGCGGGCGCGATACGCTTCCTCCGTGATGCGGGGATACGGGCTTTGGGGCTGTGCCGCCGCGGCTACCGTCACGAGAGCGAGCAGGCATCCGCTCGAGAGGCGTCGCAAGTAACGCCGGAAGGTAGCCATGGTCTCTATTGCAGCATCGTTGTTGGTTCGACGGGAAGGGATGGCCGAACCGCGAAGCACTCAGTCGGGATTCAGCCAGTCAGGTCGCAATGGGCGGCCTACCGTTTGGCTGCATAGAGCCAAACCCGGCTTGTCAAAAGGGGGATCTTCGATCCGCAAGGCCGGTCGGAGACCGGCGCCACCTAAAGTACCAACTTCAGGCACAAATCAACCTCCCCTCACGGCTCGATGACAGGTTCCGGGCCAAGCGAGAACTTGACGGACGTCGTTTTACGGTGAAAGAATTCTCAAGACACCGCCATGACCGCGCACCGATTCTTCCCGTTTCTCGCCGGTTTGCTGCTGGCGGCTTTTCCGGCTGCGGCCGCGCCGCCCGTAGTGGCCCTTCTCCAGAAGCACTGCAACGGCTGCCACAATTCCAACAACCAACAGGGTGGCCTCGACCTGTCCACGCGCGAGGCAATGCTCAAAGGCGGCCAAAGCGGGCCGGCGATCATCGCTGGCAAGTCGAAAGACAGTCTTCTGTACCAGGTGATTGCCCACCAGTCCCAACCGGCCATGCCGTTCAAGGCGGCCAAGTTGCCCGACGCGGAGATCGCCGTTATCGGGCAATGGATCGATCAGGGGGCGCCCTTCGAAGAATCGCTGTTCACGTCGGTGATCCAGCCGCTGTTCTCGAGCCGTTGCGCCGGCTGCCATCATTCGGGGCCGGACCGGAAGTCGGGCTTCGACCTGACGACGCGGGACAAACTGATCGAGGGCGGGGACCGGGGCCACGGCATCGAACTGAAGGATCCGGAAGGCAGCCCGCTCGTGAAGCGCTTGCGGCACGAGGTGAAGCCGGGCATGCCGATGGGGGGAGCGAAGGTCGGCGAGGACACTGTCGCCAAGGTGGTTGAGTGGATTCGAGCGGGCGCGCCGTATGAGGGGCCCATCCAAGCGCCGGTTGTTTCCAAGGCGAAGGAGGTGGATCGCACCCACTGGGCGTTTCAGACGCCGGTCCGTCCCGCCGTGCCCAAAGTGAAGAATGCACGTTGGGTCCGGAATCCGGTAGATGCGTTCCTGCTGGCGCCAATGGAGGCAAAGGGCCTGACGCCTTCGCCGGAGGCCGACCGCAGGGTGCTGCTACGGCGGTTGTACATCGATTTGTCCGGGCTTCCGCCCTCGGTGGACGAGATGCGGGCGTTCCTGGCCGACCGCGCTCCGGACGCCTACGAAAAACAGGTGGAGAAGCTCCTGTCGAGCCCGCGCTACGGCGAGCGATGGGGACGCCACTGGATGGACGTCTGGCGCTACTCGGACTGGTACGGCCGGCGGGAGTTGGACGATCAGCGCTTCAGTTTCCGGCACATCTGGCGCTGGCGGGACTGGATCGTCGAGTCCGTGAACGAAGACAAGAGCTACGACCGGATGATGGTGGAGATGCTGGCCGGCGACGAGGTGGCTCCCAACGATCCCAACACCCTGCGCGCAACCGGATACCTGGCGCGGAGCTTTCACCGCTTCAGCCGCAACGTCTGGCTGCAGGATACGGTGGAGCACCTGGCTGTAGGCTTCCTCGGCGTGACCATGAAGTGCGCACGCTGCCACGACCACAAGTACGATCCGATCCGGCAGGAAGAGTATTATCGCCTGCGGGCGTTCTTCGAACCGTACGATGTGCGGCTCGATCGGGTGCCGGGCGAAGCCGACACGCACGAGAACGGCCTGGCGCGGATCTTCGACACGGTGGCGCGCAAGGGCACGATCGAGCCCTACTCGCCGCCCATCTACGACAAGACTTATCGCTTTATCCGCGGCGACGAAACCAATCCGGATGTGAAGAACGAACTCGCGCCGGGGGTTCCGGCGGTGCTCGGCTCGTGGAGCGCGAAGATCGAAGAAATCAAGCTGCCGTTGGAATCCTACGCGCCGGATACGCGGGGGTTCGTGCGTCACGACCTGGTGGTGGATGCCGAGCGGCAGGTGCTAAAGGTCGAGCAGGCGATCGCCAACGCGCGAGAGTCGGTGACGGAAGCCCGGCGCGCAGTCGATGCTTTGGGTGGAGCGGCTTGGCAGGCGCCTCCGGCGCAGACGGCGAAGATCCGCTTTGAGGACCGGGTGCGCCCGTACCTTCGGCGCCAATGCGCCGGCTGTCACGGGATTCTCCAGCGGAGCGACTTCGTGGCGGGATCGCTGGAATCGATGCTGCGCGGCGGGTTGTTGCACGGGCCCGCGGTGATTCCCGGCAACAGCGCGAAGAGCCCGATCGTTCGCTATGTTCGCGGGGAGTTGCCGCCGCGAATGCCGAAAGACGGGCGTCCGCTGCCCGAAGGCGTCATCAACGATCTGGCGGCCTGGATCGACGAGATGCAACCGATCGATCCGCGCATCACGCTGGTGAGCGCCGAGCGGCGATTGGCGCGATTGGAAAAACTGCTGACCGCGAAGAAACTGGCCGTGCCGGCGCTGGTGGCGAGGATCGAAGCCGATGCCGCCAAGGTCACGAAACCCGACGACCCGGCGACCCAGGCACTGACGGAAACCGCGAAGGAAGCGGAGCGCCGCTACACCGTGGCACAAGCGCAGACCGATCTGTTGGAAGCCAGCCAGACCCTGGCGGAAGCCGAGAACGCGAAAGGCCCGCGCAAGGACGAACTCGGCAAACAAATCGCCGCCGCGAAGAAGAAACTGGAAGCGGCCGCCGCCGTGCTCGGCAAGGCGCAGGAACACCACACTCCGGTGATCGAGAAGTTCCGCGACACCAGTTCCGGGAGGCGCTTTGCCCTGGCCCGCTGGCTGGGCAGCAAAGAGAATCCGCTAACCGCGCGCGTGGCTGTGAACCACATGTGGCTGCGGCACTTCGGCAAGGGCATCGTCCCGACGGTGAACAACTTCGGACGGAACGGCGCGAGGCCGTCCAATCAACGGCTACTCGACTGGCTGGCGCTGGAGTTCATGGAAAGCGGGTGGAGCATGAAGCACGTCCACCGGCTGATGGTCACCTCCGCCGCGTATCGCATGGTCTCCTCCGGCGCGGAACTGAGCAAGGCCAACGCCGGGATCGATCCGGACAACCAATACCTATGGCGCATGAGTCCGCGGCGGATGGAGGCGGAAGTGGTGCGCGACAGCGTCCTGATGCTGGCTGGAATGTTGGATCCGGCGATGGGGGGTCCCGACATCGACGAACAGCAGGGGCTGACCTCGCGGCGCCGGAGCCTCTATTTGCGGCAGACCCCCGATTCCTATGTCGAGTTCCTGCGGTTGTTCGACCAGCCCAGCCCGGTAGATTGTTATTACCGGACAGAGAGCATCATGCCCCAGCAGGCGCTGGCCGCGGCCAACAGCCTGCTGACTACGGACGCGTCCCGCCTGCTCGCGGGGAAGATCGAGCAGCGGGCCGGCGCCGGAACGGACGCCTTTGTGAGGGCGGCGTTCGAAACGGTGTTGGGCGCTCCCCCGACCGAACAGGAGTTGGCGACCAGCAAGGCCTTTCTGGCGGAGCAGGGCGGCCTGCTCCGCGACCCGGCCAAGCTTACGCGCTTTGAAGCAAAGAAAGAGACCACGGTCGACCCGGCGACGGCGCCGGAAACACGGGCCCGGGAGACGTTTGTCCACGCGCTCCTGAACCACAACGAATTTCTCACGGTAAGATGACGGGTACGGAGGGGCACAAATGAACTTCAAGCCGCCTTGCGGACGGATCGACCGGCGCAACTTTCTGGTCGACTGCGGAATGGGATTCGCCGGCATGGCGATCGGCGCCATGCTGCAGAAGGACGGAATCGTACGCGCGAACACGGCCGACGGCGCCTGGCGTCCTCCCGACGGCAAACCGCATTTCGCCCCGAAGGCCAAGAGCGTGATCTGGCTGTTCATGCAGGGAGGCACCAGCCACCTGGAGTCGTTCGACCCCAAACCGGCGCTCAACAAGTACGCCAATAAGACCATCGGAGAGACGCCGTATCGCGATGTCCTCGAAAACCCGCTGACGAAGAAGAATGTGCGGCAGCCGGTCCCGGAAACGCGAAAGCTGATGCTGAACCTGTACCCACTGCAGGTGGGGTATCGCAAGTGGGGACAGTTGGGCGTCGAGATGACGGACTGGTGGTCGAACCTCGGCGAGGTTGTGGACGACCTGGCGTTTGTCCGCTCCGTCTGGACCACCGACAACGACCACGGAGCCCAGTATCAGTTCCACACCGGCCGGAATCTGCTGGAAGGCAGCCACCCCTCGGTCGACTCCTGGATCCACTACGGGCTGGGCACGCTGAACGAAAACCTGCCTCAGTTCGTTGTACTGGGCGAGCAGATCGGCGCCTGCTGCGGCGGGTCCATGTCGTCGGGCGCGTCCTATCTGGGTCCGCAACACGCGGGGGTCGAATTGTCGATGGATCCGAAGGCCCCGCTGCCGTTCGCGACCCCATCGGGCGAGGTCTACAGGGAGGAGCAGCAGAAATCTTTCGAGTTCATCAACAAGCTGGACCGTTTGGCAGCACTTCGCTACCCGGACGATCCGGCGATGACGGCGCGCATCAAGTCGTACGAACTGGCGTTCCGGATGCAGGCGGCGATCCCCCGAGTGTTCCAGCTCCAGGAAGAGAAGGAACCCATCCGCAAACTGTATGGTCTGGACCACGAGACCACGCGGTCCTTCGGCGAGCGCTGCCTGGCGGCGCGGCGCCTGGTGGAGCAGGGCGTGCGGTTCGTACAGGTGTATCACGGCGGCGGGGCAGCCAGCGAGTGGGACTCGCACGCCGATCTACAGAAGAACCACGGCAGGCTGTGCCCGCAGGTGGACAAGCCGATCGCGGGTCTGATCAAGGACCTGAAGCAGCGCGGCCTTCTCGACGAGACCATCGTGGTCTGGGGCACCGAGTTCGGGCGGACGCCCGGAGTGGAAGGGGCTCGCGGCGGACGCGACCATCACCCCTACGGATTCTCGGTCTGGATGGCGGGAGGCGGGTTGAAGCGAGGCATCGTCCACGGCGCGACGGACGAAATCGGTTTCCATGCCGTGGAGAATCGACACTACGTCACCGACATTCACGCCACCGTGCTGCATCTGATGGGGCTCGATCCCAAGCGTCTGGACGTCCCCGGGCAGCAACGGCTCGAATTGGACTACGGACACCCGATCCGCGAAATCATCGCCTGACGCGCGGCTAGTCGCCGGTCGCAGGCGGCGCGTCCGGAAACTCGAATTGATAGATGGGTTCGAGGTTCGAGTTGGGCGTCATCATCGAAATCTCTTTCAGAGTCCCCGTGCGCAAGTCGTAGACCCAGCCGTGAATGTGGGGCCGGTTTTCCTGGTGCCAGGCTAGCTGGATGAAGGACGTCTCGGCCAGGTTCTGCACTTGCTCGGCGACGTTGAGCTCCACCAGGCGGTCGAAGCGCTTCTCCGTGTCGGCCATGGTATCCAGTTCACGCGAGTGCGCCCGATAGACGTCCTTGATGTTCCGCAACCACTTGTTGATCAGACCGAGATTGCGGTTGGACATCGCGTTCTTGACGCCTCCGCAACCATAGTGGCCGCACACGATCACGTGTTTCACCTTCAGCACCTGGACAGCGTACTGCAGCACGCTGAGCAGGTTGAAGTCGGTGTGGATTACCAGGTTGGCCACATTGCGGTGGACAAACAACTCGCCCGGCTCTGTGCCGGTGATATCTTCGGCCGGTACCCGGGAGTCGGAGCAGCCGATCCAGAGGAACTCGGGCGTCTGGTCGTGAACCATGCGCTCGAAGTAGTCGGGCCGCACGGCCAGCTTGTCCTGGACCCAGGCTTTGTTGGCGAGAAGCAGTTTCTTGTAGGATTCCATGGCGTTCTAATGAGAGGGAATCAACTTTGGATCGGTTGGAGCGGCGAACTTCTGGAAGTTCTTTAGCTCGACGGTGATGTGCCGGTACCGGGCTTCCTCCCGGAATTCCTCAATCGTCTCGTACGCGTCCTTGTCCACGTACAGCGCCTTGGTGGCGTCGATGTACAGCGTTGCTCCATCCGGAATCCGGCTCAGGGTCCGCTTCAGAATGCTTTTGTGGACGAAGGTGATGTCTTTGTTGAAGCGCATCAGGTAGTGGCTGTCCTGGCTGACGACCGAGATGGCCTTATGGTGATTGGCGTGGAGCACAAATGCCAGACCGAGGGCCATGCCCGCGACGACACCGATCAACAGATCGGAAAACACCACCGCCAGGACAGTCAGCATGAACGGGAGAAACTGGCCCCATCCGGCTGCCCGCATCTGACGGAACAGGTCGATCCGCGCAAGCCGGTAGCCGATGACGATGAGAACCGCCGCCAGGGAAGCGAGGGGAGTCCGGTTGAGCAATCCGGGGATCAACAGCGCCGCCAACAAGAGGAGAACGCCGTGGGTCACCGATGACCACCGCGTCACCGCGCCGGCGTACACGTTGGCCGAGGTGCGCACGACCACGCTCGTGATGGGCAGGCCTCCCAGGAAGCCGGAGGCCATGTTGCCAATACCCTGAGCGAACAGTTCCCGATTCGGCGGCGAGATGCGGCGGTATGGATCGATCTTGTCGGCCGCCTCCAGCGCCAGCAGGGTCTCGATGCTGCCCACGATAGCGATGGTTCCCGCCGCAATCCAGGTCGCCTTTTGACTGATCGCGGAAAAATCCGGAAGCATGAACTGCCGGAAGAACTGCTCTGCCGAGGCTACTTCGGGAAGCCTCACCAGGTGCTCGGCCTCGCGCAAATGCAGCGAGGGTACCACCACTCCGAAGAGTTCATTGAGCCCGATCCCGGCCAGGACTGCCCCCAGGGGCGCGGGGACGATCCGGGCGATCCGAAAGCGGGGAACCAGGGCGTTGTCCCAGCCGATGAGAATGGCTAGGCTGACCAGTGCGATGAGCACCGCTCCGGTGTTCGAGGTGGCGAACGCGATCAGGATTTCGGTGAGCGTGTTGTTGCCCGCCGACTCCAGGAACGCCAAGTCGCCTTCGAAGTCCTGGTCACGGCCGAGGGCATGCGGAATCTGTTTGAGAATGATCACGATTCCGATCCCGGCCAGCATCCCTTTGATCACGGCATTCGGCACGAAATCCCCGATGATCCCCGCTCGAACGACGCTGAACACTACTTGGATCGCTCCCGACAGGATCACCGCCGTCAGGAAGGCGGGGAAGGTGCCGATGCTCTGAATGGCTCCGGAAACAATCACCACCAGTCCCGCCGCCGGTCCGCTGACACTGACGTGCGAACCCGAAAGCAGGCCGACCACCGTACCCCCGATGATCCCGCCAATGACACCCGCGAAAAGAGGGGCTCCGGAGGCCAAGGCGATGCCAAGACAAAGCGGCAAGGCCACGAGAAACACCACCAGGCCGGCACCCAAGTCAGACCACGGGACGGTGCTACGAACCTCGAGCAAGGAACCTTGCATAAACCATGATTATTGCATATATGAATCTATAAGTGTCGCGACTGTTGCGCACACTCCTCCCGGTTCTGCGAGCCGCCAAACTTTCGCTGAATCGTTGGAGAGACCGGTGTTATCCTGATTTCCTCATGCGTATCCGGCGGGTCCAGTCCTTTCTCATGTCGTATCCACTACCGGAACCGCTGACTCTGCGATTCTTCGGCGGAGAGCGCACCATCCTCAAACGCGATGCGATGCTGATCCGGGTCGAACTGGAGAATGGCTTGACCGGTTGGGCGCCCGGCCCAGGGAGTGAGCGGGCTCAGCGCATCATCGAGAACTTCGTGAGTCCCTTTCTGGAAGGCCGGACACTGGCGGACATCGACGCGTTGCGCGTCCAATTCTCCGGCACAGCGGCGGGTACCCCGGAGCACCGCGCCACGTACTGCGCGGTGGAAGTCGCATTGTATGATGTGCTTGGCAAAGCGCACGGGTTCGCGATGTCGGAATTACTGGGCGGCCGGGTCCGGGACCGGATCCGGCTGTATTCCAGCGCCGGCATGTACCAACCGCCTCAATCCTACGCGGACGAGGCGGCCGGCTTTTCCGAACTGGGCTTTAGCGCCTATAAGTTCCGGCCGGCCCTCGGGCCCGAAGAGGATCTGGATACCATCGAACGGATGCGGGCGAGCGTCCCTCGCGGCTTCGAGCTAATGGTCGACGCGCATTCCTGGTGGCGCATGGGCAATAAATCGTACACCCGCGAGACGATTCACCGGCTGGCGCGCCAGTTCGCCGAGTTCGAGGTCTACTGGTTGGAAGAACCCTTCCCACCCGACGACCATGCGGCCTATCAGGCGTTGCGAGACCTGGAGTACGTCCCGATTGCCACCGGCGAGCACGAGCCCGACGAACGCGGCTACTTGGACCTGATTCACAGCCGGTCGGCCGACTACGTCCAGATGGATGTGTGCTGCCAGGGCGGTTTCACGATGGGACGCCGCATCTTCTCGGAGATCGGCAGGGCGGGGCTGAAGTTCGCCTTCCACAGTTGGGGAACCGCGCTGGAGGTTCTCGCCGCGGCGCAATTGGGCGTCTGCTGGCCGGAGACCGTCGTCGAGTGGCTGGAGTATCCCATCTACAGCACAGCGCAGGTCAAGAGCATGTATCCATTCCCCCTGGCGGCGGAAATCCTTGCCGAGCCTCTCGATGTCCGCCAGGGAGATCTCGTGCTTCCTACCGGACCGGGCCTCGGAATCGCGGTCAACGAGAAAGTGATTGAGCGTTACCCATGGCTGCCCGGGCCGTGGTCGATCTTCCGGCTGGAGTCGCCGCCGGAGACCTACGCCATCACGTCCGACCACAGCATCAAGTGGGCAGATGGAGAAAACACGGCCGGCCATGCAGGCAACACCGATAACCCTTGATCAACGGGCCCCCCGCGCCCTTCACGAATTTCGCTATTACAACCTGCTGGTCCACGCCTTCGTTGTGGTCCTGATGATTTCAAACCTGGTTGCGCCCAAAATCACGAAATTGGGCCCCCTGACGCTGAGCGGAGCGCAACTGCTGTTTCCGATTACCTACATCTTCGGCGACATCTTCACCGAGGTGTACGGATACGCCGGCTCCCGCCGGGCGATCTGGGTTGGATTCTTCGCTTCCGCGCTGCTGGCCGCCACGGGGATGGTGGTTGTGGCGTTGCCTCCGGCTCCGGGGTGGAACGACCAGCAGGCCTTTGCCACCGTATTCAACTTCGTGCCAAGGCTTGTGGTGGCCAGCCTGATCGCCTATTGGGCTGGGGAATTTGCAAATTCCTTTGTCATGTCTCGAATGAAACTCCTCACAGGCGGGCGCTTCTTGTGGATGCGGACGATTGGCTCCACGGTCGTCGGACAGGCAGTCGACACCGTGATTGTCATCTTCCTCGTCTTTGGAGGAAGCCAGCCGCTGCAGACATTGCTCAGCCTGATCGCTTCGGGATACTTCAGCAAAGTGGTATACGAGGCGATTGCCACACCGGTCACGTATCTGGTCGTGAACGCTCTCAAGCGGGCGGAAGGCGCTGATGTGTACGACGAGGGAGTCAGTTACAGCCCGTTCCTCGCCGATTCGTAGACGGCTCAGGCGGTGGCCTGATGGCTCAGACGGGGCGAAACGCTGTAGGCGAAGTATCCGACGATGTCGGATATCTCTTTGAGAGCGGCCTGCGCCTTGGTTCTGGCAAACTTGCGGGTAAGCTGATAGGTCCCGCGCATCAACCAGTAGTCCAACACGAGCATCCGGCGTTCAATGGGATCGATCTGGACCATCGACCGGTTCAACAGCGTGCTGACCGTGGTGAAGTCCCGCTGGAGTTGTGCGCTCAGGGAATCGAGCGCCGGAGTGTCGTGCTCACTCTCGATGAGCCGCGACCGCACTTCTACCACAGCCAACCCCAAAGACGAAAGGTTGCCGGACGCCATGAGAGAAGACCGTGTTTGCAGGATGAGCAGACAACAGTAGCGAAACCAATACAGAAAAAGGGCGAGCGAGCAAATGAGAATCAGCGATGCGGTAAACATCTCTGAAGGATTCACCGGCAGTCCTCCGAATCAACTGCCAGCGCCGGCCTCCGATCCCGGACTTTCCTAAAGAGTAACACTGGCATGACTCCGGGGCAACGAGATGTTGCCCTCCTGACAATATTGTGCCACGGGGGGTATCCGGCTCCAATCGAAATCAGCGCGCCTACCGGGAAGTCAGGATGGGCTCCAGGACCCGTGTACTGTCAAGAAGTGACCTCGAATCTAGTACGAATGGGTGGTTGAGGGCACGTTTGGGGGTCTATCTCCGGCCGGGCCGCTCCGCGCCTGAGCCCTTGGCATAGGGGCCTTTGGAGCCATTCGGAAGCGTCGTGTCGAAGTCGGTGCGCGCCAATGCCAATTGCTTGGGCGTCAGGAATCGGGCGTTGCTCAGGTTGGCGCGCAGGAACCCCGTATTCATGAACCGGGCATCGCTGAAGCGGGCAAGGGACAGATCGGACCCGAAGAAATCGGTCGCGGCCAGTTGCGCCTCGGACAGGTTGGCGGACTGAAGGGAGGCGTAGGGGAACTGGCTTCTCGAGAGGTCCGCGCGAGAAAAGCGCGAATCCTCGAGCGAGGCGCTCCTGAAATCGCAATCGAGCACGCGGGCCTGCGTGAGGTCGGCCAGATCGAGCGTGGCGCCGCGAAACCGGCAGTCCCGGAGCCGGGAGTGAATCAGGCGGGCTCGCACCAGTTCGGCGCTCGAGAAATCGCAAGCGGCCAGTTCGCATTGGTTCAAGGCGGCCTCCGATAGCCGGGCGGAGGTGAAATCGCAATCCGTTGCGTGCAGTTCCAACATGCGTGCGCGCTGAAGATTCGCCTTGCTGAAACTGGTCCGCAGAACCTTGGCCTCGCTCAGGCTCGCCCCGTCCATCCAGGCAAGGCCAAAGTGGACGTCCGTGATCTGGGCTCCGGTGAAATCCGCGGAGGCCAGGGAGGCTTTGCGGAAATCGCAGGACATCAGTTCCGCACCCGCGAAATCGGCGCCCGCCAACTCCGCGTCCACAAAGGTGACCGCGCGAAAGACCGCCTGGCGCACGACTACACCCTCCATCCGGACATCGGCCAAGGCCGCGCCTTCGAGGATCAGGCGAACCCCGCCGGGCGACTTCTCCAGCCAGCGGCGATGCGCGTCCAGCATGCCGTCCAAACGGTTGACCGCTCCCGATACCATCACGGCTCCCTACGTCTTGTATCGGTCGAAAGGGGATGTGCTTTAGGAGTTGCTCACCGGGCCGCGCATCCGCACGGCCACCAGCGGATCGACCATTGCGGCGGTTGCGATCTGGACGTGGTGTGCGCCGCACTCCAGCCGCCGGCAGACGCCGGCGCGCGTCGAGACGCCTCCTACCGAGACCAGTTTCAAGGAGGGCCGGTTTCGGACTAGCCGAGCCAGCATCTCGAGTTCGTGAAGGCAGCGCCCGGCGATCCCCACTCCGCCGATGCCGCGCCGGAGGCCGCCGAACAACCGGTCGCCCGCCGGCGAGCGGACGAAGGCGGTAATCGAGTTGGTGGCGCTGATGCCGTCGAGATGCGGAGCGACCGCATCGACCAGCGCCGCGGCCTCTTCCTCGTTAGCGAAGAGGCCGACTTTCACCAGCAGCGGCAATTCCGGAACGGCGTGGCGCAGTTGGGCGGCGATCACGGCCGAGGCTTGAGCGGACCGGTACAAATCCGCCTCCCCGGTACACACGTTGGGACACGAGAGATTGGCTTCCACGGCATGAGCGCCGGAATCCGCCGCCCCGCGGGCGCAGCGCGCGAAATCCGCCGCGACCTGGTCCAAGGTCCAGCCTTCGTGCGGAGACGCCACCACCGAGACGACGAGCACCTGTCTGTCCGCCAATCCTCTGCGCGCCTGCTCGACATCGGCCTGCCACACCCGAGGCTCTTTCGAAGGCATGCCAAACGAGATGGCCCACGCGCGGATGCCGGCCTCCTCGGGCGCAGCTTCCACTTCCGTTCCCTCGCCGGTGAGGGCGTCTGGCCGCACCGGGAGCAAGTTGGGTGGGTCGTAACAGGCGCGCAGGCTGGAGCGCACGGTCTTGTAGGTCAGGACGTCGAAGCCGAGGGCGGCGTAATACAGAATCCAGCGGCTGTTGAGCAACGGTCCTGCCGGAATCCCCAACGGCGAGCGAACGGGCAGCCCGCAAAAATCCCACTGTCCGGGCCAGTCGACCACCTCGACCCCGATGGGAGGGTCCGGAGCATGGTCGTAATTCCACTCGTAGCTCTGCCGGATATCGTATCGAGGGAGCACAGCGAACCGCTTTCAGCTTATCAGCGATCAGCTTTCAGCGGTCAGCTTTCAGCTTCAAATCGGAGCAACCCTTACGCCACTCGATCCATACGGTAAGCCGGCCGTCCTCGACTTCGAGTGTAGTGGCCCAAGTCAAATCCAGAGGCGAATTGTCGACCTCGACTCGCTCTCCGCTGGTTAGTGAGAGCTGGCCGCTGATCGCTGAAAGCTGCCCGCTGCCTGCTCAAAACCGCAGTTCGACCGGATTCGACGAATGTCCGTCCACCGTCACCGTCAGCAACGGGGTCCCCGGCGTGCCCGCCAACGCCCGCGGCAACAGGAGGTTGATCTGATCCAGTCCGGGATACTGGCCCTGAGCACCGGCATAGAGCACCGTCAACTCCGTCACGCCGATCCTTGCGGTGACGGGGGTAGACCTGCCGCGAATGCCCGTTCCAAACAGGGTGAGATAGATCTGTTCATCCGGCCGTGACCACAAGATTGGGGCCGGGAGACAACTCGCCGGACGCGATCCGCAGGTGTAGGCGAGTTCCACCGTCCTCGCGCCATCCGGGGCCACGCGCGTCAGCAGCGCGGCCGGCGCGCCGATGCCGTTCGAGTTCGCCGTGTAAATGCCCGGCGCCACGCTGTCAATCTGCAGCGCTCCGGTCGCGACCACCTCACCGCGCGACAACACGCGCACCGTTCCCAACCCGGCGGCGGCGGGTCGTGGAATCTGATAATTCACCTGTGTGGGCGACACATACAGCAGAGCCGCGAAGTGGTCCTGTCCGGCGCTATCCGTCAGGCGCACTTGCGTGCCGGCCAGTTCCAGCGGGAGCGGACCCTGCGGCGCGACGGCGGTCCCGTTCGACAGGCCGAATCCGAACGCGCTCACCAGCGACTCCGGAGCGGCCCCCGGAGCCTGAAACGTCGCGGAAGAGACCGTCCGGAACAACGGTGGCACCGCCGGGCAGGCCCGGCGTTCATCCACCAGATTGCCGAAGTTCACTACGGCCGCCATCTCCGCGAACACGCGCGGTGGCTGCGCCGGGTCGGCATAACGAACCGGTCCCACCCAATCGCTGCCCGCCGCCGAACAGCCCAGCACATTGCAGGTCAGACTGACCGGCGTCTGGGGAAAATAGACGGTCTGCACCAGTTCATCGGTGCTGAGAGGGTCCAGTTCGTACAGCGACATATAGTTCTCGCCCGCCGACCAACTGGCCACATCGCCGCACCCTCCGCGGTCGAACTGCCCGTCGCCGTCTGTATCGAGCGGGCAGCGTACCGGAATATCCACGGTCTTGGTCGACATCACGTTCACGCCCAAAGGGGAGTCCTGTTCGGTGCAGTCTTTGGCGTTATACATCGTGCAGTTCGGAGCTTTGAAATCCGGATGGTCGGTGCAACTGTTCCACTCGAACCAGCCGTCGCGGCAAGCGTCGAAGCAGTTGCCGCGGTTGTCGCAGACGCGCCGGTTCTGGCACCAGCCCTGGAACTGGTGCCCGTTGATCTTGCCGCCGAAGTTGGAGGCGACTCCCCAGTTGCCGAACGGGGCGGAGTGGACCAGGGCCGGGCACTCCGCATTGACATTCCCCAGCACGCGGCGGTTCCGGTTGAGACCCGCGACCGAGAGCCGGCATACCTGAGCGTCCGCGAGGCCCCCGGCGAGCAAGACAATGGCTACCAACACCTGAAGACTTTGCATGTCTATTTTTCCATCGTACCCGCGACGTCTCGCCGTATGGGTACAATAGGCGGTTGTCGCCTGTCCTCGCGATCCTGGTGGTGATCGGCCTTCTGGTATTGTGGGCGTATCTGGCACGACGCCCCTGATCGTCCCCTATGCACGGCGACTTCGAATCCGCCATTCTGCAGGTCCTGCTCTTCTGGATCCTGACCACGCCGCACGAGTTCGCCCACGCCTGGGTCGCGGACTGGCTCGGTGACGATACGCCTCGTCTGCAAGGCCGGGTCACGCTCAACCCGATGGCGCACGTCGATTGGATCGGGACCGTGATGCTTCCCATCCTGACGTCGCTGATGGGCGGCGGATTCTTCGGGTGGGGCCGTGCCGTGCTGGTGAATCCCCTCCGGCTGCGCGGCGGCCTGCGCGGCCACCTCCTGGTGGCCCTCGCCGGACCCGCCAGCAACATTGTCTTTGCCCTCATCTTCGGCTTTGTCGCCGCGATGTTGAATCGCGCCGGTTCCGACGTGGCCTCCCTCCTGGCGATGGCGGTGAACCTGAGCCTCTACCTGGCCCTGTTTAACCTGGTACCCGTCCCACCTCTGGACGGATCCGCGGTGCTGCCGTTTCTGAATCTTCCTTCCGCGCTGATGAACGAGTTGTATCGCTCCGGATTCGTGGTCCTGATTCTCCTGTTCTCGCTGACGAGTTTTGGGCAGTCGTTGTCGTACTGGAGCCGGGTCGGGACCATGACGGTTCTGCGCCTGTTCGGCGGGCTGTGATCGATCGGAACGCGGCCGCTCTTGCCTGAAAAGTCGGCTACACTGCAAGCATGGCCTCGAGCGTCCTCGTCTCTCCCCAAGAGTACCTGGCTGCCAGCTACGAACCGGACCGCGAGTACGTCGATGGCCGACTCCAGGAGCGTCAGGTGGGGGAGCATGATCACAGCCTTTTGCAGGCGTTGATTGCAGCCTTCTTTGTCGTCCGGCAATCGGAGTACAACCTCCGGGTGTTCACCGAACAGCGGCTGCTCGTCTGGGCGGACGCGGAGCGGAAACGATATCGAATTCCGGATGTTTGCGTCGTGCGCCGTCCCTACCTCAGAGAGCCTGTCCTGACCCAGCCACCGTTGCTGGTTGTCGAGATCCTCTCGCGCGACGATCATACGACCGATACCTTGGCGAAGGTTCGGGAGTACGTTCATTTTGGCGTTCCTCACATTTGGATTGTCGATCCGGTTCAACGAAGGGTGTTCGCGGCAGGCGAGGCTGGCATCCGCGAAGCGCCGAACGGGGTCCTCGAACTCAGTGAGATCGGCCTGGCCGTGGATTTCGGCTCCTTCTTCAGCGAACTCGATCTGGCTTGAAGGCCCGCTACACTGTGGGTATGCACCGCCTGCTCCTATGGGCGTATCTGGCCGCAACGGGTCTTCCCGCAACGGGTCTTCCCGCAACGCCCGACTACTTTCCGCTCGCCATCGGCAACGTGTGGATCTACCGCATCACGGGCGTTGGCGCGACGCTGGAGCCCTCCGTTTGGTCCATCGAGGTCAAGGGAGCCGAGACAAGGAACGGCGTGACCTACTATCGGGTGACCGGCTATCGCGATCCATACCTGCTTCGGTCGGGGGACGACGGCACGATCTACTCGTGGGATGACCGGGAGCAGAGAGAGGTGGTGTGGTACCGCTTCGGCGCGGCCCTGGGCGAAGATTACACGACATCTGTTCCCTATTGTTGCGGCCGGGCGCGGATCGCCACCAAGACGGCCAAGGTCGAAGTGCCCGTAGGCTCGTTCGATAGCGCGCTTGAACTCCGCTACCCGGGTGTGTTCCAGGTGGGCATCGAGGGCGAGTGGTTTCTGCCGTGGATCGGATTGCTCAAGCGCACGGTCAACACCGGCGGGCCGTCGTTCCGAAGCGAGGAGTTGATCTATGCCCGCCTCGGCGGCGTGACCGTGATATCGGCCCCGCAGACTTCGTTCAGCCTCACGCTCGACCGAGCAGTCTATGTCCTGCCGCGAGAGGATCGCGTGGCGGCGCCGATCATGATCGCCAGGCTCTCCTTACTGCACACGCAGCCAGACGCATTGCGCCTGGTTTTTCCGAGCGGCCAGACGTTCGATTTGGTGATTCGCAACAGCAAGGGCGACGAAGTCTACCGGTGGTCGGAAGGAAAGGCGTTCACACTCGCCCTGCGCAACGAGACGGTCTCCGGCGAGAAGAACGAGGTCGTCACGGTGCGGCTGGTCACGAAGGAGAACAGCCTGTTCCCTCCAGGCGAGTACACGGCAGAGGGTTTGCTGACGACCATCGGGACACCGGTCTACAAAGCGTCGCTGCCGTTTCGCGTGGTGGAGCCACAGTAGCCGCAACCGCGCAAACCCGAAATAGTTGACCCAATGCGCCGCGGGCCGCGGAAGACACGAATTGTCACAGGAAGGCGAACGTTCGCGGAGCTGAGGAGCGCGACGTTGTTACCATAGGGAGTCATGGGTTCAACGGTCCACGACAAGCACTTGCCTGGTTCTTTGGAGATCGTCGATCAGGCCACACGCCTCAACAGAGGCGTGGATGCGTATTTCTCGGCGGACGTTGAAACGGACGGACCGATTCCTGGACCGTTTTCTATCCTCTCTTTCGCGATTGTCTTTGCCGGCTCGTTTGATGGTGACCGCTTCCAGAGACCTGACAACTATGACCAGGTTTTCTATAGAGAGTTGCGACCAATCTCAGAATCCTTCGAGCCCGAGGCGTTGCGCGTCAACGGCCTGGATCGTCGCCGGCTTTGCCTGGAAGGAGAGTCACCCGAGGAGGCTATGACCGAAGCGTCGCGCTGGGTCAACCAGGTCGCGGGCTCAGCCCAACCAGTGTTGGTGGCCTATCCCCTCAGTTTCGACTGGTCGTGGCTATATTGGTACTTTGTTCGGTTCTCCGCCCAGGGATCTCCGTTCGAGTACTCCCGCTGTTTTGACGTTAAGACCGCTTTAGCAGTCAAAGCTTCCCTTCCAATCTCAGAAGCGGGCCGTTCGCGGCTTGACCCTTCCTTACAGCCTAAACACCCGCATACCCATCATGCGATGGACGACGCGATCGAACAGGCAGAGATATTCGCGAATGTATTCGAGTGGAAGGGGAGTCGTGGGCGAACTCTCTGAGCGCCGGTCCCAAACCGCCGAGCGGTTCGCCGAACTTCAGCGGCGGCTTGGAGAAGCGGAGTCTTTGGCCCGAGGCAAGGCGTGCGTATACGCAACCGGGTCGTTTGGGCGTTGCGAGGCGAGCGATCACAGCGATCTGGATCTGTTTATCGTAGGAAAGAAGGACGGGAAACCTGGATCGGATGGCAAGGAAGGAAGCCTGCTCAAGCACCTTGACGAGATCTGTATCAAGGCAGATCTGATTCAGGTCACTCGGGAACTGAACATCCCGGAGTTCTCTGGCGACGGCCGTTGGCTTGCACATTACTCCGTCCACGAGTTCACGAAGACGCTGGGCACACAAGAGGACGACGTTACCAACACGTTCACCGCGCGGCTCCTTTTGATCCTCGAGAGCCGCCCCCTGCTTGAACCGGCGACTTACGACGAGATCCTGGATGAAGTGATCGCGGCGTATTGGCGAGACTACGCGGATCACAAACCGGATTTCATGCCCGCGTTCCTCGCTAACGACGTCCTCCGAATGTGGAGGACTCTGTGCGTGAATTACGAGGCCCGAACCGACAGGATTCCCCACGAGAAGAAGGCCGAAGGCAAACTGAAGAACTACAAACTTAAGCACAGCCGGTTACTGACCTGCTATTCCGCTCTGCTCTACCTCCTCGCGGTCTATGATCGCCATGGGACGGTTAGTCCGACGGACGCCTTGGCCATGGTCAAACTGACACCGACCCAGAGACTGGAGTGGCTGTTGGATCAGCCCGACCTGGATCGCGCTCATGAGGGTTTGACGAAGTTGCTCAGCCAATACGAGCGCTTTCTGCGCGCCACGAACGCCAGCGAAAAGGAACTCGTAGCCAGATTCATGGACAAGGCCACAAGCCGGTCCTTGATGTCCGACGCCTACCGGTTCGGCGACCTTGTGTTCGAAGTTATGGACAGCATTGGCAGGAGAAACAGATTTCATCGGCTTTTGGTTGTGTAGGGATCGATTCCCTGTCCCGCAGGAGCGCGGACCTTAGGCTGTAGTATCCCGGAGTCCTTCTTCATCCCCTTCCCCACCAGCGCGCTAGAATCGAACCACGTGCTGATCCTGTTGCTTCTCGCTTCGGTTGTCCTATCCGCCGCCGACTGGCCGCGCTTCCGCGGACCCAATGGATCCGGCGTCGGCGAGGCGGCCAGCCTACCCTCCGATTTCGGCCCGACCCGCAATGTCGCGTGGAAGGTCTCCATCCCGTTTGGACGCTCGTCGCCGATTGTCGCCGGGGGCCGCGTGCTCCTCACCGCCAGCGAAGGCGAAAAACTGGTTACGCTTGCGTACGACGCCACGACCGGACGCCTGCTGTGGCGTCGCGACCTCGAGCGGACCCACCGCCACACCCTCTACAAGGCCAACGACCCGGCCTCGCCGACACCGGCCGCCGACGAGAAAAACGTCTATGCGTTTTTCCCCGATTTCGGCCTCGTTTCCTACACGCTCGACGGCCAGGAGCGCTGGCGTCATGCCCTCGGTCCCTTCGAAAACTTCTACGGTCTCGCCTCGTCTCCACTGATCGCGAACGGCATGGTCTTCCTGCTGTGCGACCAGGCGAAGGGTTCGTTCCTGGTTGCGATCGACAAGGAGACCGGACTCCGCCGCTGGCGTACGGAGCGCACGGAGCACCCCGAAGGCTGGTCGGTCCCGATCGTGTACCAGGACCAGATCCTGGCTCTTGGCACAACGCGCGTCGATTCGTATTTCCTGTCCACCGGCGAGCCGCGCTGGTGGACGCCGGTGTCTTCGCTGGGGTCCACGGGGTCCCCCGTCGTCTTCGGCAACGCCCTGATCGTGACGACCATCGGGACGGAACAACCCTGGCTGCCCACGTTCGCCTCCACCGCGGGCAAGCTCGACAAAAACGGGGACGGGCGCCTGTCGATCGACGAGTCCAAGGGCGAAGACTGGTTCGAACACTTCGGCTGGGTGGACGCAAACCACGACAAACTCATCGAACCGCGCGAGTGGGACGCCGCGCGGTCGTTCGGCGTCGGCGACTACGGCGCCATGTCGCTTCCCCTGAACGGCAAAGGCCGGCTCGACGCCTCGACCGTTCGGTGGCGGTTCAAGCGGAACGTCTCCTACGTTCCTGCGCCGGTGCTGTATGACGGCGTCTTCTATATGGTCAAGAACGGCGGCATTGTCACCTCGCTCGATCCGTCAACCGGCGCGTTGCTCAAACAGGGCCGCAGCGAGAAGGCGCCGGGCCAGTACTTCGCCTCGCCGATTGCCGCCGCCGGCAAGGTCTTTCTGTTGAGCGAAGAAGGGAAGCTGACCGTGCTCAAAGCCTCGCCCCAGTGGGAGGTTTTGTCCGTGAACGACCTGGGCGAGGAGAGCTACGCTACCCCCGCCATCGGCGGCAACCGGATCTTTGTGCGCACCCGCGGAACGTTGTACGCGTTCGCCGCGACCGGGGGCGAGTGACTAGTATCGGCGCCTACAGGACCACGCGCGTCGCGCGGCGGCCGAGCAGCTTTTCGTTCAACTCGTAACCCAACCCCGGCCTCGACGGGATCTCGAGAAAACCCTGGGACAGCATTTCCGGAGGGTCGGTCAGCTCGTGCCGCCACTCCACTTCTCCGAAGGAAAACTCGAGGATCAGGAAGTTTGGCAGGGTCGCGCACACCTGCGCTGCCGCGGCGTTTCCAACCGGGCTGGCCGGACCGTGCGGCGAGACCGGCAACCCCGCCGCCTCGCACATCGCGGCCACTTTCTTCAATTCGAACACGCCGCCGCAGTACTTGATGTCGGGCATCATGATATCGGCGCATGCCGAGGTGATGTACCGGAAGAAACCCTGAACTCCGAAAATCGACTCGCCCCCGGCCGTTCGCATGCGGGCCTCGCGGTTAATGCGCGCCAGATGCTCCGGGGGCTCGGCCGGCGTCACCTCTTCCAGCCAATAGAGATTCAGCGACTCGACGCGGCGGGCGAGCTCAAGACCTTTTTCCAGTGTGAAGTGGCTGTGCGCGTCCAGCAGCAGGTCACGGGACGTGCCGAGCACGGCTCGCACGGCAGCCGCGCGATCGATGCCGAGTTGCGTCACCCGCTCGATCTCCGCGGCGTCCGCCGGATGGGGCATGTCGTCCCACGGGGCCATCTTTACGGCGTCGAAGCCGGCGCGGACGGCTCGCTCGGCCATCGCGGCAAAGCCTCTTGGCGACCGATCGACGGTCGACCGATTGATGTTGGCGTAGTTGCGAATGCGGTCGCGAAGCCGGCCGCCCAGCAACTCCGACACGGGCAGATCGAACAGTTTCCCGCGGATGTCCCACAGGCACTGTTCGAGGGCGGAGAGCGCGCAGGCCTCGCTCCGGCCGAAAGGCTTGGAGGCCATCGCCGCCGTCCGAAGCCGCTCGATGCCGAACAGGTCGCCGCCGCTCAGCAACTCGACGTATTTGCGCAGCGCCGCCAACGTCCGGGCATCGGCGTGGCCCTGGGACGCGTCGCCGATTCCCGTGATCCCGCCGGACGTGGTGGCGCGAACAATCAGCCAGTCGCCCCGATGGTTCACCGGGATGGTGAAGACCTCGACGCGGCGGAGGGTCTGGCGAGGCGCCGCGGCGCGAAGGCTCGAGCCCAGCGCCGCCAGGCACAGCAGATCGCGTCGGGGTACGGCGGGCATTCCTACATCCTGACACAGCCATCGAGGCCGAGTTGCCTGAAACGCGCCTCCGCCTATTCGATCTCGTTCAGGCTTCGGCCAGGCCCCCGAAGTGCTCCGGCCCTGGCGATTAGCTGATTCATAGTATTGCCCCGATGCTCCGGATGCAGGTACCATCGTGCTGAAAATCGTATCTTCAGTTTGGTTTTCATCCTGAAAAGGCGGCTATGAGTCTGACGATCGAACAGCAACGGAAGGTCCTCGATGGCGCGGTGGAACTGGCATCCTCACGGGAATTGTCGTCCATCACGCTCGACCACCTCACCAAGGCCTCCGGCATTGGCGCCTTCGACATCGTCCGCCACTATCACTCCAAGGAGAAGATTCTAGCCGCCGTGCTCGAGCGTGAGTTGGAACTGATCGCCGGTTCGGTGCCATCGCCGGATTTGCGGTTCCCGGGAGAGACTCTGCGCGACGAGCTGGAAGTGATCGCGAAGATCATGCTGGGCGAATACCGCAGCCGCCTTCCCTTTCTCGCCCGTCTCCTGACCGAAGCCATGAAGAATGCCGACGTCGGCGCGCTGTTTTACCGCACCTTCATCGTGCAGGGCCGAAGGCTGTTCACGGAATTCCTGAACGTCCGCAAACGCCTTGGAGAGTTGCGCGAAACCGTCGACGTGGAGGCCTCGGCCGCCTTCTTCCTCTCCGCCTTGACGTTCATCCTGCTGGTGGTGGAGTTGTTTGGCGGCAAGCACGTCGAGCCCCTCGACGAAGAACGCCTGGTGCGGTCGATGTCCGATCTCTTTCTGAACGGCGTGGCGCGCTCGTAGCGCGGCCGGGGCCGAACCGGCGGCCCCGCGCTGGTGTATTGTTCAGACATGGAGACTCGCGGCCGCGGTGCCTGGCCCGTAGCCGGACACTTCCTCGGATGGGCCTCGGTGGCCGCGACCGGCTATGCCGCGCTCTCGTTCTTTGCCCATCGCAGCGTCTTCTTCCCCATGAAGTACCCGGAGGGCTACTGGCACGTTCAGGAGAAACTGGGCGCCCGGGACGTGTGGCTGACCGCGTCCGACGGAGTCAAACTCCACGGCTGGTGGCTTCCGAAAGAAGGGGCGGCCCTGGCCACGCTGTTTCTTCACGGCAACGCGGGAAACGTCACCCACCGCTTCGCCAGCATGGAGCGCATTGCCGAGGCCGGCTCGTCCGTGCTGGTCATCGATTATCGCGGCTACGGGAAAAGCGAAGGGCGACCCACGGAGGGCGGCCTCTACAAGGACGCCGCCGCCGGATACGACTGGCTGCTGGCGCAGGGCCTCCGGCCTGAACAGATCGTGCTGCACGGCGAGTCGCTTGGCACCGCGGTGGCCGTGGAGTTGGCGGCTCGCCGTGCGTCACGAGGTCTGGTGCTCGAAGCCCCGTTTACTTCGGCGCGCGACGTTGCCTCGACCGTGCTTCCCTTTCTCGGGCCCGCGCTCATTTCCGGCTTCGATTCGGCCCGTCGCATTGGCTCGGTCCGCGTTCCGCTGTTGGTGATTCACGGCGACCGTGACGACATCATCGACCCCGCGTTGGGCAAACGGCTGTTCACCCTGGCGAATGAGCCCAAGACCCTATGGGTGGTCGCCGGCGCGGGCCACAACGACCTGGTTCCGGCGGCTGGGCCCGAATACACCCGGCGTTTAGCGGCGTTCTACTCGGCACCGCGAGAAACGGATTCGAACGCGGGACCGCTCGTTTAAGTGACGGAGCGGTTCGTGGCCTGAAAGCGGAATTCTGCGCCGGAAAGCAAATCAGAGCTACTGTCGTAAATGGTCGCGCAGCAGTTTGAGCGACGCGCTATCCCAGGCGCTCGTGATCCGGTTGGCGACGGCGGCGAGATTGCGGGAGGCCGGGTGCGAGGAAGCGGAGAGACGTTTAGCCACCGCGGGCAGCGCCCGCAGGCGCTGGTCGAACTTGTGCAACTGCTCGAAGGATAGCCGCCCCATCTCCAGGCGTTCCCGGAAGATTGCCGGATGGGAGAGCGGAGAGGCCGACCACCACGTGCGCCCGTCGAACAGGCAGTCGTGCAGGAAGAGCAGATCGTCGACCGGCGCGTCCCGCTGGCCGAAGACCCGCTCGCCCAGAGCTTGCCGGAAACGCGAGTCCGCCGCATCCGGCTCGCGGGAATACAACTGGAACGCGGCGCGGTTCACCTGGGCCAGGGGCTCGTCGTACGGGTTTGCGCCGTCGGCAAGCCAATCCCAGCCGAACGGTTTGAGACGGTGGCCTATCAGTCGCCGCTCGCCGCCCTCGGGATGGGCCGGGACAAACGAGAACGACTCCATCGAACTGACGTATCCGGTGACCTTGGCCGAATGGGCTTTGCGCGCACCCTCACGGATCGCATTGGGTCCGCCCATCGCGACATTCGAATCCCAGAACAGGGATGTCTTCGCGCGACGGAGAAGACTGGAATCGAGGTGGGCGCTGTGGGGCGTAAAGAAGAGCGTCCAGCGGTCGTCGAACGGTTGGCGGCCGGCGGTCATGGAGAACCCGGGGACAGAGGCGCCCGAAAAGTAATGCGGGTACACGACGATGGCCGCGGACTTGTTGCGGGCCCACACTTCTTCGGAAATCTGGCGCGTGAAGCGGAACTCGAGGTCGTAATACCGCCCGGCGCAGTCGCCACCCTGGCAAATGTCGTAGTCCGACGACTCGATCAGGAGGCCGTCCGAGTTGGGATAGAAGTCGAAGACCATCTCGCGGATGTAGTCGAGCATGAAGCGCTGCGCGTCTTCCTTGGCCGGATTGAGGGCATAGCCCCAGCAGTGAATCCCGGCGAGGCGTGCCAGCATGCCATTTTTCTGAGTGGCCTTGAGATCGGGGCGAATGAGCGGATACTGGTTCACGCCATCGTAGGAGAACGGCGTGAAGCCGAGCAGGACGCGGATGCCGCGGGAGTGAGCGTAGTCGATCAATGGGCGGACGAAATCCTGCCGGACGTTGGCGTGGTCGCGATTGTATTCCCAGGTGATGGGGAACTTCTTCGAGCGGAAGCCGCCGGCGATCCAGAGCAGCACCAGGTTTCCGCCATCCCGGGCGATCCCGTCGAAAATCTGCTTCCAGGTCTCGTAGCCGAACGCCGGCATGCGGCAGAAGGTGAAGTAGTAGCCGCGGGTCTCGATGCGTGGCGCGGCCGCGGCCGCCGTGGCCAGGGGCATGGATAGGAACGCTCTTCGGTCCATTCGACCTCCTAATCCGGGGGCACGATCTCGTCGATGTTGTCGAAACCGGGCGGAAGGCGCCGCGCTTCGCCGGTGTCGTCGCGGAAGGTCTGCGGCCACCGGATGGCGGTTCCGGTTCCAATCAGGACCCAGGTTTCGTCGACGCGGCCGAGATCGGCATGGGCGCGGGCGCAGGCGAGCGCCGCCGACGAAGCGGGCTCGAAGGCCAGCCCCATGCCCGCGTAGTCGCGCGCGGCGGCAAGAATGTCCTCTTCGGTGGCCTCCACCGCTTCGCCGCCCGTCTCGTACAGCGTCCACAGCGCGGGCAAGCCGCCGATTTCATCGCCGATAGAAAGCGCCACGGTGTGGACAGGGCTGACGAATTCGAGCGTACGGCTGCCCTTGCGAAAGGCGCGGACATAGAAGTTAGCGCGCACGGTCTGGCAGGCGACCATTCGGGGAACTTTGGGCGCATGACCCGTGGCCACCAGTTCACGAAAACCCTTCGCGATGCCGTAGAGGCCATCGCCGCTCGAGGCGGGCACGAAGACGCGATCGGGCACGCGGCCGCCCAGTTGCTCGAAGATCTCGAAGGCGATGGTCTTGAACCCTTCGATTGCAAACGGGCTGGAGAAACCGCTGCGCGGGCAGAGGGTGAGTGACGGGAACCATCCGCCCCGCCGCATCAGGGCGGCCACCAGCCGTTCGGAATCGCCGCCGAGGAAGACGGTGGCTCCGTAGTGCCGCATCAGGCGCGTCTGCTCCAAGGGGGCGTTGGCGTTGCAGAAGACAATGCAGCCCAGGCCCCCCGCCGCCGAGTAGGCCGCCGCGGAGTTGCCATGGTTGCCGGTGCTGATGGCCACAACGTTCCGGTAGCCGAAATGGCGGGCCATGCTGATGGTCACCGTGTTCGGGCGGTCTTTGTGGGCCCAGGTCGGATTCATGGTCTCGTTCTTGACCCAGACGCGCGTACTGCCCGAGTCGAGACGCAAGGGAACCAGAGGGGTCGAGCCCTCGTAGAGAGACGTGACGGCCTCGGGCCGGATAGCCGGCAGGAGAGGACGCCATTTCCAAAGGCCGGGCATCCCGGGATCCGACAGGGAGCGAACGGTCTCGTAGGAATAACGGACCTCGAGCGCGCCCTTGCGGCCCGCCCCGGCGCATCGCGGACACCCTTCCAGCATGGGAGCCAACTCGAAGCGCGCGGCGCAGACCAGGCACTCGAGCCATTGTTCAATCATGCTTTGCCACCAGAATGCCCCAGTCACCTTTTCGAATGAACGCTTTGTTCCGCTGGGCCAGGATGGTTCCCGCATCCTGCGCCACGAACTCTTCCAGGACATCGCCACGCTCGCTGGTGATCCTGCCGACGGGTTGGCCGGAGGTTACCGAATCGCCGAGGGCGCAGTAGCCCTCGTACAAGCCGCCGGCGCCGGCCAGCAGCCAGTCTCCGTGGGCGACCTGGCCGGCCGGGTCAAATGCGTGGGCGGCCGTATACATCCCGTGAAACGCGAGGCAGGAGAGAACGCCCCGCCAGTACGCTTCCGTCCCGGGGCGCGAGAGTTGGCCGCGGCCCAGGTACTCGCAGCCGATGGCGGTGATGCCCCGGCGGTAGCACTCGCAGCTCAACACCCCCTTGGTCTCAGGAAGCTTCCACAACAACGGAAGGCCAAAATGCTGGGCGGTGGCAAAGGACGGGTTCAACGGGGAGGCCTCGCCATAGAATCCTGCCAGAGGGGCGAACTCATATTCCACACCGCCGCTGTGCAGGTCGATCAGGAGCGAGGCCTGGCTGATCCACGAAAACAGGCTGGAGGCCAGGCGTTCGGTGAGGGAACCGCGCGGGTCGCCCGGAAAGGTGCGGGCGAGGTTCTTTCCGTCTTCCGGCGTCACGCGGAGTCCGGCATGATAGGCCATGGGGTTCGTGATGGGCACGATGACGACGGTGCCCCGGACCTGGGCAGGGGCAAGGGACTGGGTCAGGCGAATTGCCGCCATCGGCCCCTCGTATTCGTCGCCGTGGATGCCGGCGGTGATGACCGCGAGGGGGCGGCTCGAGCCCGGCCCATCGGAAGAGCCTCCCTGGGCCCGCGGCTCGGAAGAGTTGCAGACGAAGGCGTCGACACCGTAGGGAAGAGAGACCCAGCCTGAAGAGCCCGGAGCGATTCCAGCGACGGGGAGGGTCATGGGAGGGTCTCCTGGGGTTGGGTCCGCTTCATCGTGCGAATGGACTTCAGTCGATACCCAGCCCACGGCACGCCGCGGCTTCGCCGCGGTTGGGGGACCGAGGTCCCCCTGCGCGCTGAAGCGCGCGCCACGGGCCCAACCGAAATGGAGGCGGTCACAGGATCACCTCCCGGCCGGATTCGAGCGATTCCTTTGCGGCCAGGGCGACCCGCTCGGTTCGCACGGCGTCTTCCAGCGGCGCCAGCACGGGCGCGCCTTGTTCAATCGAGCGCAGAAAGTAGTCGAATTGCAGCTTCAGGCAGCCCGCGTATTCCTGCGAGCCGATGATTACGGAGTCGATCATGCGATACTCACCGTTATTTAAGAAGGCCGAGGGGCGATCGGTCAGGTCGACAAAGAACAAACCATCCGAACCCTGGATCATCATACGCGAGCGGGCGCACTGATTGAGGGGGTGCCCACGGTCGTCCAGCCAGGCAATGTGTTCGACGGCCATCGCGCCGCCGTCGAACGAGAGCAGAATGGTGGCCGTATGAGGGATCGCGGAATCGGCATAGACGCGCGTGCCCCGGGCCAGCACCGAGCGGGGCATTCGGCCAAACAGCCACAGAATCAAGTCGAGGTTGTGTACGGCGGTGTCCAGCACGCCGAGGGTCCAGGCGGGATTGGAGTAGGCGTAGGGCGCCCAGCGCGACGTGTGGATGGCTCGGATCTCCCCCACCTTCCCGCTCGCGACCGCGCGGCGGGCTTCGAGGTAGTTGACGTTGAAGCGTTCGCAGAACCCGGCCTGGGCCACTCGGCCCGACGCGGCCGCGGCGGCGGCGATGCGATCGCACTCCTCGAAGGAACCGGCAAGAGGCTTCTCGATGAAGACATGCTTGCCGGCCGCGAACGCCTGGACGGCCACTGTCTCGTGGGAGTCGCTGGGCGTGGCGACGACGACCGCGTCGACCCGGCCGTCGCCGAGCAGCGCGTCGAGATCCGCGTAGGCGGCGATGCGATATTCGGCGCAGACGGCTTCCAGCGTCTCGCGCCGGGTGTCGAAGACGCCGGCCAACTCACAACCGCGGAGCGACAGGAGATTCTCCACATGGACGCGGCCGATGTTGCCGGCGCCGCAAATTGCAATACGAGTCATGAGTTTGCTCCACGGCGGTGCTTTCGCCACAGGAGGGCGCCGCTCAACGCCAACGCCGCGCCGGAGGCGAGGGAGGCCGAGCGGACCGCTCCCGCGGCCGACCACCACGCGTTGGCGGCCAGAACGACCGCCATGGCCAGCAGGACGACGGCGGCCAATCCCGCCAGGCCGAACGCGGCGCCGGCGCGGACGCCCTCCGCATCCACGTTTTCGATCTCACCGGCGGAGAGGAGCGATCGAACGAACGGATCAAAACCCTTCCAGAAGACCGCGGCCAGCGCCAGCATCCCGGTCAACGCGGCTGCTGCATTCCCATAATCGCCGACGTAGGCGCGCGAGATCGAGACGATGTAGGCCATGACGGCTGTCGCGCCGGCGAGGGCCAGCAGGAGTCCACGGCCGATCGGCCGGACCTGAGAGGACGAGGCCACCGGGCCCCAGAATCCCAACGGCCGGGCACGCCGGTAGAAGCGCTCCAACACCTCACGGCGTTCGGGAGCGGTGGCGAGGCAAGTGACAATCCAGAGCGCGGTGGACACGCCCATGGCGGCGAACATGCGATTCCACCAGGCCATCTCCGGCCAGAGGAGCCGCATCGCCACATAGAAGAGACCGCCCCCGAAGGAAGCCGCAACGCGCCCCCATCCGTTGAAGCGCCACCACCACCATTGCGCCCAATTGGCCGACATCTCCGAAGCGCTCAGGCCGACCATGAAGATCGCGACGTCGAACACGAACTGGACCTGGTAGACCACCAGGAGGGCGAGCGCCAGAATCACGAACAAGGCCAGTTTGCCCGCGATCAGATAGTGCCGTGGAGACGCCGTGCGAACGAGGTAACGGCGGTAGACATCGTTCAGGAGGACTTGGGAGCCGAAGTTGAGATTGTCGCCGACCACCGAGATAATGCCGCCCAGCATCGAAACGAAGACCAGGCCCAGCAGGCCGGGGCCGAGGTAGTTCGTCATGAGGAGTCCGTAGGCCGTCTCGCGGTCGAGCGCGCCGGTGCGGAGGCCCGGCCAGCGCAGCACGGCGGCCAGGCAGGGCACGCTCACCAGCCAGACCAGCGTGAACAGGACCACCTCCGTGACCAGGTACATGACGCACGCTTCCTTGGGATTGCGCGAGGAGAGGATGCGCTGTCCTTCCACCGCGCCGCCCATCGGAGCGGCATCGCCGCCGTAGCCAATGCTGGTTCCGATCAGCCACGCCAGGCACGCGGCCATGGGGAAGACGGGATCGTCGGCGGGCGGGAACGTGTTCAGCGTCGAAGGGCTGAGGGCAGCGAGTTTCGCGCCGAGAGCGGCGGGGCCACCGGTGTCGGCGAGCACCTTGAACGCCAGCGTGACCGCGCCCAACGTCAGGACGAAGATCTGGACGAGGTTGCTGAGCACGACGCCGACGTAGCCGGAGAGATACACGTAGCCGACCGATAAGGGCAGCGCGAGCAGGAGGGTCTCGGTACGGCTCCAGCCGAGAATCGGTTCGGCGAGCTTGACCAGGGCGAGCAGCGAGATTCCGGTCCACGCCACCATGGCGATGAGGGAGGTGCGGATCGCGAGCCACAGACGCATCCAGGCGGCGGGGCGTCCTTCAAATCGTAGTTCGTAGAATTCGAGCGTGGTGAAGGTGTTCAGCCTTTTCCAAAACACGGCGAATAGAATGGCGCCGAGAAACAGAGCAATGCCGAAGCGGCTCAGGTAGAACCAGCAGACGTAGACACCGGTGACGGCGGCCATGCCCCCGTAGGCCACGGCGGAGTCGGCGCTCATCATGGAGGCGGCATACGAAATTCCGGTCATCCAGCCCGGCATGTTCCGGCCGCCGAGGAAGTAGTTCTCGACACTCTCGCCGGCGAACTTGCGGGTTCGCCAGACGATGTAGGCGATGACCGCCATGTACGCCGCGATGATGACGAAATCGATGGAGGCGAGCTTCACAGGTTCGGGTTCCGGTAATTGAAGTTGCGGTTGGGCGGGATCTTGTAGTCGCGGAAGTGCCTGGCAAAGGCGAGCAGGTTCTCGATGGAGCACTCGGCGAAGGCCTTGCCCTTTTCAGGGGTGGCGAGCTTGGGGTCGCCCTCGACGCCTGACTCGCTGACGCGGCTGTAGCGGTTGACGAAGTGGAAGGGACCGGAACCGAACAGGTCGTCGTGGATGTACTTGTTCTGATACGACGGCGTTTCGCGATCGGTGGCCTTGCTCATGTCGACCAGGTCGGGTTTCAGGTACTGATAGATGGCGGTCTCGAACTCGCAGGCGTGAGCCATGCCGCCGGGGTATTGGGACTCGCGCAGTTCGTCGACCTTCTCCTTGGCCAGCCACCAGTGGGCGGCGCTGGCGGCCAGCGCTTCGGTGGTGTTGACCACGCGGCGGGCGACCAGGTTGAGCAGCATCTGATTGCTGCCGTGTCCGTTGATGAAGATGATGCGGTCGTAGCCCTGGCGCACGAAGGAGTACGCGACGTCGTAGCAGAAGTCCATGAACACTGTCTCGCGGATGCTGATGGTGCCTGGGAAGCCCATGTTGTGCTCGTTGAAGCCGTAGTGGATCATGGGCGCGGTGAGGATGAGTCCCTCGGACCGGCGGGCGGCCTCTTCGGTGACGTGCTCGACCAGGATGTTATCGACATCGATGGGCAGGTGGTAGCCGTGCTGCTCGATGGCGGCGACGGGGATGACGATCACGGCGCCCTGGGCGGCCCGGTCGCGGGCTTCGGTCCACGTCAGCGTGCGGTAGAGGTGTTTGATCATATCCGCCTATTGTCTACCAATTGGCCGAGGGCGCCGAGACCAGGGGACGCGGCCGAGGGCTGGAGATACGGCCGGAGGAAAGTCGAGCAAATTTTGACAAAACGAAGCCAAATTTGGGCAACTATTTACTTGCCTAACCATGATTGAGTAGGTATGATCGACTTATGGCGTTACCATCCAATCTCCAAGAAGCGGTCATTTACTTCGCCGATCCCCAGAACTGTAATAGCTTTCTGGCGGGATTACGCTGGACGGATGGCAAGGTCAAATGCCCGCACTGCGACTCTGACAAAGTCGCCTATCTGGCCAAGGTGAACCGTTACAAATGCTACGGTAAACATCCAAAGGCGCAGTTCTCCCTGAAGGTCGGAACAATCTTTGAGGACTCGCCCATTGGTCTCGATAAATGGCTCTGTGGTATCTGGCTCATCGTCAACTGTAAGAACGGGATCAGTAGTTGTGAAATGGCGCGGGACTTGGGGATTACCCAGAAGTCAGCATGGTTCCTGGATCATCGTATTCGCTTCGCGCTGTACTCGGGGTCGTTCGATAAACTGTCCGGCGAAGTTGAAGCGGATGAGACCTTCATCGGCGGCAAGGCGCGGAACATGCATATCGACAAGCGGCAACGTCGAATTACCGGCACCGGCGGGAAGGACAAAGTTCCAGTGATCGGAATTCTGGAGCGCCGAAAGAATGGAGCCAGCAAGGTCAGGACCGCCGTTGTCCCGAACCGCAAGAAGAAGGCCCTTCAGTCCGAGGTGCGCAAGCATGTGGAAGCCGGATCGGCACTGTACACCGATTTCCTTCTGTCGTATGAGGGACTCGCGGGTGACTATGCGCATCAGGTTGTCGACCATGCTGTTCAATACGTCGACGGCCAGATTCACACCAATGGGTTGGAGAACTTCTGGAGTCTTCTGAAGCGGGCGATCAGTGGGACATACGTAAGCGTGGAGCCCTTCCACCTATTCCGGTATCTCGACGAACAAGCTTTCCGCTACAACGAGCGGAAACGTGACGATGGCGAGGTTAAGAGCGACTACGAACGTTTCAAGTTGGCTTGTTCGCAGGTGGTCGGAAAGCGCCTCACTTGGAATATCCTCACCGGCAAGGAGCCGGACGAACGAACGAGTCCTAACTGACAAGGAACGGAATCGGCAGGGCCGGGGGAAACGGAAAGGCGGTTAGCCCTTCGCGGCGACCGCCTTTTTTCGCCTCTTGCCGGACTTGCCGAACGGGTTCGGCACCGCACTCTTGGGGACCGTCAAGACTTTCTTGACGGCCTCCCGGAACCGCTCGAACGCCTGCGGGCCTTCGTCCATCTCTGCCGTGTTGGGTTTTGTCGCCTTACGTGAACCTTCCATGCTGCTTGTAATGATACTCCAAAGTGTCATTGAAGTACTTCTCTAAATCGTTAACCCGGAAGTGCTTCACTGACGTTAGTCTATCTTTCAGGAGTGCGGCCAAGTCGCGCCGCCGTGGGCGGCCACGGCCACCGAATTGATTGGCCCAATCAATCGACCATTGCCATGCCAATATGTCGGCTGCTTGCAGGAGTCGCACATCCCGCTTGTCCGCAAAAGTATGAGACCCATAGCAACACTTCTGAAGTACATGGGCATCACGTCGGACTAACCCCATGGCAAACTCGGCTTCAGATTCATCCTTATAGCCTCGCTCAAAGAAGTACGAAATCTTCCAGCCGTGGCCACGCGCGAACGCTCCAATCTCCGACAGGCAGTACATCAGCGCCGCTGTGTACGGGCCGCCGAACATCTTTCGAAAATCCGTATGAATCTGTTCTGAGGCTAGTCCAGCGAGTCGATCGAATTGCTCCAATTCGATTGATGCGGCAACTTGGAAGTACATATGCTCCCTGATGCCCTTAATCAATGCCCTGGCTAGAAGATCACACTTCTCAGGCCCCAAGGCATCGTAGGGCGGCGCATTGGTGGCACAATCGGTCATATGGAAGAACTCCAGTCCGTGCTGGTGTAGCAGATCCTTCCATTGCTCATCAAGGCGTTTTGCGTAATCTGGCTCGAATAGATAACCCGCAACGGCAATCACGGACGTTGTCCCGTCTAGACTCTCGTCAAAATATGCTTCCACAAATACCGCCGCACCGGGGTTTAGTATCTCAAGAAGTCTTGTAAACAAATACGTTAGCCCTTCCTTCCCGCCGCCGCCGTTTTTTTGGTACACTTCTGGCGTATAGCGGGAAGGACGAACGCTGACGTGCCGCCAAGCTAGACGGCGTTCACCCTACCACACAGGTTATCTCTGTGCTCAGAGACACGATAGCACTCGTGTCAGGAGAGCACAAATTGACCCTAGAAGTTCGCGGCGAACGAGGACTTGGTAATCCGATCAATGCCGACCACAAACACGCCACTGCCGACCTTTTGTGTGTTGAACTTTGCTTCGACCTTGATAAGGCTAACGATGGAGATGAGTGCTTCTTGCAGGGATCTTGGTATGTCTTGGAGGGCGGCCCCTATCGTCGGTCCGATCCGGTCTTGTCCCGATATCCACTCAGTGTGTTGTGGCTCGATTCGGCTAACGGCCCGCATGAGAAACTCGTCCTCTCCAAATCGGATCTTATCCGTTCTGTGTTGACGGGGGGGTGGGTAGGTAAAGTGACCCTTGGAGTCGACCTGGGCCCCCACTTCGAAAAGGTAGTGCTGCTGAAAGGTCTCGGCATATCCAGCCACATTGAAGCTAACCAGCCACTCTCCTGGTTTGTAACCCTGCCATCCGCCTTCTTCGGGAGAGGAGGCTATGCCCTCCATGGTCTTCCTAAGTTCACTTCGCAATGCGGCGGCAAATTCGCTCGGACGCTGGATGGTACCACAATTTCGTTGCGTCTCGATAAAAGAGGAAACCCAAACATCAAAACTGTATTTGATCTTCGGATGGGTCATCATCCCAACACTCCCTATGAGGATGTTCTCGGCGGCGACCCGGACCTTCGACACGCCATACAACGTCGGGATTGGGGTACCGCCCTTCTCTACGTACACCAAATCATCAGCCGCCATAATGATGCCCTCGTCCATAGCCATCGCAATAAGCGCTGTCCCTTTTCCACATGGCGAGAGGTGTGGTGGTTTGACGAGTGCCGGGCTCTCCATCCCGGCAGTCTATCTCACCCCAAGGCGTTGTCCTAACGCCCTAGCCCTGTCCGTGCCGTAGGTCCTCCCTAGGCTCTAATCCCAGTCCAAACCAACCTGAAAGGAACCCGTGCGTATGCACCACACCATTGAACGCTTGTTGTCTCAACCGATCCTGACCGACGATCAGCGCGGAGGAATTGCCGCCGCTGCCGAACTCCTCCAATTTCAACTGGACGCCCTGCCGGTTACCGGCGCGCAAGTCGCAATTGTAGCCCCGATGCGCCAGCGGACCAAAGGGAAGAATGATATTCTCGTGGGTGGCCGCACGGTCAGCGAGATCATTCCAGAGGCAGAGCGCGGAGATTTTTTAAGATCGCTCCGTGACTTCTTGCACTCAGATTTGATCGGTTCTGCTGTTCGATCTCCCAAATCCGATCCGCGACGAGCCTCCGTGAAGCCGTCAAAACAGCGGCGTACTCCTCTTTCGTCGCGCCGTGCGCCAAGGCCAGTTTCGCCAAAGCGTGGCACTGGGCATGGAGATCGGTGATGATCTCGAACAACTCATCAGGACTTGCCGGTTGTCTTACCATGCCGGGCAGTCTACCACCTTTGGTTAGCCAAATAAATAGTTGCCCAAATTTGCGTGGGAAGTGATTGATTCCACAAGCGGCCACTGGGTTCGATTTCATGGCTTCGATTGGCTACGCGGCGGCGCCAGGCACTTCTCGTGCGGGGCTGGAGCTTTTGCGCGGCACGGGTCCGCGGTTACATCACGTCGGCGAACGAACGCTTGAGCTTGTAGAACCACGCGTACCCGATCAGAAACACGGCGAAGCCCAGCGCGTACAGGCCCCCCAACGCCGCCCATGAGGGCGGCTGCGCGTCCAGAAGAACCAGGCGATAGGCCTTCACCAGAACATACATCGGGTTCTTGGTCAGCCACGGCGCGATTCCGGGCGGCAACGACGTTTCCGGATAACAGATCGGCGTCAGAAAGAACAAGAGCGTCAGGAGGAAACCCATCACCTGAGCCAGGTCGCGCAGGAAGACCGAAAGGGCGGACACAAACCAGCACAACCCGAGTGTGAACAGAACCTGTGGGACCAGGAGAGCCGGAAGCCAAAGGGCGGTCCAGGGCAGGGAGCCGCGAATCGCGATCAGAGCGATCAGGAACAGGACCGCCGCGATACACTCGGTCACCACGCCCGCCGCTGTCAGGTTCACCGGCAGCGTCTCCACCGGGAACACGAGCTTCTTGACGAAGTTCCGATGCTCCCACAAGGCCATGGGAGCGCGGCCCAACGCTTCGCTGAAGGCCAGCCAGGGCAGCATGCCGGCCAGAAAGTACAGGGCGAATCCGGTGCGGCTGGCGTCCTTGCCCAGGCGCGCTTCCAGCACGATGCCGAACACGAAGAAGTACGTGACCATCAGCATCAAAGGGCTCAGGACCGTCCAGAACGCGCCCATGAACGACCCGCTGTAGCGCGAGAGAATGTCGCGCCGAACCATCGATTGGATCAACCGGCGATGGGCGTAGATGGACTGAAACGGCAGGGTAAACAGGCGCCCGAAGGCGCGGAGCAGGCGCTCGCCGGCCAGGGTCCGGCGGGTCGCCACCCGAACGGCTTTCACCTCCGCGCGGCCGTCTTTCACCAGCGCGTCCAGCACCAGGAACGGCCAGCCCCGCGAGTAGTACCAGGCCACGTTCTCGCGCATCGGCGACACGAAGACGCGGTACCGTCCCGGTTCCGGTGGAAGGTCGATGGTCACCTGACAGGCGCTCGACTGGCCCGACTCCACATCCCCGCTCAGCCGGGTTCTCGCCCCGTCGACCACCAGAGTGTCGGTCACCGGGTCGAAGATGTGAAATCCGAAAGCGAACCCCTCGTCGCGCCGCCAGGGCTCTCGCGACCGGTTCTCCACCTCGAACGCCACGCGCACGCGGCGCTCGCCCTCCAGGTCCGCGCGCGGATTGGCGTAGCGGGCGGTCATGAGTACAACCAGGAAGGATACCTCTCGCACACCGGTCCGCGCTTGCGGCCGACCGCGTAGATGCCGTCCCCGCGAAGCTCGGTGGGCAGGTTGTAGTGCCGAAGCAGGTGCTCCACCCACCCGTACTCCGGGTGTGCCTCTTCACGAAAGGGGCCCGTCTCCAGCAGGGTCACGGCAAATCCCGAATTCTCGAGCAACTGGTGAATCTCCCGCGGCGTGTACTCGCGGTTGTGCCGGGCTTCCACCTCGCCGCCGGGCGACGGCTTGATGTACGCGTGGAAGAAGCCCGGATGGTAGCCCTCCAGCATCGCGGCCAACCCGCGCAGCGCGACAATGCTGGGCGTCGTCAGCACCAGGTGGCCGTCCGGTTTCAAAATGCGGTTGACCTCGCTCATCAGGTGCATCGGGTCTTCGCGAAGGTGCTCGATCAACTCGCAGCACAGCACCGTCGAGAAATGCTCCGACGGGTAAGGATACAAGTCCTTCTCGGCGTCGAAATGATCGATGTCACACTCGAACACGCGGCCGCCGGCGGACGTGACCCGCTTGTGATCGACCTGGCCCAGCGTCCCGTAGTAGCAGCCGCGCACCGAACCGTAGCCGAACGGATCGCGGAGAGCCGGCGTGATCTGCATATAGGCGCCCATCTCCAGGATCCGGTCGTCGGGTCCGCCGGCGGGAATGATGGAAAGGGTTTTGGCCAGGCGGTCGAGATGCGTCTCCACGTAGGTGCGCGATTCCCCTTCTTCGACCCAGGGCAAGACCGTCTCGGCGGGGGGAGGCAGCGCTGGCGGCGGCACGGGCGCGGGTGGAGGCATGGACGCAGGCTCCCGCGGATCGCGATACGGCCGGTTCTCGAGTACGGCTTCGGCAAACGCGACATAGCGCCGGGCCACCACATCCCAATTGCATTCGCGCTCGACGTATTCCCGTGCTCGGTGGCCCAGCGCGCGCGCCAGGTCGGGCCGCGAGGTCAAGGTGTTCAGGTACTCGAAAAGCAGGTCCTCCTCCCGCGAGTCCACCGGCACCTTCAGGCAGATGTCCTCTCCGAACTCGGCGAACGAGCCGACCTCGGAGACCAGCACCGCCTTGCCCAATCCCAACGCCCGCAGCAAACTGCCGGAACTCTCGCCCACCGTCGGATACCGGAGATTGAGCACGATATCGCTGGCCGCGATGTAGCCGACAAAGTCCTCGATGGGCACGAACCCGATCACCCGCACGTTCGCGCTCAGCCCCAGTGATTGAATCAGCGACCGCACCGGCAAGTCCGGATGCTCTTCACCGGCCAGGATCATCTTCACGGACGGATTCAACCTGACCAGGCGCCGGAAGGCCCTCAGAGATTCGGCGATACGCTTGTACGGCTTAAGGAATCCGAACACTCCGACCAGCGGCGTTTCGGGATCGACCCCCAACCGTAGCCGGTACTCCTGCCGGTCGCCTCGCGGGATCCATGCTCCGTGCGGGATGCGGGCAATCGGCCCGGCGAACCCGGCGCGCCGGATCTCCCCGACCATGAACTCGCTGTGAACGATGACGCCGGAAACGCTCTCGAGTAACCGCTTCGTCATCGGCACACCCTCATAGTCGGGGCCGACTTCGAGCCTGCGGACGCGTTCCGCGTAGGCGAGCGCTGAGGCGCCGCCCTCGTACTCGACCTCCCGCAGATAGCCGTCCCAGTCGCCTCGCCTGATCGTCAATTCCGTCATCAGATGATGCAGATTGGCCTCGTGCATCACCGCAATGCGCGGCATGGGAGAGTCCTTCAGCGAAAGGGCAGTTTCGTAGGCGTGAACGTGGAAGCCGTTGTTGCCCACCTGAAACACCAGCGCGTCGAACTGCGCCGGGTCGAAGGGGCGCGCGCTGTCTTCGAACACCTCCACGCCAGCGAGGGGCCGCAGATGGGACACCAGCGTCTGCGAGTAGTCGGCGATGCCGCTGCGGGCCGGAGGAAGCGGCGAAAAGACGGCAAGGCGCACGTTACGGCTGTAGCTCCAGGGTGAGGGTCAGGGCGGGAAGCGGGACTCTCAGCAGGATCGGCGTGCGCGCGTCGTCCCGCGCGAACACGATTTCGAAGGCGCCTCCGGACTTTGGGCCCCGGTACGAACCGGTGACCCGGTCGCCTTTTTGCTCCTTCCGTCCAACCTTCACCTTTTCCGTTCCCGCCTTGCTGAGTTGCACTTGATATTGCGCGCCGAACACCACCGGCGACGGCCCCGGCAAGTTTCCCTTCGCCAGATCGGCTCGCGCCGCGTACAGCATCGTCAACGCGTCCCGGGCACAGGCAGGCACCGCCATCTCGGAAGACCCCCCGTTGCGGGTCGTCCGCACGGCGCGCAGCCGATCCGGATAGAACACCACGAATTCGCCGCCCTTCCGATTCAGGTGGACCCAGTCTTTTTCAAACTCGGCTGAACAGAACCCGGCGGAGAGCGACCGGAACCGGTCGCGCACGGGCACTCCGGGCAGCGAGAAGTCCGATTGGAGTTGAAAGTTCCATGTGGCCTGGGTTCCTTTCACGCGCTCCGCCACGAACGTCACGGTCCCGATCGAGACGCCCCCCGGCATCTTGACCGCATAGCGCAACGTTTCGTCTTCGGCGGGAAACCCTTTGGCGGCGGCCAGCGCCGCGCCGGACCACAAGCATACCAACCAGAGGCGTGTCATCGGCTGGAGAGCGACGCTGCCGGCGCTGTGGCGGACCGCTTCCCGCTCTGGGCAACGGCATAGTACACCTCAACCGTTTTCTGTGCCGTCGCCTGCCAACTGAACGAAGCGCACCGCTGCTGTCCCAGCCGTTCCATGCGAATTCGCAGTTCCGAATCCGTCAGCAGGTCACCCATCGCCCGGGAGATATCGGTGACCGATCGCGTGTCGAACAGAATCGCCGCGCCGTCGGCGACTTCCGGCAGCGCGGAACTATTGGAACACGCCACCGCGCGCCCGCAGGCCATCGCCTCCAGAACCGGCAATCCGAACCCCTCGTACAAAGACGGGAAGACGAAGATGTCGCAGGCGTTGTACAGGTGCAGCAGTTCTTCGTCCGATACGAAACCGAGCAGCCGGATCCGATCGGACACGCCCGACAGGCGGACGGCTTCCCGCACTTTGGGACCGAACCAGGTCTCCTTTCCGGCCAGCACCAGGCGGTGCCGCAACTGCGGCATGTTGCGTACCAGATCGGTAAACGCCCGGACCAGGCCGATCTGGTTCTTGCGCGGTTGCAGATCGCCGACGCAGAGAATGTACGGCGCCGGTAACTGGAAGCGCTTCCGTACGGCGTCGAGCGCGTTGTCGATGTGCAGCGGCCGGAAGAAAGGACTCGCGGCGTTCGGAATCACGGTGATCCTGGCCGGATCCAATCCGTAGGCCCTCGCGATCGACCTCCTCGAAAACTCGCTTCCCGTGATCACCCGCGCCGCCCGTTTGACGGTGCGCTTCACGGTCAACTTCAACTGAAACGCGCGCGACCGGGTGAAGTACTCCGGGTGCTCCAGAAAGCTCACATCGTGCACGCTGACCACGATGGGAACCGGGCAGTTCAGCGGCGAAGTGTACTGGACGTGGATCAGGTCCGGAACGTCTTCGCCGAGCTTATTCGACAAATCCCAACCCAGCCGAATGAAGGGGTTGGGCGACACCGGGCGAATCCGGAACCGCGAGGGCACCCACGATCGAGCGTCGGACACCGACAGATACGTGATGAAGTCGGAGTCCTCGTCAACCTGGGCGAACGCATTAAGCAGACTCCGGATATAGACTTCGTTCCCTGTCAGGTGCTGGCCGATCTGGTGAGCGTCTACCGCGAATCGCATTCCAACCCCTTATTATAGAAGCGATTCGGCCGCGGATGCGACATCGTGCCGGGAGGACTCGTTAAATTTCACCCTACGGGACCCACCCGCACCCGGAAAAAGCACCCGCGGAGCGGCCGTTTGCGACCAGGAGCCGGCTGATCTGTTGGATAATACGAAAACGGCTTATGAAGGCTTGGCGATTCTACGGCTTCGGCGACATGCGCATGGACGAGATTCCTACTCCGGATCTCCGCCCCGGCCATGTCCTGGCCCAGATCCTGTGCGTACAACCGAGTGTGACGGAAGCCCAACTGGCGTTCGGCATCCCGACGCTCGCCTTTGAACGAATCAAGAAGCGCCTGGAAACGGAAGCGCCGGTACAGTTGTTCGGGCACGAATACTGCGCGCGCATCGTCGAAACCGGTCCCGGGGTCACTCGATTCCACGCGGGTGACCGCGTCGCGGCGCGGGCCAAACTGCCCTGCGGCGATTGCCCGTTCTGCCGCGGTGGCCGCGCGCACGTCTGCCGCGCCGGCCCGATCATCGGATTCCAGCTCCCCGGCTGTTTCGCCGAATACGCCATGCTCCCGGAGATTGCGCTGACGCTGGTAGACGATCGCATCTCCGACAGCGAGGCGGCATGCCTGCAATCGTTGAGCGACAGCGCCGCGGCGGTGGAGACAGCGGGCATCCGCATCGGCGACTCCGTGGCGATCTTCGGCCAGGGCAGCATGGGGCTGGAGTGTATGCAGATCGCTCGAGTGGCGGGGGCGGGCCGCATCATTTCCGTGGACGTCCGGGAGGAAGCCTGCGCGGTCTCGCGGGAACTCGGCGCGGACATCGTCATCAACGCCTCGCAGGACGACCCCGTTTCCGTGATTCGCGACGCCACGGGCGGCCGCGGGGCCGACGTCATTTTCGAATGCGCCGGAGGCAGTCCGAAGCAGGGCCTGGCCGGCATCCGTACCCTGATGCAGGCCATCGACGCCACTCGCTCCGGCGGAGTGCTGGTCGGCGTTTCCTGGTTCGGCGCGCCCATCGAGTTTCCCGTCGACGTGCTGAGGGAACGAAGCCTGCGCTACGTGTTTCCGGACATCAGCACGCTCGAGCACCTGGAATACTCGGTGCGCCTGGTCGCCTCGGGACGCGTCCGCCTCAAGCCGACCATCCGGCACGTGCTGGACGGCCTCGACAAGGTGAGGGAGGCATTCGAGATCACCGCCAACAAGGGAAAATACAAAGCCATCAACCCGGCCCAGGTCGTCGTATGCCAGTGACGCCGGAGCGCCTGTTGCGGCTCGGCGCGGCCGCTCTCTCCGATGCGCTGGGCAAGACGGGCGCCATGGATCACGACATGAAGTGCGTCTCCTCCCATGCGGCGATGGCCGGGCCCGCCTTCACGGTGCGGGTCCATACGGCCGACATCCTGATGGTGGCCCACGCGCTGGGCCAGTGTGGACGCGGTAACGTCCTGGTAGTCGACGGCCAGGGCGAGCGCAACACGGCGCTGTGGGGCGACATCACGACGCTGTGCGCCCATCGCAAGGGACTGGCGGGCGTCGTGATCGATGGCGCGGTGCGCGACGTCGTGGGGATCCGCAAGATCCCGTTTCCGGTGTTTGCGCGGGCGGTGGTTCCCAACGCGGGCGGGGCCGAATACCTGGGCGAAATCGGCGTTCCGGTCCAATGCGGAGGGCAGGTGGTAACGCCGGGCGACTGGATCGTTGGCGATGCGGATGGCGTGGTCGTGATCCCGGCGGCAAGACTGGAAGCGGCGTTCGCCAAGGCCACGGCGATCATCAAGGCCGAGAAGAAGATCGAGAAGGCGATTCGCAAGGGCGCGGACCTGGCCGAACTGCTGAAGACGCAGGAACTGATCGATCGGAAGGGTTCCGTCGAGTTCATCCCCCAGTTACGCGGCGAGTAACCCGGCGTCGTATCTGGTGTGGGGCCGGTCTCCGGCCAGGCCTGCGGCCTCTCCAAGTTCTCACTAACAGTGCTCCCGGTGTTAAGGTATTGTTCGAACGGCACTGACGGGTTTACCCCAGTCAAACCAGGCGATTCGTCGTCTGACCATCGAGGGGTTTAAGTCGATCCGGAGTCTTTCCGATCTTCGGTTGCGTCGCCTGAATGTCCTGATCGGAGCAAACGGTGCTGGAAAAAGCAATTTTGTCAGCTTCTTCCGGCTGCTCCGCGAGTTGATTGACCAAAGACTCGAGAAGGCGATCCGGGTGGAAGGCGGCGCGGACGCCTGCCTTCACTTCGGGCCCAAAGTGACCGCGCGGTTTGCCGCGAAGATGCGATTCGGCAGCAACGCCTACGAGTTCGCCTTGGTTCCCACCGTGGACAACCGGTTCGTGTTCGATGAAGAGGCAGCGGTCTACATTCCCCAACCCGGGACGACCAATCGGCAACTGTTCGGAACGGGCCATTCTGAAGCCAGGCTCAAGGACCACCGGAACGATCCCTCAAGAACGTGGGAAGGTTACAAAGGCGTACCGGCACATGTTTTTGAGGCGATTTCCAGTTGGATCGTCTATCATTTCCACGACACGAGCCCCACGGCGGGTGTCCGCCGCCAAAACGCCATCAACGACAACGAAGCGTTGCATGCCGATGCGGGCAACCTGGCGGCCTTTTTGTACCGCATTCGTCACGAGAACCCGAAGAGCTATGCACGGATTCGCGATGCGGTGCGGGTCGCGGCGCCCTTCTTCGAGGATTTCAAGCTCCGTCTTGTGGTGGACCAGCCGGGACTGATCCAACTGGAGTGGCTTCAGAAGGATTCCGACTACCCGTTTCTTCCCCACCAACTCTCGGACGGCACTCTCCGGTTCATCTGCCTTGCCACGGCGCTCCTGCAGCCGGTCCGCCCACCGACGATGCTCTTCGACGAGCCGGAACTGGGTCTTCACCCCTACGACTTGACCGTCCTCGGAGACCTTTTCAGAACTAACCGGTCGCAGGTCATCATCTCCACCCAATCGGCACTCCTGTTGAACGAGTTCGCGCCCAAAGACGTTATCGTAGTTGATCGTGAGAACGGTGAATCGACCTTCCGCAGGCTGGATGCGGAGCCGTTCGCGGAGTGGCTGCAAGAGTACACGCTGGGAGAACTGTGGCAGAAGAACCTGCTGGGCGGCAGGCCACGAGAGGATGGCGTACCACAGTTGGTTCCGGACGGGATCGAGTCCGGCTCGTGATTCGCGTCGCAATCATTGTGGAAGGGCAAACCGAAGAGTCCTTTGTGAAGGGTCCGCTTGCTGAAGCGCTTTGGTCTTCCTCCGTGTCAGCGACCCCGATCCTCCTCGGAAAACCGGGACACAAGGGCGGCAGGACCAACTATGCTCGCGTAAGGTCCGATGTCTTGAGGCAACTGAAGAATGACACGGCCGCATACTGCTCCACGATGCTCGACTACTCGGGGCTGGGCAAAGGGTTTCCAGGTGTCTCCGAGATAGCCGCTGGTACGAATCTCAAAAGGGCGCTACGGATCGAGGAGGCGATGAGGGAAGATGTCACTCGCGAAATCCCCGATTACCGGCCGGACCTTCGCTTCATCCCGTATCTTCAAGTTGCACGAGTATGAAGGCCTGCTTTTCAGCGACCCGGCCGCGTTGGCTAACGCGATTGGCGAACCGGATCTTGTCCACAGATTCCAGGCAATCCGTGAAGGGTTCCCGACACCGGAAGAGATCAACGATGATCCGGCAAAGTTCCCATCGAAGCGTATTCTGAGTCTCGATCCCTCATACAGCAAGGTCATTCAGGGGGTCGGTGCGGCCCGTGCCGTGAGCATCGACACGATGCGCCGGGAATGTCCGCATTTTCGCGAATGGGTCGAGCGCCTGTGCGGGTTGGGCCGGTAGTGGTTCGCCTTGAAGGTCCCGAAAGCGGCCACGGGGCGGTTGTCAGTGTAGATAAGGCGGCGCTTCCGGCACCGCTCCCCCGTCCTTCCGCGGGTCCGACGCGCCGTAGTTCACCTTCGTTTTCGCGTCGTGCATCACCGCTTGTCCTCCTCCCATGTTGGACGAGAACGTCCCCACCCTCTCCAGCCGATGGCCCAGTTTCTCCAGATCGTCCAGGGTCGACGCCGAGTACCGGCTCTCGATCATCACGTCGCATCCGCCGAACGTCAGCTTGGTGAACCGCGGCGCTTCCATCGCCTGCTGCAGGTTCATGCCGTGGTCGGCGAGATTCGAGAGGTACTGGGCGTGGGCCTGCGCCTGATTGAACCCGCCCATGATGCCGAAGCCGATGAACACGTCGTCCTTCTCCGCGAAGCCGGGAATGATGGTGTGAAACGGACGCTTGCGCGGCGCGACGACGTTGGGGTGCTGTGGGTCCGTCACGAACAACGCACCCCGGTTCTGCAGGTGAAACCCCATCTTGTCCACCACCACACCCGAGCCGAAACCGACGTACAGGCTCTGGATCAACGACACGATGTTGCCTTCGCGGTCGACCACCGACAAGTAGATGGTGTCGCCTGCTCCCGCCGGCGGATGGCCAGGGACGACCTGGCACTTGGCCTGAGCGGGGTCGATCCCTTTCGCCCGCTCCTTCGCATACTCCTTCGATAGAATCCCCGCCACCGGCACCTTCTCGAACTTGGGGTCGGCGACGTACCGCATCAGGTCCGCATACGCCAGTTTCTGCGCTTCCATCTTGGCGTGGAGCGTTTCGGCGGAGTCGTGCGAGCGGTAGTTCAGCGGAAACGTCTCCATGAGGTTGAGCATCTGTAGCCCGGCGATGCCCTGCCCGTTCGGAGGCAGTTCATAGACCTTCCAGCCGCGATACGTCGTGGAGATCGGCTCCACCCACTCCGGCTCAAACGCGCTCAGGTCTTCGGCGGAGAGCGTGCCCCCCAACTTTTGCGAAGTGGAGAGAATCGCGCTGGCAACCGGTCCGCGATAGAATCCCGCCGCCCCTTTGGCGGCAATCTCCTTCAGCACCCGCGCGAGACTTGGGTTCCGGAACAGCGACCCGACGCCGGGCGCCGAGCCACCCGGCAGGAAAACGTCCGGCGCACCCTCCGACCGGCTGAGCGTGTAGGTGGAGGCGCGCCACTGGTCGGAGATCAACTCCGTGACCGGAAAGCCCGATTCGGCGTAGTAGATCGCCGGTTTCATCAGGTCGGCCCACGCCATTCGACCGAACTTCCGGTGCAACTTCTCCCACCCGGCCACGCACCCGGGCACCGTGACCGAATGAATCCCCGACTGCGGCATCTGGGCGTGGCCCTGCTGTTTGAGGAAGTCGAGCGTCATCCGCCGCGGGGCCCAACCGCTGGCATTGATCCCGGTCAGCTTGCGAGTCTTGGCGTCCCAATGGATCGCGAACAGGTCGCCGCCAATGCCGCAGCTCATGGGCTCCACGACACCGAGAACCGCGTTGGCGGCCAAGGCGGCGTCGATCGCCGACCCGCCTCGGGCCAGCACTTGCGCCCCGGCCTGCGAGGCGAGAGTCTGGCTGGTGGCGACGATCCCGTGTTGCGAGATCACCATCGATCGGGCGTGTGTACGTTCCTGGGCGGACATGGCTGGAGTGATGAAGGCGAACAGCAGGGCGAACCCCGCCTTGCAACAGGATGGCATCAGAATGCTGTGATTATACTCGACGGCGCGACTGTGGTACCTTCTGATTCACAGGAGGCCCTTGATGAACCGGCGCGAATTCCTCGGGCGATCGACCGCGATTTCCCTGAACGCCTTCCCCTACCATCTGTTCGCGGGGACCGCGAAAAAGCAGGCCACTGACCGCATTAAGCTCGGTCCGATGAAAGTCGAACTCAGCCGCCTGGCGATGGGTACGGGCACCAACGGCGTCGGCGGCAGCTCCAACCAGACCCGAAAGCTCGGCGTCGGCGGCCTGGCGGACCTGTTCAAAGCCGCCTACGACCAGGGTGTCACCTTCTGGGATGCGGCGGACCAGTACGGGACGCACCCGCACCTGAAGGAAGGCCTGAAGCGCATCCCGCGCGAGAAGGTCACCATCCTGTCGAAGACCCACGCTTCCACGGAAAAGGAGATGCGGGCCGACCTCGACCGCTTCCGCCGCGAGCTGGGTTCCGACTACATCGACATCCTGCTCCTGCACTGCATGATGGACAAGGACTGGCCGGAGCGCAAGAAGGGCGCGATGGCCGTCATCAGCGAGGCCCGGGAAAAGGGCATCGTGCGCACGCACGGCACGTCGTGCCATACGCTCGACGCCCTCAAGACCGCGGCGAAGACGCCTTGGGTGCAAGTCGACCTGGCGCGCATCAATCCCGCCGGTGTCGCGATGGACGCCGACCCCAAGATGGTCATTTCCGTCCTGAAGCAGATGAAGGCCGCCGGCAAGGGCGTGATCGGCATGAAAATCTTCGGTGCGGGCAAGCTGAGGAGCCGCACGGACGAGTGCCTGCAATTCGCCCTTTCGCTTGACTGTGTCGATTGCTTCACCATCGGATCGGAAAGTGTGGCGGAGTTGACGGACCTGACCCGGAAGATTCCAGCGGCGTCGGTCCGGGGCTGAGGGATTAGAATAGGAGGACACATGACACGTACGACACTCTCTCTTGCCGCCGGAGCCCTGGCTCTGGCTTCGTTCGTTTATGGTCAGGCGAAGAAGGGCGCTGCCATCCTGCAGCCCCAGATGACAGTGGAAACGGGCTCGTTCAAGGCTCCGGCCGGAAAGATGGGTGAAAAGCCCGCGCAGCCCTGGTCGGCGACCACCGTCGGCGCCGCAGTCGACGGCAAGGCCAACCCTGCGAAGGTGGCGACGCTGGTGGGCGAGATCGTCGACTTCTCCTGCTATCTCCAGATCGGCAAGCACGGCGAAAAGCATCGCGCCTGTGGGCAGAAGTGTTTCCGGGCCGGCCAGCCGATCGGCTTGCTCACCGCCGACGGCGCCCTCTACATGCTGATGGAAGA
>CAZGUX010000292.1:0-27251 GCA_964529305.1 uncultured Solibacteraceae bacterium | reverse complement strand
TGGCCTTCTACCAGCAGGCACAGGATGAGGTGCATGAGCGGATCGTGTCCATGCTTCCCCGCAAGAAGGGCGCGCGGGCGCGGCTGCGCGCTATCCTCGAACTGCGCCTGGAGTACTTCGCGGCCAACCGGAAGTTTCTGGGCGCCCTGTTGCGGCACGCCACCGACCCAGCCGACGCCCTCTCGCCGTTCAGCCGCGAGACCGAATCCATCCGAGAGGGAGACATTGCCCATTTTGCCTCCGCGCTGGAAGGGGTCAACTCGCCCGCCGACCTGGCGCCGCACCTGCCGCGGCTTCTTTGGCTTTACCAGATGGGCATCATTCTGTTCTGGCTGCAGGATTCGTCGCCATCGCAGAAGCGCACCTGGGAGTTGATCGACAAGAGCCTCACGCTGGTGGTCCAACTCATTCGGTTGGCCGGGTTTCCCCTCCTTCGGCCGCTGCGCAAACGCGTGGTCGACCTGCTCGAAAGCGTGATGGGCTCGCCGGCCCTTGTCGCCGGCGGCAGCGGGACCTAGAATGCCGGTATGAACCGCCGTTCCTTCACTCGCCTGGCGGCCGCCGGCACGCTGGCCGCCGCAACGCTGCCGTCCGCATCCGGATTGCCCCGGCGCCGCCTGGGCGCGATTCCGTTCCAGGCCTCGATTCTCGGGCTCGGCGCGCAGCACCTGGGCGATCCCGGCGTCGAGCAGATTACCGTCGATCGCGTGATCGGCGAAGCGATTGAACAAGGCCTGAACTATGTCGACACCGCTCCCACGTACGGCCTCTCCGAGGAGCGGCTCGGCCGCGCGCTGAAGGGAAAGCGCGACCGGGTCTTCCTCGTTTCCAAGGTGGAGACCCTCACCAAGAGCGACGTCCTTTACCAGATTCGCGACAGCCTCCACAAGCTGCAGACCGATCATCTGGACTGCGTCCACATCCACAACATCAGCCGCGAGGATCGCTATCCGACCCTGCAACTCGCCCTCGGCAAGGACGGGACGCTGGGCGGCCTGCTGGAAGCCAAGAGGCAGGGCATGATCCGGCATATCGGCTGCACCGCGCACCTGCGTCCTTCGCGCGTGCTGCCCGTCTTCGAGACCGGCGAGATCGAGTTGTTCATGTGCACGCTGAACTTCGTGGAGCGTTACATCTACGGCTTTGAAGAGAAAGTGCTGCCGGAGGCGCGGAAGCGGCAGATCGGCGTGATTGGCATGAAGGTGTTGGGCGGGCCGGCGAAGGGCGGCGCGCGCCTGACGGACCCGGCGGACTACGTTGCCACGTTGCGCTACGTGTGGGGACTGCAGGGCGTCAGCGTGGCCATCATCGGGATGCGGACGGTGGAGGAGTTGCGGCAGGGACTTGCGGCGGCGCGCGCGGTTCAACCGCTCGGGGCCAGTGAGTTGACCGGGATCACGAGCCGGGGAAAGACGCTCGCGGCAGAGTGGGGCCCGCTGCGGGGGCCGGCAGTGTAGTAGGTGCTGTGAGGTCGGCATTGAGAGGACCTGTGAACGTCCAGTGGGCGCTGGGGGGCATCACGGCTCTGGCGTTCGTGATTGGCACTGCCATCCCGATTCGCGGAGCTGGACCCGACGAAGCGGCAGCCCGCCTGGTGAGAGTCTTCAGCGGCGATGCGGATGAACTCCTGGACATGTCGGCAGACGGGCGCTTCCTGCTGGCTCGCGGATCTCGGAAGCGCAAGTGTACAAAGAAGAAAGGAGACTGCCAGCAGTCGTTTCTTAGGGTCTACAGCACCGAAACGGGACGGCGCGTCGGCCAGGTCTTCAACGAGGAAGAGTGGAGGTTCCGAACCGCGCGATTTGTCGACTCTACTCAGGTCGAGGCGCTTGAAGACGGTGTTGGTGCTCCGGCCAGGCTGGTCCGCTGGCGCCCGCAGACGCAAGAAGAAAGCCGAGCGCCTCTCGGGGCGCTCGAGCACTTTTTCGGCCACTGCTTCCTTGACGGCGGGCGGCTTCTTGGCAGCACGAAGACGCTTGATGATTTGGTAATTGGGGTGGCGGGCGGCGCCTTCCGGCGCGTGCCGCCGCCACTGTGGGTGGAGAGGGAGCCGTACTGCCGGGGCTGGTTGGCGGGTTCATCTCTACTGATGCGTTACCGGAAGACGACGCTGTGGTGGGTCGCTGAGGGGGCCGCTCCTCCGCGACGCTGTGAACAATTCTCCGGAACCCTGCACAACTACGCCGTTTCTCCCGATCAAACCCTGCTTGCCGTGGTTACCAGCGAAGGCGTGCTCGATCGGCCTGACGACTATGCGATGGGCCCTACACACAGGGTTTTTCTGCACCTCTTGTCCGGATCCACTTGCCAAACCCTGCGGCGCTTCGAACTGCAGTTTCCGGAACGGCCCAAGCGAGAGGCGCCGCTGCTGGCTCCGCGCAACACATATTGGGCCAATGCCCGTCAGTCCTTGGCTCTGGCACACAGCCTCGCGATCTCGCCTGATAACGCGAAGATCGCCCTTGGCTACGGCATCCGAACGGGTGGAATCTACAGTGATGCAGTCGCGTATTTCGGTCTGTATTCCTTGGCAGATGGGCGGCGCCTTGCAACGTTGCGGGGCGACGTTCTCCACAACGGCTTCTGGGTAGGTCTGCGCATGATGGACTTGGTGCCGACGGACGCAGCGCCACTCCAGGGAGCCCTGATTTTCAGCCCGGATTCCAAGATGCTCTTCGGAACTTCCAGGAAGCTCCGTCAATGGGATGTCTCCAAGCTCCAATAGCGAGTTAGTTAATAGTTAGTCCGGGCCCGTCGCTCTCATCTCACTCCGCCCGGGAGTTCGCGATCGCTTCAGAGGTCCGCAGCGCGCGGCCGTAGATGCGGACTCGCCGGATCTCGCCGTCCAATCGAGCACCGATCCGCAAGGCCGCGCCGCCGTTCGCCGATTGCAGATGAGGATGGAAGCGGCCCCAGCCGAATTGGCGCGCGTCGCCGCCATCGCACAGACGTCCGTCGATCACAAAGGAAATGATCTTCGGGCCTCCGTCGACGATCACGGCCACGTCATGGACCCTTCCCGCCTCGATCGATCCGGGATCGGACGACCAGCGGCTTTCGGTGCGACCGTCGTTCAGCACAATCTCGACCGCGCGGTTCTTCGCGGTCTCGAGGGCAAACCCCTTGCCCTCCGCGGTGCGATTGTCCAGCAGAATCTGGCCGGGCGACAACGACCGGAAGCGCACCCGCACATCAATCGAGAAACCGGCTCGCAGGTCCTCGGCGCCGTGATCGGCGCGGGTCGAGCGCTTCACGAACATCGGCAACTCGGGAGCGGCAGCGGTTGCCGGAACGGCCCCGGCAAGGTTCAGCAGCGGGCCAGCGGCAGCGGTCGCGCGGCCTTCAAACTGATCCCACAATCCGGTAAGCAGCGACGGGTCGACCGGGTGCACGCGGGCGATATTCTTCTGGGTCTCGGTGAGGAAATAGCTGCCGCCTTCCTCCACCAGGTCCGGGTAGCTCATCCGGATTATCGGGTCGTCGTCATAGAGCGCGATCTCCGGTTGCGACCAGCGGATGATCTTGCCCTTGGGCGAGTCCCATTCCACCCCGCCGGCGAGCCAGACCGGGTTGCGGTCCTCGTAGGCGATGGAGCGGCGGCGCGGGTGCTCTCGAATGAAGCGTCCTCCGTGATTGTGGAACCAGTAAAGGTACTTGCCGTTCTGGCAGCGCCAGGCGAAGTTGGCGGCGCGGGGGTGCTTCATCGTGCGGCCGTCCGCATACCTCATGTATTGGGGCGGATCCCAGGTCCGGCCCCCGTCGCGGCTGTAGGTGAAGACGGGGTGGCCGTCAATGGTCCGGTAGACACAGAACAGCGATCCATCGCTGAGGACGGAGAAGCTCTGTTCTTCCGCCACCGGGCCTCCGCCCAGAGGCGTGCGGAGGCCGATGTCTCCCGCCGGCAAAGTTTCCCAGCGAATTCTTGCGGGGTCACGCTCGGTCAGGAGGTTCTCGCTACGGAGAAGGACTCCCTCGCTCGACGTGAAGAATCCTTCGCCGAAGCCGCCGACCTTGTGCAGCGGGACATAGCCCGCGCCGCGGTACGTGAAGGCTTTGCCCACGTTCCAGAAGAACTTCAGCTTGCCGCCGTACGGGTTGCGCCGGTCGATGTCGAAATCGCGCATCGGCACGTCGTATCGCCGGGGTGACCAAGAACGGCCGTGGTCGTCGCTGTACTTGAAGACGAAGTGGCCGAGGCTGTCGACGCGGGTCACATAGCCATCCCGGTAGGGCGGGTTGTCTGCAATCACCTTTCGAACGTTGCCGGTGTTGTGGTTGTAGAACACGTACACCCGGCCGGAAGGAACCTTCAGCATGACCGCGTACGACGACTCGGGCCCGTCCGCTGGTTCCACGTCCACCGGCTTACTCCACGTCTTGCCCTGGTCGGTGCTGCGCAGGGTCGCCACATGCTGCCCGGAGTCGCCTTCGCGCCCGGCGCCGGTGGTGACGCACACCATCCACGCGCCATCGTCGGTCTTGACGATGTAAGGTTGGTCGGCGTAACTCTCGGTGGGAATCACACGCCCTTGGCGGATGTCCCGCCAGTCGGGCGCAGCCCATAGGCTCGAGGACAGAGCGCCGAAGATTGCGAGTTGTCGCCACTGCATCTTCACAAGGGTACCTCTCAGGCTGGGCAATGGTCGGCAATAGCCGGGTTCGAGGGCCAAGTGTAATGCCCACTGTCTTTCTTGCACGACTACCGCCGGCGAGCGAACGGCGGGATCCAACCTGCCGCGAATCGGGAACGGATCACAGCTCCTGACAAACCACGCCTCTGATACACTGTTGGTGGAAAGCAACGGCGAACAAATGGAAAACGCGCTGGTTGAATCCATTGAACAGGCGGTTTTTCGCGAGCTTAAGGAAAGAAAGCTCCGGCCAGTCGAACTCCTTGATCATCTGATCGATGAAGGATATGCAACCTCAGATGTCAAACTCGCGCTGGCGCACCTTCTTCACGATGGTCGACTCGAGTTGACGTCGGACCGAGTACTGCACGCAGCGGCGTGACGTCGGAGTGCCTTGACGACGACGGATTCACGGCGAGATGAGCGGCGCCACTCGACTCGGCCAAAGCGGGGGATTGAGGATGCCCGGACACCTGCCCAACGGGATCGCGACCGGATCTTGTACAGTGTTCGGCTTTCCGTAGACTCGCCGAAGTGACCCAAGTTGTATCACCGACCATCGGATACGTCTTCCACAACCGGCTGACTCATTCTTTGCAGGTGGCTCAGGTTGGAAGGCGACTCGCGGAACGGCTGCGTAGCACTCATGCTGAAAGGGCCGAATGTGCCGGCAACCTCGATCCCGACATTGTGGAGGCTGCTTGTCTTGCCCATGACTTGGGCCATCCGCCGTTCGGACATATCGCCGAAGAGGAGTTGAATACCCTATCGAGTGGTTTCGGCGGTTTCGAGGGCAATGCCCAAAGTTTTCGGATTCTCACGAAGCTCGCATTTCACTCTGAAAATCACCGAGGTCTCCACCTGACCCGGGCCACGCTGGCGGGCGTATTGAAGTATCCATGGCTTCGCAATGAGAACTCCTCAAAGCCAAAGAAATGGGGGGCTTATGAGTCTGAGGGCCCGGACTTTGAGTTCGCGACTGTCCTGTGTTTAGAGCCCCGCAAGTACGAACACTTGAAGCTGATCTGATGGACTGGGCGGACGACGTCACGTATTCCGTGCACGACATCGAGGACTTTTACAAGGCAGGCCGAATCCCGGTACACGTCCTGTCAAATGTCCGGGATTCGAGTGAACGGAAGACCTTTTTCAATGATGTTTTTCGGCGCCGGAAGAACTCTCCTGGGTTCGTGAATCGGGCTGAACTTGAAGAAGCATTCACCAACGTCATGGTGTCCAACTTCGCTCTCGAGGAACCATACACAGGCAAAGGAACGCAGAGAGCCGCGTTGCGGGTTTTCACGAGCAACCTGATCGGCCGGTACATCAATGGCGTGGGGCTGGTGGCATCGGGAGATGGCAGCAAACTCGCCATTGACCCGGGTTTGAAGTTGGAAGTGGCGATGTTGAAAGAACTGGTTTGGACCTACGTGATTGAAGCTCAAGCCCTTGCGACGCAACAATACGGTCAGCGGAAGATCATCCGTGAACTGTTCGAGATCTATGGTGATGCCGCCACCACTGAAGACAAACGCAGGATCTTTCCGCCATACTACCGCGAGCGTCTGGTCGCTGCAGGCGACGGAACACCGGAGGCGTCCCGCATCTGCGTTGATCTAATCGCAAGCTTGACTGAAGCCCAGGTGGTCAACATGCATCAGAGGCTCACCGGATCCTCGTTAGGCTCTGCGCTCGAAGACCTTGTGATCTAGTCTCGCTGGCCCTGGGCACTTCACGCGGAAACGTGCGATTGGGAACCTTGCGGGCTCATTGGGCGCCAGCGGATTCAAAGGACGATACATAGGACAGCGTATTCTGCGCCAGACAGGCGTACATGGCGAGCAGCTTGCCGAACCCCTGGCGCGCGGCTTCTCCGCGCTCGCCGCCGAACGACTCCATGCTCTCGATCACCCGCTCGGCGGCCGGCGTCAGGATCCGGCCGAGTGCGGCGTCGCGCGTGCGTTGATGAGCAAGCACCATTCCGTCCAGCAGGAGGAAGTTCAGCGCGTCGGCGCCGGCGTGGGGCTCGGTCCGCGGGCAGGAGGAATAGCGAAACCTGCGCGCCTGCGGCGACCAGAATTCATTTGCCAGCAATCCGGCGCCGCGCTCGATGGCGCGCGCGACGGCCTCGTCCCGCGTCAGTTCGTAATAGCGCCGCAGGCCAGCCAGCATGACGCCGGTCATATAGCCCAACTCGCCGCGATGCTCGGGCTCATTGGGGTGGGAACAGATGTGCAGGCGATTCCAGCCGCCGTTCGCTTCCTGGCGTTCCAGCGCGCGTTCGACGATGATCTTCGCGGCGTTCAGATACAGCGGATCGCGCGTGGCCTGGTAGGCTGAGGCGGTCAGGATCAGGTGCCAGCCGGCGATGCGCGCGTCGGCAAAGTCGTAGGCGCGCGTCTCGAAGAGATCATAGCGGTCGGCGATCTTGCGGCTGACCTCGAGGGACCGGCGGTCGCCGGTCAGGAAGTAGTAATTCAGATGCCCATCCACAAACACGTGGTCGACCGTGAGAATTCCCACGGCGATCCCCTGCCCGGCTACAGGGCTTTTGGCGTAGTAGCCGCCCGTATGGCCGATGGCATGGTGGTAGGCGCCGCCGACGCGCGACCGGTCGCTGTGGCACTGAATCGTGTCGACATCCCGGTGGTGCCAGGCGGCCTGCTCGCCGATGGCGAAGAAGCGCGCATCGCCGGTACGCGCGAACTGCAGCAGGAGGGCGTTCGCCAGATCGTATTCGGCGTTGCCCCAATTGATGACGCGCTCACCCCACCAGTCGCCGAAGTTCATCATCCCGTACGAACGGTCGCGCTCCCGGTCGCGCAGGAAGTCGGTCAAGGCTCGCTCGATGGCTTTGTCGTACCGCGCGATCAAGCCGGACGCCCCCGCCGGCGCGAGGGTTCCGAAGCCCTTGGTTTCGACATACCAGGAGGGAGGCGCTACCGCGATCAACGGGGCCCAGGGCGTGGCGCCCTCTCCGGCGAGGAGCCAGAATTCGTGCGTCTTGCTCATGCCCTGCCGGAACCTGTAGTGACCGTCCTGCAAATAGTAATAGAGCCGATGCTCGTCGACCGAGCCCTTCGCCTCCGCATACGCGTCAGCCGGTAGAGAAGGGCAGAGTCCGAGTTCGAGCCCGTCCGGGTTCACCGCGATCTCCTTGGGGTAGTTTTGCCAGAAATCGCGGACGGCGACCGAAAGAAGAAACCGCCGGCCGCGCCATTCGGCAGAGCCGGAGGCGCGCCGGCCGGAGGCGCCGCGGGTGCCTGTGAGGATGTAGTGATCGTCCGTTTGCTGCCGCAGGGCCGCGGCCCCAACGCCCTGGCGCCCCGCCAGGTTCCACGATTCCAGCCGGTCCTGGAGCGGGAGCCGTAAAACCAAGCTCCGTATCCGGGAGAACTCCTCACGGCTGTCGTTGTTTTCGAAGGAATGCTGGATGCGGAGGTACGGCTGTCCCGCGTAGGCATGAACCCGCACCACATACCGGAAGCGCCTGCCGCCGTCCGGCGCCCGATGCTCGCCCGAAACACGCACCGTCGCGCGAACCGGGCCGCTCTCTTCCACCACCACCTCGTCGGGCGGCGCGAGCGACGAGAATCGGGTCCCGGCGGGATCTGTCAGGACAAACTCGGCCGGCTTCGAAGACGCGATCAGCGATTCCTCTTCGCTGAATCGGCCGTCGCGGTTCCGGTCCACTGCGAGCGACTCGAACAAGCCGAAGCGTTGGCGGCTGATTACGAACTGCAGCGGTCCCGTGGCGATGCGGACCCGCCCGGGGCGGTCTTCCACACGAAGGACGCTGGAGGGGGACCTGGGGCGCACCGCGGAACCGTATTCCAGCATCAATGGCTGGTTGGCGACGGCCAATGAATCGATCAGGGCCCACTTCACGGTCGAGTCGTCCCATCTGGCAAGCACGGAAGTCTGCAAGGGTAGTTCCTTGCCGGCCGGGTCCAACAGGCGTAGCGAGCGGTCGGAGCCGAGAGCGCCCCTGGGGAAGGGAACCCCCGAGGTCACCGGGAAGGCGACACCGGACGCGCCTTCGGGATCCACCGCCTTTGCCGTGAGCGTGATCTTCTCGCGACGCGCGGTCCCGGCAACCACGGAGGGCCTTGGGACGTCGAGCGTCTGCCAGTCGGACGCAAGGTCCTGCCCCTCCCGGGTTCGGGCGGTCACGCGGAACCGGTATGCCGCGCCTTCACGCAAGCCCATGCGGACGATGCGATGATTTCGCGCGGCCAGGTCTTCGCGCTGGATGTCCATCTTTCCGGTTGTTCCCTGTTGCCACTCGAGCGAACCGGCGACCGGCCACGAAGTGATCCATCCGATCGTGGCCGTCCTGCCTTCGGTGTAGACCAGGATGTCGGAGATCGCATACCGCGGCGGCCGGGCGGCCGGCTTCTTCTTCAGCAGGTAGATCCCTTCGATCCGATACAGGCCTTCGGCAGTCAAGGTCTCGAACTCCAGGCGCTCGCCGCCACGAAAGGAGTATGGTTCCGTCAGGAAGAAGAGGCGTTCGCGCTGGTCGTCCCGGTCGGCCACCACGACGCCTCGCTCCACGCCATTGAGGAGGATGCGGAGGCGTTCCACACCGGGCGTGTCGTACACCTGGACCGCCGGGTAGTAGAGCCCTGAAGCGTGCACGCTCGCGGTGATCCGGCCCTTGCCGGCGGTGCGGCGGATGCTGGCGACGCGGGTGGGCGCCCGGTCGTCGGCAAACCCGTCGAGTTGGCACTCGTGCGGGGGAAGGAACACATTGCCCGGATCGGAGGCGATGGCCTTGAGCACATCGAGGCCCCACGCGCTCTCCACACCGGCGGACAGCGGCATCGAGAGCGTAAGAACGAGTAGAAAACGCACCGTTCGGACCTCCAAGAAGTCACAATACCTGTCGGCGGATCCGAGCGGAATGGGGTCTCTTGCGGTAAGGACGTGCGAACTCCTGGCCTGCGCGCGAGATTCCGGCGAGAAGCCGCAGGGCGAACCGGCGTACAATGCGAAACAAAGCACTTCCCCCGACGATCTCCGCGCGTAGACGGAGAATGGAGGTTTGGAGTATGCGCATGTGGGTTCGCAGCCCCCATACTGGCGGGCGAAGCATCCCGCCCGCCGTTAGGGCTCGTACGGAGCAGCGGATTCTTGAGTACGCCGCCAAGCACCACTCCGGCAAGTTCATTCGAATCGACGTCCGCTTCCGCGGCGCTCTCTGCTATGTCGACGCGTACACCGACCCCGGCGTGCCTCGGGGAAGTGCTCCACCGCACGGTGAGACGCGTGATCAGTGGATCGAACGACTCCGCAATACTCCTACACATCTCTGCCGGATTCGCTACTTCGGAAACGAAGACCGCTGGAGCTTCGCCTGGTATACCTACGCCCACGAAAAGTACGAACCCAGCTTCTTGATGACCGGCGACGATCATGGCACACCCGAGGAGGCTTTCGAGACATCAGCCCTGTTCCTCTGAAGAACTGCTAGGCGAAGCCAGGGCGCGCTCTGCTTTGGCCCCGGTCTAGCCACCGCCAATGGCAGAGCGCTACTTCCAATCTGGCGCGACTGTGCGCGAAGTGACCCTCACCAGAGGTTGGAAAAACAACACGCGCTACCGCTGGCCGGATGCAAAAAACGCGATGCCGCCTGCGTGAAGGTATGCTGGACTCATGAGGCAATCGTGCAGGAAGGGTCAGACCCGACGGACACTGCTGGTCATGATGGCGATCCTGGCTCCCGCAGCGGCAGAAGCCCAGGGGAAAAGCAAGGGCAGGGGCAAAGCCCACAAGGACAGCAGTGCGGCGTTCTCGACGGTCGATCTGCGGATCATCCTCGACTACGCTGGCCAACACCCGACCCTGGTGTCGGCCGAGGCTCGGCGCTTGCCCCCGGGGCTCGAGAAGAACCTGCGTCACGGCAAACCGCTACCGCCGGGCTGGCAGAAGAAGCTCGCAGCGTTTCCTGCGCCGTTGGAGGGACAGCTTTCGCCTCTGCCTGCCGGCTATCGCCGGGTTGTAGTCGACCGCTGGGCGTTGGTCATCGCGGACGCGACCAATGTGGTGCTAGACGTCATCGATCTGATCAAGCGATAAGAGCCGAGGCTTCCGTCTCGCGGGTTAGTATGGTTGCATCGCCATGCGCTGGTATCCCTGGGTTTGCCTTCTTGGCCTCTCCACGGCCGTCATCCTTCTGCCCCAACCGAAGAAAGGCCGGACGTTCTCCTCGCTGAACGACTGGAAGCAGGGCACCTTCCGCGATGGGGGCGCCAATACCTACGTGGCGGCCGACGGCGGCATTCGACTCATCAACGTCCGGGACCTCAATCGCGACGGGTCGGTCGACCTCGTCTTTGCCCACACGCACGAACACAACGAGAAGCTCGACCTGACCCTGTACTGGGGGAAGCGCGGCTTTGATGGCGGACGGAAGTTGTCCCTGCCCACCGAAGGCGGGCAGAGCGGTGTGGCGGCCGATCTGAACGGCGACGGGTACCCGGAACTCATCGTCGTAAACCGCTTTGACGGAACCAAGACCGAGCTGAACTCTTATGTGTATTGGGGCGGCGCCCAGGGGTTCGACAAATCCCGCCGCACCGATTTGCCCACACAGGGCGCCGAGGCAGTTGCGGCGGGCGACCTGAACGGCGACGGAGTTGCCGACCTGGTTTTCGCCAACAGTGGTCTCTCCTATCACGTGAGCGTGGACGCGTTTCAGAAGTCCTTCCTCTACTGGGGTTCCAAGAGCGGCTATGCCCCTGATCGCCGGGCGACGTTGAAGACCATCAACGGGCGTGACGTCAAGATCGCCGACCTCAATCGCGACGGCTTTCCGGATCTGGTGTTTGCCAATGAAGGCAATGAGAACGGCGAGGCGGGAGCCTGGATTTACTGGGGTTCGAAGGGCGGGAAGTTTGACGAGGCCCGGATGACAAAGCTTCCGGGCGAGCGCAGTTCGTCGGTGGCGGTGAGCGACCTGAACGGCGATGGCTTCATGGACATTGTGCTGGCCAACAACTTCCGGCTGAAGTCCCGCGAACTCGGCATGTACAACATCGTCGACACGAACGCCATCGACTCGTTTGTGTATTGGGGCTCGGCAAAGGGCTTTTCGCCCGGCTCACGAACGGCGTTGCCAACGCGCGGCGCGCGCCACGCGCTTGCCGCGGACCTGAACGGCGACGGCCTTGCCGATATCGTGTTCGCCAATCAAGCCGGCCCGGCGTCGTACATCTACTGGAACTCGAAGCAGGGCTTTTCCCGGGACCGGCGGGCCGAACTGCCAGCGCCCCATGCCACACAATCGGCGGTCGCGGATTTCGACCGGGACGGCCGGCCGGACCTGGCCCTCGCGAACTTCTCGAACGGCGCGACGCACAACACCGATTCGTATGTGTTTCTGAATGCGGGCGGAACGTTCCCGCCGGCGCGAAGGATCGCCCTTCCCACTCACGGCGCCACCGGCGTCATCGCGGCCGACTTCAATCGCGACGGCGACCCCGACCTGGCGTTCCTCAACAAACTGGACGGCATTGACGGCGATCCCTTGGACTCCTGGATTTATTGGGGCAACGAGAAAGGCGAATACTCCCCCTCGCGTCGCCTGGCCCTGCCGAGCCACGGGGTGAATGCCTACTCCGCAGCGGACCTGAATGCCGACGGCTTTCCCGACCTCTATTTTCCTGGCGCGCCGCAGTTGATTTACTGGGGCGCCCAAGGCGGGTTCTCGCCCGGCCGCAAGACGATCCTCAACAGGAACAACTCGTTTTCCGCCCAGGTTGCCGACTTCAACCGCGACGGCTACCTCGACATCGCGACCAGCCAGTGGTCTCCCGCCAAGGACGAGGTCAGCCTGTATTGGGGAGGCGCCAAAGGCTTTTCGGACGATCGCCGTTTTCTCTTCCGCATCGGCGAACTGCGGTTCCACACGATCGCGGATTTGAATGGCGACCAGTGGGTCGATATTGTCTTCACCACCACCGACAATCGCGTGGTCATCTACTGGAACAGCGCTTCCGGATTCGACAACCAGCGGAAGACCGTGCTGCCGTCCGAGGTTGCGATTTCGGCCAGGGTCGCCGATTTGAACGAGGACGGCTACCTCGACATCGTTGTCTGCAACTTGTGGTCGAAGAATCCGCCGCCGGGCAAGCCGCGCTCGTTCGGCGGGTCGCCGGAGGCGGGCACGTACATTTACTGGGGCGGCAAAGACGGATACTCCGTCTCGCGACGGATGACTCTCCAGACCATCGGCAACGAGGACGCGGCGGTCGCCGACCTGAACGGTGACGGCTGGCTCGACCTGGTGTTGACCAGCTATCACGCCGGAAGCACGCGGGCGAATCCGTCGTATATCTTCTGGAATGGCGCTCGCGGCTTCGATCCGGCGAAGCCCACCCGCATCGAAACCAACTCGGGGTCGGGCGTGATCGTGGCCGACTTCAACCGCGACGGACGCAAGGACATTCTGTTCGCCTGCCACTCCAAAGACGGAAATCACCGCAGCGACTCGTATCTGTATTGGGGAGGCGCCGACGGGTTCTCGCCCAAACGCCGGGCGCTGATTCCCGGCCTCGGGCCACACCTGTTCAATGTCGCCGATATCGGGAATATCTGGGACCGCTCGGACCGCTACGACTGGGTCTCGCCGCCGATCGAGGGCGACGGAGCGGCCTGGAGCGCCATCGACTGGAAGGCCGAGACGCCGTTCCGCACCAAAGTGGAGTTCCAGGTGAAGACGGCCGCGACGCGGGAAGCGCTTGCCTCGGCCGAGTGGGTGGGACCGTCGGGGAAGGCGAGCGTCTATACGCGGCCCGGAGAGTTGAAAGACGCAAGCGGGCGGTGGCTGCAGTTCAAGGCGGCGCTGGTGAGTCCGGACGATGCCGATACCCCGGTACTGCGCAGCGCGACCGTGCGTTGAGATCCGGCCGGACGAATCCGTCTGCCCGTTGTTCTATAGTGGCTGCAGACCCGCGGAGAGAAGGGAGTACCGATGCGACTCTTCCTCACCCTAACGTCCCTTGCGGCGGCTGCGGTCCACGTCGCCACAGCGCAGGTAGACTCAACCGCCGTCGGCCACGAATTCCGGCAGGATGACTGGCCTGCGATCGCTGCCACACCGGAAGGCACGGTGTGGACCGCCTGGCTCAGCTTTAACGGCGACCGCGACGATGTCGCCATCCGCCAATGGAGCGGCGGCGCGTGGGGTAGCCTGCAATGGGTGCCTGGCGCCAGCGGCGACAGTTGGATACCCCAACTCGCCTCCGACGCCCAGAGCCGCGTGTGGGTCGTCTGGCCGCAGCAGGTGAACGGCAACTGGGACCTGTATGCGCGGAGGTTCGACCCCTCGGCGCAGCAGTGGAGCCGCCTGGAACGGTTGACCACGGATCCGCTGCCGGACATCGATCCGCGCGTTGCCTGTGACGGAAAGGGCCGCTGCGCGCTCGTCTGGCAGGCCTTTCGGAATGGCAAGTCGCATGTGCTGCTGAAGGCACTCGACGGCGAGACGTGGTCGCCGGAGGTCCGCATAACCGGCAAAGAGGCCAATCATTGGGAACCGGCTGTTGCCATCACTCCGCAAGGAGTGGCGTGGGTGGTCTACGACAGCTACGCGAGCGGCAACTACGACGTCTATGCGCGCCGCGTGGAAAACGGACGTGCCGGCGAGGAGATGGCCGTCGCCCGAACGCCGCGATTCGAGGCGCGCGCCACGGTGGCCGTGGATGGATCCGGCCGCGTGTGGGTGGCGTGGGAGGAAGGCCGGGCGAACTGGGGTAAAGACTACGGCTACGTCATCCGCGACGCGAGTCCCGGGGTTCCGCTGGGCGGATATCGCGACGGACGCGTGCGGTGCCTGGAGAACGGACGGTGGCGCGAGCCGGCCGTACTGCCCTTCCCGCGCGGGGCCACCTGGCATCCCCACGTATTCGCCGACGCGGCCGGGGCCGTGGCCGTGGCCGCCAAGATCGGGGCCAGCGCTACGGGCCCGCCGCCCGGCGCGCTCTCGACGTCGTACCACCCTCCCTCGTCGCGCGTGTACTGGGAGTATCGTGTCACGCAACTGATGGGCAACCGCTGGTCCGATCCGGTCACGCTGCCCGACAGCAAGGGCCGCATCAGCACGCGCATTCAGGGCGCTTTCGGTAAGGACTCGACCTTGTGGTTCGCGTGGCCCACCGACAACCGGTCCATGAAGCTCACTCACCGCCCGCTGCGGCAGCAGGTGTTCGCGGGCTCCGTTCGCCTCGCCCAGGCCGCGCCCCCCGAACTTCACGACCCGGCCGCCGGCGATCCGGTCGAGGTGAAGGCCGGCCACGCGGACGAGACCGGAGACGTGCGCGCCATCCGTGCGTACGCGGCCGCGGTCGGCGGAAAGCGGCTCAACATCGTGCGCGGCGACTTCCACCGCCACACCGAGTTCAGTTGGGACCGCGGCGGCGAGCCTGACGGGTCCATGCACGACTTCTACCGCTACATGATCGACGCGGGCGCCATGGACTTCGGCGCCTCCACCGATCATCAGGGCGGCGCGTGGCCCTACTGGTGGTGGCTGTCGCAGAAGATGACCGATCTCTATCACGCGCCCGGCGCCTACATCCCGATCTTCGGTTACGAACGCAGCGCCGTGTTCCCCAACGGCCACCGCAACATGTTCTTTGCCAAACGGTCAGACTCGCGAGTGACGCCGTTCTTCCTGAAGCAGGGCGCTCGCGGCTTCTCGCTTCCGCTCACGCCGCAGGGTGACGAGCCCATTGGGACCGCGGAACTGGTGTCGAACGACACCAAACTGCTCTATGAGGACGTCCGGCCGCGAAACGCGGTCGTCATCTCCCATACGTCCGGCACGCGGATGGGCACCGACTGGCGCGACAACGATCCGGACCTCGAGCCCGTGGTCGAAATCTTCCAGGGCTGCCGGACGAACTACGAACAGTTGGGCTCGCCGCACGTCGTGGTTCAGGGAAAAGACGACACGATGATGAAGACCGCGGGATACCAGCCGGAGGGCATGGTTTCCAATGCCTGGACGAAGGGCTACAAGCTCGGCATCATCGCCAGCTCCGATCACTTCTCGACGCACATCTCCTACGCGATGGTCTACACGGCGGACCGCTCGCGGCAGGGGATCCTCGATGCAATCCGCAAACGCCACACCTACGGCGCGACGGACAACATCATTCTCGACGTGCGGATGGGCCCGCACTTCATGGGCGACGAGTTCCCGTTGACTCGCGCACTGCCTTTGAAGGTGAAAGCCCGCGGCACGCGCCAGGTGGTCCGGGCGGATGTGATCAAAGACAATCAGGTCATTTATTCGGCTGAGCCCAAAGCTCAAGATGTGTCCTTCGAGTTCACCGACAAGGGCGATGTCGCCGGCCGGCATTTTTACTACGTGCGGGTGCTGCAGGACGACCAGATGATCGCGTGGTCGAGCCCGATGTTCATCAACTACGGCAAGGCCCGGTAACCGCGACACTCCTCCCCTGCTTCCTTGATACAATGCGCCTCACGAAAGGAGGCGCCATGTACTGGCTGCTCACGCTCCTCCTCGCCGCCACGCTGCCGGCACAGGAAGAGGTGCGCAATCCCCGCACCTCGGCCGAAGATGTCGCGGCCGGCGCCAAGACCTTCCGCTCCCATTGCTCGGAGTGTCACGGCCTGAACGGAGAGGGTGGCCGCGGGCCTAATCTCGCAAGCGGACAATTCTTTCACGGAAGCTCGGATCGGGACCTTCTCAAGAACATCTCCGACGGGATCGCCGGCACGGAGATGGCGGGACTGTTCTACTCGCCCGACCGCGTCTGGCAAATCGTGGCCTATCTGCGCTCGCTCGGTGCGCGGCCGGCGCCTGCCCGCGGGGATGTGTCGCGCGGCTCGGCAATGTTCCGGTCCAACGGCTGCACAGGATGTCATCGCGTCCGGGGCGAAGGAGCGGCGCTGGGTCCCGACCTCACCAAGATCGGCCTCATCCGGTCGCCTGAGCATCTCCGGCAGTCCCTGCTCGAGCCCAATGCCGACGTCCGGCCGCGATTCTGGTTCGTTTCGGCCACCGACGAAGCCGGAGCCAGGCATGAGGGTTTTCTCTTGAACGAGGACACCTATACGGTCCAGTTCCTTGACCTCAGGGAGCAATTGCGCTCTCTTTCGAAAGCGGGCCTCAGTCATTACGGGGTGACGAAAACGTCGCGGATGCCTTCGTACCAGGCCCGGCTCAGCCAGGAACAAGTGGACGATGTGGTGGCCTATCTCAGTTCCCTGCGAGGTGGTCAATGAAGCGGCTTTCACTCGTGTTGGCGGCAGTTGCGTCGCTCCCCGCGCAGGTCACCTACGAACGGCTCCTGAAGGCTCCGGATGAGCCTGCGAACTGGATGACCTACTCCGGCGGCTACCGGGGCTGGCGCTACAGCCAGCTTGACCAGATTCATCGTGGCAACGCCGGCAAACTGAAGGTCAAGTGGGTGCACCAGATGCCGACCACCCACACGGTCGAGACGACGCCTCTGGTGGTGGACGGCGTGATGTACATCAGCGAGCCTCCCAGCAATGTCGTGGCTCTCGACGTCGAGACGGGCCGTACGTTCTGGCGCTACCGGCGCTCGCTGCCGTCGCGAATCAACGTGTGCTGCGGCCAGGTCAACCGCGGCGTGGCGGTCCTCGGGAACCGCGTCTTTATCGGGACGGTCGACGCACACCTGGTAGCGCTCGACGCGAGAACCGGCGATGTGCTCTGGGACGTCGAGGTGGCCGACTACCGCACCGGCCACAGCATCACCGTCGCTCCGTTGGTCGTGAAAGACATGGTGATCTGCGGCATCAGCGGTGGTGAGTATGGAATTCGCGGCTTTCTCGACGCTTACGAAGCGGCTACTGGCAAACGCCGCTGGCGCTTCTGGACGATTCCCGCAACGGGCGAACCCGGCAACGAAACCTGGTCCGGCAATTCGTGGAAAACCGGCGGCGGACCGACCTGGGTCACCGGATCGTTCGACGTGGAGCAGAACCTGATCATCTGGGGCACAGGCAATCCCTCGCCCGACTGGAACGGCGATTCGCGCCTGGGCGACAACCTCTATTCGGACAGCGCCATCGCACTCGATGCCGATACCGGCAAATTGAAATGGCATTTCCAGTTCGTGCCCCACGACGTGCACGACTGGGATGCCGTGCAGGTGCCGGTGCTGGTGGATGACGAATGGCAGGGGCAGCGGCGCAAGCTCGTGTATTGGGCGCACCGGAATGGCTTCTACTACGTGCTCGACCGGACGAATGGAAAGTTCCTTCTGGGGAAGCCGTTCGCGACGCAGACCTGGGCGAAGGGTCTAGAGCCGAACGGACGGCCGATCCGTTTGCCGAATATCGATCCTTCTCCCGAGGGGACCTACGTGTGGCCTGGCGTGCAGGGCGCCACCAACTGGTATTCGCCGAGCTACAATCCGCAGACCGGGCTGTTCTACCTGTCGGTTTGGGAGAACCGCAGCGTGTATCGCAAGGGCGAGCAGGAGTACAGCCCGGGCAATCGCTACATTGGCAGCGTGCCCCTGATCGACTTGCCGGACGAACCGGGTCACGGGGCGATTCGGGCGTTGAACCCCAAGACCGGAGAGCGCGTCTGGGAGTACAAGCTGCACACCAAACCGTGGGCCGGGGTGTTGACCACGGCAGGGAAACTCCTGTTCGGGGGCAGCGACGAAGGGCATTTTTTCGCCCTCGACGCGGAGACGGGACGGGAGGTGTGGCGTCAGAACTGCGGAGGCATCATTCGGGCGAACGCGGTGACGTTCTCGAGCAAGGGCCGGCAAGTGGTGGCGATCGCCGCGGGTAGCTCGATCTTCACGTTTGACCTGGGGCAGTAAAGGAGTGGCGTCGAAGTCAACTTCCGTTGCGGCTATCGCAAAACCGGCGCGACAGGTTCGGCCGATTCGCGATTCCATCTCTACCAGCTTTACAATCGACTATGAGATGCCACGCAAGAAGAAAGAGGATTCCAGCTTCGGTCTTCGCCTCGTCGCGCTCCGCAACGCTCGCGGCCGAACCCGGGCCAAGCTCGACGAAGCTACCAGGGCGACACGGCGTTCGACCTCCTGCCATGAGTACAACGATGGCGTTTCGTCCTCCGTCGTTATCCCGCGGCCGGCTGCGAAAGATCCGCACCCACGGATCCGATTGATTCACTCTATAGCCGCTGTTGCGGCGCAACGCCAGAACACCGCCCAGGGGGAACACAATGGCCGTTGACGAGCTCGAAGCAAAGGCTCACGAACTGCTCAGCCGCTTGGGACCCAACAAACTTGCCGCTGTCGTTCAGTTGATGGAAGTCATGATTCACGACGACGAACCCGTCACCGAAGAGGACCGCCGCCGCTTTCACGAAGGGCAAGCCTGGTTCGCGGAGCGAGGCGGTAAGGGCATTTCTATGGAGGACGTGCTGTCCGAGTTCGAACTCACGCCGGAAGACTTCCCGTTGAGCAAGTAATGGCGTCACACCGTATCGAGTGGCTCGATGAAGCGAGGGCGGATGTCCGCCGCTTGGACCGGCCAAGCGCCATGCGCATCTTCGACAGTGTTTTGCACTACGCCCGCACCGGCGGCGGCGATGTCGAACCACTGCATGGCGACATGGCCGGTTCCTTTCGCCTGCGAGTTGGCGACTACCGCATCCTGTTTGCGCTGCAGGAAGACGTCATGCGCATCTTCGGCGTTCGCCATCGCTCCCAGGCATACGGCTGAACTTGACGATCGCTCGACGACTGCGGGTTGAAGACATCGCTCCAGGTGCGGAGGCCCCAGACGCCTCAAGGGTACCCTGGTGGTGGCCGTGTTCGTGGGTGAGCTGGGCGGCTCACATTCACAGACCAAGACCGGAAAACCGGGCCCGTGTCGAACCAGCCAGTTACCAGGCTGTGCACTCGCTGGGCCCAACGCCGCCGATCTCCTCTTTGACTTCCACGGCGAGGCGACCATATAATGCTCGACCATGCGACGCCGATACGCCCTGGGTAGCTTTGCCGTGCTGCTGGCTTACGCCGGGTTCACGCAATTCGCTTCCACAAGCACCACTAGTTCCTATCAGGTGGTGCACGGTTGGCCCACCCTTCCCGAAGGCTTTGCCCTTGGCCAGGTCACCGGAGTGCAAGTCGACTCCCGGAACCACGTCTTCGTGTTTCACCGCGGCGACCGCCCGGTGCTCAGCTTCGATGGCGCGACCGGCAAACTGCTGTCGTCCTGGGGGGACGGCATGTTCGGATCGGCTCACGGCCTGACCCTCGATCCCCAGGACAACGTCTGGGTGACGGATGTCAAGCAGCACCAGGTTTTCAAGTTCAGCAATAGCGGCGAACTCCTGCTGACGCTGGGCGCGAAGAACGTCCCGGGCCTCGACACCACGCACTTCAACAAGCCGACCGATGTCGCCGTCTCGCGTGGCGGCGATGTCTACATCTCCGATGGCTACGGCAACAGCCGCGTGGTCAAGCTCACGTCGAGTGGGAAATATGTCTCCGAGTGGGGCGTGAAGGGCGGGAATCCGGGTGAGTTCGATACTCCGCACGGGATTACGGTGGACTCCCAAGGGCGAGTGTACGTCGCCGACCGCGGCAACTCACGCATCCAGGTGTTCGACGCGGACGGCAAGTTCCTTCATCAATGGAAGAGCGCCGAACTGGGCCGCCCGTGGGGAGTGAGTTTCGCCGCCGACGGTTTCCTGTACGTCGCCGACGGCGGAGACCTCCATCCCAAGCCGCCGGATCGCAATCATGTCCTGCGGCTCGACCTGAACGGCAGGATTCTCGACAAATGGGGCTCGTTCGGCAGCTATGACGGCCAGTTCTACTGGGCGCACGACGTCGCGGTCAGCCGGACCGGCGAGGTGTACGTGACGGACGTCAACGTCGGGATGCGGGTGCAGAAGTTCGTGCGACGCTAAGGCGGAACCGCGGAGCGAAGGGCCCGCGCGGCCCTTATCGCACTGGCTTCCACTGCCCGGTCTGGGCGCTGGCGGTCCTGGCGCCGTGGCTATCCGCCACGTGGGAAGGCGCTATTTCGATATGCGTCTCTAGGCCGGCAGTCCCTCACTTGACGCCCTGCGCCGGGGTCGACAGCGGCAGGTCCAATTTGCGGACCAGTGCGACGAAGCGCGGCTCGGTGCGCAAGCTGTCCCAAACCGGGTCCGCGTTCAGGTTGACCAGCCAGGGATTCCTATCCTGGTAGGCGCGTTCCAGCCATCGGAACGCCTGTTGTCGCTCGGCTAAGCGAACATACACCGCCGCCGTATGGTAGCCGCTCACGTGTTTCTCCGCCAACTGCCAGTCAAGCAGGGCATGCCAGTAGCCGGTGGGGCCGTCCTTCTCCAGTGCGCGGCCGAGCGCGATCTGGTCCACCAGGGCGCGTTGCCACACTTCAGCCGCCTTCTCGAGTAAGCCCATCTGCTCATAGGCCCACCGCAAATACACCACTGAGGAAAGGTTGTTCGGGTCAATCGCCAACGATCGCTCGGCGGCCGCCACCGCCTGCTGGTAGTTCCTCGCGCACAGGTGATGCCAGACGAGGGAGCTGGTCACAACGGGGTCGGCCGGATCCAGAGCCAATGCCCGCCCCACTTCAGCCAGGGATTCAGGGAACCGGCTCATGGCGCTGTAGTATCTCGCAGAGTAGAGGTGCGCCATAGTGTTGTCCGGATCCAATTGGATCGCGCGTTCGAAGTGACGCCGGGCCGCGACCCAATCCCATTCGTAGTAAAAACTCAAGTAGCCCTGGGCGGCGTGGGCATCGGCCAGCGAGTCATCGATCGCCAGGGCCCGGCGGATTGAGGCAGTCGCTTTCGAATAGGCATCCTTCGGCGCGAGCATGAAAATCCGCCCCATATGCCCGTAACAGTCCGCCAATGCCGCGTGAGCCACCGCATAGCCGGGGTCCTTTTCAATCGCCTGCTGGAAGAGCTTTGCCGCCATTTCCAACGCCAGCTTGCCGCGCTGATACCGTCCCTGCAAATAGAGGTTGTAGGCCGCGACATTGCTCGTAAAAGGCCGCACCCTGGGAGATGCAACGGCCAGCCCAAAATTGCTCCGCAAGGTCGTCACGATCGCCTGTGCAATCTCTTCCTGCACCGCGAACACATCTTTCAGATCGCGATCGTAGTTTCTGGACCAGATCTGGCGCCCGTCCGGTGCGCTGGTCAGATGGACAGTGATACGAACCCGATCCTTCTGCTTTCGCACGCTGCCTTCGAGAACTGTTCCCACGCCAAGCTGCTGGCTGATCAAGCGAATATCCCCTGACTTGCCTTTGAACTGAAGCGCCGTCGAGCGCGCCATCACGCGCAGGCCGTCGACGCCCGCCAGCACGCTGGTGATCTCCTCTGTCAAGCCGTCGCTGAAGTATTCATTCTCCGGGTCGGCACTGAGGTTGGTGAACGGAAGAACCGCAATCGAATTGACCGGCGGTTGCGGCGGCACCGGTTTCCGCCGGGTCACCATCCAAACGGAAACAGCAGCGGCTCCGGCCACCAGAAGCGCCGCCGCCAACCAACGTCTCCTGGAAACCCGTGCCGGATGCGGACGAGGGGCCTCGCCGTTCTCCGGGATCACCGTCGGGGAGGGCGAGTTGTCTTGAATCCCGGCGGCGCTCTCGTCCCGCGATTCGATCACCTCGGCCGCAAAGCGGTAGCCCTGGCGCGGGACCGTAACGATGTAGCGCGGTTCCTGGGGAGTATCATCGAGCGCTTTCCGCAAGAGGAAGATAGCCTGGGTCAGATTGCCCTCCTCCACGAAGGCATCCGGCCAGACGCGCTTCATCAGTTCCTCGCGCGTCAGCGCCTTGCCGCCATTACTCACCAGCGCCAGCAGAACCTCGAACGCCTTCGGCGGCAGGGAAACCACCTCATCCTGACGTAACAAGACGCGCTTGATGAGATCAAGGCGGAAGGGACCAAACTCGTAGAAGTGCTTGGTTTCCATTGCCCTACGCAATTGAGAGTCTCTTGAGGCGGAATTGAGGCGCTTCCGCAGGACTCCACCGCTTCAGTTCCCGCAAGATTGACCAGCAGCCTCTACGGCAGCCGATTCTATCGCGGGGCTTCCCGAAGGGCAACAACCGACGGCAAGAAACAGCAAGGAGGAAGCGATGCGTGTGTCCACGAAATACTGCGTTGTCATGATCGCGCTGGCCTATTTGGCCTTCGGCCAAAACGCCGAGCCCGAGGCGTGGAGACAGCATCGGGACCAGGGTTGGAAGCTATACCGTTCGGGCCAGGACACCCGGGCGGAGGGTGCCTTTGGATCTGCCCTTCGGGAAGCAGAGCGTGCCGGCGTGCAGCGCGAACAACTGGCGGAGATTCTGAGCATTCTGGGCCGGCTTTCTAATCGCCAAGGCCGATACTCCACAGCCGACCCCCTTTTGCGCAGAGCGCTCAGCCTTTATGAGAAGCGCTCGGGGGCTGGGGCGGCGCCTCCCCGTATCGAAGTGGCTGTCTGCCTGAGCGATCTCGGAGAAGCGCTTCGCGGACAAGGCCGCTACGCCGATGCCGAACCCCATCTACTAAGAGCGCTGGCCCTGGCAGAAGCAGCCGGAGACGCTTGGCCGGCAGTGACTGCCGACGTCTTGAACAATCTCGGGGTTTTCTACCGCAGCCGGGGAGAGTTCGAGAAGGCGGAACATCACTTGAAACGCGGCATCGGGCTGGAGGAGAGAATCTCGGGGCCGGAGAGCCGCACGATGGCCGGCCTGCTGGCCAATCTGGCGGCGGTCCACACGGATCGTGCCAACTACGCCGAGGCCGAGTCCATTCATCGCCGGGTGCTGACGATCTATGACAAGTCCTATCCGGCAGACCATCCGGACGTGGCAACCGCGTTGACGAGCTTCGCGAGCTGGTGCTTCGCCGTAGGACGCTACACGGAGGCTGAGCAGCTTTACGGTCGTGCCCGGAAGACCCGGGAGGCGGCTGGGCCGCGCAGCCCCGACCTGGCGCTGGCGTTGCATGGTCTCGCGTCCGTCCACCGGGCGCAAGGGCGGTACCGGGAAGCCGAACCTCTACTCCGGCAAGCCGTGGAAATCATCGAGATGGCGCTTGGACCGGATCATCCGAGTCTTCCCGAGATGCTCACCAATCTGGCCGCCGTCTTGCGAACCCGGCAGAGCTTTGGCGAGGCCGAACAGCATCTGTGGCGAGCCCTGACCATCCGAAAGCGATACTTCCCTCCGGAACACCCCGCGGTGGCCACGGCCGTCGGGGAAGTTGGGGTGGTCTACCTGGAACAAGGCCGCTTCGCCGAGGCTGAGTCGGTGACTCGCCGGGCCTTGATTCTGCTGGAAAGGGCGTTGGGGCCGGAGCATCTCGAGGTGGCCATGAGACTGGATCAAATGGCCTCCATTCATGTGGTCGCCGGCCGATTTCGAGAGGCCGAACCACTCGCTGTGCGCGCAATCTCCATTCTCGAGAGGGTGCTGGGCCGGGAACATCCGGAGATGGCGGTCTACTTGACGAACCTGGGCTTACTCCACGGCAGGCAGGGCGAGTATGCGAAGGCGGAACCGCTGTTGCGGCGCGCCCTACTTCTGCGCGAGAAGAGCCTGGGGACTGACCACCCGCAAGTGGCGCCCGTGCTGCAGGAACTCGGTGTGAACTACCTGAAGCAAAAGCGGTACGAAGAGTCGGCGGCACTACTCGGCCGCGCCCTGGCGATCCAGGAGAAGACTTTCGGACCGACGGATCCGGCTTTGGCCGACACCCTCCGCGTCTACGCGCGGGTTCTGAGGAAGGCGCGACGGAAGGTGGAGGCCGCACAGGCCGACGCGATGGCTAAGAGCCTGTTGAAACCACCGCCGAACAAACGGTGAAGGCTCGCGGCAGAAAGCGAAATCGGCTTAGGCAAACCCGCGGCGCAGAACCGCTCAGCGTCGATTCGGCACAGTCCTCCGGCCGCCAATCTGAGTCGCAAAACCACTGGACCCCAGCAATCTGCATGGTTCTTCTAGTCCTTTCTATTACTTCCGTTGCATTGACACCCCCTGAGAGAGCTTGCTAGCTTGGAAGTTTCCCCATGTCCCAATCGGCTCCTCTCCAGGCCACACCCCTGAACTCTGTCCATCGGGCGGCCGGAGCCAAGATGGTGGATTTCGGCGGTTGGGATATGCCCGTCCAATACACGGGGATCATCGACGAACACCTGGCGGTTCGCAACGCGGTTGGCCTGTTCGATGTCAGCCACATGGGCGAGATCGAGGTGCGCGGTCCTGAAGCCGAGCGGCTGGTCAACTACGTCGCGACCAACAATGCCGCGAAGCTAAAGTTGGGACAAGCTCATTATTCTGCTTTGCTTTACGACCACGGCGGCTTCGTCGACGACATCCTGGTTCACAAGGTGGCTGACGATCACTACTTCATCTGCGTCAATGCCTCCAACCAGGAGAAGGACTTCGAGCACATCCGGCAGCAGAACCGCTTCGACGCGGAGGTAATCTTCGCCAGCGAGCGATACGCGCAACTCGCCGTACAGGGGCCTAAGGCGCTCGACACGCTGCAGAAGCTGACGGCGACGCCGTTGGCGGGCATTCGCTACTATTGGTTCACGGACGGCGAAGTAAGCGGCGCGGTGGCGCGGATCGCGCGGACGGGGTACACGGGCGAAGACGGGTTCGAGATTTACATCGAGCCGACCCAGGCCGAGAGGTTGTGGAAGGAAATCCTGGAGGCGGGCGCCGAGTTCGGGATCAAGCCGGCTGGACTTGGAGCGCGCAATACGCTACGTCTGGAAGCAAAGATGGCGCTCTACGGCCACGAGATCGACGCCACGATTACGCCCTGGGAAGCCGATCTGGGGTGGATCGTCAAGATGGACAAGGGCGATTTCGCCGGCCGGGCCGCCCTAATCAAGCAGCAGGAGGCCGGTGTACGGCGCAAGCTGATCGGCTTCGAGATGCTGGGCCGCGGCATCGGGCGCGACGGATATGAAGTGCTGGTGGATGGAGCGCCCGCGGGTTGGGTGACCAGCGGATCGCCCGCTCCCACATTGAACCGCAATATCGGCCTCTGCTACCTGCCCGTGGAGCGGGCGAAGGTGGGACAGGCAATCCAAGTGATGATTCGGAACCAGGCCGTCGATGCCGTGACGGTGGCGACCCCTTTCTACAAGAGATCGAAATGAGCACCTATCCTGAGAATTTCCGCTACACGAAAGAGCATGAGTGGGTGAATGTGGAAGGCGAGACCGGAAGCATCGGCATTACATTTCATGCTCAAGAAGAACTCGGCGACATCGTCTACGTGGACCTGCCCAAGGTCGGCACGCGCGTCGAGCAGGGCAAGACCCTGGGTTCGGTCGAGTCCGTAAAAGCGGTCAGCGACTTTTATTCTCCGGTGTCCGGCGAGGTGGTTGAAGTCAACGGGGCACTGAGTTCGGCGCCGGAAACCCTGAATCAGGATCCCCACGGGACCGCCTGGCTCGTGAAGATCCGCCTGTCGGTTCCCGACGAAATTCAGCAACTGATGAGCGCCGCCCAGTATCAAACCTATATCGGACAGGAAGGTTAGTCCGCATCCCCGAAGGAGTCTGTTAATCAATTGCGATATTTGCCGAAGTCTGACCTGGAACGCCGGGAGATGCTGGAATCGTGCGGTCTCCGGAGCGCGGAGGATCTGTTCGCGCACCTGCCCGAGGAAGTGCGGCTGAAGGAATCCCTGGCTCTTCCCCCCGGTCTTTCCGAGTACACGATCGTGGAGCGCTTTCGTGCGCTGTCCGATCGCGGCGCCAACGGGTACGCCTCGTTCCTGGGCGCAGGGGTGTACGCGCACTTCCGCCCGGTGATGGTGGACACGGTGGTCTCGCGCGGCGAGTTTCTCACTTCCTACACGCCGTATCAGGCGGAGATTTCGCAGGGGACGCTCACCACCATCTTCGAATTCCAGACGATGATCTGCCAGTTGACCGGGATGGACGTGGCCAACGCGTCGATGTACGACGGGTCGACCGCCACGCCGGAAGCGGCGATGATGGCCGTCCGGGCCACGGGGCGCGCCAAAGTGGCCGTCGCGAAGTCGGTGCATCCGGAGTACCGCGAAGTGCTGGCGACCTACGCGCGACATCAGGGAATGCCGGTCGCCGAGTGCGCCTACGACGGCGAGACCGGCCTGGTGGACCTGGAAGACCTCGACCGCCAGATCGATTCGTCGACGGCCGCGGTGATCATCCAGTCGCCGAATTTCTTTGGGGCCATCGAAAACGTCAAAGCCGTGGCGGACATTGCGCACAGCCGCGGAGCGCTCCTGGTCTTCCTGTTCACGGAAGCGGTTTCCTTAGGCCTGCTCGCGCCGCCGGTGGATGCCGATATCGCCGCTGGCGAATTGCAGTCGTTTGCCATCTCGCCGAGCTATGGCGGTCCGTTTGCCGGCATCATCGCGGCGAAGGAGAAGTTTCTCCGCCAGATGCCGGGCCGGCTGGTTGGCGAAACCCGGGACGCCAAAGGACACCGCGCCTTTTGCCTGACGCTCTCCACCCGGGAGCAGCACATCCGGCGGGAAAAGGCGACGTCGAACATCTGCACCAATCAGGCGCTGGTGGCCCTGATGGCCACCGTGTTCTTGATCGTCTACGGAAAACAGGGGTTGCGGGAACTTGCTGTACAGAACCTCTCCAAGGCGCA